>CAMVCZ010000001.1 GCA_947166105.1 uncultured Bacteroidales bacterium
TGTTATATATCAATTAATTATAAATAATTTTCAAAAATTAACGCAACAGCAATATTCTTATAACATAGAGCTTTTCTCCGAGAAATGGCATGACAGATTACCTATTCACAAAGGCTTGGATTTGCCCGATGAAGTGTTTGAGAGAGTGAATAGGCTTTGCCGTCAATCGTATGAAGCGAACTGCATTCGCAAGTCAAAAGCATATAAATTGGGAAAGACGGTTCTTTCCCCATTGGGATGGATAAAAAGAAATAATGTAAGACTATGATACCCAAAATCATCCATTACTGCTGGTTCGGCAAAGGCTTGATGCCCAAGTCGCAGCGTGATTGCATCAAAGGTTGGCAAAAACTGATGCCAGATTATCAAATCATGCGTTGGGACGAATCCAACTTTGATTATAACAAATTCAAAGCTTCCAAGTATGCATACGAGGTGAAGAAATACGCTCTCGTTTCGGATGTTTGTCGCTACAATGTGCTTGCAGAATACGGTGGTATCTACTTGGATACCGATGTGGAGGTGTTTCAAAAGTTTGACCGTTTCTTGGACTGTAATTTCTTTTCTGGAATTGAGCTGTATCGTGAATTTGAAACAGAGCAAATTGCCGAAAAGTATCTGAAGGAGGATGGAACGCCAAAAGAAGAAGGGATTGATGTGCCTCACATGGAAATACTGACTTCGTCGATGGCCTGCAACCAAGGTAATGAGATGATATGCAAAATACGCGATTATTACAATAATGTTGAAGTGGATGCTGATAAAGCCTTGCGTTACCGAGATTGGGTGAACAATGACCGATTGGTTGCCCGCCATCTGACGGAATACGGTTTTAAATATAAGAATGAGACCCAACATCTTGAGAATGATTTTGTAGTGTTTGGAACAGGACTGTTTGGATATGCGTTTTGTCCACTAAAAAACTATGAGGTTTCATATCATCACAATGCCACCACATGGGATTCTGAGAGTTGGAGCCGTTCGCAAAAGATGAAGGTCTTTTTCGATAAGTTGGGATTGTTGCCTTTGTATAAGGGTGTAATGTTGATAAGAAAAAAACTGTTTTCGAAGAAATGAAAAAGTTAGCTATCATAGGTGCTTCATATCTTCAGTTGCCATTAGTTAAGAAAGCTAAAGCATTAGGCATCTATACACTTTGTTTTGCTTGGGAAGAGGGTGCGGTATGCAAGAATGACGCAAATGAGTTCTTCCCTATTTCGATTACAGAAAAAGAACAAATTCTAAGAATCTGTGAAGAAAAGCAAATTGATGGCATTTGCACCATTGCATCCGATGTGGCTGCACCTACTGTGGCATTTGTAGCTGAAAAGATGGGCTTGGTTGGCAACACATACGAAGTGGCTTTGCGAGCCAATAACAAGTATCTGATGCGGCAAGCGTTTTCATCCGCAGGAATACCTTGCCCTGCTTACCAAAAGATTACTGCTTACGGACAGTTGGATTCAAAGGCGTTGCAATTTCCTGTAATTGTTAAGCCGACAGACCGTTCTGGTAGTTTGGGTATTGCAAAAGTTGGACGGCTTGAAGATTTGCAGGCCGCCGTTGAAGTGGCTTTGAATTGCTCTTTCAAACACGAGGCCATTGTTGAGGAATATATTGAAGGACGTGAAATCAGTGTGGAATTTATTTCCTATCAAGGTAAACATTTTCCTTTGCAGATTACGGATAAGGTGACAACCGGTGCGCCGCATTTTGTTGAATTGGAGCATCATCAGCCAGCCGATTTCACAAAGGAACAATACGCGTGGATTTATGATTTGACGAAAAAAGCCTTGGATGCCTTAGGTGTGACCAATGGTGCCTCTCATTCCGAATACAAGATTACAACAGACGGTAGAATATATGTAATGGAAATAGGCGCCCGTATGGGAGGTGATTTCATCGGAAGTGATTTGGTGCATCTGTCGACGGGTTATGATTACTTGAAAGGTGTAATTGATGTGGCTTTGGGGAACTTTGAAGAACCCGTGTTTGGTGAGCGTCATTTTGCTGGTGTTTATTTTTTGTGTGAAGAAACAAAACATTTGCAAACTATTATAAAAGAAGCGAAATTGCCCCAAATAGTTCGTGCTGAGATAACTGACGAGGTTTTGCGGTCCGTGAAATGCAGCGCGGATAGGAGTGGGTATTTGATTTATCAGGGAAACAAGAAATTGGAATTATGAATAAACCTATAATATCAGTTGTGTCTCCTGTATATAAAGCAGAAAAGATAGTTCCTGAATTAGTGCGTCGCATTGCGGAAAACGTCAAATGCATTACCGAAGACTATGAAATTGTATTGGTTTGTGACGGGTCGCCTGACGATTCATGGCGAGCTATCAAGGATGAGTGTGCCAAGAATGATAAGGTTAAGGGTATAAACTTGTCGCGCAATTTCGGACAGCATTACGCTATAACAGCTGGGATGAATCATGTTAGAGGAGAATGGGTGGTATTGATGGATTGTGATTTGCAAGACAGACCAGAGGAAATCTCAAAATTGTATAATAAGGCGCTTGAGGGTTATGATATTGTTTATGCACGAAGGATGAATAGGGAGGATGGCTTTTTTAAAAAAATGTCTTCGACTTTGTTTTATAAAATATTCAATTGGTTGAGTGGAATAGGTTCTGATAAGGCCGTAGCCAATTTTGGAATATATAAGCATTCTGTGATTGCCGAATATAATAAAATGCCGGAACGTGCAAGGTCGTTCCCGACGTTGGTGAAGTTTTTAGGTTTCAAAGAAACATCTGTTGATGTGGAACACTCTGAACGGATGGAAGGGAAGAGTTCTTATGACCTTCACAAGCTGCTCAAATATAGTTTTGATGTCATTGTTTCCAATAGCAACAAGCCTTTGCGCTTTGCAGTTACAATTGGAATGATGATGTCTTCGGTTTCATTTATTTTGGCAGTGTACAATGTTATTGCAAAATGGATAGGTATTATTGACTTGCAGGGCTATACTACTACGATTTTCTCAATTTGGTTTGTGGGAGGACTTTTACTTTTTGTCATGGGTATAATAGGATTATACATAGGTAAGATTTTTGACCAAGTAAAAGGGCGCCCCTTGTTCGTGATTAAAGATATGATTAACATAAACGATTAGTTTTTGTCACGGCATTGGCGAGCATATTTGTTTTTGACAGGTGTTAATTTTATTTACGCCTGCACATTCATCTTCACCAAGATGGCTTCGCGACAAGAATTGTTGTCTTGGCCTTATCTGTGTTGGATTGCTGGAGCGGTTGGCGTGATGGGAATCTATGCCATATTGTGGCAACAAGTTATCACAAAGATGCCGCTATCAACGGCCTATATGTTTAAAGGAACAAGTTTGATTTTTGTGCTGTTGATTTCGGCTTTGCTGTTTGGTGAGGCTATTTCATTAAACAATGTTTTCGGTTCTGCGATTATCGTTTTAGGAATTGTATTGTTTTCCAAGGCATGATGTATTATTTGCTCGTGGTATTCGCGGTATTGGCCGCCGCTGGAGCTCAAATGCTGCTTAAACAAGGTGCAAAGAAGCAATATCCGTCTTTCATTAGGCAGTATTTGAATCCTTGGGTGATAGTCGGTTATGGGATTATGGGAATGTCAATGTTGTTGAATATCTTCTGTTTGAGCCGTGGGATTCAGGTTAAGGAGGTGAGCATTATAGAATCTTTGAGCTATCTGTTTGTTCCTTGTCTTTCGTGGCTTTTCTTTAAGGAGAAAGTCACTTGGCGGAAGGCTGGGGCGATTGCGGTGATTATGGCGGGTGTGGTAGTGTTTTTTGCATAAGGTTTTTTATTGAAAACGGTTGCTCTTATACTGTTTTCGATATTGAATACGAAATTTAAAAGTTATGATAAAATCGCTTGTAACTACCGAGGGGAGGTTGACCGAGGAAGATATAGTCAGATGGATACGTCAGCGTAATGAAGAAGTTGAGGTAAAAGTTGAACAAATGCCATTGGCACAATTGGAAGGATGGCATTTTGACGAAGACAGATCGTTGCGCCATAATAGCGGAAAGTTCTTTTCCATTGAGGGTATCCACGTGGAAACCGACTATGGGAAGGTTGGAGTGTGGGATCAGCCTATTATCAATCAGCCGGAAGTAGGCATCCTCGGCATTCTTACAAAAGAGATAGATGGTGTGCTGTATTTTCTGATGCAGTCAAAAATCGAGCCGGGAAATGTTAATAATGTTCAGATTTCCCCGACACTGCAAGCTACGAAGAGTAATTTTACACGTGTGCACCAAGGCAAAAAGCCCGCCTATTTGGATTATTTTCTGAATGCGAAGCCTCATCAAATACTGCTTGACCAGTTGCAGTCTGAACAAGGTGCGCGGTTCCTGCGTAAACGCAATAGAAATATCATCATCAAAGTAGATGAGGATGTTGAGCTGTTGCCGGATTTCCGATGGATGACGCTTGGCCAGATTAAGGTTATGTTGTCATACGACAATATGGTTAATATGGATACGCGCACGGTAATCTCCGGAATTAATTTTTCCAAGTACCTTACACCCCTCGTTGATGTTAATGTTATGAGCGATTGGGGACGGTCTCTCATTAAGTCGATGCAAGAGCAGATGGGCTGTTTCACTATGGACGAGCTTATTTCATGGCTGTCTCGCCAAAAAGCGATGTATAATCTTCTTGTTACATCGAAACCCATGAAGGAAATCCGAGACTGGAACATCGGAGAATATGAGATTTCTAGGGAAGACCAAGAGTACTTCAAAGTGATAGGAGTAAAGGTGACCATTTCAAATCGTGAAGTCTCTTCGTGGTGCCAGCCTTTGGTACAGCCTCAGCAGCAAGGATTGTGCGCATTCATCATCAAGGACATTGATGGTGTGCCGCATTTTCTTGTGCAAGCAAAACTGGAATGTGGCAATTTGGATGTGATGGAATTGGCTCCTACGGTTCAGTGCCTGACGGGCAAATATGACGTGGAAACGAATTGTCCGCCTTTCGTGTTGTATGTGTTGAATGCCCCAAAAAATGAAATCATTTACGACACTTTGCAATCTGAAGAAGGCGGCAGATTCTATCGCGAGCAGAATCGGAACATGTTGATCAGGGTGGGCGATGATTTCCCTCTTGAAACTCCAGAAAATTACCGTTGGATGACGCTAAACCAAATGTTTTCTTTCTTGAAATTCAACAATTTCCTTAATATTCAGGCTCGTAGCCTATTGTCTGTTTTATCATTCAAATAATCAATAATATGAGAATCCCATTTAATAAGACTTACCTTACAGGTGACGAGGGGAAATATATGTTGGAGGCTCTTCGTTCCGGACAAGTCTGTGGAAATCACACCTATTGCAAGAAGGTGCTTTCTTTGATGCAGGAAAAATATGGTTATGAGAGTGCATTTCTCTGTCCATCAGGCACCTCGGCTTTGGAAATGGGGTCGGTCCTTGCCGACCTGCAACCTGGTGACGAGGTGATTCTGCCATCTTACACATTTAGTTCCACAGTGAATGCGGTAGTGTTGTTTGGCGGTTTTCCTGTGTTCTGTGAGGTTGATCCTGCGACTATGAATATCGATTATACCAGAATAGAGTCGTTGATTACCCCTAAGACAAAAATGATAATGCCTATTGACTATGCGGGTGTGCCGTGCGATATTGACGAAATCAGAGAGATAGCAGACCGTCATCATCTGATTGTATTTCAGGATTGTGCACAATCGTACGGGAGTTATTACAAGGGTGTTCCTTCGGGCAAGAAAGCCCACATTGCTGCTTTTTCATTCCACGAGACAAAGAACTATAGTGCAGGAGAAGGTGGCCTGTTAGTCAATAATGTTCCGGAATGGCATCAACGAGCAACTTTCCTTCAGGAAAAAGGGACGGACCGAAGCCTGGTCATCAATGGACAGAAGAACAAATACAGTTGGGTTGACAAAGGCTCCAGTTATTTGTTGTCAGACGTATTGGCGGCAATGTTGTATGCGCAACTGGAACACGAAGAGGAGATTAAGACTAAGCGCGCCAAACTGACAGAGGCATATTCCAGTTTGTTCGCACCTTACATGGAAAAAGGCATCATTGGTGTTTTTAGGCCTAAAGAGTATGTGAAACTAAACCACCACGCTTTTTGGGCCGTGTTCCCGTCATTGGAGGATAGGAGTCACTTTATGAGTGAGTTGAAAAAGAATGAGATTTATGTGTACATCGGCTATATGCCTCTTCATTCTTCTCCATACGGTTTACGGCTGGGATACAAACCAGAAGATTTGCCAATTACGGAAGACCTTGGAAACAGGATTACCCGTCTGCCGTTTTACACCAGTCTTGCAGACGAAGGACTTGATTATGTTATCGAAAACATGAAGCGCGTTCTTGTAGAAATGTACGGCTTTTAATATCATGAGAAAGATACGAATAGGGGTTATATGTCCATCGGAGATTGCTTTCCGCCGTTTCCTCCCATCCTTGCAGAAATCAAAAGATTTTGAGTATGTGGGCGTTTCGTATGCCACGGATGAAGAGTGGTTTGGTGAGGATTGGTGTAATGTTGATTCCGAATACCGCAACCGGATGATGACAGCCGAGCGGGAAAAGGCTGAAAAATTCCAAAAGGAATTTGGTGGAGATGTCATTAAAGGCTATGGAAATATGGCTGGAACAGAGCAGGTGGATGCCGTATATTTGCCTTTGCCGCCAGCCCTGCATTATAAATGGGCGAAGCTGGCTTTGCAATTCGGTAAGCATGTCTTTGTTGAAAAACCATCCACTTTATGTATGGAAGACACCCAGCGTTTGGTGGCGTTGGCCGAACAAAAAGAATTGGCACTACACGAGAACTATATGTTCGTCTTTCATAATCAGATAAAGGCTGTTTCTGATATTATAAATAGAGGCGAAATCGGCGATGTGCGACTTTACAGGATAACATTTGGATTTCCGCAGCGGGCAAAAACCGATTTCCGTTATAACAAATCGCTGGGTGGTGGCGCGCTGCTGGACGCAGGAGGATACACGATTAAATTAGCCACAATGTTGTTGGGTGACGATGTGCAACTTACATCAGCCACGGCGGGTTATAAATCAGGTTTCGGAGTCGATATTTACGGGGCCGCGACCATGGAAAGTAGTAATGACATAGTTGCCCAGCTCGCTTTCGGGATGGACAACGACTATCGTTGCGACCTTGAAGTTTGGGGTAGCAAAGGCACTTTCTCCACCACTCGGATTATGACCGCCCCTGATGGTTTTGCGCCTTCTTATACTATTAAGAAAAACCAAGAAGTAGAGAAGGGAATACTTCCTGCCGACGATGCTTTTCTGAAATCCATAGAGCATTTTGGACTCTGTGTGAGGGATGAAGAAGTAAGGAAATCCAATTATCAAGTCATGTTGCTTCAGGAGCGTTTGGTTGAGGAGTATAAACAAATGAGCAAGTTGCAATGAAAATGAATATGGACTATAGGGTTGAGGATTGTTTGTTGTTTGAAGTCCCTACTTTTATTGATGGTCGTGGTGCCATAAGCGTGATGGATAAGGAACTGCCTTTCGACGTGAAGAGGGTGTTTTGGTTGTATCATATCCCGGAAGGGAAGGAACGAGGCGCGCATGCTTTGTTGCAAGGTTCAGAAATGTTGTTTTCGTTGCACGGCTCTTGCATCGTGGATCTATTTGATGGGGAAAACAGAAACACCGTTCTGCTTGACGACCCTAAGAAAGGACTTTTGATTCGGCCAGGGATATGGTTTGTGGTTCATTCATCCAAAAATGATGGCGTAACGTTGGTTTTGGCATCTGAGGAGTATGGGCAGGAAAAGTATGTGTGTGACTATGAGAATTTTGTGAGATTAAAATCGAACAATTGAGGTAGGAGGAGCATTTTTGGTTTTTGCTTATAAGAATTATGCTTTTCATAATATGTGAATTGTTTCAATTATGAAAGATTTGATAAATAGGATTAAAGCATATAGTATTGACAATAAGTTGGTGCTTCTGTTATTGACAGGATTGTCAGTTTTCCTGTTTGTAGCTTATTTGTTAGCGGCATTCAAGTCTTTTGTGAATGTTGATGCTGGTTATTATCTTGGCGTAGCCGAGTTGATACATCAGGGTTATGTTCCTTATCGTGATTTTAGTTTAGGCTATACGCCTCTGTTTTTTTATGCCTTGCAGATTCCGAGAGTGTTTATGGGCGCCTATCCTGTTTATTCCGTATATATGTTGTTTTTGTATTTGATAGTCTTTGTGGATGCTATACTAATGGCTCTAATTGTGAAGAAAGTGACTAATAGCGATTTGTTGGCATGGTTTTCTGGACTTGCCTTTTTGGTGTTGTATTATTATTTAGAGGGAGTCTATTTTATCTTGGAAGCTTTTTCGGTATGTTTTGGTCTTGCTTCAATTCTATTGCTGATCTGGAAAAAAGGAACGGCTTGGTGTGCTTTTTTGGCTGGAGTTTTTTCTGCTTTGTCTTTTTTATCCAAACAGTATGGCTTGCTGTTTGCTGGTGTGATAGGGGTGATGTTATTGTTTTCGGATGAGGCATGGGGAAGAAAATTGTGGAATTGTATAAGTGCAATTCTTGGATTTTGTGTTGTGATCGCATTATTCTTTTTGTTGTTTTTCATTTGTGGATTAACTCCGATTGCTTTGATAGAAGCGTTGAACGGCAGTGGCTATGGAGGTCAATCTTTAAAAATGTATTTTGATGGCGTGGCAAAAAGTGTCAGACTATTCCCGTTTTTGTTGTTTTTACCTTGTTTGTTCCTCTGGAAAAACAAATCAAGTATGGCTTTAATGATAGGATGTGTTACTGGCCTTTTGATGGCCTCACTCCAATTTTATTTTAATGTGTTTCCCCATTATTTTGTTTATTTGATACCGTTTGTGTTGGTTATTAATGCATTGTTTTGGGAAAAAATGAGTGACCAAAAAGTTTCGCGCGTATTGTTTATGTTGTACTATGGCTTGTTTTTTACTGCTATGGTGATACCCTTGTATAATATCTATAAGAATTCGAGTTCGCTTGTCAAGCATGATTATAGAAAACATCAAATAGAAAACGCTAAACAGATTAGGCAAATTGCCAAAACCTATAATTGCAAGTCTGCATTGTGCTATTGGAACACATTTCAATACTATGCTTTGTGTCCGCTTCAGCCAGCTGCGATGAAAAAATACGGATTCTCATTCGGCTATGATACCGAGGACACATATTGTGAACGCTTGGAAGATGCAGATTGCTTTGTGGTAATGGCTGGTGATATTGAGTCTTTGGCTACAATGAGTGTTTTTTATCATTATTTGATAAATCATTTTTCATTAATAAAAAGCGAAAACCTAAATAATACTGTGGTTTATGTTAGGAAGGAGTGATTTGTTGAACTATGGAAAGACTTTTAAATAAACTCATCCGTCTGTTTTGCACCAGATTGTTTGCAAAGAAAGGAATTAGGCTTTATAAACCTTGTATGTATTATGTGCATCCTTCAGCGAGAGTCGAAATAGGCAACTATCTTAATTTCAATCGTCAGTGGGATGATGTTAGGTAGTGGAAGAACAAAATGGCAGGTTCTCTCTTCGTAGCAGAAAAGGCGTTATTGAAAGTTGATGCTTTTGATGTGTATGCTGGATGTCGTATTAATGTAAATTCTGGTGCGGAATTGATACTTTGCAGTGGATACATGAACCATGATTGCGTGATAGATTGTTTCTCATCCATTCGGATTGGTCATGGGGTAGTTATTTCTGAACGCGTGGTGCTTAGAGATTCTGATAATCATGTAATTAGTTTAAAATTAGATAATTGTACTGTGGATGGTAAAAGCGTTGCCACTCCAATTATCATCGGAGATCACGTTTGGATTGGGATGAATGTGACAGTTTTGAAAGGTGTAACAATTGGGGATGGCGCGGTGGTGGCAGCAGGCAGCATGGTGACCAAGGATGTGCCGCCTCATAGTTTGGTGGCTGGTGTACCTGCAAAGGTAGTAAAAACAGATGTTGAATGGAACTAAGTAAACAAGACACGACCGCAATCAAGGGTATCGCTATCTGCTTGATGTTGTGGCATCATCTGTTTCTTCGCACGGTGGAGTTTGGAAATTTCGACATTCTTTGGCTCAAGTATTCAAGGTTTGTGTGGCTTTGTTTCTTTTTGTCAGTGGTTATGGTCTGACGAAGCAGTATTCTAAGTTGGAAAAGCCTTATTTCAAGAACACGGTCAAGTTCCTGTTGAAAAGGTATGTCAATTTCTTTTTACCCTATTGGTTTTGCTTCGTTTTGGTGGTTTTGGTAGGCAATCTTGCAGGTTTCACTTTTCAAGATGCGTATCCCGCAAGTCGCAACACCTTGAAATGTTTCTTGCTTGATGCATGGGGACTGATGGGATGGGGATCTTATTTGGGTACTTGGTGGTTCAACAAACTTATCATACAGTTGTATCTATTGTTTCCTCTTTTGTTTTTAGTGGTGAAGAACAAGTACTCGGCCATTATTGGCTTGGTTATGGTAGTGGCATTGCAATTGATTCGTCCAGTCCGTTTGTTTTGCTTGGAAGAAGGAGGAGCTCCCGCTTTTTTTCTTGGCATGATAGCTGCCAAGCATCAATTTTTGCCCAATCCTACTAATAGACGTTGGAGAATCTTGATGTTGACGATTTCAGTTGTGTTATGTGTCGGTTTGGCCACACTGCATCAGACCCAAGGTATGGGAGCATACGGTGCTATTCTTATTAGGGCTTTGTTGGCGTTGTCAATTGTATGTATGTATGTATGTATGTATGTATGTATGTATGTATGTATGTATTCCAACAAGCGGTATGGCTCTTAGGTTTGTTGGGAAATATGCCACAATTATGTATTTGACCCATACCTTATTCCAACAATTGATTCCAAACATAATCTATAGCTTGCCTTCTTCTATCTTGGTTTTCATGCTTTTTCTGGCCATTTCATTGGGTGTAGCAGTTTTGATTGAATGGATGCAAAGACTTGTCAAATATGACAAGTTGCAAATTGCAATAGTTAAGAAAGTCGAAAAATGGTGACAATACCTCAAGCTTCTATTATAATGCCCGTTTACAACACGGCTCCCTTTCTTCGTGAGGCGATTGACAGTATGCTGTCGCAAACCTTCACGGATTTTGAGTTGATTGTGCTCAACGACTGCTCGCCCGACAACGCCGAGGAGATTCTGGACACCTACAACGACCCGAGAATTGTCAGATACCGTGGCGAGAAGAACGTGGGCCTGTCGAATGTGCTGAATATTGGGATAGAATTGGCGCGAGGCAAGTACATCGCCCGCATGGACAGCGACGACATCTCGCTGCCCAACCGCTTGCAGGTGCAGGTGGATTATTTGGAAACTCATCCCGAAATAGACTTGGTTTCTGTCGGTATGCAGCTTTTTGGGGATAATGACGAAATCTGGATTCGGGATCAGGATTTTGAAGAAATGAAAATCCGTGCTTTGTTCCGTTCGCCGGTACTTCATGCTTCAAGTGTATGGCGGAAAGAATCTTTTGAGAAGCAAGGTCTGCGTTTCCGTCAAGAAATGGTGCCTTGTGAAGACTATGATTTATGGACACGGGCTTTAGTGAGTGGGCTAAAATTTGCCAACTTGTCTGAGGTATTATACCGATATAGGATACATGGCACTCAAGCATCGATGCAAACCGATGTGATTGATGAGAAAAACCGCGAAGTGCAAAAAAATTATATTAAAGCGGCTTTGCCAACTTTATCTGAGAAAGGAGCAGAGGTCTTTCCAAGCAAGCTTTGGGCATTTGTTTTTGCTAATTTGAGAACTGGGTTTTTTGATAATAAATTGTTGTTCAGAAGGTTATATAAGTATAAAAAAGTAGGATGGATTTGATTAATGTGAAAAGGATGAAATATAACGTATGAAATTCTCCATCATCATACCAGTTTATAACGTTGAGCAATATCTTCGTGATTGCCTCGACAGTGTCCTTAACCAGACATTTTCTGATTGGGAAGCCATTTGTGTGAACGATGGTTCGACGGATGAATCTTCTGTGATATTGGATGAATATGCAGCTAAGGATAGTCGGTTTAAAATGATTTCGCAGAATAATGCTGGAACAGCCGCCGCTCGCAATACGGGATTGAAAGTGGCTAATGGCGACTACATTTTTTTCCTCGATAGCGACGATTGGATTGAGGACTATGCTTTACAAATCCTTGCGGATAGTGTGAATGATGAAGATGTGCTATGCTTTAGCGGAAAGCGTTATTTTGAGGTAACCAATACATTCAATCCTGCGGATGAACTGACCGAGAAACAGTACAGAAACGGTATGGACTATTATAATGAGAATGCCTTGCTTGCCCGTGATTTTGCTTTCGTTTGTGTAGTGTTAAGAGTGTATAAAAGGACTTTCATCATTGGGAATAACCTGTTTTTCGATGAGGATGTTTCATTTGAGGACAATCTCTGGGTGCCAATAGTGCTTTTCAATGCACAAGAGGTGAAGGTGGTTCCTGATGTTATCTATGTTTATCGCGTCCGCGAAGGCAGCAAGATGCAGGAGATTTCGCTGGCGCGGAAAAAGGACATGCTGAAGGTAGCCAACCGTCTTGCAGCGTATTTCATCCCTAAGCGAGGCTTCGACAAGACTGTCATCTATCGTGCCATTACACATCATTATCAGGTGGTTTTGATGAATGTCAGGAAAGATGAATTGGCAGAACTCAATCAGCTATGCGACTGGAAATCGTATAAGATCGTGAGCCGTACAAAATTGAGGCATTGGTGGTATTATTGGAAAAACAAACTGACATGAAACTCTCAATTATCATTTGCACCTACAATCGTGTAAAGGAGTTAAAACGAGCCATAGAATGTGTTTTAGGCCAAAAGACGAGCTTCGATTTCGAGGTCATCGTGGGCAACGATTGCAGTACTGATGGCACTGCAGAATTGTTAGCCTCATTTCAAGCTAAATATCCTGACAGCTTGGTTGTGAATACGTTGGAAAAGAATTCTGGCGTTGGAACCAATTGGGCCAAGGCCGTGATGTTGGCGCAAGGGGAGTATTTGGCCTTCCTTGACGACGACGACTATTGGACTGATGAGAATCGGATGCAAATCATGGTGGATTATTTGGAAACTCACCCTGATGTGAACCTGCTTTTCACCAACGGCTATTTCGAGAACGAGAAAGGTTTGAGGACCCCCATCGTCTATCCTGACAACTATCCCGACCTCCACCAAATGTGGCAAGGCAAGCAGAATTGCTTTTCGCTTAATGTGATGATGGTGCGCAAGAGCCTTGTTGATGAATGCATTAATTTGGAGGACTATGTGAGGCATCGTTTTCCCATACAGGATTGGAACACCATTATCCTGTTATTGAAGAAGGCCAAGTTCTCTTTCATAGACATGCCAACTTGTGTGTTTTCATTTACACCAGCATCGCTTTCGCGCCCCAAGTCATATGAGCAAGTCATAGAGAAATATGAGCGAGAGGCGTTTATGACGAAGTATCTCTCCGATTGTTTTCCAGACGATCCTCAAATCACTTTCAGCGAGGCCGACAGCAACCGTTACATCAACCACATCCTTACCACCCTTGCCTACCGAAGGGGAGATTACCAGAAAGCGAAGGAGTTTTCTAAGCTTTCGGGCGAGACCGCATTGAGGGACAAATGCACCCGCACTTGGATTACGTTCCATCTCTTCAGGTTGGCAAAACGACTGAGGGGGAAATTGGCAGAATAGTATAAATTATAAATAACGCAATACTTTGATTTTATGAAATTTTCCATAATCATTCCAGTTTATAACGTCGAGAAATATTTGAGGCAATGTTTGGATAGTGTCTTGGCTCAAACTTATCCTGACTGGGAGGCTATTTGTGTCAATGACGGAAGCACTGACAGTTCACCTGCCATACTGAAAGAGTATGCAGACAAGGACAAAAGGATAAAGGTGATCCATCAATCCAATATGGGACTGTCAGGAGCAAGAAATACTGGGATTCGAGAATCACAAGGAGATTACTTGTTTTTTTTAGATAGTGATGATTGGATTGACGTTGAAGGATTGGGAAGACTTAGTGGTGTTATTGAAGGAGAAGATGTGGTTTGTTTCAATGGTGTGGTTTACGAAGAAAACAATGACTACTATAACCAACCAGATGTGTTGTGTAATGAAGAGTTTGAAGACGGTTGGAGTTTTTATTCCAAGTATGCTTGTGAAAACCGCCAATTTAATTTTACGATAGTATGGAATAAGTGCTATCGTCGTGTTTTTCTATTAAAGAACGATTTGTGGTTTTATCCGGGTATTTATCATGAGGATAATCTTTTTACTCCGATTGTATGCTATTATGCGAAGCGTGTCAAACAAATATCGATCCCTATTTATTATTATCGTATTAGAGCAGGGTCGATAATGACCACCTCTGATTTTTTGGAAAAAGCAATAGATACTGTGTTTATTGCCAATTACTTATCCAACTTCTTCGTTCCGATTTCATGTATAGAAAAAACGACCATCTACAGAATTATTAATAACCAATATATCGCAGCTTTGCGTCAAAGCAACGCAAAAGACGATGGCGAGATAAAGAACAAGATAAACTGGAAGTCTTTCAGAAAGTGTTCAAGGACGAAACTCCGCCACAAAGTATTGTTTCGTTTGGCAAAAGTGTCTCCAGCCTTGTTAAGGTTTCTTATGCAGTGCCATTGGGTTTAGTATTTGGCTTTTGTGGCTTCAATCTTTGTTTTTTTCTTGAATGATTTAGACATATGGGTACATCGGAATTAAAAATCATTGTCATCACCCCTGTGCGCAATGAGGCATGGGTGCTCGACGCTTTTCTGACTTGCACCTCATCTTGGGCGGATTACATTATTTTGGCAGACCAACACTCGACGGATGGCAGCCGAGAGATTGCCGCCAAATATGATAAGGTGATTCTTGTCGATAATGATTTGCCCGAGATGAATCAGGCGGCAGCAAGGCTGTTGCTGTTCAGGGAAGTGGACAAAATAGAGGGTGACAAGATTGTCTTTGCCCTTGACGCAGACGAGTTCCTTTCGGAAGGGTTTGAAAAAACCGAAGGGTGGCAAAGGATTGTCAATTCCAAGCCGAATGAGATTTTTTGTTTCAAATGGCTCAACCTTTATGGAGATTATAGGCACGCCTTGCCTGAAAGTGGATACACAGAATGGGCTTGTCATTTTGAATCATCAATGAACATTGCAGAAGAATATGACCGTTGCGAGAGACGTGCTGTGCATGAGATGCGGATTCCTTGTTTGTCTATAGAACGGGCAGAATACATTATGATTCCTGATATTAAGTTTGTTCATTTGTCCTTCATCAATTTGGAACGTACACGAAACAAACAAGATTTTTACGAAGTGAGCACCTTGGCGAAACTGGTTCAGCAAAAAAGCGCGGTGACCATGTTCCGCACTTATCATCGTCCTACTCCAAAGATGAATACATTGAATGGTGAAGTTGGATTATATTGTAAAGATAATCAAGAATATGATGCCCGTTATCTGTTGAGCAATGATGATGGGAAGTATTACATAGACGAGATACTTTCCATATTCGAGCGCGATGGAATAAAAAAATACATGAAACTGGACATCTGGGACAACCCCTGCCTTAAAGCTGCAGGCATCAATCCAAAACTGCCTTGGAGATACAGGTTGCTGTTTTGGTATTTGAGGAAAACACAAGGGGGGGCAGAGAGTATGATTGTGAAAGTTGTTGACAAGTTGCTGAAGAGAATTTGTTAAGATGTTTTTCTCAATTATCATACCGCTTTACAACAAGGCACCCTATGTGGCCAAGGCCATTGATAGTGTGTTGTCACAAACTTGTACCGACTTTGAACTGATTATAGTTGATGATGGTAGCAAGGACAATTCTGCCGAAATTGTTGTACAAGTTATTGAAGGACACCCGAATTGCCACTTGATAAGGCAGAATAATGCCGGCGTTTCAGTGGCTCGCAACAATGGCGTGGCGGTTTCGAAAGGTGATTGTCTCTGTTTTCTTGATGCTGACGATTGGTGGGCACCAAACTTCTTGGAGGAAATGGCGAAATTGATTGCGGATTTTCCTGACGCAGGCATTTATGGCACCAATTATACCATAGTCAATGAAACCAAACGCAAGACACGGGTTTCTCCGATTGGCGTGGAGGCTGGTTTCGAGAAAGGCTACATCGACTATTGTCAAGCATATGCTAAAACCTTGGCAATGCCTTTGTGGACCGGTGCCGTGTGTGTTCCGCGTCCCATCTTTGACGAAATGCAGGGCTTTCCAAAAGGTATTAAACTTGGTGAAGACTTCCTTTTGTGGATTCGCATCGCAATGAAATATAAAGTTGCGTTCTTGAACAAGCCATTGGCTTATTATAATCAGGATGTGGATGTGGCGAATAGAGGAGTGGGACGATTGCATAAGCCTAAAGAACATATGCTCTGGAATTTGGATTTCCTTTTCGAAGAAGAAAGAACTAATCCAGACTACAAACAGTTGATAGATAACCTAAGAGTATATAGTCTGTACCCATATTTTCTTTCCAAAAACTATCATAATTTAGCCAAAAAGGAATTGGATAAAGTGTGTTGGGAGAAACAGCCAATAAAAATTCAAAAACAATACAGACGCCCCCTGGTTTGGCTGAGGATAAGACATCGGGTGCAAAGTTTGGGCGCCATGGCAAAACGCCTCTTGTTTCGTGTATATAGTTGAATTAAGTCTTTAACAATGGAAGTAATCATTGATGATGTTTATGGTAACATATTGTATGAAAGTTACTACATTTATGGGTTGTTGAGTTTGGCGGGAAACAGGAATGTCCGATTCTCATCCGAACCTTTTATGACACTACAAAATGTTAATGATAGGATGAATGTTTTCCTTTTCAAAGTGGATGATAAACGCTATGCTATTTCCTATTGCGATTCTTATGAAATCAATGAAGCCGTATACGATTGGTGTGATGTCTACGGTAGCGTAAATGCTAATTTTTCAAAGACGCCTGAAAGGTTTCGTTGAAAATTGGTTTCGCTGTGCCCGTCCTTTGGTATTCGATGTTGGAACTATTTTTCGGCTTTGTTACATGCCTCGAAAGGCCTTTTTCAAAGTGGAAAACCCTGTAAAAAGTATTTGGGGAAATATAAAAGGATGTTGCAACGTCCTTTGTATCAAGATTATTTCATCAAGAACCCATCAAATAATAATAACAATTATATCTTTTTTCTTTCCACATTATGGTTTAGCGATGAGTGGAATAGGAATGACGAAGGAGTGAATGCGCGTAAGGCCAATTTCATCCGAGCCTGCAAAGAACTTGACAATGTGCAATTTGAGGGAGGATTGGTTTCACAAGGAAAGGAGAGAAGTTCGGAGAAGTTATTTTGCGATTGTTTATGCGTAGGGATGCCAATGAAAGAATGGATGGAGAAGACTCATCGTTCCGTTTTGGTCTTCAATACGCCAGCTTTTTGGGATTGTCACGGATGGAAGTTAGGGGAGTATTTGGCGATGGGGAAAAGCATCGTTTCAACAAAACTTTCAAACGACTTACCTGCGCCATTGGAACACGGAAAGAACATTCATTTTGTGGAGAACTCAAAAGAATCCATGAAAGAAGCAGTGGATTACATAGTGAGGCATCCTGAATACAGAAAAAAACTTGAAGAAGGAGCGCGAGATTATTGGGAACAATATGGTTCCCCAATTGCTTCATTGAAAATGTTGGGAATTGAAAATCGTTTATGAAAAAAGTGTTAATCGTTTTTGGAACCCGTCCAGAGGCCATAAAAATGGCTCCATTAGTTCGTGAATTTAGAAGATACGAGCAGCAGTTCCATACTATTGTATGCGTTACGGGGCAACATCGTCAAATGCTGGATCAAGTGCTGGAAGTGTTTCAAATAAGACCTGAGTACGATCTTAAAGTTATGGAGCCGAATCAAGACTTGTATGATGTTACAAGTAAAGTTTTGTTGGGCATGAGAGAAGTGTTGAAGCAGGTCAAGCCAGACATGGTGTTTGTACATGGTGATACTACGACTTCAATGGCGACGGCTTTGGCGGCATTTTATCAGCAGATTCCAGTGGCTCACGTTGAGGCGGGACTTAGGACGGGTAATATATACAGCCCGTGGCCAGAGGAGATGAATCGTTTAATTTCCGGTAGAATAGCATCTCTCCATTTTGCTCCGACGTCACTTTCGAAGAAGAATCTAATTAAGGAAAATGTACCCGAAGAATCAATTGTGGTCACAGGGAACACCGTGATAGATGCTTTGTTTTGGGTGGTCAATAGGATAAGAAGTGATGAAGAAATGTCACAAAGAGTCCAAGAGGAAGTCAAAGTCATGGGATATGATGTTGAAAGATTGGAGAGAGGGAGGCGACTCGTGTTGATTACAGGGCATAGACGTGAGAATTTTGGTGAAGGATTTCATCATATATGTAGTGCGATAAAAATCTTGTCTGAAAAGTATGAGAATGTCGATTTTGTGTATCCTATGCATCTCAATCCTAATGTTCGTAAACCGGTTGGTGAAATATTGGGTGGCAATACATCCAATGTGTTTTTGATAGAGCCGTTGCAATATCTTCAATTTGTGTTTTTGATGGAAAAATCTTATTTAGTGCTTACCGATAGCGGAGGGATTCAGGAAGAAGCACCGAGTTTGGGTAAACCAGTATTGGTAATGCGTGATACTACGGAAAGGCCGGAGGCTATTGAAGCGGGTACGGTGGTATTGGTTGGAACTGACTGTAAGAGGATAGAACAATGGGTGTCCGATTTGTTGGATAATGTCATTCTTTACGATAAGATGAGCGGAGCGACCAACCCTTATGGAGATGGGAAGGCAAGAGAACGCATAGTGAATTTTATAACTCAAGCATTATGATACCGAAAAAGATACATTATTGTTGGTTTGGGCGAGGCGAGTTGCCCGACTTGGCACAAAAGTGCATTACTTCGTGGCACAAGTACATGCCCAACTGGGAGTACAAATTATGGAATGAGGATAGTTTTGATGTGAATTCAGTTCCGTATGTAAAAGAAGCATACAATTCAAGGAAGTTTGCGTTCGTGACAGATTATGTGAGACTTTTTGCTTTGTACAATGAAGGAGGAATCTATATGGATACTGATGTGGAGGTTTTAAAACCTTTGGACGACTTGCTTCATTTGACAGCCTTTACGGGTTATGAGGGTAGCAAAACCACTCCCCCTGTAACTGGTCTCATGGCGAGTGAAGCCAACGGATTGTGGGTAAAAGAGCAATTAGACTCTTACAATGATGCTCATTTTGTATTGAAAGACGGTTCTTTGGATTTGACAACCAATACAGCTCGCATCTCTCGGATTATGAGAACCAATGGCTTTGTTCAGGATGGGAAATATCAGGTTTATAAGGATTTGCATGTTTTTCCAACTGATTATTTTTGCCCACGGCAAACGACAGGAGAGTTCTTGCTGACAGAGAACACCTATTGTGACCATCATTTTATGGGTACATGGAACGATAATAAAGGCAATGGCTTGCTGTTGAAAATGATTGGACAAAAAAACATGACGCGCTTGATAAAAATGAAGCGCAAATTGATAGGATAGTTTGAAATTTAGTATTTTTGCAGTTTGTTTTATTGTAAGAATGATTGCATTATGTTGACTTATTTTCCCAATTTTTTTTCGACTAGGGCCATTGGCTGTTATTTGATTACTTTAGCTATAGTGAGCTTGTGGTTTTCAGGCTATGTAATGCCATTCCAATTCATGTTGTTCGGTTTTGTTTCTGTGTTGGTGTTTTTTGTTTATAGCAACAAATTGACCATGGAATGGCGTCGCTATAGCCCGAAATCTTTTGTCAAGAAGTTGTTTATTACTGCATTAGTGATACGTTTGGTGTATGTGGTATTCATTTATTTTTATTACATAAAGATGACAGGAGCACCGCATGCATTTGGCGCGGCGGATGAATTTGTATACCAACGAATGGGAGAGGTATGGAAAAATAGTGGGTTTGAAGCAATGAAACAGTTAATGAAAGAAATGCCATTGGATGATACTGGGTATGGATGGTATCTTGGGCTCGTATACTTGTTATTTGGCACACATGTTTTGACCGCTCGTATTGCTAAGTGTTTTTTGGGTGCTTTTTCATGTGTGTTGATGTATAACTTGGCCAAACGCAATTTCGGGGAGTGGGCAGGTCGTATTACAGGGATTTTTTGCATGTTGATGCCGAACATGTGGTTTTATTGCGGTATTACGCTTAAGGAACTGGAAATGGCTTTTTTGGTTGTCCTATATGCGGAAAGGGCAGATTATGTGCTTCATGCACGCAAGATTGTTGTGAAGGACATGGTGATTCCAGTTTTGTGTATTTTGGCAGCTTTCACTTTTCGGACGGCACTTGGAGGCGTATTGTTTGCTTCCTTCGCAGTAGGGCTGGTTTTTACCACTAAAAAGCAATTGAAGTTGTGGCAAAAGATATTATATAGTTCCGTTTTTGCTGTTTGGATGGCGGCTACGGTTGGAGTAGAGATAGTGCAGGAAACGCAACAATTGTGGGAGGATAGAGAGTCTAATCAATCCGTTGGAATGGAAGCTCGTGCCAATTCTGCTGGAGGAAACACTTTTGCCAAATATGCATCGGCATCGCTTTTCGCACCTGCTATTTTTACCATACCTTTTTCTTCCATGGTTTACATTGAAAATCAGGAAAACCAAATGATGTTGAATGGAGCCAATTTCATCAAGAATGTGCTTTCTGGATTGACCATTTATGCTCTGCTTCTGTTGCTATTGAGTGGAGATTGGCGAAAGCATGTTTTGCCAATAGCCTTGACATGTGGCTATTTGCTCGTTATCGCGTTCAGCAATTTCGCCCATTCTGAGCGCTTTCACTTACCTGTTTTGGCTTTTGAGTTGATGTTTGCAGCATACGGAATTACACAAGTCAAGAATAAACAGAAGAAATGGTACACTTATTGGCTTATTGGTGTGAGTGTAATGATTGTAGGTTGGGCATGGATCAAGTTGGCTGGTAGGGGACTTGCATGATGAGAGTATTGGCGGTTTGTAGTTTCAAAGTGAAACAGAAGGAAAATGTTTCTCCTTTTGTGAGAGAGCAAGTTTCGGCTCTGCGTAGTCTTGGAGTAGAATGTGGTTTTTTTCATGTTAGAGGAAAAGGAGTTGTTGGTTATTTAAGGCAACTCAAATTTTTGAGGAAAAGGATAAAAGAGTTTAATCCTGATGTTATTCACGCGCATTTCGGATTGTGTGGCTTGTTGGCCAATCTACAAAGGGAAGTTCCTGTAATAACCACCTACCACGGCTCCGACATCAACGACAAAAAGGCTTTTCCGTTCTCAAAGATGGCCATTCGGCTTTCGGCGTGGAACATCTTCGTCTCGCGAAAGACGATGAGAATCGCCAAACCCAGGAAAAAATGCACTCTTGTGCCTTGTGGTATTGATTTCTCAGACTTGCAACTGACTGAAAAACAAGAGGCAAGACAAAGAATGAACTTGGCCGAAAGCAAACGTTATGTCCTTTTTGCCGGTGCGTTCGACAACGCAGTGAAAAACGCTCCTCTTGCCAAGAAAACAGTTTCATTTTTGCAAGATGAAAATGTAGAATTACTTGAATTGAAAGGTTATACGCGCGAAGAAGTCACTCTTTTGATGTGTGCCGCCGATGCCTTTCTGATGACTTCTTTTTCAGAAGGCTCGCCGCAAGTCGTCAAGGAAGCCTTGGCTTGTGGTTGTCCTATCGTTAGCGTGGATGTGGGTGACGTGAAAGAGAGAATTGAAGGCGTTGTGGGTTGCCATGTCGCTCAAACTCGCAATCCGGAAGATTTGGCATATTTGCTTAAAAAGGCGATGGCTTTTGAAGGGAAAACCAACGGTAGGGAAAAACTTCTCTCCGATGGTTTGGATAATAGGCAAGTGGCGGAGAGTTTGGTTGGAATTTATAAAACTGTTTTGAAATGAAAATCCTGATAGAGATTCAAGATATTGACAATTCCCAATGGGACTCCTTGATACAATCATCTCCTGTCGCCACATGGTTCCAGACGCAGGAGGCTTTCGCCTTTTTCGACAGCCTGTCTTTCATGGAGGCTTTTGTCGTGGCGGTCGAGTCGGAGGATGTGTTGAAAGGCTTGGCCGTTGGCTATATCCAAAAGGATGGCGGCAAGCTGAAGCAATTCTTGTCTAAAAGGGCGATTATTCTCGGCGGACCGTTGCTCGCCGACAGTATTACCGACGAGGAACTGAAAACCTTGCTCAATGCGTTGAAAGACAGCTTGAAACGCAAGGCTATCTATGTCGAAACGCGCAATTTTAACGACTATGGCCGTTGGAAAAAAGTGTTTGAGGAATGTGGGTTCGCCTACGAGCCGCACTATAACGTTCAGATTGAAACAACTTCATTGGAAGCGATTAATGGACGATTGGACCGCAACCGCCGGCGCAACATCAAAAAGGCGGTAGAAAACGGAGTTTTCATTGACGACAACCCGACCGAAAAGGAATTGGAGGCTTTCTACGCGATGTTAGACGATTTGTTCCGCACTAAGGTCAAGTCGCCGCTTTATCCGTATGAGTTTTTCGCAAAGTTGAGGACTTTGCCTTCGTCGCGTTTTTTCATGGCGAAGAATGTCGAGGGTGAGTTGCTGGGCGGTTTGGTTTGCGTTGCGCTTGAAGGCCACGCCGTGTATGCTTGGGCGGCTTGTGGCGATGACCAGAACCACCGCGCATTGTCGCCATCGGTCATGGCCAACTATGCCGGCATTTGCCACGCCGCTGAAAACGGTTTTCCACGGTTTGACTTCATGGGTGCGGGCAAGCCCGACGATGGCGGCTACGGTGTGCGTGATTTCAAACTGAAGTTCGGCGGCGAATTGGTCGAGCATGGCCGTTTTGTGCATATTTGCCAGCCTATCTTGTTCGGTTTGGGAAAGTTGGGAATCAAGATAATGAAAAAACTATAGCATGAAGCCGCGCGTAGAAGTCAATTTCGACAAAGCCGAAAGGCAGGCATTTAGGGAAAAAACTCTTGAATATCAGCCTGATGCCAACGAGTTTTTGCTCAACCATGCGCGGAGTGGACTATTATTGGCCTTGCAGTCGCTGGGTTTGCCAAAAGGCAGCAGAGTGGGCGTGATGGTTTACAACTGCCACACGGTGATGAACGCCGTGGCGCAAGCCGGATGCGAGGTGGTCTTCATCGACATCGACGACCACATGAGAATCGACCGAGACGATTTGGAAAGGAAGTCAAATGGTCTTAAAGCGTTGATTGTTACGCATTTGTTCGGCATAATTAACGATATTGATGCCATTCGCAAGCAATATCCTCAGCTGCCCATCATCGAGGATTGCGCCCATGCTTTTGGCAAGGAAATCATCGGCGATTTTGGGGTTTATAGCATAGGGCAAGGCAAGTTGCCTTCTTTGGGTGACGGCGGCATTTTGGTCGTGAACAACAGCCGTTACGCTGATGCCGTCAAAACTTTGTATGATAGATTGCCAGGCTATTCCAGATTTGATGAATCCAAGCTCTATGCGAAACTCCTTTTGACGGATGTTTTGCACAAGAGGTTGATATACAGTGTTTTCACGAGTCGTTGGAAACAAAACAAAAAGCCGAAGTCTGGCCGCGAACCGATTGTGGCGAAGAAAATGGCGCAAGGCATTAGGGCCATGTTGGCCTTGCGCAAAGGCCAAGTGGCCGAACAAGTGAAAACAAGACTTGTGAACGCCAAGAATGAAGCCAAGTATTTGGGAAATAACGAATTGGTTTCCAGTGTGTTGGTTGGAAGCAACGCCTTTATGTTGGTTGTCCGTTCAGCGCATGTAAAGGCCTTGAAAATTCAGTATGCCCAACGAGGCATCGAATCGGCCACACACTTCGCCAACAGCATCCTTTGGGCCAAGGAATTTGGCTACCAAGGCGATTGCCCGAATGCCGAAAGGCTTAGGAATGAATTACTTATGATACCAGTTTATTGAAATGAAGGACAATATGTACGGTTTTAATCGCATCACGCCAAGCGACGAGGTATGGAAGGTCATCGAAGGGACTTACGACGGCACATTATATAAAACCAAGGCTTGGTTTGAGTATTTGGCTTTCCAGCATTGCCAGCCATTCATCGCCGAGGTAACGAAAAACGAGGTTTTGATTGGGTACTTTGTCGGGGCATTACTAAAGCGAGGCGTTTGGACTTTGGGGTCGCCGTTGGAGGGCGTCGGAACAGGAAGTCAAGGTCTGTCGATGTTGTCTGAGATTTCTGTTCCTGAACGCATTGAGATATACAAGGAATTGGCAAAGTGGGTGTTCAAGAATCGCTATGCGGTATTGTTGCAGATAGAGGATTGGCAGCTTCAAATCTATGATTTTGAAGGTGCCGAAGACCTTATTGAATATCATGATGCAAGTTGGATCGACTTGACCGCTGACGAAGACACGATGTTTGCGAGAATGGACAAAAAATCGTGTCGCTACAAAGTGAACAAGGCCACCAAGGAAGGGGTTGTCATTCGCGAAACCGACGACCCAGACCAGTTTTTGGACATCCATTATGAACAATGCAAAAGCGTCATGCAGGGTAAGGGTTTGGAACCGTTGCGCTCAAAAAGTCACCTGCGTGAGTTGATTAAGATTCTATATCCCAAGTATTTGCTGCTTTTGGAGGCCGTAATCCCTACGGGCGAAATCATCGCCACGGGTATTTATGCGACAAGCGACAAGACGGCTTGCTCCTTCTCAAGCGCAAGTTATAGGGAGTATTCTCACTATTGTGCCAACGAATTGATACGTTGGGAGGCCTTCAAACGTTGCAAGGCAAGGGGGGCTTCGCTCTTCAACAACAATGGGTGCATGGATTTTAAACTAAAATTTGGCGCCTACCGCGATTTTCGCCCTCGGCTAATCTTCTCGAAATACAAAACAGCCAAAGCGTTCAGAAAGTTTTTCAAGGATCTTTGGCATAAGCACAGATTCACGATATACAAAACCTTCCGTCGATCATGAAAACCTACCTTTTCTCTCTCGGCCATCCGGCCCATTTCCACATGTTCAAGCACACGATGCGCGCCTTGAAAGATGAAGGTCACAAGGTGATTGTCGTGGTGCGCCCGAAAGATGTGCTTGAACAACTGTGTATCAATGAGGGACTTGCATACCACAGCATTGGCCAACGTCCCGACAAGGGCGGAAAGCTGAGCCGCGCTCTCGTGGTGGTACAGCGCTTTTTCGCTATCGCCAAAATCGTCAGGAAGGAAAAGCCGTGTATGCTCATCGGCTCCGACGGCGTGATGGCCTATCTTGGCACAATGTTCCGCACGCCTTCCTTCGAGTTTTTCGACGACGACTACGGTATCATCAAACTCTACGCATGGTCGTTTTTCCCGTTCTATTCCGACTTGGTTTGCCCCAACGTCACCGATGCTGGACGATGGACAAAAAAGAAGAAAACGGGCTACGAGGGCTACCAGAAACTGGCCTATCTGCACCCCAACCGTTTCACGCCCGACAAGAGCGTGGTCGAGAATTATTTTTCTGCCGACAAACCTTACTTTTTGCTCCGTTTCGCTAAACTCAACGCGCATCACGACGGCGGCATTGGCGGCATCAATGCCGATGTGGCCCGCCACCTTATAGACCAACTCCTTCCACACGGCGATGTTTACATCACATCAGAGCGCCCGTTGGAGCCTCAGTTTGAGCAATATAGGCTGCACATTAACCCTTCCGACATGCACCACATCCTTGCTTTTGCGAACATTTACATCGGTGACAGCCAGAGCATGGCTGTGGAGGCGGCCATGTTGGGCACGCCGAGCTTGCGCTTCAACGACTTTGCGGGAAAAATCGGCGTCTTGGAGGAATTGGAGCACAAATATGAACTCACCTTTGCCATCCCGCCTTCCGAACCCGAAAGGCTATATGGTAAGGTGGGAGAACTTCTTGCCATGCCTGAATTGCGCGAAACTTTCCAGCAAAGGCGGCAAAAGATGCTCTCCGAGAAAATCGACGTGGCGGCGTTCTTTACCTGGTTCATCGGAAACTACCCCGAAAGCCGAAAAACCATGCGCGAGAATCCGGATTACCAGTGGAGATTCAAGTAATTGTCTGAAATATTGTTGCTTATGCAATTCGAAATACAAGAACCAAGAACCATCCCGTTCTACGGCGGCGACAAGAAATTGGGCGAGGCCGTGAAAAGCGCGGGCGCAAGGCGCAACATGGGGCCTTTGCGCTTCGCTTTCAGGAAGATAAAGAACATCATTTTGGCGCGATTGTCGTATTTTTGCCCGCTCAACGGGTGGCGGGTGAAGATGAACCGCTGGCGCGGAGTGCACATCGGGAAAAATGTTTATATCGGGATGCACTGCGTCATTGACAACGCTTATCCCGAGTACGTTTACATCGAGGACAACGTGTCGCTCGCGGGCGAGGTAACGGTCATTGCTCACATGAACCCCTATCCGCATTTTGAGGGCGTCATCGAGCCGAAAGTGGCGCCGGTGGTCATCCGCAAAGGCGCATGGATTGGCGTGAAAAGCGCGGTGCTTTGTGGTGCCGAAGTGGGGGAGTACGCCATCGTTTCCGCAGGGTCGGTGGTGGATAAGAAGGTGAGTCCGTGCACGATAGTTGCCGGGAATCCCGCACACAAGAAAGTGGATTTTTCAACGTTAATGAAAGACAAACTGAACCAAGAATGAAAACAGCATTTATATTTCCAGGCCAAGGCTGCCAAAAGGAAGGCATGGGGAAGGAACTTTATGAGGCTTTTCCTGAAGCCAAGCAACTGTTTGAACGCGCCAACGATTTCTTCGGTCGCCGCATCACGGATGTGATGTTTCACGGCACCGAATTGGAGCTGATGGAAACCAAAAACACGCAACCAGCTGTGTTTATCTATGAAGTGGCCGCCGCCTTGACGCAAAAGAATATCGTTCCCGATGTGGTGGCAGGGCATTCACTCGGCGAGTTTGCCGCCCTTGTAGTGAGCGGTTGCCTGAGTTTTGAGGATGGACTTAACTTGGTGTATCACAGGGCGTTGTTTGGACAAAAGGCCTGCGAGAAAACGCCTACCGCGATGGGGGCTGTCATCGGAATGTCGGACGAATATGTCGAAAAACGCCTCAAGGAGATTTGGGATGAGACGGGCGAACCGGTGTATTTCGCCAACTACAACGGTCCGGGTCAAGTGGTGATTACAGGCAGTCTGAACGGCATCCGAACCACGCTAAAACGCCTGAAAGCGGAAGGCGCGAAAAAGGCCGTTTTGCTCGGCATTGGCGGGTCGTTCCATTCGCCCTACATGAATGAGGCGCGTGAGGAATTGGGCGAAATCATTGAAAAAACGACCTTCAATGTGCCGAAATGTCCGATTTACCAATGCGTGGACGGCAAGCCGCACTCAAATCCTGACGAACTGAAAACCAACTTGATAGAGCATATCACGCATCCCGTTTTGTGGACAACGATGGTGCGCAACATGAACGCCGACGAGGTTGGCGCATATTTTGAAGTCGGCACCGACGACACACTCCAAAAAATCGTGGCGCGCATGTGCCCCGAAAGCGAGGTGCATTCCATCTGGGAAGTTGAAGATTATAAACCATTAAATATCTTAAAATCATGACATTAGACCAATTTGTACAACAATTTGCTGAGCAGTTTGACGAGACTCCTGCCAACCAATTTACTCCTTCCACTGACTACAAATCCTTGGAGGAATGGGGTTCATTGACCACGCTTGGCGTTATCACGATGGTGGATGCCGAGATGGGAAAACGCATCACCGGCTCCAACTTGCTGGCTTGCACCACGATTGAGGAACTCTACAACTTTATCCAAAGGATTTGATGAACGGCCGTTTTTCGTTGGAAGGGAAGACCCTTCTTGTAACGGGCGCTTCGTCGGGCATCGGGCGGTGCGTGGCGGTGGAGTGTGCCAAAATGGGCGCGAAACTCGTCATCAACGGGCGCAATCAAGAACGTTTGAACCAAACGCTTTCCATATTGGAAGGTGTTGGCCATCAAGCCATTGCCGCCGACTTGTCGGACCATGAGGCCGTAAGCGCGATGGTGGAGCAACTGCCGCAATTGGACGGCGTTTCGCACAATGCGGGCGTGACGAGCATCGGCATGATCAAGTTCATCAAGGCGGACGACTGGCAAGCACTTTCGCAAACCAACGTGTTCTCGGCCATCTGGCTCACGCGATGCCTCGTTGCCAAAAAGAAGCTCAACAAGCCAGCTTCCGTTGTGTTTACCTCGTCCATTTCGGGCAATGATAGTGTGCGTCATGGCGAAGCCTTGTATGCCGCCACCAAAAGTGCCCTCAGTGGTTTCGCGAAGGCTGCGGCTTTGGATTTGGCTCCGCAAGGCATCCGCGTGAATTGTGTGCATCCTGGAATGATAGAAACGGAACTGTTCCACTCGTCGCAAGACGCTCTTTCCCAGAATATTGACGAACTGAAAAAGCTCTTTCCGCTCAAGCGGTTCGGTGCGCCCGAAGACGTGGCCGACGGCGTGATTTACCTGCTCTCCGATGCTTCGTTGTGGGTGACGGGAACCGAACTGAAAATCGACGGCGGATATACCTTAATCTGATTATGAAAGCTTTTATTCAAGCCTTAGCCTACAGCCTGCCCGAAAAAGTGCTGACCAACGCCGACCTCGCTTTGGAGTTTCCCGAATGGACCGAGGAGAAAATCATGAAGAAATTAGGCATCGCCGAACGGCATGTGGCGGCGGAGAACGAAACCGCTTCCGACATGGCCGTTTCCGCTGCCGAAAAACTGTTTGCAGAAAACGAAATCAATCGCGAAACGGTTGATTATTTGATATTTTGCACCCAAAGTCCCGACTACATTTTGCCCACAACGGCCTGCCTGATTCAGCAACGGTTGGGTCTGAAAGACAGCATCGGGGCCATCGATGTGAACCTCGGCTGCTCGGGCTGGATTTTTGGGCTTTCCTTGGCCAAAGGTTTGGTTTTGGGCGGCATGGCGAAGCGCGTTTTGTTGCTGACGGCGGAAACCTATTCAAAATACCTGCACCCGCGCGACAAAGGCAACCGCACCATCTTCGGTGACGGCGCGGCGGCCACCTTGGTCGGATGTGACGGCATCGCCGAAATCGGGAACTTCAGCTTCGGTACCGACGGCAACGGCGCGGAGAATTTGATAGTGAAATCAGGTGGCGCACGGCATAGAAATCAACTTGATGATTTACAGTTCGATAACTTTGGAAATCCCAAGTCATCGGACTATATTTACATGAACGGTGCCGAGATTCTGAACTACACCCTCGACCGCATCCCCGGACTGATTGAGGATGTGCTTCAAATGAACGGTTGCGCTTTGGAAGATATTGATTTGCACGTCTATCATCAAGCCAACAAATACATCGCTAACCTGCAGCGCGTGAAGATGAAAATCGAGCCGGAGAAGTATTATTGCTGCTTTGAGAAGATGGGCAACACAGTCTCATCGACCATCCCGATTGCATTGAAAGAGGCCTTGAACGACGGCTCAATCAAGCCCGGAAACAAGGTGCTTTCGGTGGCACAAGGTTTGGGTTACTCGTGGGGCGGTGTGATGATGCAATTCTGACGTTTCGGACTATGCCAAAAGACCGTTTTTGCTTGATTACCAACGATGTGGAAACCACATCGATTCTGAATCACAAGTTGCGCGACAAGACGGGCGAGTATGTGCTCAACCAAGGAATGCCGCGCCTGCTGGACTTGTATGAGAAATATGGCGTGAAGGCCACCTTTTTCTATACTGGCCATATTGCGAGACTCTATCCCGAAGTGGTGAAGATGGCGTATGAACACGGCCATGAAGTTGGCTCTCACGGACTTACGCACGAAGTGAGCAAGGCTTTTGATGTGATGCCGCCCGAGGAACAACTTTCGCATTTGAAGCAATCAAAGCAGATTTTGGAGGACATCATCGGCGAGGAAGTGGTTTCGTTTCGCGCTCCGGCGGCGCGAGTCGATAAGGCTTTTCCGAAAGTGTTGCAAGAGGCTGGTTTCAAAGTGGATAGCTCGGTTTCGTCGCAGAGGATGGACATGATGTTTTCGTTTGGCGCGTTGAAGAAACTCCATTGGCTCATCGCGCCGCGAAAGGCTTATTTCACACAACCCGACAACATTTTCCGCAAAGGCGAATCTGGGATTTTGGAAGCCCCGATTTCCGCTTTCGGTTTCCCTTACATTGGCACTTTCATGCGTATTGCGCCCGGACTTAACCGTTTCACACGCAGCCTGTTATATTGCGAAACGTTGTGCAATGGTCGGCAATTCGTGTTCCTGACCCATCCCAACGAGTTCATTGACGAGGACAAGGAAACCGACGAAATCGAGCGCCGCGCCAAGAACTACATCGCTTATCTTCTTGGCGATGTGCTTCGACATAAGCTGAAAGTCAAGAACTTGGGCGAAAGGGCTTTGCCGATTTACGAGCGCGAATTGGCGTTTTTCAAAGACAAAGGATTTGAATTTCTGACCTGCAAGGATTTGTTGGCCAAAAAGAGTTGATATGCGCGACTTCACTTTGAAATCCTACCGTTCATTGTTGGAAGCCTTCCAAAAGGCTGGCTATCAATTCCAGACTTTTGAGGAGTTCATGGAACATCCTGCCGAGGGAAAGACGGTTGTCATGCGGCACGATGTGGACGAAAAAGCACCCAATGCCTTGAAAATGGCGCAGTTGGAGCATGAAATTGGCGTGAAATCCACCTATTTCTTCCGCATCGTCAAGCAGAGCAACGTGCCAGAGGTGATTCGTGGCATCGCGTCCTTGGGACACGAAATCGGCTACCATTACGAGGACTTGGCTACCGCCGATGGAGACATGGAAAAAGCCACGGCAGCGTTTGCAAAAAACTTGGCCTATTTCCGTGAATATTACCCTGTTAGATCGGTGTGTATGCACGGCAGTTCCACCTCGAAATTCGACAATCGGTTGCTTTGGGAAACGCACCAACTATCCGATTTCGGGTTGGTGGGAGAGCCTTATCTTAGCGTTGATTTCAGCAAGGTTTTCTACCTCACCGACACGGGCTACGCTTGGGACGGCGGCAAGTTTGCCACCCGCGACATCGTTGAAAACCATTTTGGCTTAAAATTCCACACTACTGCGGAAATCGCAGCTTGCATTGCGTCTGACCATTTCCCCGAAACTGCTCTGATACTCGCCCACACTCTATGGACTGATAGTTTCTCTCAATGGATAGCCTTGCATCTTCGGGAATTCTTGAGAAACAACCTGAAACTTGTGGCTCAAAACAATAAGGGTGTGGCGAAACTCTATGCCAAAATGGTGGAATTATACTGGAAAAATGAAAATAAAATCTAAATTGCTGCATAATCGGATTTTTTTTGTATTTTTGCACGCTATTTTAAACCGTCAAGAAAAGTTTATTACAATGAAAAAAAGTAAGTTATTTCTGTTTTTTGCTTTGGTAATGTTGGCCTTGTCGTCAACTTCATGTATTACAACTAAACAGGTTCGTTATTTGCAAGATATGCCCATTGAAGGTATGCCTTTGAATGAAGTGTTGGAAGCCACAATTGCTCCGTATGATGAATTGAGAATCGTTGTGCTAAGTAATACAGGCAAGGATGATGAGTTAATCAAGCCTTTTAATGTGATGGGTGCTGCGGGTGTTAGTGCTGGCTACGGTTCGGGCTATTTGGTGGATGCCAACGGCAATATCCAGTTCCCGGTTTTGGGTGATTTGCATGTACAGGGGTTGACCCGTTTACAGCTGCAAGACACCGTCGCCGCCCATCTTGAGCGAAACGGTTACATAAAGAATCCATTGGTTACTGCCCGTTTTTTGAACTTTAAGGTGTTTTTCCTTAGCACTTCTGGCGGTAAGGTGTTGAATGTCCCCAATGAGCGTTGCACATTCCTTGAGGCTTTGGCAATGTCAGGTGGATTGAATCATTATACGCGCCGCGATAGGGTAGGTGTGATGCGTGAAGTGGATGGCAAGCGGGTGATACATTATATGGATCCACGCTCCATTTCCATTTATGATGATGAATTCTTTATTCTTCAGCAGAATGATATCATCTTTACGGAGGAGATGACCTACAATTTCTTCAGGGAAACCTATAACAACTGGTCATTTATCCTTTCAATAATCACTTCACTTACTGGGTTTATCACTATGTGGGGGATATTCAAAAGTAAGAATTGATTTTCAGAACAATGTCAAGTCAATAATATAGATTGTTTTCATTCAAAATAGAATAATAAAATGGAAGAACAGAAAAAGGTCAACACGAATCCGAGGGATGTAAACTCGTTTTTCGATGAGGATACCAATAGCGGCTTTAAGTTTAAGGATTTGGTATTCATGATATTGCGAAACCTGCCTTATTTTGTGGTTTGTGCATTGGTAGGTGGCATTATTTCATATTACAATGTGAAAAAGCAGGAAAGGATTTATGCAAGTTCTGCCTCTTTGATGATTAAGACGACATCGAGTGGCGGCTCGGAGTCTTTCCGTGGCTCGGTTCCTTTGAATTCGATTTTTGGACCTGGCTTGGTTTTCAGTACTATTAATAATGAAATCATGGTGCTGAAATCACAAACTATTATGGAATTCATGGTCAGGAAATTGAATTTGAACACTTCTTATTCCTATAAGACGAAAATTGCAAGAAGGAATTCAGACTTGTATAAAGACGGTCCGGTTGAAGTGGTGTTTCCCGAATTGGACGAAGAGGCGAATGCCAGTTTCACGTTGAAAGTGTTGGACAAGAATCATGTTGAATTGTCTGATTTTGGAGCAGGAATCCCGTCGATGAAAGTGGATATTAACGACACCATAATTTCTCCTGTAGGCAAATTGGTAATCAAGCCGACATGGAGGTATGCTGATTTCACAGATCAAGAAATCCTTGTTCGTCATTCACCGCTCACAAGAGTGGCAGCTGGGTATCGCGGAAGGGTAAGCGTAGCAAGGGATAACGATAAGAATGCTATTTTAAGATTGTCGTTGAGCGACACATCCCCAACTCGTGCTGCCGATGTCCTGAACGCACTGATGGATGTTTATAATCAGGAGTCAGTAGCTGACCAACAACGCGTGCTTGACTTTACTGAAAAATTTATCAATGATCGTATTGAATATTTGATGAATGATATTCATGACTATGAGCAAGTTTCAGTACATTTCAAGCAAAGCCATAACATTATCGACACTAGAAGCTATGGCCAAACTTACGTCGCTACAAGTACGGCAAAGACAGAGGAAGCCAAGCAACTTGAAGCCCAGGCGGATATGGTACGTTATCTCATCGATTTTATGAGAGAAAGTGATGATCAGATGATACCTATTGGAATGATTAACTTGCCACGAGAAGCCTCGTCATTTATCACTCAGTACAACAGCAACTTGCTGAAAATTGAAAAATATAAATTGGATGGTACAGTAAATAATCCTGTGGCTCAGGCGTTGATAGATGAGCAGGTCAGCTTACGTTCCAATATTGTTACCACGCTTCAGTCCAATCTCATAACTTTGGAAGACCGTATCGCAGCTGCCAATCGAGAGCGTAATATTGCCAATTCACAAATCCAGAGTGTACCTGTGGCTCAATTGCAGCTCAGTTCGGTGGAGAGAATGCAGGGAATCAAGGAAAAACTGTATTTGCAATTGTTGACCAAGCGTGAGGAAATGCTTATGATGAGTCCTCAGTTGGAAGCTACCGGAAAGGTGATAGATTATGCCCATGCTAATCCCACCCCTGTCGCCCCTAACGAAAAGAAATCGACATTGATAGGTGTCCTGATTGGCCTGGCTATTCCAATAGTTGTCATTTTGCTTAAGAACATGTTGGATACGACCATCCATGAAAGGGCAGATATCCAGAAGTCATCGAATGTGCCTTTCTTGGGCGACATACCATTCCAAAGCGGTTCAAAGGATCATGCTATTGTGGTGAAAGAGAATGGCCGAGATTCGCTTTCCGAATCGTTCCGCTTGATACGCTCCACGCTTGAATATATGAAGGATAGGCGAGACGGTGCCCATGTTGTCATGTTTACTTCATTTATGGTGTCGTCAGGTAAAACCTTCGTTTCAACCAATTTGGCGACCAGTTTCGCTCTGGCTTCCCGTAAGGTGGTCATTGTTGACTTGGATATTCGTAAAGGTACGCTTTTCAAAGTGTTCGGTGTTAGCACGAGAGCTGGTGTTTCAAACTATCTGTCTGGAAAAACTGACAATCTTGATGACATCATCCATTCCGACAGCGTCACTCCGAATCTTGATATCATCTTCTCAGGTCCTGTACCGCCTAATCCTGCCGAGTTGTTGATGAACACCCGTTTGGACGATATGATTGCTGAGTTGCGTAAGCGTTATGAATATATCTTCCTTGATAATGTTCCCGTTGGCATGGTTGCCGACTCTGACATTGTGAAACGTGTTGCCGATACTACCATCATGGTGCTGAGAGCCGGCAAGACCGACAAGCGTTTGCTCTTTGACGTGGATAAGTTCTATAAGGACGGCTACTTCCCGAACTTGTGCGTTGTGCTGAACTCCGTCAATAAGAAGAGACGTGGCTATGGCAATTATGGTTACGGATACGGCTATGGTTATGGCTATGGTTATGGCTATGGTTATGGCTATGGTTACGGATATGGCTATGGTTATGGCTACGGTTACGGAAATGAGGTTGAAGAGGAGGCCAAGAAAAAGAAGAAATGGTTTAAGCGTCTTTTCCGCAAGCATCACCACCACCATCACCATCGTTCTAAAGGTATGCATGTGGCAAAGGCTCAAGACGACGGCAAAGACTAAACAATTTGAAAGATGATAGGTTTTTTCCATAAGAATCTGCCAGAGGATTTCTTCAAGGGTGCATGTGACATCCATTGTCACTTGCTCCCTGGGGTGGATGACGGTTTCCCGACCACAGAAAAGTCACTTCATGCCTTGCAAAAGTTAGAGGAACGAGGTGTTCGGAAGATGATACTGACCCCTCATTTTATGAAGGACTATCCTGAAAATGAAAGGGAAAGCATCATGGCTCAATTTGAATCATACAAGGCTGAAGCGGCCAAAGTGAGTGGGATTGAGTTGCACCTCGGAGCTGAATACATGCTTGATGCTTGTTTTATGAACCATTTCAAGCAAGGATTCCTGACTTTGGGGAAGAAGGGCAAGCATGTGCTCTGCGAAACCTCGTATCTGATGTATGAACATGGCATCTCTGAGATGCTTTATGACATCATGTGTGAGGAATATCAGCCTATTATCGCCCATCCTGAGCGGTATGAATATGCCGTGAGGGACAATTATTTCAGATGGAGGGACAAGCAGTACAAATTCCAATTGAACCTGCTCTCATTGTCGGGAGCATACGGAAAACCCGCGTTGGTGAAATCGCATTATTTGCTGAAGGAAGGCATGTATGAATTTGTGGGTTCTGACATGCATAATTTGGACAATTTCCGTCGGTTCCTTCCCGAAATCCGTTTGACGAAGAAGGAAATGGAAAGGTTGGAACAATTGATTGAAAACAACAAGAAACTCTTCGACTAACCTTCCAAAGGATTTCAAAAAACAACAATCCCGATGGGGCTTTCTCATCGGGATTGTTTGTTTGTAGGGCTGTCACATTGTGGCAGCCCATGTGGTTTTATTTCAGTCCGCGTGCCCTCAGATAAGGCTCATAGTCAGGGTCTTGGCCACGGAACTTGCGGTATTGCACCATGCCTTCGTCGTTGCCACACTCTTGAAGGCAGTTCTTGCGGAACGAAGCGGCCAACTCGGGATTGAAAAGATTGCCTGAACTCTTGAAGTAGTTGAAGGCGTCCTTGTCCAAAACCTCGGCCCAAGTGTAGGCATAGTAACCTGCACTATAACCACCGTTGAAGATGTGAGCGAAATTGGTGCTGCGGTAGCGGGGCAGAATCTCGCGCATCAGGCCGATGGCATCCATCTGCTGCTTCTCGAAAGCATCCACATCAAGCTCGTTGATTTCATCAATGGAAGTGATTTCGTGGAACTTCATATCCAATATGGAGGCGGCAATGAGTTCGGTGGTCATGAAGCCTTGGTTGAACAGGGCACTGTTCTCAATCTTGGCGATGAGACTGTCGGGCATTGGCTCGCCGGTTTTGTAATGCTTGGCATACATGCGGATGACCTCTGGCTCGGCCACCCAGTTTTCCATGATTTGCGAAGGCATTTCCACATAGTCGTGGGGCACATTGCCACAAGTACGGCTATAGAGGCCGTCGCTGAAGAAAGCGTGCAGCGAGTGGCCAAACTCGTGCCACATGGTCTCAGTTTCGTCCCAAGTGAGCAGGGCAGGAGTGTCGCCCGAAGCAGGAGTGAAGTTCATCACGAGAGAAACAACTGGATAAATTTTCTTTCCGTTGATGTCGTGGCCGCTCTCACGGAAACTGGTACACCATGCGCCGCCGCTCTTCGATTCGCGTGGATAGTAGTCTAAATAGAGGATGCCGAGGAAATCGCCGTTGGCTTCCTTCACCTCGTAGGTTTCCACGCCAGGATAGTAGATGGGCAAGTTGGTGTTTTGTGTGAAGGTGATGCCATACAACTTATTGGCAGCCATGAACATACCGTTTCTGACGTTATCGACGGTGAGATAGGGCTTGATGTAATTCTCGTCGAAGTCGTATTTGGCCTTGCGGAGTTTTTCGGCGTAGTACCACCAGTCAAAGCCTTGTATTTCAATAGCCTCGTTCTCTTCGTTTTCACATTCTTTGTCGGAGATTTCTTGCATTTCGGCAAGTTCCTTCTTGGCTAACTGTTGCGCGGGATTGAATATGTTGATGAGGAACTTGTCAACCGTTTTGGAGTCTTGAGCCATGTTGACGGCAAGGACATAGTCGGCAAAGTTTTCATAGCCAAAGAGTTGTGCTTTCTTTAGTCTCAGTTCCAGCATTTGCTTGATGATGGCCTTGTTGTCGTACTCGTTGTTGTTGTCGCCACGGTTGTAGTAGGCGTTGTACATTTTTTCGCGCAATCTCCTGTTTTCGGCAAATTGCAGGAAGGGGATGAGGCTGGGCTTCGAGAGCGTGAACACCCACTTGCCTTCCATGCCATCAGCTTTGGCTTGCTCGGCGGCAGCATCGATGCTAGTTTGCGGCAGTCCAGCGAGGTTTTCTTCCTTGTCGATGACGAGTTTGAAATTGGCGTTCTCCTTCAGTAAGTTGTTGCCAAATTGTAGGCTCAAAGTCGAGAGTTGCTCGTTGATTTGGCTCAATTCGGCTTGCTTGTCGGCAGGCAGGGCGGCACCGTTGCGCACGAAATCCTGATGGTATTTTTCCACCACGCGGATTTGCTGGTCGTCCAAACCCATTTCGTTGCGGTGTTGATACACATAGTCGATGCGCTCGAAAAGTTTGGGGTTCATCATAATGGCGTCGCCATGTTTCGAGAGCATGGGCAGCACCTGCTCGGCGATGGCAATCATTTCGTCGTTGGTCAGGCACTCGTTGAGATTGAAGAACACGTTGCTTACACGGTCGAGAGTTTCGCCCGACTTGTCGAAAGGCAGGATGGTGTTTTGGAAGGTTGGAGTTTCAGAATTGTTGGCAATGGCCTCGATTTCAGCCTGTTGCTCCTTGATGCCCGCCTCAAAAGCAGGCATGTAATGCTCGATTTTGATCTGGTCGAATGGCGGCACTTGGAAAGGTGTCGTGTACTCGGTCAGGAAGGGATTCGGGCCTGCGGCCTCGGTTTTCTGTTCGGGCTTCGAGGTACATGAAGCCAATGTGATTACGCTCAATGCGATCATGTTGATGATTTTTTTTGTCATATAGATTTAATTTAAGGATTCTTTTGCCGCTGCAAAGATAATAAATGTTGTTTTTATTTTCGTTTGGAAAAAAGCACTATTTTTGTAGCAATTTACCATTAGAATATCAAGCATAAAACATACTATGAGTTACATTTCTTGGGACAAGAAGAAATTGGTCAATCTGGAGTTTTCGCTCAACCATGAAGTGTTGAGGTCCAATGGTTTAGGCGCTTTCCTCGCCACCACCGTGATTGGCTGCAACACGCGAAAATACCACGGCTTGTTGGTCGTGCCGCAGCCGCAATTGGACAACAACAACCATGTGCTGCTGTCGAGCCTCGACGAAACCATCATAGAAAACAAGGAGGAATTCCACCTCGGCGTACACATGTACCCCGATGGTGTCTTTGCTCCGCGTGGCCACAAATACCTCCGCGACTTCACCGCCGACCCCATGCCGAAACTGACTTACCGCATCGGCAACATCGTGCTCGACAAGGAGTTGATTTTCTCCTCCACCGAGGCACGGCTCTTTGTGCGCTACACTTTGCGCGAGGCTGCGGTGCCGATTACGCTGCGCGTTTTGCCTTTCTTGGCTTTCCGCAATGTCCACATGCTGACACACGAGAATTATGATGCCAGCCGAAAGGTGGAAATGGTGAAAAACGGCGCATCGTGGCAACTTTACAAAGACTATTCGAGGCTGTATTTGCAGTTCTCGAAGGCGGTGGAATACACGCATGTGCCGCATTGGTACTACAATATGTTCTACATTCGTGAGCAGGAGCGTGGCTACGAAGCCATTGAGGATCAGTTTGTTCCTGGGTTCTTTGAACTTCAGATGAAGCAAGGCGACACGGTGATTCTTTCTGTAAGTTTGGAAGAGCAGAATCCAGCGGCCATCAAGCGGCAATGTGAGGCGGAAGTGAAAAGACTGTTGCCCCAAACGAGTTACGAGGATTGCTTGCTGAAAGCCGCACAGCAGTTTATTATCCGCGATTCGCAAGGAACAAGGCTGTGGGCAGGGTTCCCGTGGTTCGGCTCATGCAGTCGCGACACTTTCCTTTCGTTGCCAGGCATCACTTTGGCACAAGGCGACGAAAAGACTTTCAAGGAGGCTTTGGACTACCTCGTTGAAAGGATGCAAGGTCCGTTCTTCCCGCATCGCTATTACCAGAAGAGCCTGTATTTCACGGCAGTAGACTCTCCGCTATGGTTCTTCTATGTGCTGCAACTCTATGAGAAGATGCTCGGCAAGGACAAGAAGGACATTTGGAAGAAATACAAGAAGCCGATGACGACCATTTTGGAGAGTTTCATCGAAGGCACCGACTTCAATGTGCATACCTTGGACAGCGGCCTGCTTTACGCTGGCAACCGCGACTTGGCTTTGACTTGGATGAATGTTTTCGCACAAGGAAGACCTTGGACACCGCGAACAGGCTTGGCGATTGAGGTCAATGCTTTGTGGTATAATGCATTGCGTTATGCTGTTGAACTCCTGAAAGAAGCCGAACCTAAGAGTGTATTGCTGAAGAAATGGCAGACTTTGGCCGACAAGGTGAAAGTTTCGTTTGCCGACACCTTTGTTAATAAAGAGCGTGGTGGATTCTACGACTATGTGAACAGCAACGAGAAAAACACGCAGGTGCGTCCTAACATGATGATTGCGGCGGCCTTGCCCTATAGCCCGATGAGCGACGAGCAGCAAAAACTCGCTTTCGATATTGCCCATTCCGAATTGCTGACTACCAGAGGAATACGTTCCCTTTCGCCTAACGATGAGAACTATAAAGGTATCAGCATTGGCAACCATTCGGAACGTGAACGTGCCTATCATAACGGCACCACATTCCCTTGGTTGATAGCGTTTTACGCCGATTTGTCGGTGAAATTGTTCGGGAAGACTTCGCTACCTTATTTGGAAGACCTTTACAACGGTTTCGAGGAAGCCATCAAGGAAAATGGAATCGGCACGGTTTCAGAGATTTACGACGGCAATCCGCCTTTCGAAGCGCGTGGTTGCATCTCGCAATCGACGAGCGTGGGTGCTTTGCTTTATCTCAAGTATTTGATTGACGAACTAAATAAGAAAGGAGGCTCAAAATGAGAGTCTTGATGTTTGGGTGGGAGTTTCCGCCCCATATTACCGGCGGCCTTGGAACGGCTTGCTTTGGCATGACTAAAGGTTTGGCCAAGAATGATGTGGACGTGCTTTTCGTGGTGCCCCGTGCCTACGGCGACGAGGACGAAACCAATGTGCGCCTCCTCAACGCCAGCGACGTGACCATCGACATCGACCACGAGAAAGATCGCAGTTATTGGGAACGTGTTCAGTATATGGAGATTGGCTCCAACATCATTCCGTATGTTGGGCCGGAACAATTTGTCAATGTTTTGGAAAGCGACCGCCATGTAGTGGAAAACTTCAATCACACAGGTTCGGTGTTTGCGCCCAATTACCAGTTTTCTGGCAAATATGGCATGAACCTGATGGAAGAGGTGGCACGCTATGCATTGATTGGCTCGTCGTTGGCCACGAAATACGACTTCGATGTCATCCACGCCCACGACTGGCTGACTTATTCTGCGGGCATCGCTGCGAAGGAAACCACGGGCAAACCGCTTGTGGTGCACATGCATGCCACAGAGTTTGACCGCTCAGGCGAGAACATCAACACGGATGTGTACGCCATCGAAAAGCGAGGCATGGAAGCCGCCGACCGCGTTATCACGGTGAGCAACCTGACGCGCAACATCGTTATTAATAAATATGGTATCGACCCTGCTAAGGTCGTGACGGTACACAACGCCGTGGAACCCAACGACAAGCCCAAGTCGGAATATGAGCGCAGTGGCTTGGATGCCAAGGTGGTGACTTTCCTCGGGAGAATCACCTACCAGAAAGGCCCCGAGTATTTCATTGAGGCGGCCTACAAAATCCATCAAGTCGATCCAAGCATCCATTTCGTGATGGCAGGCACGGGTGATATGCTTGAAGGCATGATTCGCCGCGTGGCGCAACTTGGCATGGGCAGTCATTTCCACTTCACGGGCTTCTTGAAAGGTGAGGCCGTCGACCAGATGTTTGCCATGACCGATGTGTTTGTAATGCCTTCAATATCAGAGCCTTTTGGTATCGTTCCGTTGGAGGCCATGCGCCTCAACGTGCCAGTGGTCATCAGCAAGCAGTCGGGCGTTTCGGAGGTGGTGAAGCACGCCTTGAAGGTCGACTTCTGGGACATCAACGGCCTGGCCGACGCCATCTACGCCCTGTGCCACTACAAGCCCCTGGCCGACTGCTTCAAGGACGAAGGCAAGGACGAGGTGGACAGCCTCAAGTGGGAAGCCGCCGCAAAGAAGATTAAGTCGGTTTATGAGTCTGTGGTTTAATTAACGAATAATAAAAAACACATAATATGAGCAAGTCAATCTGTTTCTATTTCCAAGTGCATCAACCTTACAGGCTTCGCACGTATCGTTTCTTCGAAATCGGGAAGAAACATTATTACTATGACGACTACAGCAACCGCATGATTATGAGGCGGGTGGCGGAGAAGTGCTACCTGCCCATGAACGAGTTGCTGATGAAGCAAATCGAGAAGTTTGGCGACAAAGTCAAGTTTGCTTTCTCGTTTTCGGGCGTGGTCATTGAGCAGATGGAGCAGTATGCCCCAGAGGTGTTGGAAAGTTTCCAAAAGTTGGTTGCCACGGGCAAAGTAGAGGTGCTTTCCGAAACCTACGCCCACTCGTTGGCCTCGCTGAACAACCCTGACGAGTTCAAGCGTCAGGTGACGGCTCACAAGCACAAGATGAAGGAAGTGTTTGGCGTTACGCCGAAGACCTTCCGCAACACAGAGCTGATTTACAGCGACGAAATCGGAGCGGCGGTGGCCGACATGGGCTACAACCTCATGCTTACTGAAGGCGCGAAGCACATCTTGGGTTGGAAGAGTCCTAACTACATGTACGCCAATGCCATCAACCCGAAGCTGAAGGTCTTGTTGCGTAACTTTAAGTTCAGCGACGAGATTGCTTTCCGCTTTGTGCAGGACAGCTTCAAAGCCGAGGATTTCGTCAATTGGCTCAATGCCTTGCCGGAGGAGGAAGAGGTGGTCAGTATTTTCATGGACTACGAGACTTTTGGCGAGCACCAGTCGGCGGAAACAGGCATCTTCGATTTTATGGAGGCTTTGCCCGAGGCTGTCTTGACGGGCAGCAAGTTCAAGTTTGCCACTCCACAAGAGTTGGCGAAGAAATTGCAACCAGTGAGTGCCGTCCATGTGCCCAATGTACTCTCGTGGAGCGACGAGGAGCGCGACCTTACGGCTTGGTTGGGCAACCCGCTTCAAGACGATGCCTATCATGCCTTGTATGACTTGAACGCCAAAGTGCGCCGCATCAAGGATGAGGAATTGCAACAGGATTGGACAATGCTCCAAACCTCAGACCATTTCTATTACATGTGTACGAAGTGGCTGTCGGACGGCGTGGTGCACAAGTATTTCAACCATTACGCCTCGCCCTACGATGCCTACGTCAACTACATGAACGTTCTCACCGACTTCGCCGATCGCGTGCAGAAACTCTCGAAACGCAAAAAAGAAGTTGTGGAAAGTGTTGAATAATAAATGATTACGAAAAATCACTTTTAGAAAAGCGAAAATTGATATAAAAATCACTTTTGGTAAAGTGAAAATCAATACAAAAATCGCTTTTGGAAAAGTGAAAATGCGTAAAATCTTGAATCTTAAATCTTTAAATATTAAATCATAAATACCCCTGAATGAAAAACCCTGAATACCTTTTTGAAACCAGTTGGGAAGTATGCAACATGGTTGGTGGCATCTATACGGTGCTTTCCACAAAATCGAATGAAATGCGCCAACTGCTTGGCGACCACTACATTACGGTTGGCCCAGATGTGGTGAAAGAATCGCATGAGACGCTTTATTTTGTCGAGGACAACGAACTTTTCCCCGATTGGCGCGAGCGTGCTTTGGCCCAAGGCCTGAAGTTCCGCATCGGTCGCTGGAAAATCGAAAGCAGTCCTATCGCCATTTTGGTGGACTATACGACTTTGTATCAGACTAAAAATGAGATACTTACTCATCTTTGGGAACAATATGAACTCGACAGTATCCGTGGCCAATGGGATTATGTTGAGCCTGTGTTGTTCGGCTATGCCGCTGGTCAGGTGATTGAGAATTTTTGCAACTACAACTTGCAGCAAACCAGCAATATAGTGGCACATTTCCATGAGTGGATGACGGGTTCGGGCGTGCTTTATTTGAAGGAGCATTGCCCACAAGTCGCCACGGTGTTTACCACCCACGCCACTTATCTCGGTCGTGCCATTTCCGGCAATGGGCTTTCTTTGTACGACAACCTGAAATCCTACCTGCCTTCGGTGATGGCTATGCAGTTTAATGTGGTCTCGCAACAGTCGATGGAGCAGAAGGCCGCCAAAAACGCTGATGCTTTCACGACGGTGAGTGACATCACAGCGCAGGAATGTGAGCAGTTCCTTTATCGCAAGCCCGATGTGGTGACGATGAATGGCATCGACCACACGCAAAGGGAAGAGCCTGAGGCCTTTGCCGAGAAGCGGAAGGAGTCGCGAGAGAAGATCCTGCAAATTGTCGAGACGCTTTGCGGAGAGAAGATTGACCGCAACTGCCTGATGGTCATCAATAGTGGCCGTTACGAGTTCAAGAACAAGGGTATCGACCTGTTCATTGAGGCTTTGCGCCGCTTGAACGAAGACAAGAACTTGCCGCGTACGGTCGTCGGCGTGATTGCCGTGCCGAGCAACATCGCAGGTCCCTCGAAGGATTTGCAGCATCGCCTTGACGGCACCAACGCCATCATGGGTCACACTGATTTCCCCGCAACGCACCATGTCTTTGAGTATGAGAACGATGCGATTCTGAATACTTTGCGCAATTCGGCATTGCAAAACGATGCCAACGACAAGGTGAAGGTGATGTTTGTGCCGGCCTACCTCAACGGCAGCGACGGCATTTTCAACATGACCTATCCTGAGTTCCTTGCCGCTTTCGATTTCTCGGTGTTCCCGTCCTATTACGAGCCTTGGGGCTACACGCCGCTTGAAAGCGTTTCGATGGGCATCCCGACTTTGACCTCGGATGTTTCCGGTTTCGGCAAATTCGTGCAACAAAATTTTGCAGGCAATGAGGCCGTGACCGTGGTGCCGCGTCAGGAGGGAGATGCTAATAAGGTGATTGACGAAATTGTTTCTTCGATGCGCCGTTTCCTGAATTTGACCGAAAAAGGCATGACAGAAATTTCGGAAGCTGCTTTGCAGGTGGCCGAAAAACTGCTTTGGAAAGACCTGATTGTCAATTATCAAAAGGCTTGGGATGTGGCTCTTGAGAAGTCGGGAGGCCGTCATTACATGATGGAGCCTGTGCCTTATGCCGATATGATGCACGAGGTGGCTTACCAAAAGAACGATTCGCCGAGTTGGAAGAAGGTGTTGGTGAAGCCTATTTATTCTCCTGAAATGCAGAAACTTGAGGAACTTTCGCGCAACATCTGGTGGAGTTGGAATGTGGATGCCATCGAACTCTTTGAGTCCATTGACCCAGAGGCTTGGAAGGTCACAGAGCAGAACCCCGTTGCGCTGATGGGAGGCCTCACGTTGGAGCAAATCAAGGATTTGGAGGACAATGAGGATTTCATTGAACGCCTGAACAAGGTTTACGACCAGTTCAAGCAATACATGGCCCAACCTTGCCCATGCAAGGACATGATTGCTTATTTCTGCATGGAATACGGCCTGATGAAGAGCCTGAAGATTTATTCTGGCGGCCTTGGAATTTTGGCTGGCGACTACATGAAACAAGCCTCCGATTCCAATGCTAACATGGTGGGAATCGGTCTGTTATACCGTCATGGTTACTTCGCTCAGGAAATCACCGTTTCGGGTGAGCAAAGGGCCGACTACATCCCTCAGAAGTTCTCGCAACTGCCGCTCCAACCCGTACTCAACGAAAATGGCGAATGGGTGAAGGTGAGCATCGCTTTCCCGGGTCGCTCGGTATTTGCCAAGGCGTGGCGCGTCAATGTGGGTAGGGTAGGGTTGTATCTGCTTGATACCGACATTGAGGAAAACTCGCAGGATGACCGTGGCATCACGAGCCGGCTCTATGGCGGCGACAGCGAAATGCGCATCAAGCAGGAGATGTTCCTCGGTGTGGGCGGTATTCGCTTGCTCGAAGCCATCGGCCTGAAACCCACGATTTACCATTGCAACGAGGGTCACGCGGCCTTCAGCGGCTTGGAACGCCTGCGCGTTTACATCAACAAACATAATCTCGACTTTGATGTCGCTTTGGAGTTGGTCAGGGCTTCCACCTTGTTCACGACGCACACGCCCGTGCCGGCAGGTCACGATGCCTTTGAGGAACACCTCATTCGTATGTATATGCCTCACTACGCCAACCGCATGAATATCAGTTGGGAACGTTTCATGGGCTTGGGTCGTTTCAACCCGAAAGACCCGAATGAGAAGTTCTCGATGAGTGTGCTTGCCACCAACCTTAGCCAAGAGGTGAACGGCGTGAGCAAGATTCACGGTCGCGTGTCGCGCGAGATGTTCCAATCGTTGTGGCCGGGCTATTTCGCCGAGGAAAACCATATCGGTCATGTCACCAACGGCGTGCATCTGCCCACTTGGAGCAATCGTCTGTGGCAACGCCTTTATAAGTTGACTTTTGGCCCTGATTACATTGACCATCAGTCGGATGTGAGTATGTGGAAACAAATCAACGATGTGCCGGATGCGGCCATTTGGGACATCCGCAGGCAGTTGAAGCATGAATTGGTTGCCTACCTTTCCGAAAAAATCAAGGAGGACATGCGCCAGCGTCAGGAAAGCCCGAAACTGATTATGCAGACAGTCAACAATTTGAACGAGAACGCTTTGATTGTTGGCTTTGCCCGTCGTTTCGCCACATACAAACGTGCCCATCTGCTGTTTGGCAACTTGGAGCGCTTGTCGCAGTTGGTCAACGACCCGAAACGCCCCGTCATCTTCCTCTTTGCAGGCAAGGCGCACCCTAACGACAAGGCCGGCCAAGACCTGATTAAGATGATTATCGACATTTCGCGCCGTCCTGAGTTCATCGGTAAGATTCTGTTTGTCAGCAATTACGATATGGAACTTGGTGCCCGCCTGACGAGTGGCGTGGATGTGTGGCTCAACACCCCGACACGCCCTTTGGAAGCCTCTGGCACGAGTGGCGAAAAGGCCGTGATGAATGGTGTGCTCAACTTCTCCGTCCTTGATGGCTGGTGGGCCGAGGGTTATTGTCCCGATGCAGGCTGGGCCATTCAGGAGAAACGCACCTACCAAGACCAGCGTTATCAGGACGAAATGGATGCCGAAACGATTTACAACACGCTTGAGAATGAGATTGTTCCGCTCTATTACGCCCACAATGTTCAGGAAATCCCCACAGGTTGGGTGGCGGCCATGAAGAAGTGCCTGAACGAGATTTCGCCTCGCTTCACGATGAAACGCATGATGGACGATTACTTCAACCAGTATTACAACAAACTGATTGAACGCACCAATTGGATGAGGGCCAACCGTTACCAAAAGGCCTTTGAAATCAATGCGTGGAAGAACCACATACGCGCCAATTGGGACAAGGTGGAGGTGAAGTCGCTGATGTTGCCCGACACCAATGTGCGTCCGCTGACCTTTGGCGAACAGTTTGTTGCGGAAATCACCTTGCTCACGCCAGACCTTGAGCCGGGCGATTTGGCCATCGAATTGCTCTTCGGCAAGAAGAACAACGAAGCTGTGAATGAGATTGCCTCTGTCGAAAAGATGAAACTCGTCGACTCGGGCGACGGCTGGGTGAAGTATTATATTAAGGTGCCGATTACCCGCGCCGGTGTGTACAATTTCACCTTCCGCGTCTATCCCACCAACCCGATGCTGCCGCACCGTCAAGACTTCCCGTTGGTGAAGTGGATTTAATCGGCTTGGAGTGTTGAACTCAAGTGGTAATGCCCGCTGCCGAAAATGGCTGATTGATAGCCATCGGCAGTGGGCATTTGTATTTCAGCCGTCGTATTGGCGGGGATGGTTATGTCCCATTCAAAACGATTGCCTTCACGTTTCCAGTTGCTTTCAATGCGGCCTGAAACGGAGTTGTAGGAGCAGTTCACAAAGTTCAGACCCTCGATGGGATAAGGCTTCAAAAGTATTTTGCTGTAGCCGGGTTCCAAGGCGCGGATGCCGCCGAGGTATTCATATTCCCAAAGGATGAGGTCGCCGAGGAGCATGACGTGGTTGCCTGAGTTCATGGCGGGGTCGGCGGTGTTGCCGTTCCAGAGTTCCCAAATGGTGGTCGCACCGTTGCGCACCATGTAGCCCCAACTTGGATAGGTGTCGTTGGAGGCAATTTTGAGTGCCAAGTCGCCGTGGCTATATTCCGTTAAGGCACGCATCAGTTGCTGGATGCCTATGACTCCTGTCGAGACATGGCCGCCACATTCGTTTTCGGTCTTGTTCACAATGCTTTGCACGACTTTGTCTTCCAGGCCCTTAGGCACCATGCCAAACCACAATGGTAGGATGTTGGCCGTTACAGTGTTGTTGGCGTAAATGCCCGTTACGCGGTTGAAATACTTGTCGTTGAAGGCCACGGTGGAGGTGGTGATTTCTTGTTGGAAGAAGGACACATCTTCCTTATAACCAAGGATTTCAGCAAACTTGGCCATTTTTCCGCAAAGGTAGCAGTAAAAAGGCGTGGAGATTACTGTAGCCGAAGTGATTCGGTTGGGGTCGTTGGAGTGAATCATCTCCAATGACTCAGGCGGCATACACCAGTCGCCGTAGGTGTCGCGGGGCATGAGGCCGCCTCTCATGTAGTCGTTTTTCATGTGCAACATCCACTTTTTCAGGGCGTTGTAATGTTGTCGAATGGGTTCAAGGTCGCCGAAACGGGTGTAGAGCATGTCGGCCACGGTGACGACACATCCGGGCCAAGTCATGTTGTCGGTGTAGCCGCGCCAATAGGGAGGAATGACATTGGGAAGTGAGCCGTTGTCCCATTGGCTGTCCTCGGCATCAGTGAGCCATTTGGAGTAAAGTTGGTGGTTGTTGAAGATATACGACTCGCCGTAGTTGCCCGTGGTGCGGTCACCAGTCCAGCCCATTCGCTCGTCGCGTTGCGGGCAGTCGGTGGGCATGGAGCGGTAGTTGCCACGGATGCCCCAAAAAGCGTTGTGATACACCGCGTTAATAATTTCATTTGAGGTCTCAAACGAGCCAGTGACAGGCATTTCGTCATAGATGACCCAGCCCTCAAAATCGTCTAAATTGGGCTTTTCGCGCAGGCCGGAAATCTCAACATAGCGGAAGCCGTGGTAGACGAACATGGGATGCCATTGTAGTTGAGAATTGAGAGTTGAGAGTTGAGAATTGTTGGCGACGATGTAGCGGTCGGTACATTCCGCGCCACGTAGGTTGGCGGTATAGAGCAGGCTATCAGGTGTGAGGAGTTCAGCAAAACGTAGGGTGATGTTGTCGCCTTGTTGCTGTCCGCGCACCTTTATATTAATGAAGCCGACCATGTTTTGGCCCATGTCCAAATACCATTTGTCGCCTTTTTGGAACAGGCTAATAGGTTTCAGTTTTTCCATTACGGTGATGTTCGGATTGGGTTGGGCACTGAGTTGGCCTTCGGGAGCTTCGACTAATTCGGCTTGGAGCCAAACGGAATCATCGTAACCTGCTTTATTCCAGTTGCCAAGTTCAAAATTCTCGTCGCAAGTTTCGCCGTCATATTCATTGGCGGTGCGAATGGGGCCTTGGTTGGTGATTTTCCATGTTTCATCACTGACAATCAGTTCTTTGTGACCGTCCTTGTAGGTCACTTCCAACTGAAGGATGAGGCGTGGCGTACCGAAATGCGGCACATGCTCAGGCCCGTCCCAGCCGTTGGGACTATTGAGGTCGTGGCGGATGGCCGAGTAGCGACCGCCAACGAGAATGATGCCGATGGCGTTTTCACCTTCATTGAGCATTTCTGTGACATCAAAAGTGTTGAAATACACGCGCTTAGGAAACCAAGAAAGGGTGGGTTTCAGCAGCTCTTCTGGTGCGATTTCGGTGCCATTCAGATAGGCACTATATTGCCCCATACCGCTGACGTACAGCCTTGCCTCGGCAACTTCGCCTTGCAGTGCAAACTCCTTGCGAAGATAACGCGCTGCAATTCGTGTATGCCCCACCAAAACATCATCCTCAAACTCATGTCCAATCCATTTTGCCTGCCAATCCTCTTGATCCAAAAGGCTGATTTCAAACGACTTGACTTCGCTTGCAACCTTGGCTTTCTTTCCACCTTTGGCCGTCACCGTTGTGATGACTTTCCAAAAAGCCTTGTCGCGGCTTTTCAGTTCCTTGCCTGCGTATGGGATGTAAAGCATTTGGTTTGAAGGAACCACGCCTGAATCCCAGAGGTCGCCTTTGTTGTTTTGGGCGTTTTCCATTGTTGAGGCCACGATGATGTGGTAATTCTGTTGAACTACATTGTTTTCCGTGGTTTCATACTGCCAACTGAATCGCGGCTGTGCCGTGGTCAAGGGCTGTTCGTGGAATTGTTGCTCTACATTGGAACTTATGATGCTGATGTTCAGATTGTTGCTTGTGCATGAAGCAAGGGCGATGAATGTCAAAATGAGTAAAGTGATGCGTTGCATGATTCAATTGTTTATTGGAATGTTAAGGAAGGAATTGTGGTTTTACTGAATAAATCATCGTATGCACTTTGCATCAGTTCCGTTATCCCTTCATCTTTCAATTGTTCCAAAACTTTTCTACTTTCTTCCAATAGATTTTCAACGGCTTCTGTGTCATGCAATTGCTTTTCTCTGGCAGTCAAGACGATGACCGATGGAAGTGTCTGGCAATTCCAATCTCCATTTGAAAGCTGATAGTCAGCAATAAGGTTGTTGGCGAAACAATCAAAAAGGCATATCCTATCCACGGACTTTTCTGTGTACAATATATCCAACGATTTTGGAAGGCCTTCAACTGCACTATTGTGGGATTCAATATCAATCATGCGGCCAAAGCCCTTGGTTTGCACTTCTTTGAAATAACGGACGAAGGCGTTCAGCAGTGAGAACTCCTTGCAAGCTGCAATGGCAAAGGCAGCAGTTTGGAAACCATAGGAACGGAGTTTTTCGGCAGTTTTGAGTGGTATGTTAGCAGTTCGCATGGTGCCTTCCACCACAAAACTAAACCGATGGCTAATAGCCTCTTGGATAAGCTCTTCTGTGAACACATTTGAAAAGACTTGTGTCTCCTTCGAGTAGTTCCACACATCTTTTCTGAGTTCATTGAAGTTGGGATGCCAAATCCTATAGTTGTCGCCATTGATGGCAAGGAAAGTGTTTTCAGGATAGAGCCGCTCTGCCCAAAGGTTTAATTGCCCCTTGCCGACAGCCCCCTGACCACCTAATAATATTCCAAAAGGATGGTTGTCGGAAGTTATTTCACGAAGATATTCCTCTTTTTTCTCGTTGAAAATCTTCAGAACTTCGTCAATCTGCATAGGCATTTTTTAACTGGGGTGAATAAAGATTGAAAACCTTGTCATATAAGGAGGCACGGGCTTTTTCGTTACCGTTCCTGCCTGTCAATACCCCTTCTTCGTAGCAATACATATCAATTTTCTCATCCCAAGCCTTGCGAGCTTCTTCTGTTGTGGCTTTTTCTTTTTGTTTGCTAGCCAACATTCTCATCAAGTTGATAATGTCGATGGCCAAATCATAATTCATCGCTTGTTCGGCTGCGCTCATAACACCTAACATTTAAAGTTTTATGCCGCAAAAATACCAATATTTTCATTTTATCGCAAAAAAACGGTTTTGGCCATCAAAAAAAGTGCTTTCTCAATGAAAAAGTCTATATTTGCAAGTTCAAAAGCGAAAAATATGGAAGTCTATCAAATTTGGCTCATTGCCGCCATTGTATTGGTTATCCTCGAAATCGCCACGTCAGGTTTTGGGGTCATTTGCTTCGCTATCGGTGCGGGTTTTGCCGCCCTTGCTGCTGGATTGGGGTTGGAAAGCGTTACATGGCAAATCGTCATTTTTGCCGTTGTCTCGTTGCTGACCTTCATCTTCCTGCGTCCTGTGGTCATGCGTTTTTTTGAGAAAAAGTCAAAGGACGTGAAAACCAATGCCGAAGCCATTGTCGGGCGCAAAGGCATTGTCTCTGAACGCATTAATGCAACGCAACATACAGGCCGCGTGGCCATCGACGGCGACGACTGGAAAGCGGTTTCCGAAGACGGCTCAGTCATCGAGAAAGGTCAATCGGTCGAAATCGTAAAACTTGACAGCATAATAGTAACCGTAAAAAAAATAGAACCATGAGCATTACTAATGTCGTATTGATTGTTTTAGTCGCACTCGTCGTGATTTATATCCTTCGGGGCATCAAAATCGTTTCCCAGTCGGAAACCATGATTGTCGAGCGTCTCGGCAAGTACAATCGCACATTGAACGCTGGCATCAACGTCATCCTGCCCATTGTGGAGCAGGCCAAGGAAACCATCGTCCGCCGTCAGAATGGCGGTATATCACGCACCTCGCGTATTGATATGCGTGAGCAGGTGTATGACTTTGACAAACAGAGCGTTATCACCAAAGATAATGTGATGACCGAAATCAACGCACTGCTCTATTTTCAAATCGTCGACCCGATGAAGGCTGTCTACGAAATCCAGAACTTGCCAGTGGCCATCGAAAAATTGACCCAAACCACGCTTCGTAATGTGGTCGGTGAGATGGAACTTGACGAAACCCTCACCTCGCGCGACACCATCAACTCGAAGCTCCGCAATGTGCTCGACGATGCCACCAACAAGTGGGGTGTGAAAGTCAATCGTGTTGAGTTGCAAGATATTACGCCTCCCGAAAGCATCCGTCGCACTATGGAGCTCCAAATGCAGGCCGAGCGCAACCGTCGTGCCGAAATCTTGAAGGCAGAGGGTGAGAAACAAGCGCAAATCTTGAACTCAGAAGGTGAGAAGCAGGCCGAAATCAATGCAGCTGAGGCTGAGAAACAGGCCAACATCCTGAAGGCCGAAGGCGAGGCCAAGGCTAAGGTGTTGCAAGCCGAAGCCGAGGCCACGGCCATCCGCAACATTGCCGATGCCGTGTCCGACCGTGGTGCCGACCCCGTGAACTACCTCCTCGCCGTGAAATACATCGAGACCTTGAAGGAAGTGGCTGGTGGTCAGCAGAATAAGACGGTCTATCTGCCTTACGAGGCATCCAACTTACTCGGTTCCTTGGGTGGCATCAAGGATATGTTTGCAAAATAAGGCATCGATGGCTGCGTTTTCTTTCAAGAAGGATTTGCATTTCGGCAACATGATTCAGCAGGAGCTGGAGCATCAGGGGAGGAGTGCTTCATGGTTAGCCAAGTCCATATATTGCGAAAGGTCAAACATTTATAAGTTGTTTGCCCGGAAAAGCATTAGCATCGACCAGTTGATGCTCATTTCCGAGGTGATGGAGCATGATTTCTTGAACGATTGCTACGAGACGCGAGAATGAAAAATGAAACCTTGGCCATCCATATTCCTGTTGCTTCTCTTGGTTGTTTTGGGAAAGAGGGCAACCCTCGCGGCATAGCTGACAATTATTTCGAGAACCGGCAATACGATTCGGCACTCTACAATTACGAGCGAAGCTATCCATTGTTGCCGAGGCAGACCATCAAGTCGTATTGTCGTATCATTAAGGCTGCCAATGAGTTGGGCGATTCCATAAAGGCGGCTCAATATGGCGAAATGTTGTCGGACTTTATGTTGGATCGGGTGACGCAAAGCGGCAACAAAACCCGAATGGTGATGATGTATGAGAACCTGAAGACGGAAAAAATGAAGGCTCGACAGAAAAGCATCGTTTGTAATATCATGGTGGTTATGGCAATTATGGTGCTGATTGTCGTTGCCGACAGCGTTTTGATTGAAAAACGCCGTCGCCGTCATCGGAATGAAATGGAGACGCAGGAAAAGGTGAAGGCACTGCTTGAGGAAGAAATTGTGTCGGCAAAGAAGGATTCGCGGCATAAGGAAGAGAAAATCAGGTCGTTAGAGATTGAGTTGAAAAAGGCTTTGTCGAATCCCGACTTCCAGAAACTGCCATTCGACAAGAAATTGGAAACGCTTTACGCTATGCCAATCAGCAAGCGCGTCTGCTTGGTGAAGGAGGCCAATGTGAAGGCAGGGGCAGCCTATCCAGAGTTGGTTTTGTCCGAAAATCAGATGACGACTCTTGTCAATGCTGTGGATGCCGTTTTTCCAAAGTTTTCGGTTAGGATTCTTGAGCAATATCCGCGCCTGAAACGCATTGATGTGGTGTATTGTTGCATGTATGTTTTGGGCATAACGGATGTGCAAGCCGCCGCCCTGACAGGGAAAACTCATCAGGCAGTATGGACCCGCTCGTTGAAATTGCACGAGATTTTTGCAAACGACTCGAATTTGCAATTGGTCTTGCATGATTTTCTAAAATCTTGGTAATCAAAATGTTTTATTCGATTTAGATGTTTTAATCAAAATAGTAATCTGAGTTTTGATTTTATTTGATTATTGATGTAAAAATTTGATTATCAATAAGTTAATTCTTTATTTGTTTGATAAGTTTTGATTGATATTTTTTTCCTGATTGATGAGTTGTTTTTTTCCTTGCAGTACATTTGTCGCCCGAAAACCATTGAATGAATTAGGCTATGAAATTCACGATGAATAATGTTAATATCGGCGAACTGATACATGCGGAAATGGTGCGTCAGAATCGCACTGTAAATTGGTTGGCAAAAGAAATCTATTGTGAGAAATCGAATGTCTATAAGTTGTTTAGAAGAAAAAGCATCGATTTGGCGCAAGTGATGAGAATCTCCTAGGTGCTTGGCCACAATTTTTTGCGAGATTGCTTTACTGAGGAAGATGAAGATTGATTCCGATTCGGCTTCGAATTGGTCAAAGATATTTATATGTCGTTGCTTCAGCTTTTGAGGTGACGTTTTTTGTTTGGTCATTTGTGGAAAAAGCGTATTTTTGCGGCATGATAAACTGAATTGCCGCAATGGAAATCCTTGATTTATATGACAGAGAACTGAGACCGACGGGCCAGACCATAGAGCGGGGGAAACGTGTTCCGCCCGGGTTGATGATTCCGATTGTGGCGGTGTATGTCTATAACAATCATGGCCAATACTTGATTCAGAAAGTGGCTCCTAACAAAGGGAATTATTATGCCACTACCGCTGGTCACGTGAAGAGTGGCGAAACCGACTTTGCAAAGGCAATGCTGCGAGAGTTGAAGGAAGAAATTGGGCTTTCGGCCACCAAGAGCGAACTGGAATTGGTGAAAATCAGGCGCTATGAGTACAAATTCACCTTTTTGTATTTATTGAAAAGCAATGTTCAGGTTGAGATGTTGCGGCTACAGCCCGAAGAAGTCGAGTCGGTGAAATGGATGTCGTTGGACGAAATCGAGGAACTTTGTCGGCAAGGCCTGTTCAATCGCACGCATTATCGCTTGCTTCGCGATTGCGTAGAAAGCGACTATTTCAGGAAATGACTTTCAAACTTCTTCCTGTCACATGAAAAACAAGAGAGCCGTCCATTCGGGCGACTCTCTCGTCATTTCAGGCTGTTTATGGTCTACACATTGAAATAGTCGAAACCAACAATCGTATCGACAAAACGGTGGACATAGCCTTTGGCGGTGATAGGCCACTGGAAACCAAGTCGATAGAGCACCTGTGTCGTGTATTCGTTGGACGATTCAATCCAGCGTGTCTGATGGCCTGCACCCATGTCGTAAGCCATCAGCGGACGGAACAGGGTGACGAGGTCGGGGTTCTCCATCATGCGGTCGAGGGCCTGCTGGAACTCTTCGGTCTCCACACGTTTCAACGTGATGCCCGCCTCGGCGAAACCGTTGAGGATGTCGGACAGGAACTGGCGATGGGTGTTGTTCGGATGGAACACCGTACATTCTTTCGGCGTTTGCGACAATAGCATGATGGCATGGGCCACTTCGTCGATGGGCGAGAACTCGAAACGCTCGTCGAGGGCTTTGTAAGGCACCATTCCGATGACCACGTAGGCACGCAACATCGCGAGGAAGTCGTTGGTGTTGAAGTTAATCTGGAACTCACCGTCCTTCTGGCGTGCCGAGAGGTTGCCCACACGCATGATCTTCGCGTTCAAACCATGGTGGGCGATAGCGTCGAGCACCAATTCCTCGGCCTTGAACTTGGAATAGACGTACTTGTTGGCGTCGATGTTCTGTCCGATGTAAAGGTCTTGCTCCGTCAGTTTGACCTCGGGTCCGGGGACATTGTCGATGCTGATGCCGGCAATGCTGTTCGTCGAGATATGGATGAGGCGCGAACCCGTGCGCAGACAGAAGGCAATCAAGTGGCGCACCGACTCGATATTGACCATTTCGATGTCGTTGCCAGCCGAGAAATGCTTCACGTTGGCGACGCAGTTGATGACGGTCAGTTTAGAGTTTAGAGTTGAGAGTTATTTGCTGCACGTTCAAGCGCATCGGGTTCGGTGATTTCGGCAGCGAAAGTCGTGACGCGCTCGTCGAAATGCGCGAAGGCCTCCGTCCTGCCGAAATAATAGAAATAGAGCGTTTTCAGTCGCTGTGTCGGGTCGTCTCCCGACTTGCTCCGCAACGGACAGAGAATCTTTCCGTGATAATTGGTCAGCAGTTCGTTGAGGATATGGATGCCGAGATAGCCTGTGGCACCGGTCAGGAGTACATCGCCAATGGGCTGACGCTCGCCATTGCGGAAAGCGTTGAGGGTGTTTTTGTCCAAAATGGGAATGAAAGCAACGTATTCGGAATTGTCGATAGTTTGTTGGAGGGGATTTGAAATCCCCGACTCTTGAGCTGCGGATTTCAAATCCGCATTAACGTTGCCGCTCACATATTCAGCTAATGCCCTCGGTGTCTTCAGGTTGAAGATGTCGTTGAAGACAATCTGCACGCCGTGTTTGCTGGCTTCAACGATGACTTTGATGGCGTTGATGCTGGTGCCGCCAATCTCGAAGAAGTTGTCGGTAGCACCCACCTCCTTGATTTTCAGAATGTCGGAGAAGATGTTGCAGAACAACTCTTCCTTCTCGCCCTTGGGTGCCTCATACTCGGTGGCGCGTTTCATTTCAGGAGCGGGCAACACTTTGCGGTTGATCTTGCCGTTGGGGGTCATGGGCATGGTGTCCATTTGCATATAGGCATCGGGCACCATGTATTCCGCCAACGACGAGGCGGCAAGGGTCTTGCGGATGTCCTCATCGGTGAGGGTTGAATCGCTTTCCAAGGTGTAGTAAAGCACCAGATGCTCGTTGCCTTGCACCTTGCGTACCTCGGCGGCCGCCTGACGGATACCTTCGATATTCAGGGCTTTGCTCTCGATTTCTCCGAGTTCGATACGGAAACCGCGCAGTTTCACCTGTGTGTCGATACGACTGATGTACTCCAACTGGCCCTCCTCGTTCCAACGACAGAGGTCGCCGGTGTGGTACATCCGGACAGGACGACCCCAGCGGTCTTGCTTCACAAACGGACAATCGACAAACGACTTGGCCGTGCGCTCGGGCAGTCGCCAATAGCCGCGACCCACCTGAATGCCAGCAAAACATAGTTCACCAGCCACGCCCTGCGGCACAAGGTTGCCTGCGCTATCGACAATGAAGTTCCAGTTGTTGGCCACACTTTCGCCAATCGGGATATTCTCCACGCGACGGCCGGGGGCAATGCTATAATAAGAGGTGTCGTCAGTACACTCGGTCGGGCCATAGACATTGATAATCTCGATATGGTCGCTGAACACGCCGTCCATCTTCTCGCCACCGCCCGTGGTGAAGCGGATGGGCAGGTCGTCGAAGGTGTTGAGCAGCAGGCTGGTCATGGCCGTCGAGTAGCCACCGCCCGTGATTTGGTGGTCAATCAGGAACTGACGAATGGCGCCAAGGTCCTTCCGGATTTCCGTCGGCATGATGTGGAACGAGCCGCCCAAGGTCAGCACGGGGTACATGTCCTCGATATGCGCATCGAACGAGAAGGAACGGTGTCCGCTGACGCGGTCTTCCGCCGTCAGTTTCTCCATGTCGATGACCACGGCAATGAAGTTGCGCAAACCGGCCTGATGCAGCGTTGCGCCTTTCGGTTTCCCTGTTGAACCAGAGGTATAAATCATGTAGGCAAGACCATCGGGATTCGACAAGTCAATAGGTTCTGCAGCAGGCACATCCGCCATAAAGTCGTCGATAAAGAAGGTCTTGGCGGCGGCGGTGTTGAAGTCGCCTTCGGCTTGTTTGGCCGCCAAAACATCGTGCGAGGTGATCAGCACCTTCGACTCCGAGTTTTCAAGCATGTAACTCAATCGCTCGTTGGGATATTCAAAGTCGAGCGGCGTATAGGCGGCACCTGCCTTGTGGATGGAGAGCACCGACAGCGGGAATTCTTTCTTGCGGTCGAGCATGACGCAGACGAAGTCGTTGGGCTGGACGCCAAAGTCAATCAACTGGCGCGCCAAGGCATTCGAGTAGCAGTCCATTTCGCCGTAGGTCAGCTGGCTGTCCCTATCGACCACTGCTGGCGCGTCGGGTGTGCGCTTGGCTTGTTCAGTGAAGAGGTTGGCGAAGGTCTTGGTGATATCTACGTCAATTTCCTTACCTGTACCTAACTTGATGATACGTTCAGCCTCCTCGTCGCTCACGATGCAGATGCTGTTCAAGGCGGCATCAGGCTTTGCCATCATTCGCTCCACCGTTACCTTGACGGCATCGGCCAGACTTTGCATCAGGCGGGCGGAATACTTGCCATTGTCGTATTCCACACAAACACTGGGTTGACCCTGCACTTCACAGACGTAGAAAGTGATGGGGAACTTGGGCACTTGGAGTTCCATATTCTCCAATTCCAACGGAACTCCCTGACAGACATATTGGCTGATCATTCCCAATTGATAAACAAACTGTATCTCAGCCGTCAGGCCGTAGTCAGCGGCAATCTGTGCAAACGGATAGTTCTCGTGGCTCAGCGTCTCGTCGAAGTTTTCGCTCACCGCTTGCAAGAACTCTTTCACTGTTTGTTTCCCGATGGTTGTACTCAGTGCCAAGGTATTCACAAACATACCCACCGTGTTGCGGATTTGCAGGTTGGAACGGCCGTTTGAGACAGTGGTGATGCAGACCTGCTCGCTATTGGCAAAGCGCGACAATGAATAATAGATGGCCGCGAGAATCAGATGGGCGGGGGTGATGACCGTTGAGAGTTGAGAGTTTAGAGTTGAGAGTTGGGATTGGATGGTGTCGAAATCCAACGGGGCAATGGCCTTGCTGATTGTGCCCTTGACGGGATTCGGCAGGTCGGGACGAACCTCCGTGGCGGCCTCCACCACAGACATCCGTTCTTTGAAGAAGTCCGCGGCAGCCTGATATTCCGGCCCACCCTCGGCGGCCTTTTCAGCCATCACGTATGCGGCGTAATTCAGGTCTTCGGCTTCGATGGTCTCGCCATTCATGAGGCTGCACAGTTGTTGCAGGAAGGTGTCGGAAGAGCCGCCGTCGAACACCAAATGATGCACATCCATCAGCAGATAGGTCTGCTTTTCGGTAGTCGCTATCTCAAAACGATAGAGCGGACCTGTGCCGAGGTCGAAAGGCTTCACGAAGTCCTGTTTATACTTCGCCAGTTCTTCCTCACTCATCTGTTTCACGGGTATCTCTACCACCTTCTCCAAATCAACGGTTTGTACGATACCCTCATCGCCATTGCCGAAGTGGACAGTCATCTGCGGATGCGCCTTGACGAATGTCTTGACCGCCTCGGCAAGTGCTGTTGTATCGGTATCCTTCTGGAACTTAATGCAATATGGAATATTGTACAGCGTAGAGGTGGGATTCTTCAGGCAGTCGAAATAGACGCCGGTCTGGGCGTAGGAGAGCGGAACGCTCTTGAGTTGAGAGTTGAGGGTTGAGAGTTGAGAGTTGGGCTCTTGAGTCGGGGATTTCAAATCCCCCTCACCGGCTGACATCATACTTCTCCATATCTCATTTTCGATGCTTTGCAGCGTACCATTCTTTACCAATGACTTCGCATTGAGGGTGATGCCATAGCGTTTGTTCACCTGTATGGCCAGTTTGATGGCGGAAATGGAGGTCAGGCCGGCATGTCCCAAAACGGTGGTAATGCCAAAATCGGTGTTGCCGATGATGTCGGCAACCATCTTGTGAAGTTCTTGCTCCAATACATTAAGAGGTGCTTGCTCTTTTTGTTGCGTTGCCAACGCAACAGACTTGACAGGCTTCGGAAGGGCCTTCTTGTTCACCTTCTGGTTCTGGTTCAAAGGTATCTTTTCAATCTGCATCGTCACGGCGGGCACCATGTTAGCTGGCGTATTCCGCCACGTTGTGTTCTGGCTTCAGGTCGTAATACTTCCAGTACCAATTGCAGTAACACACCAAATTGCCGTGCGTCAGCTGACAACCTTTGGGAACGCCTGTGGAACCGGATGTGTAGAGCAGGATGAAACGATCGGATGGGGAAAGTTGAGAGTTGAGAGTTGAGAGTTGGCTTCGGCTGTAAGGGACGGCAGTTGTGAAAACTCTTTCGTCAGAAGCACATCCCCCTGATATTCGTCAACGAGGTCACGCAGTTCCTCGTCTGCAATGAGCAGCTTGGCATCAGCATCCTTCACCATGAAGTTCAGGCGCTCTTTCGGGTAGCTCGGGTCGAGCGGCTGATAGGCACAGCCTGCCTTGAGAATACCGAGTGAGGCAATCGCCATCCACTCGCAACGCGGAATGATGATGGACACAGCATCGCCCACGCCCAATCCTTTGGACATGAGATAACCTGCTATGCGGTCGCTAATGTCATCCACCTCAGCGTAGGTGTAACGATGGTCTTTGAAAACGACGGCTTCGGCATCCGGCGTGGCCTTGGCCTGACGGCGGAACAGCGACACCACCGTCTGCGTGTCATCGTAGGGTCTGTCGGTATTATTGAACGAGTCGAGCATTTCGACCTGTTTCATCGTGGCAATGTTGACATTGCGCAAGTATTCCTCGGTGAGGAAACCTTCCACGACCGCCTCGTAGCTCTCCATGAACTGGTTGATGAGTGCTTCGCTATACTCGTTGCCGTTATACTCCGCTTCCACGACGAATCGTCCATCCTTAATGACAACTTTCATATAAAGTGACACCTCGCGGCTGCTGTTACGGAGAAAAACAAGCTCCATAGGCTTGCCGCAGAACGTTCTGTCACCCCAAGTGTTTCCATGCCAGACAAATAGCGTGGCGGGTTGCAGCCCCAAGTCGATGAGGGCGTCGCTATAACTGTATAACCCATGCTGCCGGCAGCCTTTCATCTGCTCCTCCCCAGCCTTGATGAAATCGTGTACACGGGTGTCATCATCGAACCTGGCATACACAGGCACCGTTTTCACCATCATGCCCACCGTATGGCTGCAACGCTTGTCGGCACGCCCGTTATGGAGTGTGCTGAACAAGGCCTGCTGCTCATTATTGTATTTTGCCAACAGATAGCTGTAGGCCGCTGTGAAAACGGAACTTCGGAAAACACCGTTTGCCTTGCAGAAGGCATCCACGCGATCCATGTCCACGGCCATTGTCCGTGTCAGGAGGGCGTCCACAAACTGCTTGTCGTCGCGGTCGGGCAACAGCGGAGAGTAGCAGTCGCCGCAATCGAAATTATCAGCATACCATTTCTTATCCTCTTCAAAGGCAGCCGTTTCGCGCTGTTTCTCTTCATCGACAGCCAACTGGGCCATCGTCAGCTGTTCCGCCTCCAACGGCTCACCGTTGTAGGCCTTCTCGATGTCAGCCAGCATAATGCCCTGCGAGCTTCCGTCGAAAATCGTATGGTGGACATTCTGGAAAAAATAAAAATGATCTTTGTCGCGCAGCAGGCGTATGAAGAACAGACGGCCGTCCACGATGTTGAAAGGCTGGATCATCGTTTTCTTGGCGGCCTCAATGTCGTCGATATGCTCTACCTGCAACGAGAAGGTCTCCGTGTCGTCGATCGTCTGCACAGGCTCGCCCTGATCCGTCAGTTCGATGCGCGTGAACAGTGTCGGGTGGGCAGCCACCGCCGTCTCGACAGCCTTACGGAGCCGCTCTTCGTCTAAACTTCCGTCAAGGACATATAAAAAAGGTACGTCATAACAAGGCTCTCCCGGGTGGTTGAGACATTCCACGTAGAGACCGTATTGCGTTTTGGTTAAAGGTGCGGATGTTTTCATATCTAAATTTATTTATTGTTCAACTCAAATTTGACGTGCGTCATCTTGTGGAGCACGAAGATGGCAACCGCTTCGATGATGTAAGCTATCAGGTAACTATACCAAATCCAATCTTTGGCATACTTGGAAACCAGCCATAGCACGGGGATGACCATCAGCGACAAGGCGAAGGAAATGAAAAGTGCCATTTTGTGGTAGTTGTAGAGTTTATAAACGACCATGATGGTATAAATATAGCAGAATGGGATGAGGCAGACGGCGAAAATGCGCAGCGCATGGCAGCTTTCGGCTATCATATCGCTTTCGTCGGCACCAAAGAGCATCACGAGGCTCTCAGGCCATATCCATACGAAAATGCAGGTGATGACCATCGCTACGGTGATGAAATTGAACGACTTGCGCAACACCAGCTTGAAGGCTTCGTTGTCGCCCTTGCCCACTTGAATGGAGCCCAATGACTGGATGGTGCGGCAGACGCCTCCCAAAAACAGGTTGTATATCAGCAGTAAGTTCATGCATAGGGCAAAGGCATAGATACCCGTGCGGCCCAGTGACGACAGGATGATTCTGTTCGCCGAGAACATGAGCACCGTCAGGCAGACCGAGGCAATGGCCAACGGCGCACCTTGCGAGAGGATAGCGCCGAAAACCGGCTTTTGGCGACCAAAACAGAGTCGCAAATGGTTTTCTTTGGAAAGGAAATGGATGCCCATCAGGGCAATGCCCACGATATGACCGATGACAGTGGCCCATGCACTACCCTCGATGCCCGGCGTGTGTCGTTTTTGCCTAATTCCATACCGACCAGCATACCTCCACCAGCGGCCAACAGCATATTGATGGTGAACATAAACTGAAGCAACGGCAGCGCAAGGTTGATGGCACTCACCGCATCTTCGTTGATCAGGTTGCCCACAATCATCGCATCCACCACATTTCCCAAGCAGGCCGACAGTCCGATGAGGATGGAGGCCCACAAGAAACGCCAGAATTGGCGATTAAACGATTTCTTTTCTTCTAAATTCATCTTGATTTGTGTTTGCTTTTCAACATAAATAAAAACGCTGCTTTGTTGTCATTGTCAATGGTTTGAAGCAGTCAAATAATTTTCTTGCAAAAGTAGGGATTTTCTTTTTCATGCTTCTATTTATGCTTTTTTTGTGCGTTTTGAGGAAAAACCTTATCTTTGCGGCAACTTAAGAAATTAAATACCTTATTAATATGATAGCAAGAGAATTACTCGACCCGAAAAGCATCGTAGTGTGCGGTGCTTCGTCCGACATCCACAAACCTGGTGGAAAAGCATTGAAGAACCTTTTGGAGAGCCCTTTCAGTGGCCCGATTTATGCCGTGAATCCCAAAGAAACTGAGGTTCAGGGCGTTAAGTGCTATGCCAAGGTGGATGACCTTCCGCAGGTGGAATGTGCCATTCTTTGCATTGCCGCCAAGTTCTGCGCACAGACCGTAGATGTGTTGGCAAAAGAGAAAGGCTGCAAAGGCTTTATCATCATCAGTGCAGGATTCTCGGAGGAAAACGCCGAAGGCGCTGCCATCGAGAAGCATATCGTTGATACCATCAACAGCGTTGGCGGCAGCTTGATCGGTCCCAACTGCACGGGATTCCTCAACGTGAATTATGCTGGTTGCTTCGACGCACCCATCCCGACCCTCGACCCCAAGGGCGTCGACTTCATCACGGGTTCAGGTGCAACGGCTGTGTTCATCAAGGAATACGGTATGAGCAACGGCCTGAAGTTCAACAGCGTTTGGGCTGTGGGCAATAGTGCCCAGTTGGGCATCGAGGACGTGTTGGAGCACTTGGACGAGACCTTCGACCCCGAAAAGTCGTCGCGCGTCATCATGCTTTATATGGAAAAGATTGGCGACTCGCAAAGATTGCTCAGGCATAGCCGCAGCCTCATCAACAAGGGATGCCACATCGCTGCCATCAAGAGCGGAGGCTCGGCTGCCGGCTCGCGTGCTGCTTCTTCGCATACGGGTGCTTTGGCTACAAACGATGCCGCTGTGGATGCCTTGTTCCGCAAGGCTGGTATTGTGCGTTGCCAAAACCGTCAGGAATTGACCACCGTCTGCGGCGTGTTTATGCATCCCGAAATCAAAGGCAAACGCTGCGCCGTGGTCACCCACGCGGGCGGTCCCGCCGTGATGCTCACGGACGTGCTTTCCAATGGCGGCATGGAAGTGCCTTCGCTCAAGGAACACCCAGCCAGCAAAGCCCTTTTGGAGAAGCTCTTCCCCGGCTCCTCGGTGGGCAATCCCATCGACTTCCTCGCCACTGGCACCGCCGAACAGTTAGGTTATATCCTTGATGCAGTGGAGAATGACTACACCGACATCGACTTCTCGGTCGTCATCTTCGGCTCGCCCGGACTCTTCTCGAACAAGGAAGTCTACGACCTGCTCGACCGGAAGATGCACACCTGCAAGAAGCCCATCTTCCCCGTGCTGCCTTCCATCATCAACGTGAAGGAAGAGATTGAGGATTTCATCGCCAAGGGAAACATCAACTTCCCCGAGGAATGTGTGCTCGGCAATGCTATCTGCAAGATTTACAATACGCCCAAACCCAAGTCGGGCATCATAGAGAATCTGCCTATCGACAAGCTTATGGTGCCTCCCACCGATGAGCCTGACAAGGCTGAGGTGGACGAGGTGGCCGAGTCCATACGCGAATTGGGTTTGCTCACCCCGATTACCGTCAGCCCTATGGATGGAGTCTATCGTGTCGTGAGTGGTGCCAAGCGTTTGCGTGCCGCCGCTTTGGTTGGCATGAAAGAGATTCCGGCCTACGTTCAGGAAGGCGCTGTGGCCGCCGACCAACCCGAAATTGACGTTGTGCGCATCCGCAAAACCATTGACCGCTGCAAAGATGGTTATCTTGAAATGGCCGACTACAACGAACTGCTCGATGCCGCTGGTATCAGCCGCAAGAAGAGTGTGGAAGTGAGCAAGAAAGAAGATGCCTTGGCCTTCGCGAAAGAGGTTGGCTGCTCGAAAGACGTGCCGTTGGTGATGAAGGTCGTCGGCCCGCTACACAAGAGCGATGTTGGCGGCGTCACCCTCGGCGTGAAGGACCTCGACACGGTAAGCAAGGAGTTCGACCGGCTCATGGCCATCAAGGACACCTACGCCGTGGAGATGTATCCCATGCTCGACGGCACGGAGGTTTACGTCGGTGCCATGCGCGACCCGAAGTTTGGCCATCAGGTCTTCTTCGGCTTGGGCGGCATCTTCATCGAGGTGCTGAAGGACGTGGAGAGTGTGCTCGTGCCCACCAATAAGGAAGAAGTGCTCGAAAAGCTCAAGAACCTAAAGGGCTATAAGATCCTGGAAGGAGTGCGCGGTCAGGCGGGTGTCAATCTCGACCTCTACGCCGAACAAGTGGTTCGTGTGAGTGCCTTGGTGCAGGCTGCGCCCGAAATCGCCGAGATGGATTTGAACCCGTTGCTCGGCAATCCGCGTTACGTGACCGCTGTGGATGCACGTATTAGAATTGAAAAATGAATTGTGGTGATGTAGAGACGCAAAATTTTGCGTCTCTACAACCAAACCATTAAGATTATGTTTCATATAGCAGATAAAGGCCTATATTATCTTGTGTACGGCGCCTTAGTCGCTCTCACCTTTGTGATAGACAATGTGTTGCTGAAAAAGACTGGCAAAACCTCCCGTGTCGTTGGCTATGTCCTCAGTATCATCGTGGATTTGGCCATTTTCGGCTACGGCATTTACCTCTATCTTGCCAAAGGTGAAGACCAGACAGGTTTCGTCCTTGGCGGTATCCTTTGCGGGATTTGTCTGCTTTGTCTTTTGGGACGTTACTGGCAGAACAAGGAAGAGGACAAAAGGCGCAACGGTGAATGAAAAGGTGGTCGCTTATAGGGCTTGTACTGTTGTTGTCGCAATGGATGGTAGCGCAGACGGTGACGTTTTCCGCTGCCGGAGGATTCTATGACGCGTCGTTTGAGTTGGCCTTGCAGTGCAACGGAGCCTATCAAATCCGTTATACCACCAATGGAAACAACCCGACAGGGACTTCAGCTTTGTACGAGTCCCCGTTGGCATTGGATGAGGTTTTGTATTCAAAATCTGATATTTACACGATTCAGACCGCTTGCGACGAATTGTTTTTTGCCCCTGAAACAGTGCGACATTGCATTACCTTGCGGGCTGCGGCGTTCGATGAGGCAGGAAATCGTGTTGGCCCTGTCGCCACCCAGAGCTATTTCATTCGTTCCTTGGGTTGCGACACCCATGGCTTGCCCGTGATGGCCATCAGTGCCGACTCTTTAGCCTTGTTTGATTATGAAACAGGCATTCTCGTCCCTGGTGTGTTTTTTGATCCCTCCAATATCAATTGGACGGGAAATTTCTATCAGAACGGCCGGGAATGGGAGCGGCTTGTCAACGTGGAGTTTTATGAGCCGACCGACAATAGCGGAATCAACCAGCAGGCTGGATTACGTACGCATGGCGGAACATGTCGCCGCCAGACGCAGAAAGGCATGAAGATTTATGCTCGTGAAGAGTACGGAAAGAAGCGTTTCAAACATAAGTTCTTTGAGTCCATTCCCAATGAAAGTTTCAAGCATCTGGTAATGAAGCCGTTCAGCTACCAATGGTTCAATTTTGGGATACAGGACGACATCTGCAACCGCATGGCGGCCCATCTTGACGTGGAGTCCGTCGCCTCACGTCCCATGGTGCTCTTTTTGAATGGCGAGTATTGGGGCATTTATTACCTCAAGGAAAAGCCTGACGCTCATTATTTGGAGGACCATTTTGGAGATGAAGATACTGACTATAATGTCGTAAGCAATTGGTATGGCTATATGGTAGATGGCGACACGACGGGCTTCGTCGAGATGATGCATTGGGTGAAGAACTGCGACCTCACACAACAAGAACAATATGCCCAAATTGGCGAAATGATTGACATCAACAGTTTTATCGATTACTATTGTTTGGAGTTGTTCATCGCCAACAAAGACTGGCCAGCCAATAATATGCGCTGTTATCAGCTGGACGATGGGATATGGCGCTGGATCTTCTTCGATGGCGACGATGCGCTTATGGAGATGAGCTTTGACGTGTTGGATAATGCCACTTCAACGGTCAATTTGGGTTGGCCAACCGATTCAAGGTCAACACTGCTCTTTAGGAAACTACTTGAAAATAAAGAATTTAAGAATCGATTCCTTATACGCTTTACTGAACTCTTAACCTCGCAGTTCACCTATGCGGTGACAAAGGCTTACTTTGATGATGCCGCAGCTTTGGTTAGGGGTGAGGTGCCCGCCCAATGTGATCGTTTTGGCTTACCCTTGAACATGGGACAATGGGAATATGATATTACTACCATCGACAGGTTTTTGAAGAAGAGAGTGGCGAATATGTTTGACCGTCTTGATGCTTTCTGTTCGGTTGACGACAATAACCTAAACATCAGTAGGTTATATCCAAATCCTGTCAGCGATGAACTCCATCTTGTCCTTTGGAGTGACTACTATGCAGTGAGTGACATTGAATTGTTTGACCTTTTGGGAAGGAAGCTCTTTTCCCAAAAGATGGTCTTGATGGAAGGTGAAAATTATTTGGACATATCATGCCCGTACACATCGGGCATGTACCTCCTTAAATTTGAAAATCGAATGTATAAAATTGTTATTCAATAGGTCATAATATGAAAAAAGTTGATTTTCTTACTATCGCCATTGTGGTAGTTGTCATTTGCGGCTTCGCTTTCATCCCAGGCGCGTGGGATTGGTTCAACACGACCACCGCCAACCACGGCCTGCTGATGAGTTTCTTCAAGTTTGCCATCCTCGGCACTTTTGGCGAGATGCTTGCTTTGCGCATCCGCGAAGGCACTTATCTCAAAAAAGGCTTCGGCCTGCTGCCTAAAATGCTGGTTTGGGGTGTGTTGGGCGTAGTCATTGCCTCCGCCATGACCATATTCAAGACGGGAACTGTGAAGTTGCTCGACGGAGGTTTCCACCTCAACGGCAAGGCTGCCGAGTGGTTTGCTGGTGATTTGAGTTGGGGCAAGGCTTTTGTCGCGCTCTGTGTCAGTGTGCTGATGAACACCCTGTTTGCGCCAGTCTTTATGACTTTCCACAAAATCACCGACATCCACATTGCCGAAACGGGTGGGACGCTGAAGGGCTTCTTCGGCAATCCGCTGAAAATCAGGGAAACGCTTTCGAAGAAAATCAACTGGGACATCCAATATGGCTTCGTCTTTGCCAAGACGATTCCGCTGTTTTGGTATCCTGCACACACCATCACTTTCCTTTTGCCGCCTACGCTTCAAGTGTTGTTTGCGGCCTTCCTCGGCGTGGCTTTGGGCGTGATTTTGAGTATCAAGAAGTAATCTTTCCCTCCGTCATTCAAAGAACCTTGACTAAAACTCGAAAAAAAACGGAGTTTTGGTCAAGGTTTTTTTTGTGTTTGGTCACAAAACATTCAAAACCCACAAAACCATTTTTGCAAGGAAAGTCGCCAACCGGCTCCTTTCCCAGTCGCTGTTAGGCGCCGTTGCAACAGCGACTAGTTGAGAGCCGTTGCCTGTTTTCCCTTTTGTTTTGAATATTTTGCAGGTTTTGTGACAAAAAAATCGAAAATTTTCAAAAAAAATCACTTTTTCTCTTGACAGTAATGAAAAATGTTGTACTTTTGCAGCGTACTAATCAACTAATACACCAATACAAAATACAACAACATGATTACAATCAGCAACTTAGACTTCGGCTACAAAAGTCAGCCAGTCTTCAGAAACATCAGCCTCGGCTTCGAGAAGGGCAACATCTACGGGTTGCTTGGCGAAAACGGAGTGGGGAAGACCTCCCTGCTGAAACTCATCAGCGGTTTGCAGAAACCAACCGCCGGCACCTGCGAGGTGGACGGCATCGCACCCTTCAACCGCTTACCCGAAACCCTCCAGAAGATTTACTTCATTTCGGAAGACTTCGCCATCCCGGAGGGCACACCTATTAATAATGTGCGCGAGTTGGGCATGTTCTATCCCAACTACGACGAGAAACTTTTCTTCGAACTCTGCAAGGAGTTGGACGTTGATCCAACGCGCAAATACGCCGAAATGTCATTCGGTCAGCAGAAGAAATGCCTCATTTCCACCGCTTTGGCCCTCAACACGGACTATCTGCTCCTCGACGAACCCACCAACGGCCTCGACATTCCCTCGAAAACCCTCTTTCGTCAGGTCATCGCGAAACACGCCAACGACAACCGCACCATCATCATCTCCACCCATCAGGTGAAGGATGTGGAAAACCTCATCGACCCCATCATCATCCTTGACCACGACGAGGTGCTGCTCAAGGCCTCGTTCCGCGAAATCACTGACCGCCTTTATTTCGACTACGGCATGGAGAAGGACGACACCGCGCTCTACAGCGAGATGATCCCCGGCGGCTATGTCAATGTCATTCGTAACCCCGAAGGCTTAGACAGCAAAGTCAGCATCGAGGTGCTGTTCAACACCGTGATGAAAAACAAAGAAACCATCAAACAACTTTTCAACTAATAGGAGGACAAAGCTATGAATAACACATTCAGTTTCAATCGTTTCAAGAACCTCTTGCTGAAGGACGGCAAGATGTATGTCCGCAACTTCGGCACCTCGCTCATCGTGTTCTGCTGCCTAAACGCCATCTTCTGGATTTTCAACCTGCTTTTCGGTTCCGAGACCATGCCACCAGTCCGTTTCGGAATGTTATGCACATGGACGGCATTGGCCATGTTGATGGTGCCTTCCAAGGTCTATGGCAATGCCAACCTTTCGCGCGAGGGCGTTGGTTTCGCCATGATGCCCGCTTCTTCTTTGGAGAAGTTCGTCAGCATGTTTCTCTATTGCGCCATCGTGACACCCGTTATTGTGTTCTTTGGTGGTTATTTGGTCGATACGCTGCTGTCGCTCTTCCCCTTTGGTGGTTTCGACAAGCCGATACGCCTTTACACGCTCAACGAGATTGTTTCCCGCATGATGACTGATAATGAAGGTGTTGTGCAAATGGGCGAGTTGAGCATCTCTGCTACGACTTTGTTTCCCATTGGTGTGATACGCACTTCCCTTTATATGGGTATCATCCAATGGGCAGCCATCTTCATGCTCGGCAACATGCTCTTCAAGAAGCACAAGGCCGGCAAGACTTTCGCCTGCTATCTCGGCATCGGTTATCTGCTTTCCATGATTTTCGGACAGGTTTTCCTCACGAACGGACGTTTGGAAAGATGGATTACAAAAATAGGTTATATGCCTATCGAACAAAAGCTCCAACTGTACCACAATTGGATGGTCGGAGGCATGATTTTTGGCATCATCATCACGGGCGTGCTGCTCTACTTCACCTATCGTAAAATCAAGACGCAAAAATACTAAGCCATGGAATTTAATGCACACAAACCCATATACTTGCAGATTTGCTCGCAACTCTATGAACAAATCCTGCGCGGCGAACTGAAGGCCGACGACCGTATTCTGTCGGTGCGAGACTACGGCATCCAACTCGGAGTGAACCCTAACACCATCATGCGCTCCTACGAGACCATGACCGCTGCGGGCATCATCTACAACAAGCGCGGCATTGGTTATTTCATTGCGCCCGAGGCCAAAGACATCGTTCTCAAGCAAATGCGCGAGGAGTTCCTCGAAAAGGAACTGCCCGAAGTGGTCAAGAAGATGAAACTCTTGGGCATCGGCCTCGACGAGATAAAAAAATCGTATGAACTGTAACTTTTTCGGCGCAAGTCCGTATTACTACAAAGACTTGGAAGAAATGAACTACGAATTGCACGAATTGCACGAATGTTCCGAAAGAATATGGCAGCCAAGGCTGCGGATTTCTACGAATATGTTATGGAATCAATTCGTAAACATTCGGTCGCTTGCGACCAAAATTCTAAAAATCAATTCGTTATATTCGTGTAATTCGTAGTTAAATAGTTAAAAGAAAACCAACGTAAAACATCAATAAAATGAAAAGAAACATCATAATCATCGCAGCAGCCATCATCAGCATGACGCTCAATGCCTGCACCATCAATCTGGATGGGGAATCGCTTGGCGGAAAAACCATCAAAGGCGACGGCAACATCATTACCCGCAACATCGATGTGACCGCGTTCAACGAAATCTCGACTTCGTTGCCAGCTACGGTCAATTTCACGATTGCCGACAATTACTCCTGCACCGTCAGTGTGGACGAGAACCTTTTCGACTACCTCGACATCAAAGTGAAAGACAATGAGTTGCTGATGGGCAAACGCAAGGATGACAAAAACACAAGTTTAAGAGCCACGAAATTCGTTATCGAAGTAACGGCACCGAGTTTGAAAGACATCAATCTTGCGGGCAGCGGCACTTTCAATGCCAACAGTCCGTTGGAAGCGGAGAAATTTGAGGCCAATGTGGCCGGTTCGGGCGACATCGTTTTCCACAAAACGGTCACTGCTGAGAAAGCCGAATTGAATGTGGCTGGTTCGGGCGATTTGGTTTGCAATGAACTGATTTCCGACAAGTTGGACTGCAACGTTGTCGGTTCTGGCGACTTGAAAGTCGTTGGCGGCACGGTGCGCGAAGCCGAGGCTGGCGTGGCTGGCTCGGGCGACATCGTCCTGACCTGCGACATCGAAAACCTTGATGCCAATGTTGCTGGCTCTGGCGACATCAAGGCGCGGGTCAGCGGCAAGCTCACCTACGGCATCATCGGCTTGGGCGACATCGGCTACTATGGCAATCCTGTCGTGGAAGGCGACAAAGCGGGTCGCGGTGGTGTGACACGCCTCGGCGACTGACCACAACGAAAGTAAATCACTTTTTCATATCCTTGTAATGAGAAACGGCTGGCCAAAAAGACCAGCCGTTTTCTTTCGTTTTTACACGAATTGCCACGAATTATTCACGAATTTTCCTTGAATTTCATTAATGACAATTCGTGTTCAATTGATGATAATTCATGTTGAAAATCATCTGATTACACTAACACGCTTGGCACCAATACCATTCTCCGTATAGATGCGAATCAAGTAAACACCTACACCAAATTGACTCATATTCAGGATAGTGGTGCTGTCGTTCATTTCGGCATCATAAACCACCTGACCGAGTTCGTTGACCACGGTGAGGCGTTGCATACCTTCAACCTCGATGGTGACAATGCCGTTGGTCGGGTTGGGGTAGAGGTTGGCTTTCACACCAAACTCATCCACATCGGTGGAGTTCTTCACGGTGACGGTCATTGTTCCGTTGCCGTTGTTGCACTCCGAAACGGGTGCTGCGGTCAAGGTGGCTTCACCCTTGTAGGTGTCGCTCCAAGTGACCATCACCGACTTGCCATCGTTGGCGGGTGTCAGCGTTCCAGCCTCTTCAGGCTCGATGCTGAAGCCGACTTCTACATCATTATTGACGGTGTAATTGGCTGTAGGTGTGAGGCGCACATCCAATTCGGCATCGCCGCTGATTTCGGGTTGGGCAACGTAGGGCTCAACATTAACGGTGAGTGTTATATCCAACACGTTTTCACAATCGTAGCTGCATGAACCTCCTTGTGAAAGAATATGATTCAAGTTGATAACCGTATTTTCAGAAGGAGTCAATTCAAGGATATGACTGTTTCCAATGAACGAGAATTCATCAATGCCCGTGCCGCTGACGACAAATGGGTGATTCTCATGTCCGCCTGTGACTGCAAGTTCGAAGGTTGCTGTCTCGCCTTCGCAGATGTTAACGATAGGATTGGCTACAGTGAGCTCTGGCGTGTTAAGAATAGTAACATCGAAATAACCATCGGTGATGGTGCCTTCGCAATATCCATTGCTCAGGTTGGAGAATTGGTAATTGTGGTGTCCGACCTCCTCGCTTGAGCAAGGCAAGACAATGGGCTGGCCTTCGAGGATGGTATAAGGAACGCCATCGATTTCGACATTCAATTGCCCATCGATGAATCCAGAAGCAGTATAACCGAAGATGTTATTCTCTATCAAATAGTCTTGACCTAAGCAAACCTCTGTGATACAATCCAGTTGGGCGATATTCAATTCGGGTATGACATTCATCTCAAAAGGATAATCGTAAGTGAAGGAACCACAGCCGGGCGATACGGCAAAAGCAGTCAGGGTGACTCCGTTTGCAATATCTAATAATCCAGGAGTATAAGTGGTTTCCAAAGCGGAGGCATCTTCAAAAGTGCCGTCGCCGTTGGTCAGCCATTGGAACGATATATAATCACCTGAAATCCTCACTGCAATGGGTTGAGGCTCATCGGTGGCGCAATAATGGATGTCGGTTAGCGCGTTTTCGATCACTACCTTTTGGGTGATAAATACCGTCATCTCATCAGTAATCGTTTCACCTCCGCCATTGATGGTTAGGGTCAATGTGGCTGAACCGTTTGCAATATCTTGAGTTCCAGGTGTGTAAATCGGTGTGTCAATGTTAGCGTCATCGAAGGTGCCATCGCCCGAGGTCGTCCATTGCAGGTTGTCGTAATGGATGGCGTAACCCACGACTTGAGCTTCGCTGCCTTCGCAAACGGTCACATCATAACCAGCAGTGCCGGCCATCACGCGCTCGGTGGGCAGGCCAACGAAGTCGATCCATGCGCAGTCGCTTCCGCTGGTGGTGTAGGCGTCTTTGGTATAGGTCCATTTGTAGGTGTGTCTTCCAGCCGTAACTGCGTATGCTGCCTTGGTCCAATCCACATCACCCGACCAATTGCCCTTTTCTTGGCTGTCGATATAGAAGTGCAGCTTGTCGTAGCCATTTTCCGACGACACCTTATAATAGAAGGAAATGCTGTCGTTTGTGCCGGCCTCATGGGTCAGAAGCAAGGTGGAGCTAGCATTGTTGCCGATGCTGCCCGATTTGGCGCAGTATTGGCCCTCGTATGGGCTTTCGGTGACGATTCTCCACGGGGTGTTTTGCTGGTTCCAGCCTTCGCCGAAAGCACCGCTCTCGAAATCCTCAACGACAAGACCAACCTTGGCAATGTAGTCATTTTGTTCGGTGTATTGGCCTGAAATCACGTTGAGGTGGAGCGGGCAAGTGTAACCGATAGGCGTGTTTTCGTTGATGGCAATGTCGTATGTGGCCGTCAAGGTTTCGCCCGCATCGACGTTTTCAAAGTCCACGCGGTTTTCCTCGATGGTGATGTAAGGCGAAAGCATCTCCAAAACGGCTTCGGTGGCGGTGGCATCGGCGTGGCCCTCGTTCTTGATGGGGAAGCTGAGGGTGGCGGTTTCGCCAGCATCCAAACGTCCGTTGCCGTTACCGTTGATTTCGGTGATGGTCATGTCGCCCAACTTGAAGACAGGAGCGTATGATTTCATTGTCAAGTTGCTGACATATTCGTCGTCGCCATTGGTCACGGTAATGGTGAACAGGTTGCTCGTGTTGTCGGGTACGTTGTCGGCCACGGTGAACGAGAAGGCGTTCTCAACGGTCAAAGTGCCGTTGGGAGCAATGTCGCCGAATTGTGCCGTGCCGTTGTCGATGGTGATGTAATCCGAAGTGGTTTCTAACACTGCCTCAAAAGCGTCCATGTTCTCAGAGCCGACATTCTTCAAGGTGATGTCGAGGTTGATGGCCTCACCGAAGTCGAGTTGGTCGTTGTTGTTTTGGTCGTGGAGTACCTTGCTGTCGAAAATGATGTAAGGACCATCGGCGGGGATGACGCTCATCACAGCCTCATAGCGGAGGTAGTTCTGACCCGTCACGACAAGGTTGATTTCGGTGGACGGCAATTGCGGTAAGAAGGTGATGTTTTGGGGCTCGCCAGTGGCTTCTACTACGGCGATAATGTCCCATTCGCCGATGGAGTTTTGTTTCACAAGGCTAATCATGCAGCCTTCGGGCGCAGTGATGTTGGCTTCACCCAAACCCGCGATAATCACTTCAGGATGAGTAACTTCCATTTGCTGAGGTACTTGCGTATAGATGCGCAGGAAAGCGTCACAGTGGGCGGTAAACATGGTATAGGTGATGTCCTTGTCTTCGGTGTTGTAGGGCCAGTTGCTTTGGGCGAGGAAATACTTGCCGGCCACATTGCCGAAAGCGGGCATCCAATTGCCGGTGTTGGCGGCGAAGGGGCCATAAGTGGGCATGAAGTTACCGTCAAAGAGGTCGTAAACGCCCCAAACGTAGGCATCGTTGACGAAAGAGTAGGAGGTTTCGGTGGGGCAGAGCAGACCCACTGCACCGGCGTTTTCGCCATTGTAGGTGCGGCGCAACCAAGCCTCGGCGAAGCAGTTTTGGTTGTAGTTGAACTTGCCCGTGAGGCAGTTGATGGACATGACGAAAGGCAACTTGCCGACATTGTTCATTTGGTTGACATGGCTGTTGCGCACGGCGGGCTCACCCCAGCCGGTTTCCAAACCGTGGTCGCGGTGTTGCAGCCAGAAAGCGCCTTGGTTAACGGCTTGCACCACTTGCTCAGGCGTGCCACCCGTCCACCCGCCGAGTTCGCTTGGGGTTTGTGGAATGTAGCCTGTTCCGTTGGGACCAAAGTAGTTGATAATCATGTTCGTATTCTGGTTGCTCGACCAGATGTTGCCCGGCTGACCAGAATAGATGCAGTTGATGCGGTTGGTGTCGTAACCGAGGTTGCGCATGTAGCCGCCAAAGATTTCCGAACACAACTGGAACCAACGCTCCGTTTGCCAGCCCAAAGCGGTGATGGGGCGGGAATAGAAGTCAGGATCCATGTTGGGATTGGTGTATTCGTATTCGATTTGCTTGCCTACAAAGACGGGCAACTCATTGGCGTTCTGAGCGATAAGGCGCGAAAACACCATGTCGGGGAGGTTGTCGTTGCCGACCACATCGGCGTAGCGGTTGTCGGTAATGCAAGATCCGTTGGAAGGGTGGCTCACGGTTTCGGCGGGGATGTATTGGCCCATGTTGGTACCGTGGTCACCGAGCAGGCACACTGCTACAGGGGCAATCTCCCATGTGTTGTAGGCATTGTGGAACCAATCCTTCATTTGTTGAGTGCTGTTGGCGGGCATTTCGTCAAGGCGGAAAACCTTGGTGATGATGCCTTGGCGTTGGCGATAGTCCCTCAGTTGGTTGGCATATTCGGCCCAAGCGTCGTTGTTGGGCGTGATGATCACATACTCGGCACCTTCTTCACCGCCGCGCTGCCATTCTTGCATACGGGCGGCATAGTCGATGACGGGCAATTGGTCATAATTCATCAATTCGGCGGCGAGGATGGGGTCCCAATAAGGCGAGCGCAGGCGGTCTTCGCCAAAATGCCCATTACCACCTTCAAAGTTCACCGAAAGTTCAATGTTGGTGAACACCTTCAGTTCCTTGGTGACAGGATTGTACTGGAAAGGCGTAATGGCTACCGTAACAGCCTCAACGCCACGGATATACGAACTTCCCATGACAAAAGGATCGGCAGGATAGAACGCATCCTTTCCGTAGATGTTCATGTCTTTCACATAGTTCATGTCAGGTTCCTCGTTCTCCGACTGGATACGGAGTGCAGGGGCGATGTTGACATTGTGAAGGATTTCGGTCTCAAAACTCACCACATTGAGGGTGGCAGTGGCCCCTTGCGGGATGGCCATCATGCGGCTCTCGGTGGGGAGGTTGGGGTGACCGGCATCATTGGGGATGGCGATGGCCGAAATGCTGATTTCCGACATTTCCTCGCCACGATAGTCGAGTTGGCTCAACGACATCTGTCCAAGATTGTAGGTGATGTGCAACCCGTCGCGGGTCTTTTCCGTCAGGTTGAAGCCTTGTTTCCCTTTCAGGGGATAGTTGAAGGTTTGTGCCATAGCAATGCCACCCGTCAAAGCAAGCATAATAATGGCCAAAACGGTTAGTAAAATTTTCTTCATAGTGATATGATTTATAATGGATTAATCATACTCGCCCCACCTGATGCAAGCGCCCTGCAACTGCTTTTTCAGCGGGAACATCAAGGTGATTTTCACGGCAGCATCGGTGTTGAATCTCATGCCCAAAAGGTAGGGGTCGATGTAGCCCGCGCCAATCACATTCTGTGAGGTGCCCTGTTGTTCTTCGTAAGTGAACGAGTTGAGCAAAGAAGCGTGGACAAAGGGCGATTCATTCAGGAAGGTGAAATAGGCCAACGAAGCGTGAGCGGAAACGTCGGCCTTGATGAGGAAATAATAGTTTCCAACGGTGAGTTTGTACATAATACCTGCACCAGCCACCACGCCGAGATTCCATTGCCACATGTTTTGTGCAGTCATGGGTACCGTGTCGATGGTGGGCGTTTGGCTAAGTTGTTGGTCGGCAGTGCCGTAGTTCAATATCTCGGTCTTCTGCCAAACCGTCTTTCCCGAAAGGGGCACACTGACGCGCGGACCGGCATAGATATAAGGCCTGAAATTGCCTTGACCAAGATAATGTGTAAACAGAGCCTGGACATTGACTTCCTGATAATCAACATCAAGCTCGCGATAGAAGTTCTTGCTTTGGTTGATGCCAACGGGGAAATTCAGCACCTCGTAATTCAATTGCGTGTTGCGCATGGCGTACAGGCCTTCGAGCGAGATGGAGTTGCTGTTGTTGAGCATACGTTCAACAGAAAGACCTCCGATGATGCCAAAGTGGAAAGGTTGGTTGTATTTTGTTTTGGTTCCGCCAGCGTGGAACCAATATGTCGAGTTGAGACCACCTGTAATGCCGACGTTATATTTGGCTTCGGAAGAGGCCACTCTGCTGTAGGCAGGCTTGATGGGCTTGTTGAACTGTGCCTCGGCTGTGCTGCAAAGGAAGGAAAAGGCGAGGAATAACAGGAAATTCGCTTTTTTCATTGATTGTCAGGGTTTAGTTTTAGTGTTTCTGAATCAATTATTCAGTTATTCAGTATATTCTCCAAGATGAACGTCTCCGACGCTTTTCAAGATCCAAACGTTGCCCGGAAGCGGTAACGATCCGTTGTTGATGAGCGGGGCGTAAAGGATGGTCTCCTTGTTGTAATAGAACATCGACTGTGAACCTATCCTGAAGTCTTGGATGATGGGCTGCCAAACGGTGTCGGTTTTGTGGCTTACCGTGTCGGTTGTCACCACGGCTTCCTTGCCCATCTTGCCTGAGATGATGATGGCCAAAAGCGGCAGGGTCTTTGAACTGATGTCGCGCACCTCATAATAATAGGCGGTGAAATACGGGTCGTTACCCATGATGTAAATGTTCTGGAAGTCTTTGACCGATGGTGTCCCGTTCTTGAAATAGGAAGGTGCAATGCTATCGTTGACGAAACTTTCGAATCGGTTGTTGGCACTGACAATGTCGTAGGTCGTGTCGTTGCTCGCGTTTTCCATATAGAGCAGCGTGCCGACTTGTGTCTTGTAGGGTCTCATTTCCCTATACTTGGCTATGCCTTGGTGTTGGTCATAGAAATCGAAATAGTCCTTCACGGGCAACATGCCGGTACGGGGCTGCCAAAGAGAATCGATTTTGATGTTGGTCTCGTAAAGGAATGCATCCACGAGGAATTTTCCCTCAATCTTGGGCGGCTCGTCACCAAAATAAAGGTGCTGAGGGCCAAATGCGTTCAGCAGGCGCTGTGGCATGTATTCGTTGATGTTGGGAATTTGTTGGTAGCCGTAATAGACCGTGGAATTGTTGGCCGGATCGTTTTTCAGGCATGAGCTGAGAAGCGCAAGACCAGATAGGAAAACGATAGTTTTGATAAGGTGCTTCTTCATTTTTTCCATTCTTGAAGAGGTTCTTTCTTTTATTCTAAGTTTTAAACCGCAAATGTAAGAAATTCTGAATTACATTTTGCAAAGCAACGCATTTTTTTGTCGTTTTATTGTAATTGTTTGAAAATTATTTTGTTACAACAACCTTTCGGATGGCGTTTTTCCCGTTGCCGTTGAAAACAAAGAGGTAAATTCCGCTCCGATAGTCATTTATGGTGTATGAATGTCGGCTGTTTGTGCTGCCAATCAGCTCGAATTGGTCAACCAATTGGCCGGTCATGTCGTAAACTTTTGCGCCAATCTTGCTTTCTGTTTGGCTGAAAATGATGTCCATTTTGCCGTTGTTGGGGTTGGGAACAATGTCAATTTGCATCGGGGTTTCCTGTTCGTCGAGGCCGAAGAAAGTGCAAACGAGCCAGAATCTGCGCTCAATGCCAGTGCCGGGTTCGCAATGGCCGTAAACCGTGGCGTTCAGCCAAACGGTGTCTTCTACGCGGCTGTTCACTGAAACCGTGCAGAATCTGCCATTTTCCCCGTAAGGCTCGATCCTCCATGTGATGTCGCTCTCAAAACTCCACACTACCGAGTCCCATTCTGAGCCTTCGTTGTTGTCCCACAAGGTAAAATCATAAGTCTTGATTTCAAACTCGGTGGGCGAGATGACACTGTGCGGGGTTTCGTTGTTTGGGTCGGTGGATTGGATTTCAGACGGGTCGGGTGCAAGGGCCATGCTCAATTGCAGGTGGACTATGCTGTCGCAGCCAAAAACGTTTTGCACTGTGTCGGTGTAGAAGCCGGGCATGTCGTAGTATTGGCCGTTCCAGAAGTAGGCATTGCAGCTTCCTGTGACGGTGTCGGTGCCGCCTTCAACGGCTTCGTTCAGAATGATGTGCAGCTCCACGATGCTGTCGCAGCCCATCACCGAAGGGAAGATTTGCTCGTAGTCGCCGCTTTCAGTGTAGGTGACTCCGTTCCAAGTGAAGGATTCGGAACAACTGCTATGATTGACAGGGAAGGGACTGATGATTCGGTCGGTGACGATAAGCGTCAGGTCAACGATGCTGTCGCAACCGCCCGAAATAGGTGTACTGATTTGCTCGGTGTAGGTGTCGGGATGGTCGACTAAGATGTTGAATCCGTGCTCGTTGTAAGTAATCGGCTCTCCCTGCCAGCAAAGGGTGTCGCTGTAGGCGGCATAATAGCCCGGCAATGCCGTGATTTGCACCAACAAACTGTCGGGGCAAAGCGGATGCTCCGGGTTGTCAATGGCTTTCCGCAGGATGGTGTCGTTGGTGACGACCACATTGAAGCCGTGTTCCGTGTAGGTTTCGCCTTTGCACAACTCGGCCTCGTCGTATTCGTAATGTAAGCGGGCATCGATGAAGTAGCTCGAAGTGTCGCTCGTGCTGAACATGCAGCCCCCGATTTCGTCCGTGGCGATGATGAGCGAGGCTTGGTAGAGCCTGTTGTCATTATAGGTGTGCGTAACGGGGTTTTGCGAGCTTGTGGTGCCGTCGCCGAAATCCCATCTGAGGTCGTAACTCGACAGGTTGACTTCCGCACTGAAAGTGATAGTTTCCGCAGCGCAATGACTGATGCTGTCACCATTATTGACCAACAGGTCGTTGAGGTGTACTTTCATGGTCAGGTCGGAGGTCTTCGAGCCTACCAAATAGGCATAGCCTTTGGCGATGCCGAAGCCATAAACGTGGGCGTTGAAACCGTGGGCGCATTGCAGCCTATGTACACCGTGCGATATGTTTTTGCGGGCAAAGACAAATTCGTTGGTGCCTTCCACGGGAGAGAAGCTGTTGGCAGGCAGGAGGTTACCGTCGAGGTAGACAGTTCCGGCATCTTCCGTGTTGACGATGATGTTGACATGATGGGTGTCGATGTCGATGTAGGTGTTGTTGAAAGTGGAGAAAGTGATGTCGTCGATGCGCTGCTCGATGGGGGCGATCCACACTACAGAGGGGTCGCCAATGCTGTTGCCGCCTTGTGAAATTTGGTAGAGATAAACGGCTGCGCGGCCTGTGCTTTCGATGAAACAGGACGGGACGCTTCGCATCTCGAAAATGAACGACTCGCCATTGTCGAGCGTGGCGATAGGCTCGCCGTTTCTGAGGATTTCGTTGTTGTCGGCTGCAGAAACGATTTTCACATAGTCTGACTCGCGTTCAAGCGAACCGGTCACCACGAAGCGTTTGCCCCAAGCCTGTATGGGCATGGCTTGCTCAAAGATGTGGTCATAACTGCTACTGGTGCGGGGTATGGCGGTAAGCGTGTTGCCATTGAATACGGCGATGCGCTTGCAGTCGCGTGCGGTGACCCGTGTCCCACTGAGGTCGCGCTCATTGCTGTCCTTGTTGGAACGCACCTGATACACTTGCCCTTTGTTCAGGTTGATGGTGAATTCGCGACCTGCTTGCCTGCCGCCGTAGGTTTTCACGCTTGGGGTGATGTCGATGGTAGTGCCGTCTTCGGTGGCAACGATGAGGAACGCACTTGTCTGGTTCTCTTTCACATAAGGCAACGATGATGGGTTGTTCGACTGGTCGTAGGTTTGCACGATGTAGTCGTCGGCCAAGCTTTGTGTGGGCAGCACGTATGAGGCATCAAACGAGAGGTGTGCAATGTTGGTGCAAAACACGGAGATGGTGTCGCTGCTGGTGATTTTCAGGCCTCGGTTCAGTACTTGCTCGGAAGAGCCGTCCACATAGGCGACATCATCAGGGATTTGTACCGTGGTGATGCTATTGGCTTGAACAGTGAAGTCGGTGCTCCAGCCTAATTGTGGGTTGGCGATGGTTCCCGAACATTCGCGCTTGCCACTGATGAGCACTTGGGTGAGTACCCAATTGCCTTCGGGTGCTGCGGAATGGTACTTGTGGCCATTCGACATGAAGGAGACCCAAAACTCGGTGCCTTGCGTCGATGCGTCTTGGGCAAGTCCGATTGGATTGACGGCGAAAAAGGCTGCAAGCAGCACTACTATGATTCTAAAGGTTTTCATGGCGTTGAGTTTTGAATTATGCCGCTAAAATACAACTTTTTTCCAAATCAACGCAATTTTTTCCATTTTAATTGAAAATTACGACTTTTTTGGTCAAGATGCCTTCCTTGCTTGTCACCACAAAGAAATAGACGCCATTGGCCTTCGATTTCATGTCATAATGATAGGTGCTGGAGTCGTTGTAGTTAGTAGTTTGGAAATCGTCTATTATCATGCCGCGCATGTCATACACCTTCACGCCAATCTTGCCTGTCAGGTGCTGGAAGTTGAGCGTCATTTGGCCGTTGTTGGGGTTGGGCAATACGCTGAAACTACTCAAAGTGGACTCGTCAAGGCCGTGGAAAGAGCAAACGAACCAATAACGGCTCGCAATGCCTTGCGGGGCGCACCTGTTGTAGGCCTTGGCATTGAGCCAAACGGTGTCGTCGACATGTTCCATGACATAAAGCGTGCAGTTCTGGCCTTTCGGTTGCGTAGTGGTGTCGGGTTCAAGTAGCCATTGCAGCCCGGGATTCTCAAACTCCCAAGTGATGGAGTCCCAATAGCAGTTGGGATTGGTGTCCCAGAGATGGAACCTATACGTGTTGATTTGGAATTCGGTGGCCGTCACCACCCAGTGGGGAGCTGTGTTGTCCGGGTCCATTGGATAGATGGGCGTGGGTGCGGGCGTGTAGTTGAATTGCACGTGCATCTTCACAACACTGTCGCAGCCCATGTGGTTTTTGTACGTCCTTTCATAATCGCCGGAAAGGTCGTATGTCAGGCCATCATGGTCGGTTGCTATGATTTCGTGACCTTGGGGATCCCAAAAGTATTCGTCGCAACTTTCCTCGATGGGAACGGTAAACTCGTAAGCATCGAGCGGGTTTACGGTGAGGTTGAGCCTCAAAAGGCTGTCGCAGCCATGTTGGGTCTGCAAGTGGTGGGTATAAACGCCCGAAGTGTTGAGTACTTGGCCGAAGAAGTTGTAGGTTTCGTTAGCGCAAATGGATTCATAGAGGTCTTGCTCTTCCTTGGGGTAAACGGTTACGGTCACGTTGACGATTTGCGTGGCGATGCCGTCGCTGATGGTGCAGGAGAACTCAGTCTGTCCAAGGGGAGGTGTGGCAATGGGGTGCTGCACACTCGCATTGCTGAGCAGGTTGGCTGGCGTCCAATTGTAAGTATAGTTGCCCGTGCCGTTGATGGGGTAGGCGTGGAGGGTGGTCGTGCCATCCTCGCAGATTTCGCCGGGTTCGGCGATGGCCGTTGCCGTCATGTCGGAGCCTTCCATGTTCACCACAATTTGTTCGGTGCTGGTGCAGCCTCCGTCAACACTCGTTACGGTGACGGTGTACACTTGCGACGAGGTGAGGGGCACGGTTTGGGTGGTTTGGCTGTTGGGGTTGGTCACCATGTTGGCAGGTTCCCAATGGTAAGTATAGTTCCCTGCTGGTGTCGCATTGGCGGTGAGGGTTGCGGTGCCGCCGAAGATGACTTGGGTGGGGTTAGACGTAACGGTGATGGTCGGGATGGTATAGACGGTCACTGTCAGAGTGATTTCATCTACGCACCGGCGACCCGTCTGTACGGTATGTGTCACATTGTAGGTGCCCGGAGCGGCGTAAGTGTGTGTCGGGTTTTGGGTGTTGTCGGTGGTGCCGTCGCCAAAATCCCATTCATAACTCGTGATTTCATGCCCCAAGGGGTTGGTGGTGGCTGTGCTGGTGAATTGGGTGGGCGTGCCTTCGCAAACGGCGGTGAACTCGAAGTCGGCGACAGGCATGGCATAGATGACGACCTCGGTCGAGCCGGTGGTGGTTTGTCCATCAACGGTTGTCACACAGGTATAGGTGCCGGCCATTTCCATAGTGCAGTTCGGTAAGGTGGGGCTTTGCGAAGTGGAGGTGAAATTGTTCGGGCCGGTCCAACTGTAAGTGGCGCCAGCTTGCGTGGTGACGGAGAGATGAATGGTTTCGCCGACGCAATAAGGGCCGTCGTTGGTGGCAATGCCGGGCAGGATGCCGCAGTCGGTGGTGCCGGGGCCTGAGCCTTCGGTCTTGGTGAACGAAATGACACAAGGCTCACGCGAGTAGTTGGTAATCATCAGGATGTAATATTCTCCTGTTTCGGGGGTGTGCTCAGTGATGGTGCCGTGGCTCTGGTTATGCACATGCTGGCCTTCGGAATAGCCCAGAAAGATGTCTTCGGAATAGGAAGACGAATAGTTGCAGTCGATGATTTTGTCTGTCGTCAGTTGGGCAACGCAAGGGTCGGTCGGATGCTCGAAAGGTCCCCACATGCAGAAGTCGATGTCTCTTTCTACGTTGGTCCACGGGTCGTGGCCTTCCATGTGGATAATGAACTGTCCGCCCGTGTTGATTCTCATGTGATACCACGAGGGATTGTAGGATGAGCCAATGCAACCGTCGTCGAAAACGCCGGGTGCCTCAAGTTGGTCGGCGGTTTGGCTGGTGTTGGCCGCGTTGAAGGTGATGACATCTGAAGTGCAGAAAGGGTCGGAATCAACGCAATGGTTGTTTTCGGTCATGGCACGGTTGAGTGCCAAATCCATGGTGATTGAGGTGAAAAACATGGCCGGAACGCGCTCTTTCCATTGGGGAACGAGCCTGTCGAGGTCCACTTTGTCAATCATGCGGAAGTTGGTGGCGGCGTTGTTGTAGAACGACTCGAAAGCCTCAAAGAAATTGCCGTCGAAGTGGCCTTCGCTCGGATTGACGATGAATTGGCCGTACTCGTCCTCCGCAAGCAGCGAGAACCTGTCGTCAAGCCCGATGTTGTAAAGCAGATACAAACGGAGGTCGGGGTTGCCGATTTCAAAAAAGTTGAGCATGATGCCGTCGTCGGCATATTGCCTGTAGGGTTGTTGCGCGAATGGCTTGAAAGGTAAAAGAAGGAGCAACAGTACTACTAACGTAAGTTTGAATTTGTTGTTCATGGATATTGAGTATTGATATGTTAGACTTCGAAAATTGTTTTTGATGATTATTATCATTGGATGACGACTTTTCGCGCCACAGTGCCTTCCTTGCCCGTCGCGACAAAGAAATAAATGCCTTTTGCGCTTGGTTTCATGTCGTATGGGTAGGTTGCTGAATCCAATGTGTTGGGAATCTGTAGGTTGTCGATAATTACACCTCTCATGTCATAAACTTTGAGGTCGATGTTGCCGGTCAGGTGGCCGAAATTGAGGGCCATTTGGCCGTTGTTGGGGTTGGGGACGACATGGAAACTAATGGACTCTGAACCTGTCGAGCCGTATTCCTCCACATCATAGAAAGAGCAAACAAACCAATAACGGCGATAGATGCCATAGGGGTTGCACTTGTTGAAGACCGTGGCGCGAAGCCAAACGGTATCATTCACATGCTCAATGACATACATCTTGCAATTCTTTCCTTCTGGGAGGGTGGTGGAGTCGGGCACCAACAGCCAGTTCAATTCGGGATTCTCAAACTCCCAACGGATGGAGTCCCAGTGACATTCGATGTTGTTGTCCCACAATTGGAAATCATACGAGTTGATTTGGAACTCGGTGGCGGTCACCACCCAATGGGGGGCGGTATTTTCGGGACTCAGAGGGAAAATCTCGGTGGGGTCGGGGGTGTATTCAATGTTGAGGTTGAGATGGACGATGCTGTCGCAGCCCAAATAAGAGGTCAGTGTTTTGTCAAAAACTCCTGAATTGGTGTACAGTGAGTCAATCCAATAATAGGAATTACATTCATTGATTTCGGTGGTCGCGCCTTCCACCGTGCCCGAAAGGAGCAGGTTGCAGTCGACGATGCTGTCGCAACCGTCGTGGGAGGGAAACACTTGGCGATAAACGCCGCTGCTGTTGTATTCCTGTCCGTTCCAAACGAAAGTGCCACAAGTGATGGTGTCGAAAGTGGTATGTTGGGGATGTCCCATCGTCAAGTGCAGCGTGACAATGCTGTCGCAGCCGCCCGACGAGGTGTAGTATTGCTCATAGTCGCCATCGGCAGTATAGGTTTGGCCGCCCCAAACGTATGAGGAGCCACACTCGTGGTGGTCGAATTCGGTGGTAATCTGATCGGCAACGTTGAGGTGCAGGCTGATGATGCTGTCGCAGCCTAAAGCAGTTTGCAATTCAAGCTGGCGGTCGTATTCGCCCGGATGGTCGTACTCGAAACTGAAGCCGTACCCGTCATAGATACCGGGCTGGCCTTGCCAGCAACGGCTGTCGTTGATGGGAATGTGGTATTGTGGGCGAGCGGTGATGTAAACCAAGAGGCTGTCCTTACATTCAGGGTGTACAGGATTGTTTTGCAATCGGGCCAAGATGGTGTCGTTGTTGATTAGGACGTTGGTGAAGCCATAGCCTGAATAAAAATCGCCTGAGCAAAGTTCGTCGCTTTCAGTGACGTATTGCTGGCTGACATCGATGAAAAACTTGGTCGTGTCGCTGTCCGAACCTGTGCAGCCGCCCGCTTCGGTGGTGACGAGCAAAGTGGCTGGAAAGACGCGCCTCTCGTGGTAGACGTGGGTTGTGGGATTGTCGGTGCTGGTTGTGCCGTCACCGAAATCCCATGTCAATTCATATTGCTGCAGGTTGACATCGGCTGAGAAAGTGATGGGTTCCTCTACGCAGTATTGGAACGACTCGTGTGGCTGGACAACTAGGTCGTTGACGGTGAGGCTGGTGCTAAGATTGGTGGCCTTCGAACCGACCATGTAGGCATAGCCTCTCGATTGGCCGAAACCATAGACATGCGCATTGAATCCATTTTCGCAAACCAAATGATGAACGCCATGCTCGATGTTCCATCGCATGAAGCGGTAGTCATCGTTGCCGTTGACTGTTTCAAACTCCAAGGGGGACAGCAATTGGCCGTCGAAGTAGACATGTCCAATGTCGTCCTTGTGGACGATGACGTTCACACTGTGTACACTGATGTTGACATTGTCGTGATTGTAGTTGAATGTGGAGAAGGTGATTTCGTCGATGCGTTGCTCCAACGGCGCAATCCATACCATGGAAGGCGCACCGTTGCCTTCGCTGTTCGAGCTTGTGTTGTAAAGAAACACGGCGCAACTGTTGGTGGCTTCCAAATAGCAGGATTTTTCGGTGCCGAGCATCCTGAATGTGTAGGATTGGTTGGCGTTCAGGTTGCAGAGTTGCTCGCCATTCTTTAATATGGTGTTGTTGTCGGTTGCGGAGGTGATTTTGACATAATCATCATTGCGGTTCAACGACGAGGTGACGATGAACCGCTTTCCCCACGAATGAACGGGCATGGCTTGCTCGAAAACGCAGTCGGCATCGCTGTAGGCACTGGTGGGCACCAAGGTGAGGTTGTTCCCGTTGAACACCGCGATTTTCTTGCAGTCTCTCGCCGTGACGCGCGAGCCGCTCAGGTCGCGGCTGCCTCCCCAAAACTCGTTGTGCGAGCGCACTTGGTAGGTTTGCCCACGATCCAAGTTGACGCTGAAGGTTACTCCGGCAGGCGAACTGCGCAAAGTCTCCACCGAGGGCGTGATGTCGACGGTGGTGTTGTCTTCGGTGGCAACAATCAGGAACGCGCTGGTGTAATAGTCGTCACTGCCTCCTGTCCCGTCCGATTGGTCGTAGGTTTGGATGATGTAGTCGTCGGCCAACCCCTGCACGGGCATGACGTATGAAGCGTCAAACGAATAGGTCGCGATGTTGGAGCAATACACGGAGATGGTGTCGGTGGAGGTGATGAGGAGGCCTTTGTCCTTGACGCGCTCGTGCTCGTCCAATTCCATGTAGGCTTGCGTTTCGTCGATGTTTTCAAATAGGTAGGTGCTGTTGGCCTCGATGTCAACGGTTTGCTGCCAACCCGTCCGAGGGTTCTGAATAGTGCAACTACAGGCATCTTTCGCGCTGATAAGCAATTGGATACGAAGCCATGTCCCGTAATTGGGGTGGTCTTTGAATCCATTGCCCATGAACGACACCCAAAACTCCTTGCCTTGCGTCGAAATGTCTTGTGTGAAGGCAGTTGTAGGGGCGAGCGCATAGAGCAAAACCAACAATATGAGTGTCTTGAGCTTGTTCATTGGTGTTCGGAGTTTGTACCGTCAAAAATATTAATGTTGAATGACTACTTTCTTGGCCACGGTGCCTTCCTTGCTCGTCGCCACGAAGAAATAGATGCCGTCGGCTTTTGTTCCCATGTTGTATTGGTAGGAGCTTGGTCCGGCACCATTGTAGGTCTGGAATTTGTCGATCAAGGTGCCTCTCATGTCGTAAACCTTGATGTCAATCTTTCCAGAAAGTTGCTCGAAATTGAGGGTCATTTGGCCGTTGTTGGGGTTGGGAATCACATCGAAATCAGCGGCTGTGGCTTCGTGTTCTTCCACGCCGATAAACGAACTCAGGAGCCAATACTTTTGTTCGACACCTTCATCGGGCGAGCAGCGGTTGAAGGCTCTGGCTTTCAGCCAAACAGTGTCTTCAACCCAACTGAGCACATACAGCTTGCAGCATTTTCCATTGTCGCCAAAAGGCTCGAGAATCCAGTCAGGAGCCTCGTCGCAGCTCCACTGAACGGTGTCCCAATGGCAGTTCGGGTTCTCATCCCAAAGGTTGAAATCGTAAGTGTTGATTTGGAACTCCGTTGCAATGATGGGCCAGTGGGGTGTCGTGTTGGTGGCATCCATCGGGTAGATGGACGTGGGGTGAGGCGTATACTCGAATGTGACATTCATCGACACAACGCTGTCGCAGTCGTAGATGTTCTTATAGGTTCTGACGTATGGAGTCCCATGAGTTGAAATGTCGAACACATGGTCTTCAGGGTCATAGGCGTTGCCTTGGACATAAATGCTGCCCGGAGTGTATTCGTGGCCTTGCGGATCCCAAAAGTAACTGTCGCAACTCTCGTCTAATGGCACTTCTACCGTGACCTCATCGTGGTCGTTGATGGAGAGGTAGAGGGTCGCTTCGCTTTCGCAGCCGAAAGTATTAGTATAGTGGTGTGTGTAAACCGTGCTTTCGCTGAAGGTCATGTCAACACCGTAAGTGTCGTTTTTCCAGCGGTAGGTGTCGCAACTGGTGACTACCACATCGTTGTTGTAGCTTGGTCTGAGTTCAAGATTCAAAATAAGGGTGCTGTCGCAAGCGTTGGGAACCGAAAGGGTGTCGTAGTAGGTACCAGATTCATAATAAGTGACTCCATTTGACCCCCAAGTGTACTCGGTGGCGCAAAGCGAAACATTGTAGGTCTTTGAGTTGTACTCGGCTTCTTCAACGGTGAGGATAACGATGCTGTCGCAGCCTGCAACCGTTTCAAACACGAGCATATTCGGCATTGGGCTGGGCGGGAAATACATATCAAGCGGAGCAAAGTAATAGCCAGGTCCGCCTTGGCATGTCGATTCGTTGAGGTAGACTTCGTAGGTGGGGTCTTGAATCAGGTTGAGCTTGATGACGCTGTCGCAACCGTGAACCGATTCAAGGGTGTGGCGATAGATGCCGCTCGAAGTACATGTTTGGTCGAAGAATTGGTATGATTCGCCTTGGCAAAAACGATCGCTGATGGGGGTTTCGTAAACCTGCCAGTTGTCCAAGTGCAGGTGGATGGTGCTGTCGCAGCCGTGTATGGTCTGTATGGTGTAGTCATATACATCTGGCATTTGCAGTATCTGCCCGAAAAACTCGTAGTAGTCGTTCTCGCAGATGGTTTCATAAATGTCGGCCTCTTGGTTGGGATGCACGGTGATGGTCACGCTGACGTCTTGGCCCGTGATGCCGTCGCTCACATGGCAGGTGTAGGTGGTGGTGCCGACGGGCGGCGTGACGATGGGGTTCTGCTGCGAAGATGTGAAGCCGTTGGGGCCATTCCAGCTGTATGTGTAGTTGCCCGTGCCGCCCGAAGGATAGGCGTGCAACGTGGTCGACTCACCTTCGCACAAGGTGTTTTGGTCGGCGGCGGCGAGGGCGGTCATGTTGGAGCCTTCCATGCTGACGGTCACTTGTGCGGTGCTGCTACATTCGCCTTGGGGATTGGTGACGGTCACGGTGTAGGTTTGGGTGGCTTGAAGCGGCACGGTTTGGGTGGTTTGCGAGTTGGGATTGACCACCATGTTGGCGGGTTCCCAATGGAAGTTGAATGTGCCGGTCGAGCCTGCATTGGCGGTGAGGGTGGCCGTGCCGCCATAAATAACGGTGCTGGGGTTGGCGGTCGCTGAAGCCACAGGTGCGGCATACACGGGCACGGTTTGCGTCTTTTGGTCGGTGCAAAGGCCGTTGCCGCAAGCAACTGCAAGGGTCACTTGATAGTTGCCAGCTTGGGCGTAAGTGTGCGTAACGGTTTGGCCTACACCAGTTTGTCCATCGCCGAAGTTCCATTGGTAGCTTTGGATTTGCTGCCCGTTGGGGTTGGTGGTGGAGGTGCTGGTGAATTGCGTCGGGTTGCCTTTGCATACCGAAGTGTAAGTGAAGTTGGCCGTGGGTTGGGGAAACACTTCAACTTCGGTGGTTGCGCTGTTGGTTGCGCTACCGAGAGAAATGGTGCAGGTGTAGGTGCCTGAATGGGCCATCGTGCAGTTGTTGATGGTCGGGTTTTGTTGGTTCGACGAGAAACCGTTGGGGCCTGTCCAACTATATGAGGCACCGGCTTGTCCGTTGGCGGAGAGGTGGATGGTTTGCCCCACGCAGTAGGGACCTTCGTTATTGACCAAAGGAGGCAGGATGCCGCAGTCGGTTTCGCCATCACCGGCGTATTTTTGGAAAGTGATGCTGCCGTCAGTTCCGCTCCAGTTTGTGATAAGAAGAATGAAGTATTGTCCAACTTGTCCATTCACGATGTGAGCATACTCATAGTGTCGTGCATCAAAACTGCAATCATGAAGGTTGCCGTATGGATAGTTGGCGGTGCTTGATGTGTTGTTCGGGCAACTGCTGCAAGTTGCCGTTAGCATACCCGTTTGCCCCGCCTGTGTCGGACACGGGTCGGTTTCGTTGGCGAAAGGTCCCCAAAGGGCGAAGTCGACATCGAAATTGGCTTCAATCTTGATGGTGATGTTGCCTGCAACGCCGATTCTCATGTAGTACCAGAAAGAATGATGGGAAGTGGGAGAGGTGCCTAAGCAACCGTAGTTGGGCCCTGACCAAGAATAACCGCTATTGAGGGCCGGGAAATTGTAAACATCGGTAGTGCAGAACGGCTCGGCATCCATGCAATGGTTGGCACGGTCAAGATGGTCTGACATCAAGAAGTTGTAGTATTCATTGCTGAGATTGTGTGCCCATGAACCGAAGATTTCAGCAAATTCCTCTTTTGGCAACAATGAAGCTGCTTGGTATTCTTCCCGAAGAGTCATTCTGAGATAATCGAATTCGGCGTAAATCGGGATGTCGGCGTAGTAACTGTTGGGTCTAATGAACAATTCTCCGGGGTTGTCGGTCGGGTTGCAAAGCCAGATGTCGCTCGTGGCAAGAGCCGAGGCCAACTGAACACGTTCCTCAACGTTTTCGATTTCAAAGACGTTGAAAAGGAATCCGTTTTCATGTTCCCTGAGTTGGTAGTTTTGAGTCGCATTGGTCTGATTTGACATGTAATCTTGTGCCCAAACCCTTGCAGGGATTACCGACAATATAAGGGCAACTATCATCGTCGTAGTGAATTTGTTCATGGTGCTTTAATTTATTGGTTATCAATATTATATTTAATTATTTTCGTAGTTTTTCAGGGGAAAGATGCCTGTATTTGAACCGACAAATATAGAAAAATTCCATAATAACAGCGCAAGAATGGGGAAAAAAATGGAAAAAAAGTAGAAAAAAACAAAAAAGGAGCCGAAATCTCAGCTCCTTAAGGTCAAATCCAGTCCCGAAGGGACGGCACATCAGTAAGCAGGTGACGTGAGTCCCTGCATCAGACCACTCCCGTAAATCCCATGAACGCCATAGCCAAAATGCCGGCGATAATCAGGGCGATGGGGGTGCCTTTCATGCCCTTGGGGGCTTCCATCAGATCAACATGCTCGCGGATGCCCGCAAACAGCACCAAGGCCAAGGCAAAGCCCAAGGCAATGCCGACGGCATACACCACCGACTCGCCAAGGCTCAGCATGTGGGCCACGCCACCATAGTTGAACTCCTTCGTGACCACGGTCAGCGAAACGCCGAGGACGGCGCAGTTGGTCGTAATCAGCGGCAGGAACACACCCAAAGCGGTGTAAAGCGAAGGACTGATTTTCTTCAAGATAATCTCCACCATCTGCACTAAGGCGGCGATGATGAGGATGAAGGCAATGGTCTGCAAGAACTTGTCCAAACCCAACGGAATCAGGATGTACTGGTTCACAAGCCATGTGACGAGGGTGGCCAAGGTCAGCACGAAGATGACGGCGGCACCCATGCCCAAGGCCGTTGAGGTCTTCTTGGAAGTGCCAAGGAAGGGGCAAATGCCAAGGAATTGGCTGAAAATCACATTGTTGACCAAGATGGTCGAAAGTATGATGATAAGGTATTTCATGGCTTAGTGGTTTTCTTTCTTGAATTGGTTGACGATGGCGATGAGGAATCCGAGGCAGATGAACGCGCCCGGAGGCAGGATGAAGAGCAGGATGTTGGCCGTTTCGGGCAGGATGCGGAAACCGAACATGGAGCCGCTTCCAAGGAGTTCGCGGATGCAGCCCAAAATGGTCAGGGCGAAGGTGAAGCCCAAACCCATGCCTGCACCGTCGAGAATGGAGGGGAAAACAGGGTTTTTCGAGGCGAAAGCTTCAGCACGACCCAAAACGATGCAGTTCACCACGATAAGCGGGATGAACAGACCGAGGGTTTCGTAAATGTCGGGAACGTAGGCCTGCATCACCAATTGTACGATGGTCACAAACGAGGCGATGACTACGATGAAGCAGGGAATACGAACCTTGTCGGGGATGAAGCCCTTCAGCAGTGAAATCACCAAGTTCGACATGATGAGGACGAAGGTGGTGGCCAGGCCCATCGACATGCCGTTGATGGCGCTGGTGGTGGTGGCCAAGGTCGGGCAGCAGCCCAACAGCAGCACCAAAATCGGGTTCTCTTTGACGAGGCCTTTGGTAAAAGTTTGCAGATTGTTACTCATTGTTGTCCTCCTTTCATGAATTTTGACTTGTTCGCTTCAAAACTATCGCAGGCCATTTTCACGGCACCGGTGAAGGCACGCGAACTGATAGTGGCCGCAGTGATGGCATCCACGTCGCCGCCGTCTTTCTTAACGCTCAGGCGGAAGGATGCGGGATTCTTGCCGTTGAATTGGTCCTTGAATTTCGGATTCACCATGTTGGCGCCCAAGCCGGGAGTTTCGCTTTGCGAAAGCACTGAAACGGCATTGATGGTGCCGTCGACGAGCAGGCCAACCATGAGTTCGATGCGACCGCTAAAACCGGCGTTGGAGTAGGTCTTCACCGCAGCGCCGAGCAGGTTGCCTTGCGCATCGTAGGCCAAATTGTAGGTCAAATCGTCGACGACGGTTTCCTCAATGCGGTCAATGGGCGTGTCGGTCTTCAAAACCGCTTCGATGGCCGCTTGGTTTTTCTTCAGATCAACTTCGGCGATGGTGTCTTTGGTCATGCCATAGACGAGGCCGAGCAAGCCGCCCGAAACCGCCGTGATGACGAGCAGGGCGACGACCATATTAATTAAGGTGGATGGTTTCTTTGCCATGACGTTTACTTTTTAGAGGGTTTGACGACACCGAAAACATACGGCTTGAAGGCCTTGTTGATGAGCGGCGTGAAGGCGTTCATGATGAGGATGGCGAACGAAACGCCCTCGGGATAGGCTCCCCAAAGACGAATCACCACCGTTATCAAGCCCACACCGACACCAAACAGGATTTTGCCTCGAATGGTCATGGGGGTGGTCACCATGTCGGTCGCCATGAAGAAGGCACCGAGGATGAGGCCGCCATACACGATATGGTACCACGGCGCGATGAAGTTGGCCGGATTGACGAGATGGCAAATTCCCGTGAAGATGAACACGGTGAGGAGGATGGTCAAAGGTGTCACGAATTCGATGACGCGGCGGGCTAAAAGGTAAATCGCACCGAGCAGCAGGGCGATGGCGCACACCTCGCCAAAGGCACCGCCACGGTTGCCAAGAACCATGTCAAGGAACTGCATGTCGCCTGTTTCGGCCAGCGAACCCACGCCGGATTCCTTCAGTATGCCGAGCGGGGTGGGACCCGTGACGGCATCGGCGAAGAAGCCTTTCTCGAAGATGGGCTGGGCTTGCGGCCAAGTGGTCATGGCGGTCGGGAACGACACGAGCATGAACACACGGCCTACCAAGGCGGGATTGAAGGGGTTTTTGCCCAAGCCGCCGAAAGCCATCTTGCCCACGCCGATGGCGACGATGCTGCCCACGATGGCCATCCAAATGGGAAGGTTGGCGGGCACGTTGAAGGCAAGGAGCAAACCCGTCAGCGCGGCTGAGCCGTCATTGATGGTCAAAGGCCCCTTGATGAGGAATTTCTGGATGAGCCATTCGGTCAGCATACAGGCGGCTATCGAAACGATGGTCAGCCTGAGCGCATACCAGCCGAAATAGTACAAAGCCACAAGCAAGGCGGGAACCAAGGCGAGAATCACGCGATACATGATTTTCTGCGTGTTTTCCGTCGAGTGTACATGCGGCGAACCGGATATTGTGTATTTGTTCATTGTTGAAATATTTAATCGTTTATTGTTGTGTTGTAGGGACGCATCGAATGCGTCCGTTATTGTTGATTGTGTTGCGGACGCACGCGGTGCGTCCCTACAAACGTCATTTCTGGTTACGGGCGCGGATGATGGCACCGGTCTTGGCCTTGCCGTATCTGATGTAATCTAACAGCGGGATGTTGGCGGGACAGGTGAACTCGCACGAACCACATTCGATGCAGTCCATGATGTGGTTCTTCTCCGTCTCGTCGAAATTGTTCTGCTTGGCCAACTTGTGGAGCAGGAACGGCTGCAAGCCCATCGGGCAGGCCATCGCGCAACGACCGCAGCGGATGCAGTTGGTCTGGCGACGGTCTTGGGCCTCGTTCAAGGTCATCAGGAGGATGCCCGAAGTGCCTTTGATGCACGGGAAGTTGGTGACCGACACCGACTTGCCCATCATCGGGCCGCCATTGATGACATCGGTGATGCCTTCGGGCAGACCGCCAGCGGCCTCGATGAGGAGGTCGGCAGGCGTGCCGAAACGCACACGGAAGTTGCCTGGCTTCTTGACCGACTTGCCCGTCACGGTGACGATGCGCTCAATCAAGGGCTTGTTCTTTTGGACGGCCTCATAAATGGCGTAAGTCGATGCCACATTGACCACGACGCAACCCGTCTCGATGGGCAGTTTGCCCGAAGGTACCTCGCGACCCGTGACGGCCTTAATCAATTGCTTCTCACCGCCTTGCGGATATTTGGTCTTCAAGGGTTGCACCTCGATGCCTTTGTAAAGGTCGCGGTGCTCGTTGATGGTCTTGTCGAGCAACTCGATGGCTTCCATCTTGTTTTCCTCGATGCCGATAATGCCCTTGTCGGTGTTGACGGCCTTCATCAGGATTTTCACGCCGACGAGGAATTCTTGTGTTTTTTCCAGAAGGAGGCGGAAGTCGCAGGTGAGGTAAGGCTCACATTCGGCGGCATTAATAATAATGTATTCGGCTTTCTTGCCTTCGGGAACCATCAGTTTGACATGGGTGGGGAAGGTGGCGCCGCCCATGCCGACGATGCCACATTCTTTCACCTTGTCGATGATTTGCTTGGAATCCAATTTGATGTCGGTAATCAGTTCATCGGTGTCAATGTAGCCCTCGATCCATTCGTCTTGGTCTTCGCGGTCGATGAAGACGGCGGGTTTATAATAACCCGTGTGGTCCATCACGACATCAACTTTGGCAACAGTGCCCGTGGCGGGCGAGTGGACGTTGGCCGAAACGAATCCTTTGGCCGTGCCGATGAGTTGTCCCGTCAACACGCGGTCGCCTTTCTTGACGATGCATTCAGCTGGTGCGCCGAGGCATTGTCCGAGTGGGACGATGATCTGTTTGGGCATCGGAAAGTCTTGTATGGGCAGGTGTGCCGAGAGTTTGTTCTCTTCGGGATGCACGCCGCCTTTTTGGAAAGTCTTTATCGGGTTCATGCTTTGACGGTGTTTTCGGGTTTGACTTCAGTTTTGGCCTCCACGGGTTCGGGTTTCGGCTGTGGCTTCACGACGGGCTCTGCGCCTTGCAAAACTTTTGGGTCTTCGGTCTTCGGCTTGCGAGGCGGGAAATTGATGGCGTGGATGCTGCCACGAGGACAGACCTCAACGCACTTGCCGCAGGCCTTGCACTTGGCTGGGTCGATGTAGGCCAAGTTGCCGCGCATCTCGATAGCCTCGAAGGGGCACTCTTTCAGGCACTTCTGGCAGCCGATGCAGCCCACCGAGCAGTTCTTTACGACCAATGCGCCCTTGTCGGTGTTGACGCAGCACACAAACACGCGGCGGTCTTTCTTGCCACGCGGGCGCACTTCGATGATGCCACGCGGGCAGTTCTTGGCGCACACGCCGCAGCCCACGCACTTGTCGGGGTCGACGACGGGCAGGCCCGTTTCCTTGTCGATGTGGATTGCGTCGAAGTTACACTTCTTCACGCAGTCGCCGAGGCCGAGGCAGCCTTTGGAGCAACCGCCTTCGCCCGCGTAGAGCGTGTTGGCGAAAGCGCAAATGTCGGCGCCTTCGTAATGCACCTTGGAGGGTGAGTTTTGGCAACTGCCGTTGCAACGCACCACCGCAATCTTAGGTTCGAAGGCGGCGGCGGTCAGTCCGAGGACGGCGGCCACCTTGCCCATGTCGGTGCCGGGGCAGGCCAGTCCGTCGATGTTGCCTTTTTCGGCGGCTTGCTTCACGCAGGCCTCGGCCAAAGCTCGGCAGCCCGCGAAGCCGCAGCCGCCGCAGTTGGCGCCGGGCAGGCAAGCCTCCGCTTCGTCAATCAGCGGGTTCTCCTCGACCTTGAACTTCTGTGCCACGAAGTACAGAACCACGGCAAGCACACCGCCCAAGATTCCGAGAACCGCAAGGGAAATAAATAAAGTGTTACTCATTTAAAAAAGAATTTTGAGTTTGTTTTCGATTTGAACCCGCAAAAATACGGAATATCGTTTTTTTGGCAAAGGAAAAATTATTCAAATCACATTACAAAACTATACAATTTGCATTATACGAATCATATAAAATTTCATAAATTAAAGTAACTAATTGTTACTCAATAATATATAAAAACTTATTCTTGAGTTTGTCGCGGCGCAAATAGAGTATAATATAATAAGGTATCAGTGCGACGATGGCGATGAGTGCCGACAAGCCTTCGTTCAGCCCCAAGCCAAGGCATACGAAAAGCACGGCCAAAAGCAGAAGAATCGGGATGAGATAGGCCAAAACCGCCGCCTTGTTGCCCTGCCCAATGGCCATTTTCACGTTCACTTTTTGGTTCAACGCGAAGTCCTGACCCTTGGGTCGTGGCACGGTGAGGATTTTCTCAGTCTGTTCGCCCATGCCGCAGGCACTTTTGGCATGGCAGGCAGCGCACGCGCTCTGCGCCAATATCTTGATTTCCAGTTCGTCGTCGGTGATTTTAGTGACGATACCCTCGTGGGAGATGGTGTTGCTTTCGTTGGTCATAATGCCGCAAAAATAGGATTTTTATCGGCTCATTGCAACAAAACCCGTATTTTTGCGCCATAAAACTCCGTTTATGCCCAACAAAGAAAAGAAAGACGGAAAACTGTCAATCTGGCTGCAAGCCAAAATGCAGACGGTGAAGGAGTGGTACAACCGCGACGACAACTTCTTGCGCTTGGTGCGTTTCCCTGGCACGAAGTTGCCGCTGATGGATGTGCTCATCGACTTCTTCAAGCTGTTCACCAAGGGCCGCACCGTCGACCGCGCCGCTGGCGTGGCGTTCAATTTCTTTGTCGCGCTCTTTCCGCTGATTCTCTTTTTCTTCACTCTGATTCCCTACATCCCCATCCCAAACCTTTACGGAAGGGTGATGTTAGCCTTGGATGATTTCCTTATCCCTTCAGGGACAATGGATTACGTTAAGGAAACCATCGATGGCATCATGAATCGGCCCCACGATGGCTTGCTTTCCATCAGTGTCGTTTTGTGCTTGGTGTTTGGCTCAAGCGGCATCGTGGCTGTGTTCAATGGTTTCCGAAATGTTTACGCCGACTACCTCACTTTCAAGGGCTTAGGGCTGAAAGGTTGGCTGATTCAGCGGCTGTTTGCCATCATCATGCTTATCATCATCGGGGCTTTGGTGGTGGTTTCAGTCCTGCTGATTTCCTTGGGTGGCACGGCCCTGAAATATTTGGTCACAAACGAAATCATCGAAGGAGGTTCGTTTACCTTCTTCTTGTTCATGGTATTGCGTTGGGTGATAGGTGTTTTCGCCCTTTGTTTTGGCATTGCGTTGCTGTATTATTTCGGCAATGTCAGGTTCAATGAGCATTACCGTCAGGAACTCAAGCGGCTTGGCCCCAACGGGGAAAAACGCTATCGCAACTTCGTGGTTTTCAGTCCCGGAACGATTCTCGCCACCACGCTTTTCGTTCTCGGAACGGTGGGTTTCAACACCTATATCTCCAATTTTGCACGCTATAACGTGTTGTATGGCTCCATTGGCACACTCATCATACTCCTGCTTTGGATTTGGATTGTTGCCATCCTGATTTTGGCTGGCAACGACCTCAACTCGGGCATTCGGCGCGGATACGACAAACTGAGTGACGCGGAAGACGAGGTGCGCCGCCGCGAAATCGTCATCGAGGACTTGAAGAAACACATTCAGGCCTATCAAACCGCTAATGAATACCGTTTGGAGCGCATTGAGGAGTTGAAGAGAAGCATTGAGGAGAAGAATGTCTTGGTTCATGACTTGGAGGAGCAAAACAAGGATTACGAGTTGATTATCAAGGCGTACCAGAAGTTTGCCGAGCATGAACGCAAGCGTTCCGACGAGCAATACGAAAAGACAATTGACTTGAAAGAGGAGTTTGAAAAGTTGGGTAATCCGTCATAATCAGGCACTATGGGCATCGTAGCACGACAGAGTATCAAGGGCACCATCGCCACCTATATCGGGGTGGCCGTGGGCATTGTCACGACTTTCTTCATTCAGACGAAAGCCTTTCAGCCTGAGCAAATTGGCCTTATCGACATCTTGTTGCAATGCTCCTTGTTGTTTGGCGGTTTGGCGCAATTGGGTACCAACTCGTCCGCCATGCGCTACTATCCTTTCTTCAAGGACGAAAAGCACCGCGATCACGGCTTTTTCGGCTGGACTTTGCTCGTCCCGCTGATTGGTTTCACATTCTTTTTGCTTGCGTTTTTCCTCTTCAAAGGCACGATAGTCAATTTCTTTACGAAAGATTCCGAAGTGGGCGCGGAGTTGTTTGCTAAATATGTGAATTTCGTCGTTCCACTGGCGTTTTTCATGCTCTATATCTCTGTTTTTGAGACGAATAGCAATCTTCTGCTTCGCATTGTTTTGCCCAAGTTCATCCGCGAGGTCGGGTTGCGTGTCGGAACTCTTACGATATATCTGCTTTATTTCTATGAAATCATTGATTTTGATGGTGTTATCATTTCGTTTTGTGTTCTTTACGGCCTTGCTACCTTAATTAATATAGTCTATTTGCTGTCACTCAAACGGGTGTCGTTCAAGATAGAGCCGAGGTTCATTTCGGCACAACTTAGGCGTGATTTCCTATTCTACACCTTGTTTATGATTACGGCGGCCTTGGCGGGCAACGTGATTCCCATGCTGAGCAAGTTTTTCGTGGCGGCCAAGACGAGTTTCCATTTGGCGGGCGTGTTCACAATAGCCACCAACATTGCAGCACTGGTGGAGATGCCCTACCGCTCGCTGGGAGCCATTTCGCGCCCGCACATCTCCGACGCGATGGCCAAACAAGACATCAAAACGGCTGATGCCTTGTGCAAGAATGTAGCTCTGCATCAGTTCATCGCAGGCAGTTTCGTGTTTTTCATCGTGTGGATTAACATAGACTTTCTCTTTGACCTGTTGCCCAATGGCGAAATTTACCGTTTGGGCAAATGGGCGGTACTTATCCTTTCGTTGAGCCGCCTCATCTATTCCACGCTCGGCGTGATAACCACAGCGTTGAGTTATTCCAAATATTATTACTATTCCCTAATTTTCACCATCTTGCTCGCCACAATGTCCATCATCCTGAACAGTTGGCTCGTCCCAAAATGGGACATCACAGGCGGTGCCTTGGCCAATGTTGGGTCCTATTTGGTGTATTTCGTCTTGCTTTTGGCCTTCATCAAGTGGAAAATCGGCGTGATGCCGCTGTCGAAGAAACTAATCCCCGTGGCGGCGATAGTTTTGGCTTTGTTTGCGCTCAATTGGCTGTGGACAAGCGCATTAACACCATTATTTGCCAATCTTTTCGAGAATCCCATTTTAGGCTATGTCATTGATGCAGCCTTGAAATCAGCCCTATTCCTTGTCTTGGGAATGGTGGCGTTATATAAATTGAAGGTTTCACAGTCTTTGAATGATTTGGTGGAGAAGGCACTCAACAAGAATATGCACTGATGATTCTATCAGCGATAATGTTGGGTGAAAATTGCATGATGCAGTTTTCTGAAATCTGTTTTGGCTTGTATTCGTGATAGTTTTGTCGTAGGGTTAGCATGGCAAGAGCAAGTGCATCAATATCGTTCACGGGAACAAGCAAACCATTGCTTTCATCGACAAACGACTCCGGACCGCCGCATCGTGTGGCGATAACGGGAAGTCCGGCATACATGGCCTCGATATAACTCACGCCAAAAGTCTCACTCTGCGAGGGCAGCACAAATACATGGCTTTTTTGATAAAATCGGTTGATTTCATCTCGATTGAGCCGTCCCAATAATTCGACCTGGGAAAGCAGTTGGAGTTTGTTGATAAGGCTTTTCAATTTTTCATGCTCTGGTCCATCACCGATAATATATAGCTTGGCATTTCCTTTCAATCGTGAAAAAGCTTCAATCAACTTGTCAAAAGCCTTTATTGGAATGAGATTGCCTACCGAAACAAAGATGAATGGAGACTCGTTTTTGTCGTGGGCAAAGCATCGGAAACTTTGATTGTCCACCATGTTGGGGATGACGATGCTGTCGTGTTGAAAGTTTTGCAAAATGTTGTTGCGTAAGGTTTCAGAAACACAAATCAATTGGTCACATTTTTTGTAGGCTTGAATGGCCAAGCGTTTATCCAAATTGCTGATTTGTTCGGCGGACTTGTTGAGTTTACTGCTGTGTTCGGTGATGACGAAATGAATACCATATTTCTTCTTCAGGATGCAGGCAATGGCAGCAATGGAGTAGAAGTGAGCGTGAACGACATCGGGCTTGCCAAACGATTTCAGCATGGCGCGGAAGGGGATCAATAAAAGCCTTTGAAGGAAAGGAATGGCTCTTCGATAAACATTGAGCGGCAGCGATAACTCAAAAACATGAACGCCCTCGCGTCTGTACTTGAACAGGCCGAAATGCCTTTTGTATGAAAATGCCCTGAAATCGATGACGATGAAAGCCACTTCTATGCCTTTTTGGGCCAAGGCCTTGGCTTGGTCGAATTCAAAAATGCCATTCAACGGGTCCTTTCGAGTGGGCATTCCTCTTGAGATGATGGCGACTTTCATGGCTTATTGGATGTCAACGTAAATGATATGGGTAACTCGCTTTTCCTCTGGGGGGATTGTCATATAATCACCATAAATCGACCTCAATAATAGGTCGTAATTTTTAGGTACATACACTTTTATGCCTTCAAACATTACCTCTTCCAATTCCAATGGATAAAGCCATTCTTTGGGGAAGAAGCAACAATATGGATCTCTTCGGATGTCGTAACCAATCAGGTTTTTGGGCCAGAGACATAGGGTTTTCCAAACCAACATGCATGACCATTTAATGATTGGGAAAGAGATGGCAGCCAAATGGTTCTTCAGGGTTATGTCGTGTTTTGTGGCGAAGAACCAATTTGTCTTGGCTATCCATTTCAAAACGAATTTCATCGGTTTGCGAGGCGCATCGGGATAGTCGGTTAGCATAAAGATGTCCACGTAGATGCCTTTGTTGTAAGGTCTCGTGAAGTCTTCGTGTTGGGTGATGAAAAAGGAGTTTTTGTCACGAATTTTGGTGAGGGGTAGCCTGTATGAAGGGTCCGTTTCAGGCGTTTGCAATAAGAGGTTTTGAGGAAGCTCTTTTGGCGCGATTTCGAGGAACCTTCTGTAATCCGCTTCAGGCATGGTGACATCCAAGTCATCATCCCATGGAATAAAGCCTTTGTGCCGAATAGCCCCAATCAAACAACCAAAGTCCAGATAATACTTGATGTCGTGTTTGCGGCAGATTCTATCGATTTCTATAAAAATATCTAAGAGGCGCATTTGGAGCTTGCGCAAATCAGTGCCTTCACCATTATACTTAGAAAAGTCTTCCATAAAATAGTAGTATTAAATTATCGATTTGTATAAAAACAAGCAATCGCGGTTGTTCAGATGGATAGGGTTGTTTTTCAATCTTGTCGGATTCACTGAGTTTGTGAGCACTTCCAACTCCATCACTCTGTCTTTTGTTTCTGGATTTTGCAGTTCCAATATCTTCAGCAAGTTAATGATGTAATTGGCCGCCTCGTTTGCATCGTGACATGCAAGCGCACTGGCAATGTCGTCAAAGGTGGTGAACAAATACTCCTTTCCCCTTGGGTCTACGCATTGTTCGGGATGGTTGATCATATATTGCCAAACCACGGGTAGACACAATGCCACGGCGTGACCATGTGGCAAGCCGTAAATCGAAGTCAGTTTGTAGCTCATGGCATGAGGAGCGGTGGTTTGGGTGATGTTTATGGCGCGGCCTGCATAGTTGGCGGCGGTCATGATGCCTTCAGCAGCCTCATCGGTGTTGTGGAAAATATAATCCTCCCAATACTGCATAATCATTTGAACCGCAATCTTGCTATACATCTTGCTTTCGTCAGTCGAGTTGACGCTCCACCATGACTCTATCCCTTGGCACAAGGCATCCATCATGGTGCATTTCTTTTGGTAAAGTGGCAAGGTCTTTAAGAGCATAGGTTCAAGTATGGCATAATTTGGGATGATGCTCTCGTGTGTCACGCTTTGTTTCTTGCCCTCGAAATAAATGACGGCATAGCGTGTGCTTTCGCTGCCTGTGCCCGCCGTGGTTGGTATGGCGATGAGCGGCACACCGCTGTCTTTAGCCTCTTGTTGCAGGTGGTTTTGCGCTGGATCCATCTTGCAATATAGCTTGATGCACTTCGCCACATCGATGGTTGAGCCGCCGCCAATCGCCACTATGGCGTCGCATTGGTTGCTGTTGAAAAGCTCCACACCTTTGCATACCTGTTCGTAAAGAGGGTTTGGGGTAAACTGGTCAAAAATAGTCTTGGGATGGAATACGTCTTTTATGGGCAAGAAGGAGAATGAAGAATCGCAAACCAGCAAATAATTGCGGCTCCCGACTTCTTCCAATGCGATTTCGACATTCTTATGCCCTTTCAGAATCTTCTGCATGGTGCTTATTTTGATAGGAATCTCATCAAGGCTTCCTTGTTTTGGATGGGGGTGGTTGTGGGGCGTCCCAAGTCCTTTCGGTTGCCTTTTTTTACTTTTACTTCGAGAAAAACCGGGCCTGTCGAATCCTTCACTTTGTCCAGAACTGCTTCAAGGTCGGCTTTGTTATCGACGCTGTAAATGGCAGCATATCCAACCGCCATTGCAACTGCTGGCAAGTCAATTTTCAAGCCAACCGTAGGCTGTCCGCCAACACTGTCGTGGGCACCGTTGTTGAACACTACATGAACATAATTTTTCGGTGCTTTTGAGGCCACAATAGCCAAACTGCCCATGTGCATGATGCTGGCTCCGTCGCCATCGAAGCACCAAACTCGGCGTTCTGGTTGTTCAAGAGCAATTCCCAAAGCAATCTGGGAGGCATGGCCCATTGAACCAACGGTCAAGAAATCGCGTTCATGGCTTTGGTTCATTGCAGCGCGGTATTCGAATAGTTCCCGACTTATCATACCAGTTGTGCTGACAATGCAATCTCTTTCGCCGAGGCTGGCAGTCGCAGACTGGATAGCATCTTCGCGGCACATCGTAAGGTTGTTCGTTTCAATGTTTTGAAGTTTGTATTCTTCAAAGGTGTCTTTTTCAATCACAAGCGCGTAAACCTCTTTGTTTCTAATGACTTCAGCGGCTTTTGAGATTTGTTTCACAGCTTTGTCCTTCTCTTTACTCAACACGTCGAAGTTGATTCCCATTACGTTGAGCAATCCAGTGGTTATTTTGCCCTGTTTTATGTGTTGCGGCTCGTCATGAATGCCGGGTTTTCCGCGCCAACCGATGAGGAGAAGCATCGGGATGTTATAGACTTCCTTGTCGGTGAGTGAAGCGAGAGGGTTGATGGCGTTCCCTTCGCCGCTGTTTTGCATATAGACACAACCGGCTTTCCCCGTGGCCAAGTAATGGCCGGCGGCCAAACCAACCGCAGCGCCTTCGTTGGCGGCGATGATGTTATGAGCCGCATCGAAATGGTCGGTGATGTAGGCACACATGCTTTTCAGCAGGCTATCGGGCACACCGGCATAGAAATCAATACCTTCGGAACGAAGTTTTTCGATGAAAAATTCAGGCGTAATCATTGCTTTGTTCCAGGGATGAGGGTTAGTATTTCCTTGATGGGCATACAGTAATCGTTGCTGGCCTCCAAACTGCGTTGGTGTTTGAGGATGCTTTGGGCACATTTCACCATAGCAGGATAGGCAGCACGGAGCATGTGGTTGGCATAAATGACCACATTGATGCCCCATGAGGCCAACTCGTCTTCAGTGAACTGGTTGTAAGTGGTGGGTACGGCCACAATGGGCGTTTCGGTGTCTTTTTCACGAAAACGCTGACAAAACGCTTTAATGTCCATTCCGTCTTGGTTTTTGGAGTGTATCATGATGCCGTCAGCCCCAGCCGCGATGTAGGCAAAGGCGCGTTCCAAAGCGTCTTCAACGGTCTTGCCAGCTATGAGGCTCTCAATGCGTGCTATAATCATGAAGTCTTCCGTGATTTGGGCATTTTTGCCTGCTTTGATTTTGGCGCAGAAATTTTCGATGGAGTCTTGTGTCTGTTTGGCATCGGTGCCGAACAGTGAGTTCTGCTTCAAGCCGATTTTGTCCTCAATGATGACAGCCGAGATGCCAAGACGCTCCAAAGTGCGAACGGTGAACACGAAATGCTCCAGTTTGCCGCCTGTGTCGCCATCGAAAATGACAGGCTTGGTGGTCACTTCGAGGGCATCGTTCAAGTCGTGAAGGCGGGTTGTGATGTCAACCGCCTCAATGTCGGGTTTGCCTTTGCTTGTGCTGTCGGTGAGCGAAGAGGCCCACATACCATCGAATTCCTGCTTCCTTCCATTGACTTCAACAAAAGTGTTTTCTATTATTAGCCCTGTTAATCCATTATGGCTTTCCAGGATGCGCACGATTTTTTTTGCCCCTATCAGGCGACGCAGCCTCTTCAACCTGATTTCGGGGGTAGTGCCAATCTCTTTGAGCCGTTGGTTCATGGCGGTGCTGCTAATGCCTTGGGTATAAGGAATGTCGATTACTTTCCCGCCCCATTCTGCCATGGCTTCGATGATGCGCTGACGGGTCTTGGCCTGCACTCCTTCTTTCCAGTCGTCGCCATGCACCACATAATCCGGTTTCAGTTCTCGCAAGTTTGGAACGTAATCCAATGTGGTTTGTGGCACTACACGGTCAACGCCTTTGATGTTGCTGACGATTTCGGCCCTTTGCTCGTAGTTGAGATAAGGTAGGCGCTTGTAGCTGGCAATGGCAGCATCGGTCAGGACACCTACCGTAACGCTACCTAACTTGCAGGCTTCATGTATGATGTTCAGATGACCCGGATGAATCATGTCGGCGCTCATGCCGACGTAAACTGTTTTTTGGGGTTCCATTATTTATTGCTCAATAATTATGTTTACTATTATCAATGTATGTTAGCCTTTGTTCTCTTCGGTTATCACTTCCCAATGCCCACCTTTGTTTGGACCGATGCGGGTTAGGCGGCCTGTGGATTTTAGTTGTTGGATATTCCATTCGACACCTCGGAGCGATAGCCCTGTTAGTTTTGCTATTTCAGGTTTCGTGATTTTGGGATTGTTGATTATAAAGTTTAGAATTCTTTCCGCTGTTTCTCCTACAGTTTCTCCCACAGTTTTTTCCACAGTTTTTTCCACAGAAGAACCGCTTTCTATGTCTCCCTGTGTGGTTTTTACCGAAATGTTATCGTCTTTACAAATACAAGTGTCATTTAGGCCTGTATCATTTTCGGTAACATTTTCAGTAACTTTCCAATGTCCGTTTTTGCGCGTTCCAACTCTAACAATGAGACCGTTTTGCTTGAGGAAAGCAATATTGTTTCTAATATTCTTGGGGCTTATTCCTATTTTACTGCTCAATTCGGCTTGGGTAATCATATTGTTTGATTTGATTAACTCCATAATCTTTCTTTGATTGGGAGAGAGATTTTTTAGGTCGTTTTTTAGGTCGTTTTTTAGGTCGTTTTTTAGGTCGTTTTCTGCCGTGGCGACATTTTCTGTCTCATTCTTAGTATCGAGATGAACAGTCACCATAATCCCGCCAGAAATCTGCTGCCATTCGGGGGCTTTATGGCCTGCCTCTAAAAATGCCTGAACCACACGCCTGATGCCGCTGCCATACTTTTCAATTTCGCCCATATCCTTAAAGACATCGGCAATCTGCTTGTTGCGCGGTTGTGAGCGGTAATGGTTGCTCATCAAGTCCGCAATATCAAGACCTTCGGGCAGTTTGCCAGGGTTGTAAAACTCCATTCGGTCGGGCAGGATCTTCACTATGGAATCGGCGGCGGCACGATAATCGCGGTGGATGATCATGTTGAGCACGATCTCGCGGATGGCATCCAAAGGATAGTCCCAACGTTGGATGTTCTCCACTTGGTTGGGCGAAATGATGACCGCCATGTTGATGTGCTTCTTGACAAACTGCATAACATCTTCCACCTGTTCAATAAGACTGGCCTTCGACCGTGCCGAATCCTTGATGAAAATGCCGTTCTTGTCCTGAAAATGCCCTAACTCTATGGTTGTCAGCAGGTCTTCCTCTTGCTTGAAAAGCAGGTAGCCGCCAAAAGTAAGTTGCCCGGCTGCATTGCATAGCCCCTTCTTTCTGATATATTCCTCCGGCGATTCGGTGATGTTCATTCCACGGCGGTTCATCTGTGCGATGGACTTTCTGACAAGGCCGAGATTCAGGTCGTCGATGGTGTGAAGCGGGTCGGTGTAGTAGTCCCAACTCGAGTTGCGTGTTTGCAGGCTCATGTCGGCGATTTCGCCAGCCGAAAGCAAATGGTTGCTGTTTTGTCGGCGGCAGTAATACTTTCCCTTGACCGAAACGGGTTTCACGGGATATTCCTGAACGCAGAACAACACGATGGTCTTGCCATTTTCTTCCTGAATTTCCACATCGGGAATGATGCTCGGCTCGGTTTTCGACTTCACCTCATTAATCCATTGTGCCACAGTTTCTTTCCCAAGTCTTACTCCAACTACGGTGCCGTCATCGTCCACGCCAATATAGACAGTTCCACCTTTCGCATTGGCAAACGCCACCAATCCGACAATCACCTTGTCGGAAAAAGACGGCTTGAACTCCGTATGTAAATCTTCCTGCTTGGGTATCATGGCATCATTCCGTTATGGTTTTATCCAGCAGTTTCCCATATTCCCCCGTCAAAGCCCTTCGCGAGTATTTCTCCACTTCTTGGCTCTCATTTGAGGGCAATCCATTCTTCAAATACTTTTGATACAGGTCTTTAATGACTTCCTTCATCTTTTTCTTGTCCTCGAAATTGACGATTTGTCCAGCGTGGGTTTCCTTCAGGATATGCGCCGCGTCGCCGTCTTCAGGACCGATGCAAAGAATGGGACGGCCAGAGGCAAGATACTCGAAAATTTTCCCGGTCAGTATGCCTTTTGCGTTAGGCGTGTGGTTGATGAACAGCAGCAAGACCTGAGAAGAGGCTTGAACCTGTTGGATTTGGTTGTGAGGGACATAAGGAATCAATTCTGTGTTCTCTCTAAGATGGTTCTCGTTTATGGATTTAAGAACAGATTGATCCACCTGACCGATTAGTTTGATTCTCAGTTTTTTCGAGAACTCTGGATCGGCTGCTTTCAACTCGCATAAAGCTGCCCAAAGCTGATGCTCATTGCGATTGGCTCCGATAATCCCAACATGAGCCAATGTGAATTCCGATGAAATAGGCGATTCTGACGGCCCAACATTCGCATCCCAGTCGAAGCCGTTGTAAATCGTCCTCACGTTTCTATTGCCCAACCTGCCAAGCCTTCTTGCACCATCTGGGGCCACAGTGACCACCTTGTCGGCCTTGGTCAGCACTTCGCGCTCCAAACGATGTTGCTTGCGGTCGGCCCATTTTGTAAGTCTAAGCTCGTCATAATAGTCGATTTCCGTCCAAGGGTCGCGGAAGTCGGCTATCCACGGGATGCCCAAGGCTTCCTTCAACTTCATGGCAATCAGGTGCATGGAGTGTGGCGGACCCGTGCTGATGATGGCGTCTACGGGATGGTTTTTCAAATACTCCTTCAGGTAGCGCACCGATGGCTTTACCCACCAGCAACGCGCATCGGGAATGAACAGATTGCCGCGAATCCATACTGCAAGGTTCTCTTTCCATCCCGTTTTTTTTCCGTCCTCCTTGATGAAACCAGCTTTCACAGTCTCGCTTTTCTTGATGCCGAGAAACTTTTTATACAAGGTATAAGGCTCCACAATGGGTCGCCTGATGATTTCGGCTTCGGGTGCGACGTCTTTTTCGAGTGAGGGGTCCAAAATGGGATATTCGCCCTCTTCGGGTGTGTAAATTACGGGTTGCCAGCCGTTTTCGGGCAAATATTTTGACATTTTCAGCCATCGCTGTACCCCGCTGCCGCCCGAAGGGGGCCAATAATATGTGATAATCAAGACGCGCTTCATGCCTCTTGTTTTTTCTTCTTGATTGTGAACAAGATAGCTCCAATCAAGCCCAAAATCATTATCAGCGAACTGGCAAACGTCACCGTATTACCGGTTTTGTAGGCTTTGGGTGCATATTCCATCACGATTTCATGCTCGCCGCTCGGGACGAGGGCGGCACGCAACAGGTAGTTAGTCCTCAACAAAGGCTGCTCCTGTCCGTCGATGTACATTTTCCAGCCTTTTGAGGTCCAAATTTCGGAGAAAACGACCAAATAGTCGGCGGTCGTTGAGCTTGACGAAACGCCGTTGAATCTGTAAGTTAGTTTGTTAGGCTGGTATTCCGTTAAAACAATTTGCGGCAAAATGCTGTCCGTAAGTCTGTAGTTTCCAACTTGTTGCGCAAACTCCTTGTTGAGGATGGCCGTATGTTGCAAGTCGGTGTTTGCTATGGCATCGATCTCATCGTTGGGAGTATCGACCCATTTGATGTCGTTGGCAATCCATGCATTGCCAAAGGCGAAAGGATTGGAAATGGGCTGTGCTTCCGGATTGTAGATGATATATTTGGTATTCAGCATGTTGGCGACTTTTAGTTGTGCCATGACTTGCATCATTTCTTGTATTGATTTGGTGCCTCGAAGCTGGTTCAGCTCGCCACCGAGGTATTGCGTGATGATGTCTTGATAACGGCGCAATTTGGCTCCCGAATAGCCCCCGAGCGACTTGTGGAAATAGCATGTGCTCGCATCGTTAAACATATCCTTGGTTAGATCCATAACCCTGAAATCCAAGCTGTTGTCGGAGAGGATGGCTTTGTCGGCCACCGATTCGGTATAGGGATTCTTGACCCGCTGTTTCGGCAGGAAATTGTTGTTGTTGAGGTAGCGTTTGTCGATGGGAAACATGTCAATCAGCACCAAAACGGCGAGAATCGGGAAGGCAATCTGGCCTTTCAGCTTGCCCTTGCCATATAGGAAAATCGGCACGGCGGCAAGGATGATGAAGAGTAGGCTGCGCAAGGTGTCTTTGCGGAAAATGGCCACACGCACGTCTTCAAGTTGTGTAGCGAAATTAGCGTAAAGGGCTCCGTCTTTGCCTTTGCTCATAGCGGCAAACTGCTCGGCTTCGTTTTGGCTGAGGAAGCTGAAGAAGGCTTTCGGTGCGAGGTAGAACAACAGGCAAATGCCCGCAGTAATGCCTAACGCAATATAGAATTTCTTTAGGTTTTGCTTGAAACTTTCAGGGCTTTTCGCGATTTCGGCCAAGCCGAGGAAACCCAACAAGGGCATGGTGACCTCGGCAATGACCAAGGTCATGGAAACGGCTCGGAACTTGTCGTAAAACGGCACATAATCAAGGAAGAAGTTGGTGAATCCCATGAAGTTCTTGCCCCAACTGAGCAGGATGGAGAGCAAGGTTGCAATCAGCAAGGCCCATTTCAGTTTGCCTTTCACGGTCAATGCGCCTAACACAAAGAGAAACACCACGATAGCACCTACATAAACTGGCCCGCTCGTCCCTGGTTGGTCGCCCCAATAGGCACTGCTCTGCGCGATGCTGTCTCTGAATTGGCGATCGGCCTTTTCCAGAGCTGGATTCTTCTTCCCAATGTAGGCAGATGCGCCGCCTTTTGCGTTGGGAATCAGCAAACTCCATGTTTCTCCCTTGCCGTAACTCCATTGCGTGATGTAGTCGCGGTCGAGGCCTTTGGTTTGGTTGGCTTCGTTGCGGGTCAGCACGGGTTTGCCGCGTGTGGTTTCCTTGCCAAACTCATAGTTGCCGTAAAGCGTTGTGGAACAAGTCAATATGCCTAATATGGCGGCTACAACTAATCCCAACGAGGCTTTGAGAAAATGTCCTAATTGTTTGTTTTTCAGGTCGCTGATAAGTTCGGCAATGATGAGGATGACTATAATCAATAATAGGTAATACGTGATTTGAATGTGCCCGGTGCGAATCTCGAAGGCAAGGGCGAAAGCAGTTAAAATGCAGCCCCACAGGTATTTGCCTTTGTAGGTCAGCAGTACGCCCGCAATGACGGGTGCCATGTAGGCCATAGCCATAGCTTTGGCGTTGTGGCCTGCGCCTATAACTATAAATAGGTATGACGTGAACCCGTAGGCGATGGCACCTATAAAACTAATCCAAAAGCCGCAGTCGAGCACCAAAAGTAGGACAAAAAATCCTAACATGCTGATAAACACAGAACTGAGTGACTGTGGCAAACCGATTCGTAAGGCTTTGTAAAAGGGTAGGGTGAGGTTTCCTTTTTGCTGCACAGAAATGTTCCATGCGGGCATACCGCCAAAAGGCGCGTTGGTCCAAAGGGTCTGTTCTCCAGTGACGTTTCTGTAGTTGTCAATCTCTTGGGCCATGCCTTTGTGCATCTCAATGTCATGTTGTTTGACGAGTTTGCCTTGCAGCACGGGGCTGAAATAGACCAAAGTGATGGCTGCAAATGCAATAATGGCCGCAATGATGCTCAGGATGTTTTTGTTTTTCTGAAAAAAAGTATTCTTCATTGTGTCGATATTTTTCTATTTAATCTCTTCAAAATCAGTATATTCACCTATATTTGGGTCAACATGGAGATTGGATGGCTTTTTTGTGGTGTCTTGATAGTCGTCTGCAAATTCCTGTTGCATCTGCCGGGTGGCTTTCTTGATTTTATGTTGGAATAATATCCTGATAATCATGCTGAAAACATAGAATATCAAGATGATGATGATCAGTATTCTGATAAGTCCCATAGGATAACTCGGTATTGAAATATGCTGCGAAATTACGATTTTTCCGTTTTCGATGGCTGTTTTTTGCTCAAAATGTCTTTCCATGCGGCTTCAAGAAAGCCCAAACCATAGCCAAATAATTGAACGTAAGCCGCAGGAACAGAGAGCAAAGCAACTTTTAAACTCTTGTTTTTCAGCAAAGAATCACAGAATACCATCAGGCAGTAGAGTAGGACGGGAGTGAACCAAAGCCAGTGACAGAAAACGCCCAACAATACCATAATCAGGTTGCCAATCACGAAAGCAGCGGGCAAAAGATGCACAAGTTTGAAAGTCTCAGGGTATTTGTTCTTCAAAATGACACGCGCCTCGCCAGAATGTTTCACTTGACGGAAAAACGAGCTGAATTTGACTCGCCTTTTGTGATAGACGAAGGCATCAGGGAAGAGTCGGCAACTGTAACCGTTGGCGAAGATTCTGGTACTCAGGTCAATATCTTCTCCGTAACGCATAGGAGAGAAGCCTTCCAAGGCTTCATAGACGCTTTTCTTGATGCCCAAATTGAAACTTCGGGGATAGAATTTGTCTAATTTTTGCTTGCCGCCACGGATGCCGCCCGTAGTGAAAAATGAAGTCATTGAGTAGTTGATGGCCTTTTGGATTGGAGTAAAAGAAGGATGCGCCCGGTCTGGACCGCCGAAGGCATCGCAAGACTGGCTTTCCAACTCTTTATCAATGATTTCCAAGTAGTTGTCGGGAACGATGACATCAGAATCCAAAATGATAAGGTACTCGCCTTGGCTGCGCTCTGCACCATAATTGCGCGAAGGTCCTGGGCCAGAGTTGGGCTTGAAGTAATAATTCAAGTTCAACTTGTCGGCGTATTTTTGGCAAACTGTGTCGCATTTCTCTGACGAACCGTCCTCCACCACAACGACTTCGAAGTCCTTGAAAGTCTGTGTGCATAGGCTTTCCAACAACTCATCGACTTCTTGAGGCCGGTTATAGACGGGTATGATGATTGAAAACAGCATTTCTCTAAATTTTTGCAAAGATAGGCAATCTTTGTGTATTTTTGCGTCAAATATGTAATGATGAAGAAACTCATTTCCCTCTTTACCAAAATCTTCCCCCGCCAGTGGCTCATCAAGTTGAGCTACTTGTTCAGCCTTTTGGTGCGTCCGTTCTATATCGGAAACAAGGTGGAATGTCCCGTATGTGGAGGCCATTTCCGCAAGTTCTTACCATACGGCTACGGCAAAGCGATGGATAACCGTTTGTGTCCCAAATGTTTGTCGCTTGAGAGGCATCGTTTGCTTTGGCTTTATCTGAAGGAAAAGACGGATTTTTTTACTGCGTCATTGAAAGTGTTGCATTTCGCGCCTGAACAGCCATTCTTGAAGCGTTTCCGTGCTTTGAAAAACCTCGACTATACCACCGCCGACCTCGATTCGCCCATCGCCGACCTGCATTTGGACGTGACCGCCATCGACCAACCGAGCGAAACTTACGACGTGGTCATCTGCAACCATGTTCTTGAGCATGTCGACAATGCAAACAATGCCTTTTCGGAAATTAAGCGCATCTTGAAACCGGGCGGCTGGGCGATTCTGTTGGTGCCTATCAATCCTGATGTGGACACCTTTGAAGACCCGACAATCACCGACCCGAAGGAACGTGAGCGGCTTTTCGGCCAGTATGACCATGTGCGGCAGTTTGGCCGCGATTATGCCGAAGTTTTACGCAGGGCAGGTTTCAAGGTGACGGAAGACAGGATTTACTACGAGATTTCAGCGGAACAGCGTGAGCGGATGCGCTTGGCGCGTAGGGGAGAGGAAATCATTTATCGTTGCGAGAAAGTCTAATAATGTCCTCGTATGGACAAAACAACAAAAGGCGATTCCCATGCGGGGTCGCCTTCCGTTTACCTTAAAAAGAAATATAACGGCTTCCGAAAATTTAATACTCGTCAGAAACTGTAAGTTTTTTGCGGCCTTTGGCTCTTCTGCGGGCCAAAACCTTACGGCCGTTAGCCGTTGACATTCTCTCTCTGAAACCGTGTTTGTTTCTACGTTTTCTGTTCGATGGTTGATAAGTACGCTTCATCTCTGTATCTTTTTATTTGTTATTTTTCTGTAGAATCCCTTTGAATCGGGCTGCAAAAGTACGAAGAATTTCCTTTGCTCCAACACTTTTCTCAAAAAAAATGAAAAAGGCAAAGCCAATTCTGATTTTGCCTTTTTCAAATTATTGATTATAAATTGCTTATGCAACAGCTTCCTTTTCGGGAATGTTCTTCAATGTCTCGACGAGGAAGTCCCAGAAAGGCTGCACACTCTCGATGAGCAGGGCTTCGTCGGGGGAATGGGGGTGAACCAAGGTCGGGCCAAAGGAGACCATGTCCCAATTCGGGTACTTCGAGCCGAGGATGCCACATTCCAATCCGGCGTGGATGACCATAATCTTGGCTTCCTTGCCGAACTTGTCGTGATAGACTTTCTTCATCAGATTAAGGATGGTCGAGTTGATGTTGGGTTTCCAGCCGGGATAATCACCAGTGGAGTAAGCCTCTGCACCATTGTCGGTGAGGTTCTTGCGGATTTGCTCGGCCAACTTGTCCTTGTCGGCATCGACAAGGCTGCGGGTGAGGGCAGCGCACACAATCTTGCCGTTTTCCATCTTCACCGTGGCCAGATTGCTGGAGGTTTCAGTGGTGCCTTCAAAGTCGTTTGACATGGCAATCACGCCGTTGGGATAACGGGCGATGGCGCAGAACATGTTGTTTTGCGTCTTCAAGTCAATGACTTGCTTAGGCATTTCAGCGGGTTCGCAGAGAATGGCCAATTCAGGTTCGGTTTGGGCAAACTCTTCCTTGCAAATGCCTTCATACTCAGCGGCAAATTGTTTGAATTCCTCCTCCTTGTCGGCGGGAACCACAACAATGGCTTCGGCCTCTCTTGGGATGGCGTTGCGCAGGCTGCCTCCGTCGATGCAGGCGAGGCGCAGGCCGTATTTCTCAGCTGCCATCAGCAACATGGAGTTCAGCACTTTGTTGGCATTGGCGCGACCAAGGTTGATGTCCATGCCTGAGTGACCGCCTTTCAATCCCTTGACAAACAGGCGATAAGCCACCATTCCAGCGGGAACATCCTCGTAAGAAGGAGTCCAAGTGCCGATGGTGTCGACACCGCCGGCGCAACCCACATAAAGTTCGCCTTCGGTTTCGGAGTCCATGTTCATCAGGATGTCGCCTTGCAGCAGGCCGGGTTGCAGCTTGTTGGCACCCGTCATGCCTGTTTCCTCGTCAATGGTGAACAGGGCCTCAATCGGACCGTGTTGTAAATCATTGGCTTCGAGCACAGCCATTGCAGCGGCTGCACCCATGCCATTGTCGGCGCCGAGGGTGGTGCCGTTGGCCTTCACCCAGCCGTTTTCGATGTGGGTTTCAATCGGGTCGTTCTCGAAATCGTGTACCTTGTCGGCGTTCTTTTGCGGCACCATGTCCAAGTGGGCTTGCAGGATAACGCCCTTGCGGTTTTCCATGCCGGGCGTGGCGGGCTTGCGCATGATGACGTTGCCGCAGTCCTCAATGATGGTTTCCAATCCGTGTTCCTCGCCCCATTGTTTCATAAAGGCGATCACCTTTGCTTCTTTCTTCGAAGGGCGCGGAATCTGTGTCAAGCTGTAGAAATTCCTAAACACGCCATTCGGTTCCAATTCTTTGATTGTCATTTGTGATAGTTTATAGTTTAATGTTTAATTGTTGATTCTTTGTATGTTGTGAATGTTTGAGGTTGTCTTTCAAATGATTAAACGGTCCAACCGCCAACAACTCAACAACAAAAGGTCGGCTAAAATACGAAAAAACTCTCACATTGAAACAAAAAGTCTTATTTTTGCGCCAAAATTCTGAACAAGATGAAAAAGTATTTACCTCTTTTATTATTGGTGATGCTCGCGGTTGCGGGTTGCCAGCGTGGTCCTGCCACATACCAATACACTGATAATCCGCACGAAATTGTGGTCAATGCCGAGAAATTCGTCAATCAGGTTTCAAAGAAATCGAAGCATTACACAGCCGAGGAGTGGGATGCTGCCGTAGGGCAATTCGTCACCATGTGCAAGAACTATTATGAAAACAGCAAGTCCCTTACGAATGAGGAGCAGATGAAGTTTGACAAGGCCCGCCTGAAGTTCATGGATGCCATTTCTGCCGCTGGCAAGGACGATGTTGCCCGCCGCGTAAAGGAAGATTATGCAAGAATAATTGGGGATTGAGGCAAATTACCTTCTGCTATTCCCCAATCCAATGTAATACAACAGCGAAGCCAACGATGATAAGGCTGCGACCACGTATGTGCTTGCGGCCCAACCCAATGCTTCCTTGGCCTGTCCTACCTCGGCCTGACTGAGCGAGTTGGATGATTGTAGCCATGCCAAAGCACGGCGCGAGGCATTGAACTCGACGGGCAAGGTGACGACGCTAAAAAGGAACACCAATGCGAACATGGCAATGCCTAACCAAAACAGGGCAGGGAAAGTGTTGATAATGAGCAGCCCGATGATGATGACAAACATCGACAATTTAGACGAAAAGCTGACGGCTGGCACCAAAGCCGAGCGTAATTTCAACGGTGCATAGCCTTCTTTATGCTGCACGGCGTGGCCACATTCGTGGGCAGCAACCGCAGCCGCCGCAACACTGTTCATGCGGTAGACATCTTCACTAAGGTTGACGGTCTTCTTGGTGGGGTCGTAATGGTCGGTGAGTTGTCCTTTGATGCAAGTCACCGAAACATCATAGATGCCGTTGTCGTTCAGCATTTTCTGCGCGATTTGCGCTCCTGTCATTCCGCCAGGCGAGAGCACTTTCGAGTACTTTGCGAATACGCTTTTCAGTTTCCATTGCACCAGCATCCCGACGATGCCGATGACGATGATAAGAATCCAGCTTGTGTTCATTGCTCCAATATTTTTATTTAAGGCGCAAAGATAGCGGAATTTTCTTGAGTATTGGTTGAAAATATCGTTGACCGACGATGTTTTTTCCTATTTTTGGCCTTTATTTCTCATCGAAAATGTCCGAACATTCCTTTAACTTATACCTAATTGTCATGTCGGCCATCGCTGTGGTGGTCTTTGTGAGCCTATATTTCGTGGATGCAGGCTATGGCAAGTTCTACAACAAGAAATGGGGTCCGACGGTCAATAACAAATTGGGCTGGGTCTTGATGGAATCGCCTGTGTTTGTTGCCATGTTGCTGCTTTGGCTCTTCTCCGATAGGCGCGGCGATTTGGTGCGGATAGCCTTCCTCTTTTTGTTTGAACTACACTACATCCAGCGGTCTTTTGTGTTTCCGTTCCGGATGAGGGGCAACAGCGTCATGCCGCTTTCGATTGTAGTTATGGGCGTGGTTTTCAATGTGTTGAACGCGCTGATGCAAGGCGGCTGGATTTTCTACATCTCGCCCGACGGCTACTATGGCCGCGATTGGCTCACCGACCCGCGTTTTATTGCTGGATTTTTGGTTTTCATCATTGGCATGTATATCAACATTCAGTCCGACGACATTATCCGCAACCTTCGCAAGGATGGCGACACACGGCATTATCTGCCCAAGCAAGGCATGTTTCGCTATGTGACCTCTGCCAATTATTTCGGTGAGTTTGTGGAATGGGTTGGCTTTGCGATACTTACATGGTCATGGGCGGGCGCGGTGTTCGCTTTGTGGACTTTCGCCAACCTTGGCCCTCGCGCCGACCATATCTATAAGATGTACCAAAGTGAGTTCGGCAAAGCCCTGGACACGAAGAAAGTCAAGAGAATCATACCTTTTATCTATTGAGTCATGGAAAAATCAATCATATTCACCCCTTGCGAAATCGGGCCTATCACCTTGCGAAACAGGGTAATACGCTCTGCGGCTTTTGAGAATATGGCCTACGGCAACCGCCCTTCCGACGACCTCTACAATTATCATGTGGCAGTGGCGCGAGGCGGTGTCGGCATGACAACTGTGGCCTACGCTGCGGTCAGCCAGTCGGGACTGTCGTTCAATGGCCAGCTTTGGATGCGCGAGGAGATTGTGCCCACCTTGAAAAACCTCACTGATGCCGTCCATAGTCATGGTGCCAAGGCTTCCATCCAATTGGGGCATTGCGGCAACATGACGCACCGCTCTACCTGCGGCTGTATGCCTGTCGGGGCTTCGGGAGGTTTTAATTTGTATTCGCCGACCTTCGTCAGAAAACTTAGAAAGTCAGAGATTTACAAGTTGGTTCTTGATTTCGGCAAGGCCGTTGACCTTGCTCGCAAAGCTGGCTTCGACTGTGTGGAAATCCATGCTGGGCATGGTTACCTCATCAGTCAGTTTTTGTCGCCTTACACCAACCATCGCCGCGACGAGTTTGGCGGCAGCCTCGAAAACCAGATGCGTTTCATGCGTCTCGTCATCGAGGAGGTGATGCGCACGGCGGGCAACGACATGGCTGTGGTGGTCAAGGTGAACATGCACGACGGCTTCAAGAAGGGGATGCAACAAGAGGAGTGCCTTGAGGTGGCCAAAGAACTGGAACGCCTTGGTGTTCATGCACTTGTGCTGACAGCAGGCTTTGTCAGTAAGGCTCCGATGGAAGTGATGCGTGGCGCAATGCCGCTCAAGACCTTGCGCTATTACATGGATCCGAAGAAGTTCTGGTGGCTCAAGGCGGGATTGGCCTTGTTTGGCCGTAAAATGATTCCCACGGTGCCATTCAGTGAAGGCTATTTCTTGGAAGAAGCCAAGGTGTTCCGCAAAAACCTGAAATTGCCCTTGATTTATGTGGGCGGCATGGTTTCTCGGGAAAAAATGGAAGAGGTGCTCGATTCGGGCTTTGTGGCCTTGCAAATGGCACGCGCTTTGATAAACGACACTGAGTTTGTCAACAAACTGCATAGCGGCGAGGTAACCCGTAGCGAGTGCAAGCACTCCAACTATTGCATCGGGCGCATGTATACCTTGGAGATGAAATGTCACCGTTGCGTGGATGATGAACTGCCGAGGGCGATACGGAAAGAGATAAAAAAAGCGGAGAAAACATTATGAAATGTCACAAAACCAGCAAAATGGACAAAACCTTTTTAGTTGGGAGGGAAAGCTGCCAACCGGCGGCTTTCCGGCGGCACACGGTTGTGTAGCCGCCATGATTCAAGTGAAGTTTTGAAGGTTTTGGGAGTTTTGTGATAAAGAATAAAGCATGGATACGAAAAAATGGTTGAATCGGTTTCAGGAGGCACACGGGCGTCGGCCTTGGGCACTCATCACGGGCGGAAGTTCGGGGATGGGCTTGGAGTATGCCCGACAATTGGCTGAAATCGGTTGTAACTTGCTTTTAGTCAGCAATCAAAAGGAGGAACTTGAAAAGGTTTCCGAAGACTTGAAACGCAATTCTACCATACAAGTCGTTCCGCATTATCAGGATTTGTCCACCGAGTCTGCCGCTGTGGAATTATTCGGTTTTTGTCAAGCTGTAGGCCTTCAAATAGACATTCTCGTCAACAACGCAGGGATGTTCTTTTTCGAGGAACTGACCACGGAAAACGAAGCCAAAGCCTTGACCATGATGCGTTTGCATGTTTTTACCCCGACGAAATTGTGTGTCTTGTTTGGCGAGGAGATGAAAAAGCGCGGTTACGGATACCTTATTAATATGTCGTCGATGGCGGCCAAGTTGCCGTGTCCAGGCATTACGGTCTATTCGGCCACCAAAGCCTATCTGAAAAGTTTCGGCAAGTCGCTCTATTTCGAGATGCGACCCTACGGCGTGGGTGTGACAACGGTCTGTCCCGCCGCCATTGCCACACCGCTTTACAGACTGAAACCCAATTTGTTGAATCTTGGCGTGAAAATTGGACTGATTGGCACGCCGCAATGGTTGGTTCGTAAGGCCTTGAATGGCATGATACGGAAGAAAAGAGTGGTGAAACCGGGCTTCATGAACTATTACTTGCCCCCGCTGATTGCCTTGTTACCCCAAAGATTAGTTGATAAGTTATGGCGAAAATTCAAGTGACCATACTATGCCTGTTGTCCTGTTTGACTGCATCGGCCCAGCGTTACGAGAAAGTGCCTTTCGGCGATTTCAACCAATGGACAGTGCGCTATATTACTGAGTCTAAAGTGATTGGGGGTCAGGAAAAAATCGTGTACATGGTCGGCCCAACCGATACCATTCGGGGCAACGTTCCTTATTCTTACAAAAACACGATTTGGTCGTCGTCGAATGTCTTTGCCAAGGTGGTGGGCGTGGTGAAGACCAGCACCAATGTCACGCCCGATGATGGCCCGACGGGAAAATGCGCCAAATTGGTTTCCCAAATGGTGTCTTGCAAGGTGGCTGGCATTATCAATGTCAAGGTGATGGCTGCTGGGTCCATTTATTGGGGACAGACGCAGGAACCCGTTTCGGGTATCAGCAATCCCTACGCCGTGATGACTTGGGGCATACCTTTTACCAAACGACCGAAAGCGTTGGTTTTCAATTATAAGGCGAAGATTCCGAACACAGGAAAATTGATTAGGAGCACCACATTCCGCGCCACCGAATTTGACGGCTACGACCCTGCCGAAGTCGTTCTCATATTGCAAAACCGCTGGGAAGACGAAGATGGCAACATCCACGCCAAGCGGGTGGGAACGGCGATGTGCCAAGTGGAAAGGTCGACAGCAGATTGGATTATCGACCGTAGGCTGCCAGTCATTTACGGCGATGCGCGAAAACACAAGGATTATAAGCCGTACATGGATTTGATTACAGGCTATAAGAATATGTACGCTTTCAACAGCAAAGGCAAGAAGAAGCCCATCCTCGAAGAAGGCTGGGCCGATGCGGATTGCCCTGTCACTCACGCCATTTTGTGGTTCGCCTCGGGCAGTTGCGGTGCTTTCATCGGGGCTTTGGACAATGTGCTTTGGGTGGATGAGGTGAGATTGGAGTATTGAAAAACTTGAAATTTATTTGTCTTCTTGTTCTTTTAGTTTGGCTTGGATGTCGACGATTCTTCCCTTAACTTTGATTGTATCGGGATGGTCAGAGCCAAGTACAGCCTCTCGGATTGCATACGCTTGGTTGTAATATCCCAAGGCCTTATCGTAATTGCCAAGATTGCAGTAAACATTTCCTATAACATGGTAACTGGAAGCAACATGGTGATGGTCTTCACCCAAAACTTTCAACCTGATAGTTAGTGCGGTTTCAAGATATTGTAATGCTTTTTCGTATTCCCCTTCAGCATTATAAATATAACCAATATTATGATATGCGGTGGCTACATCTGGATGATCTTTACCAAATAATCGTTCTGCTATTTCCAAACTTTTGTTAAAAGATTCCAAAGATTGTACAAGATCATCATTGTAATAATAAATAAAGCCTAAACTATTATATGTTGAAGCAACTGAGTAATCAGAACCATTGATGGTAGTATCAATGGCTAAAGCTATATTAATGTGTTCGATTGCTTTTGTATAGTCACCCAAATAGCCATACATTTCACCTAACCGTTCGTGGCAATTAGAAACACTATTGTTGTTTAATCCAATAGTTGTTTCAAAAATGTGTAATGCCTCATAGTAATAATACATAGATTTTTCATAATCTTCAATTTCATAATAAAAAGTTCCCAAATCACCAATAGAAACCGCAGTGTTCTTATTCTCCCTGCCATAAAGGGTTTCATTGATGGACAAGGCGGAATTGTAACAATCCAATGCCAAATCAAATTGGTCTGTCTTTAAATAGATTCCACCTAGGCTTTTAAATGCTTCGGCAAAGTATGGATGTTCCTTGTTGAACACTAAAGTTAAGGTTTGAATTGCTTTCTCTGTGTATTCCAATGCCTTGGAGTAATCTCCCTGATATATGTAATGATGTCCAATGTCTAAATAGGACTTGGCAACATCAGGATGATTGAAACCAAGCAGCTTTTCTCGAAGCTGCAATGCTGTTTCCTCGTGTTTTAATCCACTGGCGAAGTCTCCAATTCGATCATAAGACCTACCGATATTAGATAAAAGAGTCGCCGCTGTTGGAGATTCGGAATCTTCGCAAAGCGACAAGGCTTTTAGAAAATACTCCAATGCGGCTTTGTCCCAACCCATTCCAAAATAAACGGCTCCGATATTTGAGTATGTATATAAGAGTTGCGGATGATTCTCCCCATATATTTCATTTTTTATGTTTAATGACATATTGAAACATTCCAATGCTTTATTGTATTCACCAATGTTAGAATAAACAAGCCCGATGTTGTTGTATATTGATGCAATGATAGTGCTGTACGTTTCATCTGCTGACGAAACAATAGTTAGGGCTTTTTCAAAACGATTTAACGCATCCGAATATTGCCCTAATTCTAAATAAATTTCTCCTAGGCTGTTGTATGAAATAGCAACTTGTATGTCCGTTTCACCATTTTGCGCAATGACGTTTCGTATAGCTCGTTGTTCGTATATTACGGCTTGGTCATAATGACCAAGATAGAAATACAAGTAATAGCCTGCATCATCAGACCATTCCACATTTGTAGTGTCTAAGCTTGCTCTCAATTCAAGGAAATAGGCAGCGGTATCGTTCAAATGTTGAGCAGCAAAAGTCTCATAATAACTATAGCAACGTTTAGCCAGTTCTTCCGTATCAGCGGAATATACTGCCTTGGCTTGGCTCAATTGTTCATCTTGTTCTTGAATGGCTTGGCCTTTTTTTCGTTGTTCTTTCACTTGTTGGGTTACATTGCCTTTGGTTCTCAGAAGAGAGTCGGCTTTCACCAATTCGCCATTTTCAATGCAATAGGAAACTTGACGATAGAACTCGTCCAATTGGTCGTAGTCCAATTCAGAATATCGTTTGGCCATATCCTTGATCAATTGGTCGTTTTGGCTAGTTTCTTCATATAGATTTTGCAATGCCTGCCGATATTCTTCATCAGTAATCTTTTTTTGTTCTTTCAAAGCTTCAATCTCGTCTTCACGCTCCCGTAGTTGACGTTCGAGTGTACGCCGTATTTTCCGTTGTGCATCCAATTCGTCTTGAAGCTGTTGATCAGGAGTTTCCATTACGATATAAAGCGGATTACAAGAATAATTATACAACCTGGGGCAAGCCTCCATATCCACCAATTGATAGCCTTTCTTCTTTACAGAGTCCAAGCGGAATTGCGCTTCGGGTACGGGAAAAGAGAAAGCTCCGTCATCGGCATTTACTAATACGGTTGTACGACCCTTAATGGAGACCGTTGCCCCTTTCAGGCCTTGGCCAGGTACAAGTTGGCCGTTCACCATGCGACCTTTGGTCTTAACATAACCCTGCTGGGTTTGTGTCTGTGCCGAAAGCATAATGCCGAGCACCATGATAGCAGCGAGGAGGAAAAATCTTTTCATTAAGCTAATTCTTTTTGTTGTTTATGGCTGCAAATTTAAGAAATAATCCTGTGAACCAATCGGTTTTTTGCAGGGAGAGGAGTTATTTGGTCAACAGCACGTCATTTGCTCCGGAAGGCATGGTGAGGATGCTGTCTTTCAAGGGAACAGGGGCCGACACACGATAGGTTTTTTTTTGCGCTTCCAATGGGATGAAAATGGAAACAAAACCTTTTTCATCTGTCGTGACCTCGAATCCTTCAACGAAAAGGGTGGTGTTGGCCAAGGATGTTTCAGATTCGGTGTTCCATGTGCAGAAATGGACATTACCGTAGACCTTTGGGTCGCGGTGAATATCTATTGTTACGGATGGAGTTAGAGCAAAAACAGTGTCGAGAGAGAGGAAATTGCAACAGCTCACCGAAACTTGCACGGGCTTTTTTAGGAATTTGTGTGGTATATTGCTGAAAACCAAATTGCTGTTTAATGAGCAAATGGTGTCGCTCTTCGTCTCGTTGTCCAAGTGCATGGTTACGATGGCATCTTTCAGCGGTGGTAGGTTGTCGTTGTGGACGGAGGCTTCATTGATGTGTATTTCCGCATCGAAGGGCTGGCTTATGCGCCACACGCACAATAGGGCCGCAATTACGGCAATACCTCCTGCCGTCCATGCCGCTGCTATATGAACCAGTCTCCGACGATGCCGCTGCCAGATGGCATCGAACTCTACACCGAGCAGCTTGGAGATGAGTTGCACATAAGCGCGTTCCTTATTGAGCCAAGGTTGGCGGTAGACTTGCTCATGGATATTGGCCCCAAGGATTTCGGGCAGCCCCAATTTCTCAACAATGGGATTGAAACATTCCGTCTTCGGGTCGTTGCTGTGAGGCGTACCATCTACGATGAAGAAATGGATGTTCTTCGTGCGGCCAAGGCGATAAAAGAACTCGATTTCCTTACCCACCCATTCCGACCGTGCCGAGTTAGGAGAACAAATGACAATGAGATTGCGCGAGGACTTTAGTCGTTCCTGCAATTCCTCAGAAAGTTCCCCAGGCTGTATGTCGGTGGGAGCGAAAAACACGGGATTCATCGGCTTGCGTTCCCAGCCATGTTCGCTGCACAGTGTGGCGGGCATTCGGTAGTGCTCTAACTTCCTTTGCAGCCGCTTTCCCCATGCGGTGTCCTTCGAGCTGTAGCTGATGAAGGCGAAGTATTTGAAGGGGTTAGTCATTCTCTTGTTTTTTAATTTTGGCTTTGACAGTTTCCAGCGTTGCCCTGTCTTCAAGGGTGTAGGGATGCTCTGCGCCAAGGACTTCTTCATCGATGGCAACCGCTTGTTCGTAATAATCTACGGCTTTGGAGTAGTCTCCCAATTCTTCATATACTTTTCCAATGTAGTAATAGGAAGCCGCTAGAAGGAAATGCATTTCCCCAAAGATATTAAGCCGAATATCCATAGCTTTTCGGAGACACCCAATAGCTTTTGAATACTCTCCATTTTGTATGTAGATTTTGCCTATTGAATGATATGTATTAGCCACGTCGGGATGCTCCTCCCCCAATATCTTTTTCCTGATGGCGAGAGCCTTGTTACTGTACTCCATGGCCTTTTCATAGACGCCAAGTGCGTAATAGTCTGCGCCTATTCCATAGTATGATGAAGCCACGTCGGGATGCTCCTCCCCGAATATCTTTTTTCTGATGGCGAGTGCCTTGTTATCGTACTCCAAGGCCTTTTCGTAGATTCCAAGTGCGCAATAGTCTGAGCCTATTTCGCAGTATGACTGAGCCACGTCGGGATGCTCCTCGCCAAACACCTTTTTCCTGATGGCGAGTGCATTGTTCTGGTACTCCAAGGCCTTTTCGTAGTCGCCGAGGACGTAATAGACAACGCCTATATTGTTGTATGAGTGAGCCACATCGGGATGCTCCTCGCCGAACACCTTTTTACTGATGGCGAGTCCCTTGTTTGCGTACTCCAAGGCCTTTTCGTAGTCGCCGAGGACGTAATAGACATTGCCGATGTAATTGTAAGACGACGCCCCTTTACCGCTTTGTTCCCCATATTGAACGATGGACCATCTCAATGCTCTTTGGAAATAGGATAAAGCTTTGTTGTAATCCGCGATATAATAATTATAACACACCCCCGACTCCATCTGCCATTCAACATTTGTCGTATCCAAACTCGCCCGCAATTCAAGGTAATACGCTGCCGTGTCGTTCATGTGTTGTGCTGCAAAGGTCTCGTAAAAACTGTAGCAGCGACGAGCCAATTCCTCTATGTCGGCAGCATGAACTGCCTTGGCTTGGTTGAGTTGGGCTTCCTGCTCTTGGATGGCTTGGCCCTTGCGCAGTTGGGCTTCCACCTGTTGGGAAACATCGCCTTTGGTTTTTAGCAGCGAGTCGGCCTTCACCAACTCACCGTTCTCGATGCAATAGGACACTTGGCGGTAGAACTCGTCCAATTGGTCGTAGTCCAACTCGGAGTAGCGTTTGGCCATGTCCTTGATGAGCTGCTCGTTGTTCTCTTGGTCTTGGTAAAGCTTCTGCAAGGCTTGGCGGTATTCTTCTTCTGAGATTTGCTGTTGCTCTTTCAAAGCTTCAATCTCATCCTCGCGTTCTTGGAGTTGTTTTTGCAGGTTGCGGCGTATCTTTCGCTCGGCGTTCAATTTGTCCTGCAACTGTTGCTCAGGGGTCTCCATCACAATATAGAGTGGATTGATGGAGTAGTTGTAGGTTTTTGGGCAGGCATCCATGTCAACCAACTGATAACCTTTCTTCTTAACAGAATCCAAACGGAATTGTTGTTCAGTGACAGGGAAGGAGAATGTGCCGTCGTCTGTGTTCACTAATACCGTGGTTCTACCTTTAATTGAAACCGTTGCCCCTTTTAGGCCCTGGCCAGGAATAAGCTGGCCATTCATCATACGGCCTTTTGTTTTTACATAGCCTTGTTGGGTTTGTGCTGTAACTCTGAGGCCTGTCAGCATGACAATTAATAGTAACCATGTTCTTAAATAGACTTTGTTCATAAGATTTTTTCCTCTATCGTTTTTGACTTATTTGTCAGTTCATCGCTGCAAAGTTATAAAAAAGTGTACGCAACCCAAAACTTTTTCCTATTTTTGCAGCCGTTTTTGAAAATGAATGAACTATGGATTTGACTAAAATTGTATCAATATCTGGCAAACCGGGACTGTATGTGATTAAGTCTCAGGCTATTGGAAGGATTATTGTTGAATCGGTTGCCGAGGGTAAATGTGTTCCCGCTTTCGCCCGCGACCGCATGAGTTCCCTTGAGGAAATCTCTATCTTCTCCACCGACGAGGACCGTCCGCTGAAGGAAGTCTTCAAAATGATTCATGACAAGATGGGCGACAAGGTCGATTTCGATTTCAAGAAGGCCTCAAATGACGAGTTGCGCGAGAAGTTCGCCTTCGTCATGCCCGACTATGATGAGGATGCCGTGTATCCTTCCGACATGAAGAAAGTGTTTCAATGGTATCAGATGCTGAATGACAAAGGTATGCTCGACTTCACCGAGGAAACCGAAGCTAAGCCAGAGGAAGAAGCGGCAAAGCCTGAAACCCAAGAAAACGAAAAGTGATTTTATTAGTTTATTCTTGAAGAAGCTGCTTCGGCAGCTTTTTTTGTATATTTGTGGCGCGTAAAGGTTCAATCACATGACAAAACAGATTGCAGACTTCAAATTAGTTGAAAAACAAGACTTTAGCCGCTCCGTGTTGTTGCGGTTGCGTTCCGACCAGCCTCTGCCAGCTATTCAGCCCGGACAATTTGTGCAGGTGCGCGTGGACGACTCACCAAGCACCTATCTTCGTCGCCCGATTTCCATCCACGATGTTGATTTCCAGCAAAATGAAATATCGCTTTTGGTGCAACAGGTGGGCGAGGGGACACGACATCTCGCACAGGCAAAGGAAGGAGATGTTATAAATATGGTGTTCCCTTTGGGCAATGGATTCACCTGCCCCGAAGTAGGGGAGAAGGTGTTGCTCGTTGGGGGCGGCATCGGCATTGCACCGCTGTTTTATTTCGCCAAAGTGCTGAAAAAAAATGGGATAAATCCTTCTTTGCTCTTGGGCGGAAAAACGGAAACCGACTTGCTCCGTTTGTCTGATTACCAGCAACTTGGAGAAACTTTCGTGACCACCGAAGACGGCTCATTGGGTGAGAAAGGTTTTGTTACCATGCACTCCATTTGGCAAAAGCAGAACTTTGACAAAATCTATGTTTGTGGCCCGAAGCCTATGATGAAAGCCGTGGCGAAATTGGCCGACGAAAAAAGCATTTGGTGCGAGGTTTCGCTCGAAAATTTGATGGCTTGCGGATTAGGTGCTTGCCTCTGCTGCGTGGAGGACACCGTTGACGGAAACGTGTGCGTCTGCAAGGAAGGACCTGTTTTTAACACAAGGAGGTTGAAATGGTGAACACGACGATAGATTTGGGTCACGGCTTGGTGCTGCGCAACCCCGTGATGACGGCCTCGGGCACCTTCGGCTACGGCGAGGAATACACCGATTTCGTTGATTTGTCGCAACTTGGCGGCATCATCGTGAAGGGAACGACTTTGCATCCGCGCGAGGGCAATCCCTATTCGCGCATGGCTGAAACTGCTTCGGGGATGCTGAACTGCGTCGGACTGCAAAACAAAGGAGTTCAATACTTTATCGAAACGATTTATCCGCGCATCAAGGATTTCGATACCAATGTGCTGCTTAACCTCTCTGGCTCCTGCTTGGAAGATTACGTGAAAGGCGCGGAGATGGTGGATGCTTTGGACAAGATTCCCGCCATTGAGTTGAATGTGTCATGCCCCAATGTGAAACAAGGCGGTATGGCTTTCGGTGTGACTTGTGCAGGTATTTCTCAGGTTGTTTCGGAAGTTAGGAAAGTGTATCATAAACACTTGATGGTCAAGTTGTCGCCGAATGTGACCAACATCGCCGAAATCGCCATGGCAGCCGAGGCCGCTGGTGCAGACTCGGTTTCGCTCATCAACACTTTGATGGGCATGGCCATTGACGCGGAGAAACGCAAGCCAAAATTGTCTGTTATAACAGGCGGATTGTCAGGGGCTTGCGTAAAACCTGTGGCCTTGCGCATGGTGTGGCAGGTGGCCAAGGCGGTGAAGATTCCCGTAGTGGGCTTGGGCGGCATTTCCAACGCCACTGACGCCGTAGAGTTTATGCTCGCCGGTGCCTCAGCCATCGAAATCGGGACGGCCAATTTCATTGATCCAGCGGTTTCCGAAAAAGTTGCCTATGGCATAACCGACTATTGCGAAAGGCATGGTTTTGAGCGCATTGCTGATTTGACAGGTGCTTTGGAGTGTTAGAATAATACTGTTGATTGAAATTTTTTTCTCCATTTATTAATTTTTGGGCAAATAGTTACTATAAGTATCCTAAACCACTAAACTTAAGGATACCTATGGAAAAGAAAACCACCACCCCAAAAACACAGAAAAAGAAGAACTACACACTTTTAGAAGCCATCGAGACCGTCGCCGAAAGCTCTAAAGACTCCAAGATGAGTCCCGACTTCTTGAAAGCCTCAGCTTCCGAAATCAAGTTTCTCGCTGAACAATACGGCATCAGCGAGCGGCAGGTCGTCATCTTTGCCATCTGTATGGATGAAGGTCCTTATCGCGTGGATTACCGCGACTTGGCCCGTCACCTCGACCTTGGCAACATCGCCGTGCTGGCTTTTGCCAAAGACATCGATGCGCTTGTACACCGCCGCTTGCTGCGCTACCGTGACGTGAAGGATGAGGACGACTTTGACGTGCCTGCTGCCGTCATCCGTTGCCTGAAACACAACGAAGTGTATCAGTTGCCCATCCACAAGGGCCTTGACTGCGCGGGTGTGTTTGAGGTGCTGAACCAATGGTTCGACGACCTCAACGACGATGCCATCGGTCCTAAGGAACTAATCGAAGAGATTCACAAGCTGTTTGACGACAACCCAAAGGTGGCCTTCGGACAAAAGGTGAATCAACTCCGTCTTGATGAAACTGAGGAACTCCTCCTGATCAAGTTCTGCTATTATCTCATCTGCAATGACGACAACGACATCCGTTTCAACCAGATGGAAAACGTCTTCTACAGCACCGCCGACTTCAACAACGCCAAGGCCGCTTTGCGCAGCGACAGTCACACGCTTCAAACGGCCAAACTTATCGAGTTCCGCTGCGAGGATGGCATTGTCAACAATACGCAATTCAAACTGACAGAGGAAGCCAAGCGTGATTTGCTTGCCGAGCTGAAAATCACCACCACGGAGGAACACCTCGCCGATGTGATTGGTCCGGACAAGCTCACGCCCAAGACCATGTTCTACACCGAGACCGTTCAGCAACAGGTGGAGGAACTCAACCGGTTCTTTGAGCCGGAGCAATATGCCAAAATCCGTGAGCGCATGCAGCAGCGCGGTTTCCGACAGGGCTTCACCTGCCTATTTCATGGCAGTCCGGGCACGGGAAAGACCGAGACCGTCTATCAGTTGGCCCGCCTTACGGGACGCTCCATCATGACCGTCGACGTGCCGAGCATCAAGAGCAAGTGGGTGGGCGACTCGGAGAAGAACATCAAGGCCCTGTTCGACCGTTACCGCAGCCTCGTGCAGCGTGCCGAGAAAGCCCCCATCTTGCTCTTCAACGAGGCTGACGCCATCATTGGCATTCGCAAGGCCGGCGCTGAAAACGCGGTGGACAAGATGGAGAACACCATCCAGAACATCATCCTACAGGAGATGGAGACCTTGGACGGCATCATGATTGCCACCACCAATCTCACCGAGAACCTCGACAGCGCTTTCGAGCGCCGTTTTCTTTACAAAATCGCCTTCGAGAAGCCCGATGCCATAGTGCGAGGCAAAATCTGGCAACAGATGATTCCCGAACTTTCCGATGCCGATGCCACCACCTTGGCCGAGCATTTCGACTTCAGCGGTGGACAGATCGAGAACGTGGCCCGCAAGTACGCTATCAACAGTATTCTCTACGGCAACGACACCGAGATGCTTCCCATCCTGGAAGACTACTGCCGCTGCGAGCAGCTGAACAATAACATTACCCGAAAGAGGATTGGGTTTTAATGCTTTTAAGTGTTTGATACATAAATACGGCAAAAAACACTTTGAGAACTAAAATAATAGTTGTATTTTTGCATATGTTATTATCAATAAGACTGAATCCTCAGAAACAAATAACAAGTCCATAATATATAATATCGTTATTAATAAGTATAAAATCATCAATAATGAAAAAAGTTTTTCTAAACCAAAAAGAAGCCCTCATCGAAGAGTACAAGGAATGTGATGAGGCAACAAAAGCAGTTGTGGCAAAATTAAACCATTTGTATGCTGAACAGATTATGGACATCATGAAGAGTCATGATGTTAAAGAGATTATCCTTTATGATGAGTCGATGGGGGAATACTTCCCCGAATTTGAGGAAAACTATAGAGACTATGATGAACAACGGTATTACACTTTTTCTCGTGAGGATGGCGAGATGGAGTATTGGATTTGTCGTTTGGCCATCATCGACGATGAACTGAAGATGCGCGTGCAAGTATGGGATGAATCTTCCGATGAATACGAAGAGGAAGAAGAAGAGTGGCGCGACTTCAGTGAAATAAACGCAATAGAAGACTTGGAGACCAAAGAGGTTCTCATTCGTTATTTGGAAGAAAGTGACGAAGCCTTCAATGTTGTTGAAGAGCATCCGGAATTGTTGGCATTGGAGGAGGAATAATTACGAATCATTGTGTCAGCCACAATTTGAAGATAAGGCTTGAAAGATGATTGCCGAGGAACAGGAACGGTTGCAAACCCGCATTATCCGAAGCATCATTGAGGGGAACATCAAGATTAAAGCGAAGAAATGATGGAAATTGAAAACTTAGACAAATTCCCACAAGAGATCGGCCGTGCGCCATTGCTGACGAAAGGAGAACTTTTTTTCCTGTAATTTTTGAATTTTCGGCAAAAAGTTTCTATAATTATGTCGAAACCAATAAATATACAATATGAATACTGATCCACTTGCAATAGAACTCCCCAGGCCGAGAACAGGGCTGGATGCCGTCTATGACGGAAAGGTAAGGGAACTCCTCAAGACCTACAACCACCTCGAGTCGCCGAGTGTCTTTATCAAGAGGCTTGTCGCCGTTTACCAAGAAGCCTATGGTGTCGAGGGCAAAATGACTAGAGAGTTGCAGGAGGAGGCCATTGCTCACCTTTCGTTCGAGAATTTAGAACAGCTCTATATCAAAGTTGGCAATGACGAGGAAAAAGAAAGCGATTGAATTGATTCTCGACCAATGCCGTGAATTGGAGCACATCCACCGCACACATATTGTGAATGGCCATTATGAGCGATGCTTCATTTCAAGGCCAATGGCAGGACTTCCTGACGGCGTTGAGATAGTGATCGATGGAGAAGAGGACGATGAACTTTCCGCCAACACTCCGCATTTCCATATACGAGTGGGAGCGAGGAATTACGGAAAACTGAGCGACAGCAAGTCCCAACGGATGGAATTAGAGGTGTATATCAAGGATATTCACAAACTGAATGTGTGGCGTAGGGAAGTGACAGTATTTGTGGGTTTTCAGGTATTATCCAGAGTCCGCAGGGAAGTCCGCAAATGGTTAGACATGAAAAACCCGTCATTTGAGGGCTATACCAACTGGCAGGTTTTAGTCCATTTTTGGAATGTCAACAACCCATCGCACAGAATCCAACAGGAGTATGCTGAAAGCAAGGGGCGTCCCAATGAAATATCGACAAATGGCTCACACGGCGACTCGTTCCTGCTCGTGGTTGAGAACGAAAATGATTACCGAAAGGTTTACGACTATTGGAGGTCGGAGTATAACCCGACGGACTATTTCGACGATGAGAATATTTTCCAGCCGCTCCCCGATTCTCAATCTTTTTGGTGGTATGCCAACAGCGTTGGATTGCACGACGAAGAAGATGACTATTGCTATGCGGGGAAAGCTTATGAGACAATCCAGACCTTAGTCAAAACCTTCCCTGATGTCATGTTTCGCAGAATAAAGATTACCCACAACAAAGAAACAGACAGAATGCTTTGTCATGCTGTCCGGCATGGAGGTTCGTTGGATGAGGAACTATGCCTGTCCGACTTGGTTGTCAGACATAGCGATTACGGTGATATTTGGAAAAACTGCAAATCATTCTATGCCGAACAAAAAGAGTTTTAGTGATGCCCTGTCGAGGCTAATAATTTTGTTGCCATTTCTGAATTTTCAGCAAAAAGTTTCTATATTATCCTGATCTTCTAAACTCGAGATACCTATGGAAAAGGAAAACACCACACACCAAGGACACTTTAAATTACTCTAAAAATGAAAACGAAAAAAGATGTGTTGAATGCTGTCGTCAAGTCTTTTCCCGTTTATGAAGTGCAACAGATTTGTCTAGATGGCCGTCGCTATCCTCGACGCCGGATCAGTTTGCAGCGTGTTGGCTTTTACGACACCAAAGAGCATGGGGAGGAGGCGATGCGCGAGCTTTTGGAAACAGAGAAAAAGAATTATGAGGCGAGAGGGTTGGACTATCACGACGATTGTCTCGGCTATTTTTTATTTGAGTTGTTGGTTCATGACAAGCCCTCTTCGTATTATTGGAACGAGCGTCCTTGCAAGTGTTATTCATTCACTGCTGATGGTAAATTGAATGATTTTGTTGCGCTGGATGAATTCGGATGGTATCGTGGCCGTAAAACAGAAGATATCCGTTTCAAGGTTGGGGACATCGTCGAGGTCGTTGACGACGGCGTTGCTGAACTAGTGATTATTGGAGGCTTACCGATGACCAAAGAGTATTACCGTTACTTGGAAGAGAACGAAGAAGAATGTGAACATCCTAGCCAATTCCTCAACGAAAGCGATGACTGCTACCTTGTCTATCCCGTGGATGGAGAAAAGGGGGTACACTATCATCCACAGTGTTATAAGGTCTTCCCTCCAACACGTCCTGTCTCCGCCCGTATCACTGCGCTGCTGAAGGCCAGACTTGCTATGGAATTGCCAGCAGGGAAGAAGCCTGAGAAGTAAGAATTGGGCTATACTGATAAATGTGGCGCAGATCTTTTATGGGATGGCGCCACTTTTTTTGAATTTTTTGCCAAAAAGTATCTATATTATGCTGTAACAATAAAATACGAAACGACAATGAGAACATATTTGCAACAATTCTTTCCATGCCTGGAAAACAGACACGTCTATCCCTATCGTGTTGTCTATCCGATGATGTTGGAGCATATCGATTTTGCACCCATCACCATCCTTTATGGCAACAATGGTAGTGGGAAATCCACACTGCTGAATGTCATGGCCCAGCATCTTGGCCTTAAGAAAATGACATTAGGCAACGACAATGAGTATTTCGAAGGATACGTGAAAAAGTGTTCTTCATGTATTGATGATGAAGGGCTTCCTGAAGAAAGTTCGTTTATCCGGAGCGAGGACATCATGGTGAAAATTGCCAAGCAACGGAAACTTTACGCTGAAATTAAAAATGAAGTCTTTTCAGACAAAGAAATAGAAAAAATGAGTGATTATGGGATAAGCGAGAACCTATATGAAAAAGCGCTGACAGATCCCGAGTCAGTGAATGCAGCGGATTACGCCCTCCTGAGTCGATTGGGGGATTTTCAAAAAGCCCGATTGAAGTTGGACAACAGCGAAGCCACCTCCAACGGGGAAACGGCTTTGGAGTATTTCAAGGAACATCTTTTTGATGAGTCGTTCTATCTGCTTGATGAACCTGAGAACTCCATGGCTCCTGCATTTCAGCAACAACTGGCCCAGCATATCGAATTGCTGGCGCGATTGGATACTCAATTTGTCATTGCCACCCATTCGCCTTTCCTGCTTGCCATACCCAGTGCAAGGATTTACGACCTCGATGCCCGCCCATCTACTGAGAGGGAATGGTATGAGTTGGATAACAAGAAGGCTTACTATCGGCTTTTTAAGCAGTTTGAGGATCGTTTTTGAAATTATTGTCAACAATTTCTATCTTTGCAAGGCCAAAAGAATTAATAAATAGGTTAAGTAAATAGTGTATATAGTTAATAATCATTGTAGTATATGGAACTGGATAGTCAAAACGACCTAAAAGTGGTTAGTTACAACGACGACAAGGAAGCCTTGTTGAAATTTATGCAAGACTCAGATTGTCTCAACGATTTATCAAAATGGACGAAAGAGTTTAATATGTTTGACGTGCTTAAGATTTCTCGGACAGAAATACGTCATAGTAATATACTTGGGTGGTTGCTTGATCCGAATGAAAATCACGGTCTGGGTGATTCTTTTCTTTACGGAATCGTTTCAAAACTGTCACATGACATGGACAACCATTCCGCTCTTCAATTTTTGAGTTCTGACTTATACTCATTTAATGTTTACCGAGAATGGAACCATATAGATATACTTCTCGTTTCTCATCAAGATAAACTTGTCATAGCCATAGAGAACAAAGTCGGCTCTCATGAACACAATTCGAATGGAAACGAAAAATCCCAATTAATTACCTACAAAGAGAAAATACAATCACAATTCAGCGATTATAATAGGATTTTTGTCTATTTGACGCCAGAAGGAGAAATACCTACCGATGATGAATGGATGGTTTTGGAGTATGCTGATGTGATAGCCATTTTGGAAAAGGTTTATAAACCAAAAGAAAGCTTATTGGGATTTGAAGTGTCATTGCTAATCAGAAATTATATCAATAATGTAAAAAAGAATGTCATCATGGATCAGGAATTAATCAACCTTTGTAATACAATCTACAATAAACATCGTAGAGCGTTAGACCTTATTTTTGAAAATCGAGATGATACGGTTTCTCAAACATCGAACAACTGTAGGAATGTTTTAGCATCAATACCCAAGATTAGTATTGACACATCATCAAAAAGTAAATCCTATCTAAAATTCAGGACGGAAGGATTGAAGCGCCATTTTGAGGGCATTGATCCTAATTATTATTACTACCAGTTTGAAATAAAGCAAGACCATATTTCCATTATGTTGGAATACCATAAGGAAAAGGAGGAGGAATTGAGTAATGAAGTCCATGACGCGATGATGAAAGTCAGAGGATTGTTTCCTAAACATAGGAACTTCCCTAAGGAAAACAATTGGGTTTGGCATAGAGTATGGACAGAGAAGACAGATGATTTGAATGACGAAAAATGGGTGAGGGAAAAGATTAAAAAACTAATGAATTTGGACGGGAGCGGTGAATGAAGCCGCTCCACTTTTTGCTTGTAATATTTGAATTTCCCGCAAAAAGATTTTATATTAACCGGTAATCATTATTTTTGAATTATGGAAAACAACGACAACATCAAAAGATTCAAATGGAGCAAAGTTTATTTGCTTCAGCAGAAAGGGAAAGGCACGAAGTTTTTTTACCCTGTGAAAAGAACTGAAAAAATCATCACCTTCGAATATCGCCTTACTGCCGGAGGAGAACTTCAAACATTGCAGGCCTTCGTTTTCGTTCCAGAAGGATGTGACTATGAGGCGGCAGGACCTATCGAATGGAATGGAGGAAAAGTGTTTCTCGAAGCCAACCGCTGCATTGAAAGAGGCGGAAAGGGGCGAACAAACGAAAACGGTGACCACGAAACGCTGATTGGAAACAAATGGGTTAAAACCGAAGAGATGCGTGATGCGTTAAAGGCAATGGACGAGGAGTTTTTGAAGTGTCTTGAAAAATAAAGTCCCTTTTTGGGAATTGTCCGCCAAAAGTTTCTATATTTTTTTGTGAAAACATTAAAAAGCAAAGATTATGCGTATTGACCAAACAAACAACATTATTTATTTCGACAACGATGAAGAGTTCTACAATTCTTGCGTGGAGTCCTATTCTGTGAACAGAAGGGTTCGTGACCAGCGTGTCAGGAAAGCCGGTTGGAACTTTAGCGATTGGTATCAGAGCCATGTCAACGATGCCACAAAGATTGTCATACTTGACGATGATTCGACCATTCTGCGCCGTGGCGGCATGGTTGCTGGCCGTGCGGGAATAACCAGAAAAATCAACGCCTACCGAGTCAATCCTGTCGAGCCTGATGACCCTGAATTGCTGATAGAGGTAGGGGATGCTTAATATGCTCCCAACCAGTTAAAACATCTCATGTGCGGTAAAAGTTTCTATATTTGAAGAGTTATAATAAAATCAACCTATTAAACCTCGCGATGTAAAGGGCGATCGCAAAAAAAATAATGGAGAAGAAAAATGAAGTTTTGCGCAAACGCATTTTACCAGTTTTGTTGTATTGCCAAGCAAATAAAGGCGACTTGCAATTGTATGATGAATGGGCAAAACATAACGATGCTAACAAGAAGTTGTTTTATGCCTATTATTCAGGTTTATTTAGTCGTATTTTGTTTTTATTGGAAAGTGAGAGACTGCATAGTCAATTTATTGAAGATTGCAATCATTTATTGGACAAGTACAACTGGTTTGATGTTCAGGACAAGGACATCGAATTGTGTTGCTCGACTATAGATAACGGTTGTGAAGTACCCTATGCGATTGATGAAATACCCGCAGTTGACAATGCTATATGGAACTATCATTCGTTTGGTAATGATGCGTTTTGCTGGAAAACCGACGGTCGTAGTTGGACATTCGCTGATGTAAGGGGTAGTATGCGTGTTTCTGAAGAGAATTAGTAATCTGAAAGAATATGCCCAAATCCCTCTCAAAATCCCGCTACACCGCCTTCTGCCAATGCCCAAAGAACCTTTGGCTGAAAGTGTATAAACCCGAAGAGGCCAAAGACGACCCGGCTTTGGAAGCCCGCTTCGAACAAGGCAATGAGGTCGGCGACCTCGCCATGGGACTCTTCGGTCCCTACAAAGAAGTGACCGTCAAAAACCCGGACGGCAGCCTTGACCTGACCACGATGTGCGCCCTGACGCAACAGTATATGGACCAAGGCGTGGAGAATATCTGCGAAGCCTCCTTTGCCCTCGATGGCCATTACTGTGCCGTCGACATATTGCGCCGCAACGGCGATGGCTGGGACATCTACGAGGTGAAAAGCTCAAGTTTCCCGGAGTGTGAAGGAGAGGAAACAAAGTTGGAGAAATATGCGCCCGACATCGCCTATCAGAAGTGGGTGCTTACACAATATGGTGTCATAGTCGTCAATACTTATTTGGTGTGCCTCAACAGCAGTTATGTAAGGCATGGCGAGTTGGACATCAAGAGTCTGTTTGTCACCATTGACATGCACGATTTGGTTGAGAACGAATACCTGAAAGTGCCTGTACAAAGCAGTCAAGCCTTGAAGATCTTGGGCATGAATGACGAACCTGACATCGACCTCTCCGAACACTGCATGAAACCTTACACCTGTGCCTTCTTCGACTACTGCAAGCGGCAGCATGGCGTGCCCGAGGACGAGCCAACGGTTTTCGACCTCTATCGCATGAACTTCTCGAAGAAGCTGGAACATTATCATGCCGGTCGCATTGTGTTTGAGGACCTGCGCAACGAAAAGCTGAGCGACAAGCAGCAGATGCAGGTGGAGTGTACGCTGAATCAGAAGGAGCACATCAATGTTGATGGCATCCGCGAGTTCCTTTTCAACTTAAGCTATCCGCTCTATTTCCTTGATTTTGAGACCTTGCAGCAGGCCGTTCCTCAGTTTGATGGTCAAAAGCCTTATCAGCAAATCACCTTCCAGTACTCGCTCCATATCAAGGAGAGTGCTGATGCGCCTTACCAACACAAGGAGTTTCTGGCACCGAGCGACGGCACTGACCCGCGCCGCGCCGTGGCCGAGCAACTTTGCAAAGACATCCCGATGAGCGTCTGCATCTTGGCTTACAACAAAGGCTTCGAGTGCGGTCGCATCAAGGAACTGGCAGCGTTGTATCCCGACCTCGCCGTTCATCTGATGAACATCCAAGAGCATATCCAAGACCTGCTCACGCCATTCCAGAGCGGCTACTATTACGTTCCCGCCATGGGTGGTTCATTCAGCATCAAGAGTGTGCTGCCACCCCTGTTCCCTGATGATCCGAGCCTCGACTACCACAACCTTACAGGCGGTGTCCAAAACGGTGGTGACGCGATGACCATCTTCCCGAAAATCCAACGCATGCCGCCCGCTGAAGCCAAAGCCGCCTGCGAAGCCCTGCTCCGCTATTGCGAGCTTGACACTTGGGCGATGGTGAAGGTTTGGGAGAAGCTGGTAGCTGTGTCCAAATAAGCAGAATAAATAAAGAATTAACAAAGTGCTAATCCATAAAAACCTCGCGACGTAAAAAGGTAATCGATAGCTAACCTATGGCAAATTATAAAGTGAAAAACGGTGTTGGAATCATTCCGAAAGGAAAAACGACAGTTGGATTTCCTGCTTTCGAAGGCCGCACTGATTTGACGAGTGTCATTATCCCCGAATCCGTGATGAGGATTGGAGAATCCGCCTTTGAAGGTTGCACGGGCCTGACAAGCGTCATTATCCCCAACTCGGTGACGATGATTGAAGAACGTGTCTTCAAAGATTGCACGAGTCTAGCAAGCATCGTCATCCCTGATTCTGTGAGAGCGATTGGAGAAAGCGCCTTTGAAGGCTGCACAGGCCTGACAAACATCGTTATCCCCAACTCAGTGACGACGATTTATGAACATGTTTTCTTTGGTTGCACAGGTCTGACAAGTGTCGTCATTCCCGATTCGGTAACTCAGATTAGGACAGGGGCCTTTAAAGGTTGCACGGGTCTGACAAGCATCATTATCCCCGACTCCGTGACGGATATTTGGGAAAACGCCTTTGAAGACTGTATAGGGCTAAAAAACATTGTCATCCCCAGTTCGGTGTCGGTGATTGGAGAGAAGGCCTTCTATAAGTGTACAGACTTGACGAGCATCGTTATCTCCAATACAGTGACGGAGATTGGAGAATTTGCTTTCGGAGGCTGTCCAGAACTGAGCCGCATTGTTGTTGCTGAGGGAAATGTATTGTATCTTCCTACAGACGATGGCAATTCCCTCCTTCGGCGAGATGCTAAAGGCTACATATTGTGTTTAGGATGCAAAAACACAATAATTCCTGACATAGTGACAAAGATTGGAGTAGGAGCCTTTTATGGTTGCACAGGCCTAACAAGCATCGCTATTCCCGATTCGGTGAAGGAGATTGAAGAAAGTGCCTTTGAAGGTTGCACCGCACTAAAAACCATCTATGTTCCTCCCAAGAAGGCTGACTACTACAAGAAGCGCCTTCCCGAAGAGCTGCACCGACTCATCGTGGAACTGCCTGAGGAGAAGTCGGAGAGTATGGCGGAGAAGTGAGGAAGAAATAACTTGTGAAAACAAATTTGTAATAGATAAACTAATAACAACATGGAAAAAGTTTTACAAAAAATTGAAGATGGATTGATGAATTCTCCTTTATTCCATCTTTCATTGACTAATAAGGAGCTGTTTCATAGTAATTTTCTGGCTTGGTTTGGGAATACTTATAAAAATGAATTCAAAGTCCTTATCAATGAATTGCTTGACCCGGATGCCTGGCCAAAAGGTTTACAAGAATTTAGTATTGACAGGGAATATGACCATTTTGACTTATGTGTAAGGGAGTTGAATAATGGGGAATTGGGCAATCCAAGAATTGTCATTGAAAACAAGGTCAAAAGTGTTCCAACTAAGGAACAGTTGGTTGGTTATAGCGAGAAAGATAGTGTTAAAGATTGCAATTTGTTTATCTTGTTGACTATGACCTTAATGGAGACTCCTGAGAAATGGAGGATTATAACTTATAAAGACTTATCCGATAAATTGTCAAAAATCAATCTTCCCGATTTGTATCATTCTGAATTAAAGAAAGACTATTGTGATTACATTGCTAATCTTCAATCTGTTATTGAGTATTTTGACAAAAAAAATAGTTATTACTCAACTGCCGATGAAGATAAATTAATGAAAGAATTGGGAATACATGATATATGTGGAAAGCGAAAAGTTCAAATATCTTATTACAATCTTGTAGAAAAATTAAAACTAAGTGGTTATAATGTTGTCAATAAAGAGTCTGATTTGACAAATAACAATAGTATGGTCGGATGGGGATTCACTAATTCACAACCACTTATTGAGGTAAAGCTAAAAGCTGGAAATGATAATATTTTTATTCAGATTCAAGGTAAGCAGTATCGACATGCGGTAGAGTATTTTGATGAAAAAATAGGGGATAGAATAATACATATTTCCCAACAAACGAATAAAAAAAGGCCTGTTGATTATAAACCATCCGAAAAAGGTCTAAAATATTTGCTTGAGAATTATAGTTACATTTTTACTTCTTTTGATGGCAAGTGCCAACCAATGAATTATCCATCTGAACTTGTTAACAGACAATTTGGACAAACAAATGGATATTGTAAATACTGTAATGGGAAGCAAATAAAAGGTAAAATCAGTTGCTTTGTGCACCAATGGATCGAAATACCCCAAAACACTACAATGGAGAATCTTGTTACCCTGATTGTTTCAGATGTAAATAATATGATAAAGAAAAGAAACGAAGCAATTCAAAAAAAATAGATTATTGTTAACGACCTCGCGATGTAAAAGGCTAATAGCATTCTTGATTATGATTGAGAAAGACAATCGTTTGTTGTTTGAATCCGACGAAGAGTTTGAGAATTTTTGCGTTGCTACTTTCGTTGTTGTAAAGCAAGACGAAAAAGGGAATTGCTTTATTGAAGGAGATTATTCCGACATGTACAAAAAATGCATCGACGAGGGGAAGTCTTTTGTGATTAAAGACAGAGATTCTCAAGTGTATAAATGAGGATGCGTTACAAAACGAGTTCCTGTTCAGGGTACAAATCGCACCACTTTGGTGCAGCTGGTAGTGCAAAACTTGGAGCCATACTTTGGAGAATTTTTTGAATAATTCAGATTTTTTTTGAATTTTCGCCAAAAAGTTTCTATATTATGCTGTAACCAAACAAAAACAGCATCAATATGAACACAACTATCAAAACCGCCTCAGAAAAACAATTCACCCAAATCCGTTGTTTCGTCAAGAAAAACAAAATCTACAACTCCATCACTGAGGAAAACGGGCTCTATTCCATCACCCTCTTCGGACTCAAATCCAAAGACCTCGAAAAGTTCCTCAAGGACTTCATCAAGACCAACCACCTCACCAAAGTTCAGCCGCAGGAGCCTTTGGCTCTTGCTGCCTGAGTATAATGATTTATTAAAAAAGGACAACAACGATAAAACTGAATACCATGAGAATTGAAACCATAGACAAATTCTTACAAGAGATTGGCCGAGTGCCATTGCTAACGAAAGAAGAAGAATTAGCCCTCCTCAAGGCTGTGCAGGAAAAAGGGCAAGACTGCGATGAGATGGAACAACTGTGCCAATCGAACATGAGGTTTATGGTGTCGTTGGTCAGCCAGTATCAGCAACGCGGACTGACGCTGGAAGAACTGATTACCATCGTTATTGAAGGCATGAAAAAGGCTGCTCTGACCTGCAATTTGAATGGTGACGTTAAATTCCTCCATTATGCCGTTTCAGTAATGCGACAGTGTTTGGAGGAAGCATTTGAGTGAACTTGAAGTTTTTTTGGCGATGATATTGAAGTGCTGAATTATTGAGAAGAGGAAGCCACTAAACAAAAATAGTAATAGCCGTTACCGTAATGGCAATTACTATTTTTATGTAAAAATCGAAGAAAAATTTGTGCAAACGCTTGCAGTTCCGAAAATTATGCGTACTTTTGCAGAATGGTAATGAGTATTACCGTAATGATGATTACTATTTGTTGAAACAACTCAAAAACTGATGAGGTATGAAGTTCTACAATCGTGAAAATGAAAAGGCGCAACTCTATAAAGTGCTGAAACAGAGCAAGAAAGAAGCACAAATGACCGTGCTGATGGGTCGCAGGCGCATTGGCAAGACCGAACTTTCGTTGCAATGTGGAGACGAAAAAGTGCTCTATTTCTTCGTCGGAAAGAAGACGGAACAACTGCTTTGCCACGATTATTTGGAAGAAATCAGTTTCAAATTGGGCGTTCCCATCATTGGGCAACTTTCCTCGTTTTCGGAGGTTTTCAGGTATGTGCTGCAACTGGCTGAAAGACAGCCTTTCACGTTGGTTATCGATGAGTTCCAGAACTTCCTAAAAATCAATCCTTCCGTGTTCAGCGATATGCAGCGCGATTGGGACTTGCACAAGCGCACGAGCCACCTCAATCTGATTATCAGCGGCTCGGTGTTCACGCTGATGAAACGGATTTTCGAGGACTACGAAGAGCCGCTTTTCGGTCGCGCTACAGAACGGCTATTGCTTAAGCCCTTCTCAACCAACGTTTTGAAGGAAATATTGGCCGACTACAATCCCAATTACACACCCGAGGACTTGTTGGCCTTGTTCAGCATCACGGGCGGCGTTCCGTGGTATGTTGCGCTTTTGCTCGATAAAGGTTATGTCACTAAAGACCAAATGCTTACCGCCTTGACAGAGGAAAATTCACCTTTCATCAACGAGGGCAAAAACATCCTCATTGAGGAGTTCGGCACCGACTATGTCACTTATTTCTCCATCTTGACCTGCATTGCGGGCGGACTGAAAACCCGTGCCGAGATTGAAGGCGAGTTGGGCATCGGCAACATCGGGAGTTATTTGGCGCGGTTGGAGAATTATTACAACCTCGTCAGCAAGTCGCTGCCCATTTTCTCGAAGGAAAACAGCAAGAAAATGCGCTACCAACTCAACGACTGCTTCCTGATTTTCTGGTTCCGCTTCTTCTACAAGTATCAGGCACTTGTCGAAAATCGTGCGTTGAAGTCGCTGGAAACCATTATCTTGCGCGACTATAGCACGGTTTCAGGCTTTATGATGGAGCGTTATTTCGCCCGCAAGTTTGAGGAGGAAGGCAAGTACATCATCGGCAAGTGGTGGGACCGCAAAGGAGAGAACGAGTTAGACCTCATCGTGGCCGACCCCATCAAAAAGAAGGCTTGGGTTTATGAACTGAAGAAGCAAGGCGAGCGTTTTGAGGCCAAGGTTTTGAAGGAAAAAGTGAAGGCAATGGTGGCCCAAACGCCCGAGTTGGCAAAAATGAGATTGCATCTTGGTTCTTTGACTCTCGAAGATGTGTAATCGATTGAAAATCAAATTATTTCTGCTTGAGTTTGAAAATAGTAATGGCCATTACCGTAATGGCTGTTACTATTTCACTTTTCGCCACAATTTAACTAAACAAAATTGACCTCCGGGCTAATCCGAATCCCGAACTTGGCCTCCACGGAATCTTGGATTTTTCGGGCAAGTTCCACGATGTCGTGGCCATTGCCGCCGCCGTAATGCACGAGGACGAGGGCTTGTTTGTCATAAACTCCAACGTGCTCGTTGCGCCAGCCTTTCCAACTGGTTCTTGAGCTTGTCGAAGGGCCAGCCTGCTCGATGAGCCATCCGGCGGGGACTTTCACCTTGCCATTAGGCTCGTCATAATGTGGAATGTTTGAAAACTCTTTTTGCAAAGCTGCAAATTGCGCCGCCTCAATGACTGGATTCTTGAAAAAACTGCCCGCGCTGCCAATCTGCTTTACATCAGGCAGTTTGGTGTCGCGGATGGCGCAAATGGCATTGTGGAGTTGCTGCAAGGTCGGGTTTACGATGCCGTTTTGCTCCAAATAGGCTTTGATGTTGCCGTAATCGAGGTGGAGTGGTGCGTTTTTTTTCAACAAGAAGTCCACCGAAGTGATGATGAATTGGCCTTTCAGTTCGTTTTTGAAAATGCTTTCACGGTAGCCGAAACGACATTTTTCTTTGTCGAAAACCTTGGTTTTTCCCGTTTCCAATTCAAAGGCTTCGCATTGCAAGAAGCTGTCTTTCAATTCCATACCGTATGCACCAATGTTTTGCACGGGTGCTGCACCCACTTTTCCGGGAATGTGGGCAAGGTTCTCCAAACCATACCAACCTTTGCAGACCGTAAACTTCACGAAATCAGGCCAATCCTCGCCCGCTTGGGCGCGGATGACGACCTCGTCCCCGTCCTCGCGAAGGATTTCGATGCCTTTCGTGTTGATATGAACCACAAGGCCGTCAAAAACATCGTCTTGAAACAAAACATTGTTGCCGCCGCTCAAGACAAGATGCTTTTCTTGCTTGAAAACATCGGTTGTAATCAATGCTTCAAGTTGCTGAATGTCATTGATTTCAACGAAATATTTCGCTACGGTATTGAAGCCGAAGCTGTTATACTGCTGGAGGTTGAAGTTGTTTTTCATAGGGGCAAAAATACACAATAGAATCGTAATAATTGAGGTTTAAGGAAAACTTTGTACCTTTGCCGTATGAAACGCGCCATCGTATCGGTTATTAACGACTTGGTTACTGACCAGCGGGTGAACAAGTCGTGCTTGGCCTTGCAAAAGGCTGGGTATGAGGTGCTTTTGGTTGGAAGAAAGCAACGAAAAAGTCCGCCGATGGACGAAAGACCTTACGGCACGAAAAGAATGAAACTGCTTTTCGAGAAAGGACCGCTTTTCTATGCCGAATACAACATTCGCCTGTTTTTCTTCCTGCTGTTTCATCGCGCCAATCTTTTGCTTTCCAATGACTTGGATACAGTTTTGCCCAACTATTTCATTTCGCGTTTGAAGGGTAGCAAAATGGTATTCGACAGCCACGAATATTTCACCGAAACGCCGGAATTGATCGGGCGGCCCAAGGTGCAGCGCGTTTGGAAACGAATCGAAGGCTTCGTGGTGCCCAAGTTGGACGAAATGATTACGGTTTGCGACAGCATCGCCGACCTTTTCCGTGAGAAATATGGTGTCAAAGTTCTCGTTATCAGGAATATACCGCCACGAAAGGCTTTGCCACCGAAAGGCGACAAAACGGCTTTGGGATTGCCCGCCGACAAACACCTATTAATATTGCAAGGTTCAGGCATCAACATCCAGCGCGGGGCCGAGGAATTGGTGCAAGCGATGACGCTTTTGGACGACTGTTTCCTGATGATTATCGGAGGCGGCGACGTGTTGCCTATCTTGAAACAAATGGTTGAGGAACAGAATATTACAGACCGTGTGCGCTTTTTCCCGAGGATGCCTTACCAACAGATGATGGCTTACACGCAATTGGCCGAATTGGGCTTTTGTTTGGACAAAGACACCAACCTTAATTACCGTTTCAGCCTGCCCAACAAATTGTTCGATTTCATCCAAGCGGGCGTTCCGATTGTAGCTTCGCATCTGACTGAAATTGAGAAGATTATCCGTCAATATGACATTGGAACTTTCATTGAAAACCACGAACCGGCGACTATTGCGGCGACCATCAAAGAGGCCTTGTCGGATAAGGATAGGTTGGCTGTTTGGAAGCAACATTTGGCGGTTGCAGCACAGGATTTGTGTTGGGAAAATGAGGAGAAGAAACTGCTGCCGATTTATTTGGGAACCAAGGAGGAATAGCCTTTCGCCTACTCAATCGAGAGGAAATAGCCTAATTTGTAAGCATTTAGCCATCCGATTTTGGGCTTTTTTCCAGTCAGGTTTTGACGTAGCCGTTTCGCTGTTTTTTTGAAAACAAAACGTGCCAAAGACAGCAATCCCGTTTTTTTAATCACATTGGCAGTTGAAAGCAAAGGTGAATATTCGGTCAATTCATTTTGCATTTCGTGGAGCGTGTGCATAGCGTCCTCTAACTTGGCTATGTATTTTTCGTTGGACTCAAATTGCATCATAACAACTATATTGTCAATGTGTTGAATACTGATTTTGGCATCGCACAAGCGTTTCCCAAATAGTACATCCTCATAGCCGTATTTGGCAATGGTCTCATCAAAAGGATGGGCCAGCATCACCTCGCGCCGAGCTATGAAATTGGTGGTTCGGAAACTTTGGTAGGGATGCGTTTGCCGTTGTTGGGCAGTGTGCTGAGGGGCAATTTTTTTCTCGTATTTGTAGCGAAGATTGTGGATTGAAAGAGATTCGTTTTGGTCGATGGCGATACCGCCGTTCACCACTTGGGCTGTGTCTGCCAAAAGATAGTTTTTGATGAAATCCTTATCGGGGAAGCCCACGTTGCAATCGAGGAAAAGCAGCCATTCGTATTGTGCTTGTCGGGCGAGGAAGTTCCGATTGGCGGCTCGGCCAAGGTTCTCATCGTGTCGAATCAAGGAACAATGCGTTATTTCATTGATCAATGCGTTTTGTCGGAGCGATTCCTCGTCGGTGGAGGCATCGTCGGAAACGATGATTTCGAATTGAAGTCCTTCAATGCTTGAAGCCATCTGATGCAATTCGCGAACTTGTTTCAGGCAAATGTCGTTGCGTGTTGGAATCAGTATGGAAAGTTCTTGAATCATAAGCACTTTCATTCCATTTCGGAACAAATCACCGTCCCGTTCTTGCAATTGGCGATGCGTGAAGGATATTTCTGCATCAAAGTGTAGTTGTGCGTGGCCATCAGCACGGCTTGACCGTTCTCGCTGATGCGGCGCAAGAGTTTCATCACTTCAAGGGTGGTGTCGGGGTCGAGGTTGCCGGTAGGCTCGTCGGCGATGATGACATCGGGGTCGTTGAGGAGGGCGCGGGCGATGGCAACGCCTTGTTGCTCGCCTCCTGACATCTGGTGCGGCATACTTTTGCGCTTGTCGCTTAGCCCGACTTTGGCCAAAACCTCATCAATTCGGCGCGAAATCTCGGCTTTTTCTGTCCATCCCGTGGCACCCAGCACAAACTCCAAGTTTTTCTCCACGCTGCGGTCGAAAAGGAGTTGGAAGTCCTGAAACACAATGCCGATTTTGCGCCTCAGATAGGGAATGTCTTTCTTGCGCAAGTGGGTGAGGTCGTAGCCAGCCACGTTGAAGTAGCCGTCGCGGGCGGGCAATTCGCCGTACAAAGTCTTTAATAGTGAGGACTTTCCGCTTCCCGTGCGACCGATGAGATAGATGAATTCGCCTTTGTTCAAGGTGAGGTTCACGTTGGACAAAACGAGGTTCTCCCTCTGGAAAATGGAGGCGTTTCTGATTTCTATGATGGGTTCTGACATTTATTGATTTAAGATTTCAAATTTCAAGATTTCAAGATTTCTCGGCTGCCACGGTGTGACAGCCCTACAATTCTCAACTCCCAACTATCAACTGTAAACTATCAACTGCAAACTACCAGCTTCCCGAGGCGCCGCCGCCGCCGAAACCGCCGCCGCCAAAGCCACCAAAGCCTCCACCGCCAAAACTGCCGCCACCACTACTTCCTCCAAAACTGCTACCGCCGAAGCCGCCCATCGGAATCCAAATGGTGCGGGTGCCGCCGCCGGAATAGTTCTGGTTGCCATTGCTGGAGCGGAAAATGAGGATGAGAGCAATCATAAAAATGAGGATAAGCCAAATGGGTATGCCTTCGTCGCCATTGGTGTATTCGTCTTGGGTAAACTTGCCCGAACAGAGGTCCATAATGACATTGACGGCGTTGTCGATGCCCGTGTAGTAGTCGTCTTCCTTGAAGGAGGGAATCATCTCCTTTTCGATGATGCGCTTGGCCGTGGCATCGGTGACATATTCCTCGATGCCGTAGCCCGTGTTGATGTTCACTTGGCCGCGCTCGCTGCCTTTCTTGGGCTTCACGAGGATGACCGCGCCATTGTTTTTGCCCTTTTGTCCCACGCCCCAACTGTGCCCGATTTCAGTGGCATACTGCTCCACGCTGTAGCCCTGAAGGTCGTCGACAAGGAGGACGAGGATTTGAGTCGAAGTGCTGTCGTTATAGGCCACTAATTTATGCTCTAAAATATTGACTTGGTGGGCGGTAAGCGTACCCGTGTAGTCGTTCACCAATCGTGGCGGGTTGGGCGGACTCGGCAATTGGGCTTTCAGCGTTGTGCCGAAAGTGAGCAAAACGAGAAGTAAACCGAATAAAAGGGTAAGTTTATGTCTATCAATTGTTTTCATAGGAGATTTCGTCGGGGATTTCGTTAACATCGTCGGATTGGTAGGGGAAATAAGTCTTGAGTTTTTCGCCGCAGCGCATAATGCCTTGCACAAGGCCATCGGCGAAACGGCCTTCGCGGAAATGGCTCAACATCAGGTCTTTCACATCGTTCCAGAAGTTGTCTTCCACCACATTGTTGATGCCTTCGTCGCCGAGGATGGCAAACTTGTGGTCGCGGACGGCCAAATATATGAGTACACCGTTGTGCAATTGGGTCTCGTTGAGTTTCAATTTGTTGAAAACCACCAGACTGCGTTTTTCCACATCGCCTCGGCAAAGGTTTTCGATATGCACTTTTATTTCGCCCGAGGTGTTCAGTTCGGCCTGCTTGATGGCTTCCACCACGCGGCGGTCTTCCTCGCGGTTCAGTATGTTGATGGCGTTTGACATAATCGTTCTTTTGACCGCAAAAATAGTCATTTTCCGCAAATTCGCATTTCATCCTTGCCATTTCGTGCTTTTTTTCGTTTCTTTGCAGTCTCAAACAACTAAAACAGAATCGATATGAACAGAACTTTGAAGGCGACAGCAGCCATAATGCTGATGATGGTTGCCGCAAGTTGCAACAAGCCAAATGAACCTGTTGACCATAGCGGAAGTCTCAATGGTCACGAGTATGTCGACCTTGGTCTCCCGAGCGGCACTTTATGGGCCACATGCAATGTGGGAGCTGATTCCATTGGTGATTATGGTGACCGTTTTGCTTGGGGCGAAACAAGCTCCAAGGAGGCTTACAATTGGCAAACCTACAAATATACAAATGATGACAAATGGGTACTCAAGTATTGTGTCAATAATTGGAATACCCATAACGGCGAATATGGTTTTGAAGACTTACTTACTGAGTTGGAAGCCATTGATGACGCTGCAACGGTCAATTGGGGCGATGGTTGGCGCACACCAACTGTTGACGATTGGCGTGAGTTGAGGGACAATTGTTTCCATGATACGATTGTCCTAAATAATGTTCGAGGACATTTGATTAAGTCGCCCAATGGCAATAGTATCTTTTTGCCCGTTGAAGAAATTTATCCTGTTTTTGCTTATTATTGGTCAAGCACTCTTAATACAGATTATGGACCGTACTATGCGTTTATTTATCGTTTTAAATTTTTTGACAATGACCATGGAATGTCCGCAACCGAACGTTATAGGGGCTGTGCTGTAAGGCCGGTTTGCTCGGTTAAATGATTGCTGTATTCAAAAAAATCCCCGCAATAGAGCCGTTGCGGGGATTTTTTTGTGTGTAGAAACAATACTACAGTTATTACAACTTCTCCATATTCCTCTTCACAAACTCGCTCAAATCCTTGCCCTTCAGCAAATTCTTCGAAAGCAAGGCGAGGTCGTAGATCTGCCGAATCGTGGCTTCCTGTGCGGCTTCGTCTTTGTCCAACAGGCCAGTGATGACGGGGCTGTTGGTGTTGAGCATCAGCGTGTAGCTGTCGGGCATCGAGCCGTAGAACGACATGGGGCCGCCGCCCATCTGCTCCATCTCCTTCATACGGCGCATCCACTCGTTTTGGGTGACCTCCACGGGTGCGGCTTCGGCGCCTTCGTTGCTGAACTCCACGTTGAACTTCACCTTGTCAATGACCTTCTCGAAGGCGGTCTTCACGGTCTCCTTCTGCTTGTCGTCGAGGCCCGAGGCTGCTTCCGTGTCGTCCTTCACGATGAGCTTGTCGATGGTGTTGGAGTCGACACGGGCAAACATCGCGCGGCTGTCGTCGCCTTTCTCTCCTTCCTTCTGCTCGTAGGCACTGATGAAATGCGGGTCGAGGATGCCGTCCATCATCAGCACGTTGTAGCCCTTGGCCTTGGCGTTCTCGATGTTGGTGTATTGGTCGTCCTTGTCGGTGGCATACAAATACACGAGCATCTTGTCCTTGTTGGTCTGGTTTTCCTTGATCAAGGCCTTGTATTCCTCGATGGTGTGGTATTTGTCGTCGGTGTCCTTGAAGAGGAAGAACTTCTCGGCGCGCTCGTAGAACTTCGGGTCGCTCATCATGCCGTATTCGATGAACACGCGGATGTCGTCCCAGTTCTTCTCATAGGCCTCGCGATCTTTCTTGAAGAGCTCTTCTAGTTTCTCGGCCACCTTCTTGGTGATGTAGGTCGAGATTTTCTTCACGTTTTGGTCGCTTTGCAGGAACGAACGGCTGACGTTCAGCGGGATGTCGGGCGAGTCGATGACGCCGTGCAGCAGCGAGAGGAACTCGGGCAGGATGCCTTCGACACTATCGGTGACGAAGACCTCGTTGCAGTAGAGTTGGATCTTGTTGCGCTGGAACTCGTAGCGGTTCTTCACCTTCGGGAAATAGAGGATGCCCGTAAGGTTGAAGGGGTAGTCGACGTTGAGGTGGATGTGGAACAGCGGCTCGCCGAAGTTCATCGGGTAGAGCGTGTGGTAGAAGTCGTTGTATTCCTCGTCCTTGATGTCGGCAGGGGCTTTCTTCCACAGCGGGGCCACGTCGTTGATGATCCAGGGCTTTTCCACTTCCTTGGTCTTGGGCTTGCCGTCCTTGTCGGTCTCGCCCTCGATTTCCTCCTGCACTTTCTTTGTGCCAAACTGAATCGGGATGGGCAGGAACTTGCAGTATTTGTTGAGCAGTTCGCGGATGCGGCCTTCTTCGAGGAACTCGGCGGCATCGTCAGCGATGTTAAGGATGACGTCGGTGCCACGGTCGCCCTTCGGGATTTCGTTCATCGTGTACTCGGGGCTGCCGTCGCATTCCCAAATGACGCCGTTGGCGCCTTCTTCTTTGCAGGACTTTGAAATCAGCGACACCTTCGAGGAGACCATGAAAGCGGAATAGAAGCCCAAGCCAAAATGTCCGATGATATTGGCAGCTTCGGCTTCGCTTTGGGTCTTGAACTTGGCGATGAACTCCTCCGCGCCCGAGAAAGCGATTTGGTTGATGTACTTATCGACCTCTTCGGCGTTCATGCCGATGCCACGGTCGCGCACGGTGAGGGTCTTTTTCTTCTTGTCGACTTCCACCTTGATGGTAAGGTCGCCTAACTCGCCCTTAAACTCGCCCGAGGCGGCCAAGGCTTTCAGTTTTTGCGTGGCATCCACGGCGTTACTGATGATTTCGCGCAGGAAAATCTCCTGGTCCGAATACAAGAACTTCTTGATGACAGGGAAAATGTTTTCTGTCTTTACTCCAATGTTACCGGTTTGCATATCGATTTGTATTTAATGATTTCAAATTTCAAGATTTGAAGATTTCTAATTTCAAATTTCAGAATTTCAAAATTGACGGGGGAGCTTTGGTCAAATTGTGTGCCATTTGGAAAACTGACATTTTGGCAAGGAGTTGTTGCCTCATTGAGATAGAAAAATGCGTTTTATTCAGCGGTGAACGACCAAATCACCCTGTTCGCCGCTGGATAAAAGCAATTTTTTGGGAAAAAATAACAGAAAAAATGTGTTTTATTCAGCGGTGAACGTATGTTTTTGTATCTTTGCCGCTGAATAAAACGATGTTTTGTGATGAATATCATTGGCAGAAAAGACGAAATTTCGGAAATTAAGAGATTGTATTCCAGTAAGATGCCTCAGTTTTTAGCGGTATATGGCCGTCGTCGTGTGGGAAAGACTTTTCTTATTGACGAGGCACTGAAGGGGAAAATCACCTTCCGCCATTCGGGATTGTCGCCCGTGGACGAGCAAAACCACAAAAACAGCCTGAAAGAACAACTGAAGCACTTTTATTTGTCGTTGCAGCGGCAAGGCATGAAGAAAAGCAAATGCCCTACCTCGTGGCTTGAGGCTTTCTTTGTGCTTGAAATGCATTTGCAGGCCATAGATGACGGTTCGAGGCAAGTGGTATTCCTTGACGAGTTGCCTTGGATGGATACGCCGCGTTCGGGCTTTGTCACGGCTTTGGAGGCTTTATGGAACGGTTGGGGCTGCCATCGCGACAATTTCATGCTGGTAGTCTGCGGATCGGCAACTTCGTGGATTACGGACAACCTTATTAATAACCATGGTGGCCTATACGGGAGGCTCACTTGTCAGTTGAGGCTGTCGCCCTTTACCCTCAACGAATGTGAACAGTTCTTTCACAGCAAGGGCATCCGAATGTCGCGTTACGACATCGTGCAAAGCTATATGATATTTGGTGGTGTGCCGTATTATCTGAGTCGTTTTGAGCCAACTCGAAGCCTTGCCCAGAATGTTGATAATCTGTTTTTTAAGAAGAGTTCGATTTTGGGTGATGAGTTCGACCGATTGTTTTCCTCCGTGTTTTCGAGGCCAGAGGAAATGAAGCGGATTGTGAAGGTTCTCGGCAACAGAAGGGCGGGCTATACCCAGGAGGAACTTGCAAAAGCAACAGGCCAGACTTTGGGAGGCTCATTCAGCACAATGCTTAAGGCTCTTGTCGCCAGCGATTTCATCGAGCCATACATTCCTTTCGGGAAAGGCAAACGCGAGAAACAATACAAACTGATAGACCATTTTTGCCTGTTTTACATGAAATTTGTGCAAGGCAGAAAGGAGATAGACCCAGAGTTTTGGATGCACAATGTGACTTCACAGGCGGTTTCGTCTTGGCGTGGCTTCGCGTTTGAGGAAGTTTGCTTTACGCATATTGCACAAATCAAAAAATCGCTTGACATACTTGGCGTTTTGTCAACACAGTCGGCATGGGCAGTGAAAGGTGACGACGGGACAGAAGGTTCGCAAATTGATATGTTGATCAATCGCAAAGACAATGTGGTGAATCTCTGCGAGATGAAGTTTTACAACGAGAAATTCACGGTCAACAAGGCCTATTACTCAAAGGTTGTTCACCGACAGAACTTGCTGGGAGAGATGATTCCACGTCGGGCTGTTGTCCACAATGTGCTGGTGACCACTGAAGGTCTGACTTACAATGAGTACAGTGGCGTTTTCCAAAATGTTGTCACCATTGATAATTTGTTTGAAAAGTAAAAATTTGTATTTTTGCCGTGAAAATCAATCGTGTGTGATTGTGTTATGAAGGAGAAGACTATGACGGAAAGGAAATTTGATTTCAGCGAACTCAATGCCTATCGTGAAGACAATCAGTTGGAAGTGAAGGCGGCGCAGGGTGGCTTGCCGGATGCGTTGTGGGAGTCGTACTCGGCGTTTGCCAACACCGACGGAGGCTGCATCTTGCTCGGCGTGAAGGAACACGCCGATGGCTCGCTGTATGCTGCTGGACTGAAGGACGCGGAAAAACTCAAAATGGATTTTTGGAACGCGGTGAACAACCGCCAGAAAATCAGTGTGAACCTGATGACGGAGAGGCGTGTGCGTGTGGAAACGGTTGCTGGGAAGGACATTCTTGTGCTTGAGGTGCCTCGTGCCGACCGTTCGGCGCGGCCAGTTTTCAAAGGCTTGGATCCGCGAAATGGAACGTATCGCAGAAACGGTTCCGGCGACTACCGTTGCTCGTTGGAGGAGGTTTCGGCTTTGTTCCGCGACGCGGCTTTGGTGACGCAGGATGCCAAGGTGCTAAAAGGGATGGATTGGTCGGTGTTTTGTTTGGAAACGATCAGGAGTTATAGGCAGTTGTTCCGCACTTCGCATCCTGACCATATTTGGAATAACCTTGAGGATGAGGTGTTTATGCGCCGCATCGGTGCTATGGCTTTGGCTGATGATGGCACGTATCATCCTACTGCGGCGGGTTTGCTGATGTTTGGCTATGAGTATGAGATTACGAGAGAGTTTCCACAGTATTTCCTTGATTTTCAAGAGAACAGGCAGATGTACAGAACCCGTTGGACAGACAGAATCGTTTCGACTTCTGGCGACTGGAGCGGCAATGTGTTTGACTTTGTTTTCAAGGTGGTGCCGAAGTTGACGGCTGATTTGAAGGTGCCTTTCGTGTTGAAGGGGATGAGCCGCATTGATGACACGCCTTTGCACAAGATTTTGCGTGAGGCGGTGACGAATACTTGTGTCCACGCTGATTTTTATGGTCGGCGCGGTTTGGTGATTCAGAAGAAGGTGGACGGTTTTGTGTTCTCGAATCCGGGCAGTATGCGTGTGTCCAAGCGTGTGGCTGTGGAAGGTGGTGTTTCAGACCCTCGCAACGGCGTGATGCTCAAGATTTTCTCTTTGGTCGATTATGGTGAGCGTGCTGGGAGCGGCTTGAGCAGCATTATGCTTGTTTGGGAGCATGTGTTTCACGCTGCGGCTAAAATTGAGGAGGAGATGGGCATTGAGCGTGTCGTCCTGACCTTGAACAAAGACGGTCACGAACAGGATGTCAAGGCGATGTTGGAGCTTTATGACAATCCTGAAGAACTGACAATTGTTGGATATGATACCCAAAATAACGAATTTAGTTCTGAATTTGTCGCGTGTGAGGGTCATCATGATACCCAAAAACCAGAAAATGACCCCCAAAAGCAGGGTAATGATCCCCAAAAGCCGCAAAATGACCCGCAAAAAGAGCCGGATGAACCCCATAATGATACCCAAAAGATAGAAAATGACCCCCAAAAAGTGGTGAATGACCCCAAAAATGATACCCAAAATACTAATAGTGATACCCAAAAAGGGTTAAATGACCCTCAAAATAATACCCAAAACGACAATGCTGATACCCAAAAGCAAAATAATGATACCCAAAACGAGAGAATTGATACCCAAAAAACGATGAATGACCTTCAAAATGATACCCAAAATGGCGATAATGATACCCAAAATAATTCCAATGATACCCAATTTGATCCCCAAAGTAAAGAAATTGCATTGTTGGGTATCATCCGAGAGGTACAAACAATCAGTAAAATTGAAATAGCAAAAAAAATGAATGTGTCTCGGCCTACGGTCAGTAGATTGTTGAATAGTCTTAGAAAACTATACCGTGTCGAATGGGTTGGTGGTACAAGAAATGGTCATTGGGAAGTGTCGGAGAAATAAAATTATCGATAAATTGTCGATAAATGGCCGACATATTAAAATTGGCCGAAAAATTGTCGATAAATGGCCGAAAAAAGAAAAACTATGAACGAAATCTACAACTTCTACAACAACGGTGCTGAAATTGGCCGCTTGGAGCGTGGCTTGGGTATTGTGGAATTCCACCGGACGAAGGAAATCCTGTTGCGATATATTGATAAAGGTATGGTGATTTACGACATTGGTGGCGGTATTGGGATGTATGCGGCTTGGTTAGCGAAGAAGGGCAACGAGGTTCATCTAATTGAGCTGGCCGAAAGTGCCGTGGAATATGCCAAAGCCAATATGATGCAGGATTGTCGTTTTGTTGCAGAAACGGGCAACGCCTTGCAAGTCAACCGACCGGATGAGAGCGCGGATGTTGTTCTGCTGATGGGACCTTTGTATCATTTGCGCGATAGGGAAGAACGTTTGCAAGCACTTCGTGTAGCGTTTCGATTGTTGAAAAAAGGCGGCCTCTTGGTGGCGGCGGGCATCTCCAAGTTCAGTTCTATGACTTGGGCTTTGTCGGTGTATGGCGAGAAGAAGAACGAGAATCTCGTTGAATTTCTTGACGACCCTGTGTTTTTCAATATGATTAAAGGTGAGATGACCACTGGCGACCACATCCGCCCGAAAGAATACCCGAAATTCATTGCGGAAGCGTATTTCACGACTTCCGAGGAGATGAAAGCGGAAATTGCGGAAGCTGGTTTCGTAGTGGATAAAGCCATTGCAGTGGAGGGCTGCATTTGGTTCACGCCGCACCTCGCCGAGAAATGGGAGGACAAGGCCAGCCGCGAGCGGCTTTTGGACATCGTCAGGATGACGGAAACCGAGCCTGAAATGATGGGGATGAGTCCGCATTTCTTGGTGGTGGCAAGAAAATAACACTTGTTTGGGATTCCAATCAAAACATTTTCTAATTTTGTAGGCAAAATTAAAAGAAACCGAATATGAAAAAACTGTACGCAATGATTGCGATTTGGCTTCTTGCAGGAAGTGCCTTCGCCCAAGTTCTTGTCAATGAGACTTTTGAAAATGGTAACACTGTAGGTCAAACCCCGGTGGGCTGGATTGGCGATGGCGGCTGGAAGGCTGGCATCACCATTCCTGACGACAACGAAGCCCGTGGCAGAAAGCCGCATAGCGGCGACTGGTATATGTATGCCACCTATAACACCGACGTTTGGATTTACAAGGAAATCAATGTGACGGCTGGGAATTATTACCGCGTTTCGTTTTGGTATGCCACTTGGCACGTTGACCACTTCAATTTGGAAGTCAAGGCAGGCGCGAGTGCCAATCCTTCTGCAATGACGGAAACAGCGGTGCCGATGATGATTGTTGATAATGAGGAGTTTGAACAGACCTCGGGCGTGTTTCAAGCGACAAGTTCAGGCTCTTATTTTGTGGGTTTCCACAGCGTGGCCGACAATGGGCCTTGGTATTTGTCTGTCGATGATATTATCATTGAGCAAACCTCACAGTACAATTTTGAAATTGAACAACTTACGGCTGACACTTCGGTTTATTTCGGCGAGCCAGCCTATCTGCGTTTCCGCCTGAACAACACGGGTTCGGAGGCCGACACTTATCATTTCGACAATGTTAGCACGCTACCCATCGAGTTTTTCAAGGATGGCGTCGCGGTGACGGAAGTCACGGTGCCTTACAATGGCTCGGTGGAAATGGTTGCTAAGGCCACGTTGCCGATGAACCTGAACAACAACGAAGTGGTTCACGCCACCTTCGATGTCTATCCCTCTGCTATGGCACCCTCGCAAACCGTTGATTTTTCGATTACTGCCTTGGCTCCTTTTGCCGATTTTCCATTGATGGAAGGCTTTGAAAATGACTTTGTTCCGTTTGGCTGGCAAAACAACATCACCAATGGCAATTATGCCTTCGACAGGCGTGAATCAAGTTCCACTCCGAGCGCCTTGCCTCACGACGGAAGCCAATATATGGCCCGGTTCTATACTTATACCAATCCCGAAGGCTGCTCGGCGGAGTTGGTTTCGCCCAAGATGGAGTTGAGCGAGCACGACAATATTGTCCGTTTCTGGATGTTCCGCAACAGCAATCCCAACATCAATCGTCCCGACCGTATCAATGTGTATTACAATTCGTTGCCTTGTTCTGAAGGCGGTCAGTTGCTCGGCACCATCCATCGCTGCACTTATATGGAACCTGTCGTGGCCGATGAGGATGATTGGTACGAACATTCCTTCACTTTCGATTGCCCTGACAATTACGGTTTTATCATTTTCGAGGGCGTTAGCGGTTACGGTTGGGACCTCCTTATTGACGATATTTCCATTGACAATTCCTCTATCGACAATGACCCGCCTACGATAGTTTCGGTAGCGGGAAACCAGACCTACGCCGATACTGAAATGAACCTCACGTTGCGCGTCCACGATGCCTCCAATATGCCAGCGACCTTGGCGGCTACCTATACGATTTGGGGCACGACCCACGATTTGACTTTCACAAGGGCTGGCAAGAATAGGGCTAACTACGATTACACGGCCACCATTCCCGCCTACGACAACCACACTCACGGCACAATGACTATGCAACTCGTTGATGCTTTGGGAAATAGCGCAACATCGGAGGAAATCCCGATTCGTTGGGACTATCAAAGACCTTTGCTTTTTGAGACCTTTGAGAACACCGACGGCCTGTTTGGACTTCCCGAAGGCTGGACCACCGACGGCAACCCGACTTGGTGGGATTGGACCGTGCAAGGAACGATGTATTATACTGACTATTATGAGAATGACTTCGTGGTGAGTCCTCATCGCGGCAGCAAGCAGGCCGTGTTGGAATGGGACAACAGCGAAAGCCCTTCGGCACAAGACCAAACCTTGATTACCCCCGTGCTGACCATCACGCGCCCGACGGTGCTCCAATTCTGGACTTGGGTGCAATACGGCACGGATGGTTATGACCATTTCGCCGTTAGGGTTTACGACACTTACAACGGCACTTGGGAGGACAAGTGGGATGCCGCCAATATGCCTTACGGACAAATCAATGCTTACAACGAGCCGATTTCCATCAATCTGGATGAATACATCGGCAAGAACATCAAGATTGGCTTCAGGGGTTACAACGACTTTGGCGAGTTTTTGGCTTTCGACTGGTTTGTTGACGATGTGAAAGTGATTCCGACCGACACTACCGATGTGAATGTGAACGAGTTGGCCGCGCTGAATCTCAATGTCTATCCCAATCCCGCAAAGAATGTGATTCGTATCGAGGCCGCCAAAAACATCCAAAATGTGCAACTGATGAGCATAACCGGTGCGCTTTTGGAGGAGAGAAAGACCAATACGCAAAGCGTGAAACTGAACCTTGAAGGCTATTCCAAGGGCATTTATATGGTTCGCATCGTGACCGAAGATGGCGTTGCAACCAAAAAGATTAACTTGGTTGAATAGGAGAGAAGCACATAGAAACCGTATCCCGCTCTATGCCAAGATTTTGCTTGGTATGGGGTTTGGTTTGGGTTTCGGCTTTTTGGCTATGGCCTTGCATTGGGAGGGGTTTGTGCATAATTGGGTGGCTCCGTTTGGGGCCATCTTTATGCGCTTGCTCAAACTGATTGCCGTGCCATTAGTGCTGGTGTCGCTCATTTTGGGCGTGGTCAACCTGAAGGACATTCGGAATTTGTCGCGCATTGGGCTGAAAACCATATTGATATACGTATGCACCACGATCATCGCGGTCAGCATTGGCCTGACGATGGTTAGCCTCATCAAGCCGGGGCGAGTCTTCCCGAAAGACAAGCAAACGGAGTTTATGGAACACTTCCAGCAGACCGTTGCGGAGCGTGAAGCGCAGATGCAACAGGTGCAGGTTGAATCGCCGTTGCAGTTTGTGGTTGATATGGTGCCCGACAATATTTTCCAAGCCTTGGGCGACAATTCCAAGATGCTGCAAATCATCTTCTTCGCCTTGCTTTTCGGGGTGGCATTGATTGTGGTTGGGCCATCGAAAACGCCTTCGATCGTGCGGTTTTTCCAGCAGTTGAACCTTGTCTTGCTCAAAATCATCGATTTCATCATGGCCTTTGCGCCGGTCGGCGTTTTCGCGCTGATGGCGGCCTTGATTGTGGACTATTCGGGCGACGCGGGCATCTTCTCCGCCTTGGGAATGTATGCGCTGACGGTCGTTTTGGCCTTGGCGGTCATCATCTTTTTGGTCTATCCGCTCATCATGCGCTGCTTTGGCGGCAGGACGTTGAAGCAGTTCTTCCACGCCGTGTTTCCAGTGCAGATGCTGGCTTTTTCGACCAGTTCGAGTGCGGCCACGCTGCCGTTGACGATGGAACGCACGCGGAAGCACCTCGGCGTTTCGGAGGAGGTGGCGGATTTTGTTCTGCCCGTGGGCGTTACCATCAATATGGACGGCACGAGCTGTTACCAAGCGGTGGCAGCGGTGTTTTTGGCTCAGGTGCTCGGCCTTGATTTGACCTTCGGTCAGATGCTGCTCATCTTGGCCACGGCTACGCTCTCGTCCATTGGCACACCGGGAATCCCTGGCGGCTCCATCGTGATGCTGATGATTGTCCTCGACTCGGTGGGCATCCCGATAGAGGGTTTGGCGCTCATTTTGGGCATCGACAGGCCTTTGGACATGGTGCGCACAATGGTGAACGTGACGGGCGACATGACCGTGGCTTGCGTGGTCGACAAGGCGAACAAAGAAAAATCGGCCGGCCCCGAGGCGTGACCGACCGATTTTTTAGTCAAGGATGCAAAGCTCCTCGTAAAACTCGTGAAGCCGTTTGATTTTAACTTGTGGAAAAGGGCTGTTTTTCAACACATTGAAATGCTTGTCCTCAGTTACAATATAATCTGCATTTGCAACTATCGCACAATCAACGAATTTGTTGTCATCAGGGTCGGTTTTGATTAAGTCAAATTGAAAATGAGCGTCGACTCGAATGACATTGTTGGCGCGTAATATGGCTTCAACAGCAATTTGGGCGGCAAGTGGTGACATGTGCGAGGCAATGATTTCCTCATATTCTTCAATGATGGCATTTGAGATGCACAATGTGTATTTACCGAGCACAAAGTCTTCCCATACCTTGTAATAATTGCTTCTTCTTGATAAGGATTGAAGTAAGCAGTTGGTGTCAAGGACGATATAGCGATTCATAATACAGTCCTATAGGGGGTGCGCATGTGTTCGTGGGACCATCCAGCCACTTTTTCTTCGGTCAAATCGCCATTGTCCCAGAGTATGTCGATTTCCTTTTGCAAACGGGAGTTGAGGAACTGCACGATAAGGTTCTTCAATGCTGCCACATCTGCCTCGTCGGTGATGCACGAAAGCATATTCAACACCTCATATTGCGCGGGAGAAAATGATGTCATTTGTGCCATAATCCAATTCTTTTTGTTTTCAGTGCAAAAATACACATTTTTTTGAATTTGATGAAAATTAGAAAAACAACGAAATTACCCATTGTAAACATTCTTTACACCGCTGTAAAGAACCTTTACATTTTACATTTTACGCTTAAATCTTAAATCTTTGAATATGAAATAATTACAAGTTTGGCACGAATTATGCTATGCCTTTTTGCAACATTAAATATATGTGAGATGAAAGCTAAACATACCTTTTTCATTTTGATGATGTCTTTTGGGGCCTTGAATATGGTCAAGGCCCAAGACACCACTACCATGACCCTCAAAGAATGTATGCGCTATGCCGTGGAGCACTCCACGAAGATGCGCATTGCCCAAGCCGACAACCGCGATGCGCAAATCGACCGGCGCGATGCCATCCTTGCGGCCTTCACGCCCACTGTGGAAGGTAGCACCTACGCCTATTCCAATTTTGGCCGCAGCATCGACCCGGAGACGAACACCTACATCAGGACGACCTCGTTCCACAACGGCTACAGCCTCTCGGCGGGCATCAACCTCTTCAACGGTTTTCAGGCCGTCAACAACCTGAAAATCACCAAGACGGCGCAACTGATGGGTCTCACCAAGGAACAACAGACCGAGGATCAAATTTGCTTGGCTACGATGGAAGCCTACTGCAACGTGTTGTATTACACTGAAATGCAGAAAGCCCTGCAAGCGCAGGTGGTTTCGGCGGAGAAATCCGTGCAGCTGGCCACACGGCAGGAGGAATTGGGCCTGAAGTCGCACGCCGACGTGGTGCAGATGCAGAGCGACCTCGCCGAGCGGCAATATCTATTGACCCAATGCCGCAACAGCCTCAACGACGCGATGATCACGCTGAAGGATGTGATGTTTTGGCCTATAGAGGAACCGCTGAAAATCGATGGTTTGTCGGTAGAGACGCCATATTATGACGTCTCTACAAAAACCGTTTCCGAAATGGTTGATTTTGCCAAAAACAATATGCCTGCCGTCCTTTTGGCCGAAGGCACGATGAAGAACGCCCGCCTTGCCCTCAAGACGGCCCGCTGGCAGCTGTTGCCACGGCTCTCGCTCTATGGCGGCTGGTCGACAACTTATTTCACCTATCCCGGGATGGAAGGTTATGTGCCCACGCCTTTTATGGAACAGTTGAAGAACAACAGCGGCGAGTATGTGCAACTCTCGCTGAGCATTCCCATCTTCGACCGCCTCTCGAAACATTCCAACATCGCGAAGCGGAAAAATGCTTACGACCGCGCCTGCGCCGACTACGAGCAGACCCTCCAAACCGTGGAGGCCGAGGTGCGCCGCGCCATCGCCGACCGCGACGGCTCGGCTGACGCGCTGCGACAGGCCGCCGTCCGCGCCGAATTGCAGGAAGAGGCATATACACTCAACGGCAAACGCTTCGAGCAGGGACTGATTTCGTCCATTGAATACCAGACCGCCTCGGGCAACTACCTCAACGCCTTGGCCGAGCACCTCAACGCGCGGCTTCAATACTACATCAAATGCAGTGTTGTAACTTATTATAGCGGAACTCCGTATTTACAACAATGAGTTTTAAACTACGGATTACACGGATGAAACGGATTGTCAACAATAGAAATGAAAGGCACAAGTGCCTAATTGTTACGGATTTCTACCAGCGGCAGCCTATCCGTACCCATCTGGACGCTTGCGTCCCAAATTTCTTCGGAAGAATATCCGTCAAATCCGTTCAATCCGTAGTTAAACAACAATCATTAAATCTTAAATCTTTGAATCTGAAATCTCAAACAATATGAAAAGACTCACAGACAACCTCATCAAAATCCTATCGTTAGGCATAGGTCTCGCCATTGGCATCGTGCTGATTGCCAAGGTGTGTTTTGAACTTTCTTACGACAGTTTCTACAAGAATGTGGACCGAATCTACATCATTCAAACAGGCATTGAACGACAAGGCGAATCGAAGAATTTCGGGCAAGTGAGCGGGGCGGTGGCTCCTGGCTTCAAGGCCGAGGTGCCGGGCGTGGAGGAGGCCACACGGATAACCTCCTTATTCGGTAACAACCGCTACACGGACGAGGACGGCCATATCATCACAGGCAATTTGCGTTTGGCCGATTCCTGTTTCTTCAAGGTGTTCGACCGCCCGATATTGGCCGGCGACCCCGCGAAATCATTAGCCAAGCCAATGTGCTTGATGGTCTCGGAATCGTTTGCCGAAAAGCTCGGCGGCGTGGACGAGTGCATCGGCAGGATTATCGCCAATGAAGATGTGCCCGACCTGAAAATGACCATCGAAGGCGTGTTCAAGGACTTCCCGAAAAACGGCTCGATGGATTCAGACCTGCTGCTTTCGATGGTGAGTTATTCCAAAAGTAGCATAGAAAACTGGGTAGGTAACGACCGCTATAGGGCTTTTGTGAAATTGCAGCAAGGCGTTGACCCACAGTCGCTTGACGATGCCATCCGCAAGATGCAGGAGACGCATCAGCCTTTGGAGGAACTGGAACAGAACGGGACGAAACTGTGGTATTATCTCACGCCTTTTGGCAAGGACCACATCAAGGAGTCATCGGTTCGCTCGATGGTGATTCTGCTTTCCATTGTGGCCGCGCTGCTGATTCTCATCAGTTTGCTCAACTACATCCTTATCGTCATTTCGGAGATGGTGCGTCGCGCCAAGGAAATCGGGGTGCGCAAGTGCTATGGCGCCACGGCCTTCAATATCCATTCGTTGCTGGCGCGTGAGGCATTCGTCCATCTGTTGCTGTCGCTCGTTTTGGCGGCGGCCATCATTTTTGCTTCCAAAGGGTTGATCCAAAACCTGTTGGGCGTTCCTTTTGAGACGCTGCTCATTCCGCAAAGCGTTTGGGCCATCAGTGGGGTGCTGCTGTTCGTGCTGCTTGTTTCGGTCTTTGTGCCCGCACAGCTTTTCATGCGCATTCCCGTTTCGGTGGCTTTCCGCAACTATACCGAAAACTCGCGCCGCTGGAAAATCGGACTGCTTGGCGTTCAGGTGTTTATCAATGTCTTCGTGGCGACGATGCTTCTCATTGTGGCCTTGCAATACAAGAAGATGGTCAACTCCGACCCGGGCTACAACTACGAGAACACCTATTATATTTCAATGTACGACGGCGACCAAGCCGCACAAAGGCGCGTGGTGGAAACTTTGAGCCAAATGCCCGAGGTGACGCATACGGGCGTGGCTTATCATCTGCCGCTTTCCTACGCCAGCGGCGACAATGTATATTTGCCCGGCGACGACCGCGAGCTGTTCAACGTGGCCGACTGCTACGAAGCCACGCCAAGTTTCTATGAGATGATGGGGTTCGACTTTGTGGATGGTCGCATCCCTGCCGATTCCACAGAAGTGGCGGTGAGCGAGGCCTTTGTGAAACGGATGGCCGACTTCGCCGACTGGAGCGATGGCGCAGTGGGCAAGCAAGTGCAAATCACGGGTCACGGCAACTGGGGAATGGAGTTGGCTCCTTTCACCATTTCGGGCGTTTACCGCGACATACGCATCCATAACCTCGTGGACCTCGACACCCGCCCGAGTGTGCGCTTCTATGGCTCGCTCGACGACGGCAAGTCGTATATGCCGTATGTGGTTCTCAGGACGAACGCGAAACTCGACGAGGCTGCTATGCAAAAAGTGAACGAGGCGATTGCGACGGCCTTGGACGGCAAGCAGATGCAAATCCTGTCGTGGTCCGACCAGATGCGCTCGGCCTACGACGACAGCCGCAAGATGCGCAACACCATCTTCATCGGTGCCATTTTCGCCTTGATGATTGCCGTTTTGGGTCTTGTCGGCTTCGTTCGCGACGAGTCGAACCGAAGGAGCAAGGAGATGGCCATCCGCAAAATCAACGGCGCGACGGCTCGCGACGTGTTGCGTATCTTCGCTTGGGACGTGCTGAAACTCTCGTTGGTGATGGCGGTCTTGGCCAGCATTGGCGCATTCTTCGTCGCCCACAGGTGGTTGGAGCAGTTTGCCGAGCGCATCGGCCTTTCGCCGCTCTATTTCGTTGCTGGGGCGGTTGCGGTTTTGCTTATCGTTACCGTGGTGGTCGTCTTGTGCAGCAACAGGATTGCACGGATGAATCCGGTGAAGTCGTTGAAGAACAATTGAATATGTATTATAAACTACAGATTGAACAAAGGAACTGGATGGCGCGAAGCGGGTTGTTGAATCCCCCGCCCGTTGGGCACCCCCTTTGCAAAGGGGGAAGCGCAAAGCGGCGCGGCGCAAAGCGACGAGGAACTTGGATCCGGCAGGCCCGCCCCGAAGGGGCGATACTCTATTAACCGTAGGTCGCGACCTACGGCAGCACCCCGGCAGGCCAGCCCCCGGTAGGCTTCCCCCTCTTGAGGGGGTGCCCGCAGGGCGGGGGAGTCAAAAGACCCCGGCAGGCAAAATCTAAATCTTAAATCTTTAAATTTTGAATCTTTAAATCTTAAATCCCTCAATTATGAGCAGTTACCTCAAATTCTTAGGCCGAAACAAACTCTACACCGTCATCGAGGCGGTGGGCCTCATCATTTCCATTGCCTTCGTCATCTTGATTGGCAATTATGTGTACCAACAGTATTCCGTGGCCTACGGCAATCCCTATCGAAACAGGGTTTATGCCGTTGGAAACCAAGATTATATGTCGCTATCGTGGTGGGACAAGGCCGTCTTTGAGGACAAGCTTCCCGAGGCTGAAGCCGTGTGCCGCATCAGCAATGCCGATGGGGATGGTTACATCACCGTTGGCGACGAACAGCCTGTCAGTGCCGTAGTTACCGAGGCCGACCCGGAGCTTTTTGAACTCTTCCCAAGCCTCATTTTGATTGACGGCAATCTCGACGAGTTCCGCCTCAAAGGGCATTGTCTTGTGTCCGAGTCACTTGCTAACGGAGCCTTCAATGGCGATGCTATTGGTAAACCGCTCAAAGTCAGTTATTTCGATGAAAAAATTGAAGGTGTGGTTTGTGGCGTGTTTAAGGATGCCGCCAACTCGATGGTGCCTTACACCGATGTGCTTTTCAACCCCGAGTTCAATGAATTGTATGTGTCGGGTGAGCAGGAACCATTCACTTCCATTGGCTCGTATATGACTTTGATAAAAGTTTACGAAGGTACTGACCGTGAGCAATTTGCGAAAAAAGTCGAGGCGGTTGGATTGCCCAATTATTCCGACGGTTTCGTGAGTGCTATGCCGATTTACACGCTTCCGGAAGTCTTTTTCTTCGAAAACCAGTGGATGTTCAAGAAAGGCAACAAGTCGGTGTTGCAAATGTTGGCAGTGGTGGTGCTGCTGCTCTTGCTTTCGGCCATTTTCAACTATGTCAACCTCAACATGGCCCTTTCGGGAAAACGCGCCAAAGAGATGGCCACAAGGCGGCTTCATGGAGCCACGAAAGGTCAAATAGTGATGAAATATATCCTTGAGTCCGTGGCGTTTACGGCAATGTCTTTTGTTTTGGCATTCTTGGTGGCTTACGCTTTTCTCCCGATGATGAACAGTTTGTTGCATAGTGTTTCGGGCGGCGAATTTGGCATCGACGCACCGTTTGAGCAGTTTGTTCCTGTTCGATTTGAGTGGTCTGTGGGCATTGTGGCAGCTTATCTTGTGGTGGTTGTGCTGTTGGGCACTTTGGCGGGCATCGCGCCTGCCGCCATCGCCTCGCGTTTCGAGCCGATAGACGTGGTACGTGGCACCTATCGGCTTCAAACCAAAAGGGTGTTCAGCAAGATTTTCATTGTGTTCCAAAACACCATCACCATCGTCCTGATTGCCATGGCACTGCTGATGGAGGTGCAGATGCGCCACATGATGAACCGTCCCACTAACATGCGCTCGGAGGGCTTGTATTCGTTGCAATGCTGGGTGCAGGACTATTCCGATATAGCACCGCTCATCGACCGTTTGGAGAAGATCCCAAACGCGAAAGCAGTGGGCTACGGACGCGGCTTTGCGGGACAGTTAAACATGGGCACCAGCGTCAAAACGCCCGACGGCGAAATGGTGAACATGCAACTTATCCTTTGCGACGAGACCTATTTCAATATGCTCGGTTTGCAGGTTGTTGAGGATTTTGGCGTACCCAAAACCAATTCGGTCTGGATGTCGAAGACTTTGGCCGAAAAACTCGCTTTGAACGACTCAACGGTGAATTATTACCCCCGACACATGCGCATCAATGGCTCTCGACCCGAGACCGTGGGCGGCATCTATGAGGACATTCCCACGCGCTCGGCGGCATCTTCTGAGCCCAACCAGTTTTCGGCAGTCATCATCGCCAAGGCGGAAGATTTGACTTGGGGAAACGGCGTAATGATTGACGTTTCAGGAGATTATAAAGGAACAGAAAAGGCTATCATGGAGGCTTATCGCGATTATTCAGAGGAAAAGAATGGCACCTACGTGGAACCAGCCCAAAACGGCTATGTGAAGGACCTTAACAACTTGTTGCTTCGACCTGCAAAAATGGCCATGCGCCTGCTCGAACTGTTTATGGTGCTTTCGGTGCTCATTTCCTTGCTTGGCCTTATTGCCATGAGCACCTATTACAGCGAGCAAAGCACCAAGAGCATCGCGGTGCGCAAGGTGTTTGGCGGTACGGTGGAGGGCGAGTTGTGGCGCTCGGTGAAGGACTATATGGTTTTGGTTGGCATCGCGGCGGTTGTCGGAGCGCCATTGGCCGTTTGGCTCTGCGGCAAGTATCTCGATCGTTTCGCCTACCGCATTGACCACTACGGCTGGATTATCCTTGTGGCCGTTGTCGTCGCCATGCTGATGGCCTTCCTCTCGGTGCTCTGGCAGACCTTGAAGGCTGCGCGGACGAACCCTGCGGAGGCTTTGAAGAAGGAGTGATTGCAAGTTTGTTTTCATAGAAATTCAGCCAAAACCAATGAAAATTCTTGGTTTTGGCTGAATTTCTAAAACAATGAATCTAATGTAAGTATGTCATTTATAATGGTTTTATGCTTTGAGTCAGTCGTTCCGAATGTGGTCATAAGGGTGATATAAATCGAATGGCTCGGCTTGTGGATTTTGGAGCTTCTTACGGCGGCTATTTTTCGCATGATTGCTTCGGCATCGTCGCCCGACAAGGTGTATTTTTCTTATTTTGGTTGAATTTCTATGTTTTTGTGACGATTCAATTCGCCGGTCGTTTTTGGACGACTGTAAAGTATCTTTACACCACTGTAAAATCACTTTACACTTTACAAAATACTGTTTTTGTAATTTATTGGTTTTTAATGATTTACAAATTTGGCACGGCGATTGCAATGCCAAATGCAAGTTCAATTATCAACCTTTAAATTACAGTATTATGGACAAGAAATCATTTTTCACGGCACTGCTCATTTGCTTGGCAGTACTTGGCGCAAAGGCGCAAAACATCACAGGCCGTGTGGTGGATGAAACCGACGCGCCTATCCCTTACGCAACCGTCGTGGCGATGCAACTGCCCGACAGCACTTTCCTCGATGGCGTGACCACCGACAATGACGGTCGCTTTACCCTCGATATGGCTTGCGACCTGCTGAAAATCACCTTTGTAGGCTATGAGCCGCAGTTCGTCAGCCAGCCCAAAGGCAATCTGGGAACGCTGAAAATGAGCGTCGTTTCTTCGCAACTCCAAGAGGTGACCATTGCGGCCAAGCGACCCGAAATCACCAGCCTGCCCGACAGGACGGTGGTTGGAGTGGAAAGCACCTTGCTCTCATCGAGTGCCGACGGTATAGATATGCTTAAAAAGACGCCTGGCCTCTTGGTGGATGGGCAGAACAACCTCTCCGTCATCGGGCAAGGGTCGCCCATCGTTTACATCAACAACCGGCGCGTGTATTCGATGGAAGAGGTCTATAACCTGAACCCGCAAAACATCAAGTCCATCGAAATCATCCACAATCCGTCGTCGCAATATGAGGCCGACGCCACGGCCATCGTGAAAATCGTCACCCTGCGGCGCAACGACGACTTCTCGGTGCGCCTCGGCGGCACGGTGACCAAAGCGCGGCGTTGGAGCGAGCGTGCCTTTGCCGATGTCACCTTCTCGAAAAACAAGTTTTCGGCCAACCTCTATTACGGTTTCAACGGACGCAACACGCACACCATCAACAACGAGGACGTGATTGGCTACTCTATGATTGAACATCGCGCCTACAGCCTCTCGGAAAATCAAGGCCACAACGCAAAACTGATGCTGGAATACGCTTTGACCCCGAAAATGACCATCGGCTTGCAGAGCAACAACAACTTGGGCAATGGCACAAGCTTGCGCGAGCAAAGCACCCATTTTTTGGCGGGCAATCATACGGATTTCAAGACCGTGACCAACACCAACGACAAGAGCCTGCGGAGCAACAACACGCTGTTCTTCAACTACGACATCGACAGTCTCGGCCAGAACCTCAACGTGACTTTGGACTACACCTACAACCGCTATAATGACGAGGATGCTTTCCGCAACATCGTTGACGGAAGTGAGAGCCAAGGCATTTTGAACCTCAACAAAGGTTATGGCAACACGGGCATCTATGTGGGGAGTGTGGACTATACACTGCCGTTCAGGAACGGCAAGACCACGTTCACGACGGGAGCGAAATACTCCTTGATTCAAACCGACAACCACGTTGACTTGACAGGAACAAACAACCTATTGCAGCACTACCATTCCGACGAGTCGAATGCTGCCGCATACGCCAGCGTTGCGCACAATTTCTCCGACAAGTGGTCGGCCACCGCCGGACTGCGGTTTGAGTATGTGGATCGCCACAACTATTTGAACGACGTTCCCCAAGTGGACTACACGAAGCCCGGACTTTTCCCGAATGCCACCGTGCAATACAAGCCCGCCCAAGGCTACGCGATAGGCGCATCCTACTCGAAGCGCATCGTGCGTCCTTCGTTGGATGCCTTGAACCCCAGTATGTACATTGATTCATTGCTCATCACCCAGGGCAACCCCAACCTAATCAACACCCATATCCATTCGGCGCAGGTTTTCGCCAGTTTCCCCATCTCACTCTCGGTGCGTTTCGGTTACAATTACCTCATCGACCCGATTTATAGGGAACTCTACCAAAATGCCGAAAACCTTGATTTAGGAGAATCTCGTTACAGAAACGGCGACCACACTCAGAACTTTTTCGGCTCTATCTCTTGGAACGGGAATGTCACCAAGTGGTGGTATCTTTACAGTTCCGTCTATTTTGGCAGGAACTATTATGAAAAGGAGGAAGATGGTATCCTAAAGCAGAACAATAGGAACTTCGCCATGTTTAATGTCGGCAATATGCTGACCTTGCCCTACGATGTGAAATTCAATCTGAATTTCTATTACGGAACGCCTTATCCATCGGAAGGTGTCACCGTGAAAGAACTGTGGAATCTCTCGGCCAGTTTGGAGAAGAGTTTCCTCAACAACAACCTGACCGTACGACTGAGTGCCAATGACATATTCAACTCCATGCTCTATTGGCAACAAAGTGTCCTACGCGGCAATTCGTTGGTCTTCTTCGACAGCGATGGGCGAAACATCATGTTGAATGTCACCTATAAGTTTGGCCAATCGAAAGTAAGGTTCAATTCGAGGTCGGTGAGTGAGGAGGAAAGGGGTAGGCTGTAAGGCTGGACTGACCTTTCAGAATAATTGTAAACCACTGTAAAGTTTCTTTACACCACTGTAAAGAACCTTTACACTTTACATTTTATACTTAAATCTTAAATATTTGAATATTAAATATTTACAAGTTTGGCACGAATTATGCTATGGGGATTTTCGTTTGACAATAAATTATAAACTATGGATTATATGAATGGAATGGATGACGCGAAGCGGGTTGTTGGACTCCCCCCTGCCCCCCTCAGAGGGGGACGCGCAAAGCGACGAAGAACTTGGGCCCGGCAGGCCCGCCCCGAAGGGGCGATACTCTATTAACCGTAGGTCGCGACCTACGGCAGCACCCCGGCAGGCCAGCCCCCGGTAGGCTTCCCCCTCTTGAGGGGGTGCCCGCAGGGCGGGGGAGTCAAAAGACCCCGGCAGGCCCAGCCCCGTAGGGGCGACAGCTCATAAGCAGGCGGTGTAAACCCCTGCACAACAACAACAAGAAATCAATCAATAAAAAATCAGCGATATGGAAATCAGTTCAATGGACAGAAAAATCGAAAAGAAAAAAGGCATCGCTCGTGCGTTCACCAAGAAAGCGTTGCCGTTTTGGGGCGGTGCTTTGCTGCTCATCTTCATCTTGTGGCTCATCTTCCGCGACGATGCCACCAAACTGCGCGTCGATGCCGACAACATCAGCATCGGGACGGTGACCTCGGGCGAGTTCAACGACTACATCCGCATCAGCGGACAAGTGGCCCCGATGACCACCATCCAAATCAGCCCCTTGGAGGGCGGCGTGGTGCAACAGATTGTCACCGAGGAAGGCAGCCGCGTCAAGGCCGGCGATGTCATACTCATCCTCAGCAACGAGAACCTTGACATGCAAATCCTCAACGCCGAGGCCGAACTCGCCGAGAAGGAGAACATCCTGCGCAACACGATGATCCAGATGGAGCAGCAGAAGCTGAGCCTCGAACAGGAGAAGATGCAGCTGCAGACCGAGGTGCGCCGCAACCGCCGCAGCTACGAGGCGCAGAAGGCGCTCTTCGACGATGGCCTCATCGCCCGCGAGGACTTCCTGAAGGCCGAAGAGGACTACCAGCTCAGCAACGACCGCCTCGGCCTCGTGCGCAACCGCGCCAAGCAAGACAGCCTCTACCGCTCGGTGGAAATCACGCAGATGCGCGAGAGCCTTGAGAACATGCGCATCAATATGCTGATGATTCGCCACCGCAAGGAAAACCTCACCATCAAGGCACCCATCGACGGCGAACTGGGCCTCTTGGACGTGGTGCTCGGCCAAAGCGTGGCGGCAGGCTCGAAGATTGGGCAAATCAACAACTTGGATAGCTACAAGATTGAAGCCCAAGTGGATGAGCATTACATCGACCGCGTGTCGGCAGGCTTGGAGGCCACCTTCGAGCGGCAGAGCGAGCGCTATCAGGCACAAATCCGCAAGGTGTATCCCGAGGTGCGCGACGGCAAGTTCAAGGCTGACTTCAAGTTTGTGGGCCAGCAGCCCGACAACATCCGCAGCGGCCAGACCTATTACCTCAACCTGCAACTGGGCCAGCCCGTGGAGGCCGTGCTCATCCCGCGTGGTGCGTTCTACCAGAAGACGGGCGGCAAGTGGGTCTTCGTGGTCAGCCCCGATGGTAGCAAGGCCACGCGCCGCGACATTAAGATTGGGCGGCAGAACCCGCAGTATTATGAGGTGGTGGAAGGCTTGGTGCCAGGCGAGAAGGTGATCACTTCGAGCTATGACGGCTTCGGCGACTCGGAAGTGCTAGTATTTTGAATTTTGAATTATGAATGCTGAATTTGGAGTGGCGCGAAGCGGGTCTTTGGACTCCCCCCTGACCCCCTCAAGAGGGGGAAGCGCAAAGCGACGCAGAACTTGGGTCCGTCAGGCCCGCCCCGAAGGGGCGATACTCTATTAACGGCAGCACCCCGGCAGGCCAGCGTCCGGCAGGCCGTCCCCCTCTTGAGGGGGTGCCCTCAGGGCGGGGGAGTCAAAAGACACCAAACCAAATCAACAATTAAACAGTTAAACAATTAAACAATCAACAATATGAAATCATTCTGGAACTTCCTAATGCGGAACAAACTCTATGCCCTCATCAACCTGTTGGGCTTGACCGTCTCGATGGCTTTCGTGCTGCTCTTGGCGGTGTATGTGCAGAAACAACTCTCCACCGATGCCTTCCAAGAGAACGCTGACAGAATTTTTGTCATCACCAACGAGGAAAGCCTCAATATGGGCTATTGGTTAGACAAGCACTTGCGCAACCAATTCCCCGAAATTGAGAAATCGTGCGCGGTTTGTAACTATTCTTTCAATGAGGAGTTTAGCATTGACGGCGAGACCGTCTATGGTAGCCTCACCTTCGCGGACTCGTGTTTCTTCGAGATGTTCAGCTACGACCTTGTGAAAGGCTCGAAGGCCGATTGGAAAATATCGGGTGACCGTTGTATGGTGAGCGAGGCGTTTGCCAACGCGCATTTCGGCGACAAAGACCCCATCGGGCGACAAATCATACTGGAAAGAAACGATGGCTACCCCATGGTGGTGTGCGGCGTTTTCAAAGACTTCGGCAACAGCATCATCAACGCGCCCGATGTGTTGGGACATGGCAATTTGATGCCGATTATCAACCCGGCCAACAATGAGCGCATGAGTAATGGTGGCGGCGGAGGTGTCTGCTTCGTGATGACTTATCCGGGTGCGGATTTGCAGGCTCGCCACGACGACATTTTGGCTTGGTGCGAGGAAAACTTCTGGGTTTATAAGCAAAAGTATGACGAGGTGCGCATCATCCCGCTGCGTGAGGTGTATTTCCTTAAAGAAGGAGCACAGGATCATACAGCCACTGTGAGTTTGGGCAACCGCTTTTTTGTGAACCTATTATTGGCCATGTGCCTGATGCTTTTGTTGTTCGCCATACTCAACTATTTGAATCTTTCCACTGCACTCATCGGTTTTCGCGCCAAGGAAATGGCCACGCGGAGGCTCGTTGGGGCAACAAAGGCAGGCATTTTCTTGAAAATGATAGGCGAAAGCACTGTGCTTTGTGCTTTGGCGATGGGCTTGGCGGTTCTTTTGGCTGAAGCTCTTGCGCCTGCCGCTTCTGAGCTATTGCACTACGATATCTCGGTTTTCGGAGCGGTCAATACGGTCAATGTGTTGATTGTCATTGGATTCGTGCTTCTTTTGGGTTTCCTTACCGGGCTTGTTCCCGCTTTGATGATTCAAAAAGTGCAGCCCATCGAGATTGTGCGCGGGTCGTTGCGGGTGAAGACCAAGACGGTTTATGGTCCTGTCATCATCGTGGTGCAGAATGCCGTGACTGTGGTGATGCTTGTTTCGGCTTTGACCCTTTACTTGCAAACGCGGCACCTGATAACCGCCGATTTGGGCTACAATACGAAAGACATTTTGGTCATAGACAATGTCTACGGCAAGACGGGCGAAATCAAGGCCTTGTTGGATGCTTATCGCGCCGAGCCGTTTGTGGAGGACGTGGGGCAAGGTGACGGTACGCCGTTGTTGGGCACCAACAATTGGACGATGGAGGTGGAAAACGGCAATTGGGTCTCGTTCCAGCAAATACAAGGCGACCAGCATTATTTCGACATCTTGGGCCTTCGCGCTAAACAGGACAACCATATCCCTGGGTCTTATTGGCTCAATGAATATGCTTTCGGCCAAATTGGGATAGACGAGACGGTGACGGAATTTAGGCGTAAAGACGGAAAAACCTATGAAATCGGTGGCATTTACTACGATTTCAAGATTTGGCCCTTGGAAATGCAGCAGTCAGCGGCCTTGATTAATAACCGAGGCGAGAATCCTGATGACAATTTTCCATGGAAATTGTTGGTAAAGACCACCGGTGACCACAAGGCGGCTCTCGACCGTTTGGAACAAGTGACGAAAGAGCTGTTTCCCGACAAGAGTTTTGAAGCGCTTTACCTTGAGGACATGATTGAAGCCTTTTTTGCTGGCGAGAGCCGTCTGCTGCGCATCGTCCTGATTTTCACTCTGCTTTCGATGCTCGTTTCGGCCTTGGGCTTGTTTGCGATGAGTTCCTACTACATGCAGCAGGAGCGTCGCGCGGTGGCGGTGAAGAAAGTGTTTGGCGCCGACTATGGCGGCGTGTTGCGCGAGCTGGTGCTGTCGTTTATGAAATTGGTCGGCATCGCCTTCGTGGTGGGCATTCCCGTGGCGTGGTTCGTGATGCACCGTTGGCTTGAGGACTACACGCACCGCATCGCCCTCTCGTGGTGGATTTTCGCGGCGGCGGGCTTGGTGGTGGTGCTGTTGGCCTTCGTCTCCGTCATCTGGCAAAGCGTGCGCACCGCCCGCACCAATCCGGCTGCGGTTTTGAAGAAGGAGTGAAGCATCGACGCGAATTGAGTGAAAAGCAAAAGCCTCCCAATTCCGGTTCCAGGCGTTTGATGGCGCTTGAGGCTGGGATGGGGTGTGGTTTTTTATTCTTCAATCAACCGCTTCATATCTTCTTCTGGCGGCAATAGTTCGCGCAACCTGTTCTGCATCTGTTGGTAAGTGGCTACTCCCATTGGCTTCAAATAATCTTGGAGTACATATTCCACGTATGCCTTGTCCGCTTTCTTACAGAGGATAATCCCTACTGATGGGTTTTCTCCCGGTAGTTTTTCCTCGTCGTCAAGAACGCGGAGATAGGCTGCAAGTTGACCTAGGTAGGACGGCTTGAACTGGCCTTTCTTCAACTCCACAACCACAAGGGATTGCAACTCACGGTTGAAAAACAACAAATCTATCCAATGGTCGTGCCCTAATTTGTCGTAATGAACTTGATGCCCCTTATAGGTGAACGACTTGCCGAAAGTCATAATGAAGTTTTTGATGTTCATCACGATCTTGCTCTCTATGATCTTTTCATCCACATCTATGGGGTCGGAAACATCAATGTCCTCCACATTGATGTAATCCAACAGGTATGAGTCCTTGAACATTTGCAATGTACGGATGGCAAGTGCTTTGTCGGGAATGGCTTTGAAGAAATTGTTGGGGAGGGCCTGACGATGGTCGTAGGTTTTCGCCTTTATTATTTCTTCAAGGTCGTCTACTTTCAAGCGCTGTTGATACGCTAATTGGATATAGTATTTCCGCTCCTCGTATTGCTCTGCATAACGTAATATGGCGACATGATGCGAGAAAGAGATGTTCAGGAAAGCGGTGACAGGGAATGTTTCGTCGTGGGTCAGTTGTAATTGACGAATCGATTTCGCCTCGGATTCAATAAGTTGTAATTCGGTAGTCGTGTCTACCGAATTTGTTGGTGGCTGTAATCCAGAATTTTCCGCTATTTCGGTAGTCGTGTCTGCCGAATTCCTTTCCAAATCTTTCCACGCTTCAAAAAACCTCCTCATCAGTTTGATGTTCTCGGCAGAAAACCCTTTCAATCCAGGAAGTTCGGCTCTCAATTGCTTGCTGATGCTGTCGATAGCTCCTGTTCCCCAAAATCCATTACGCGAGTGTTCCGAAACAAAGCGGCCAATGCCGTAATAGAGAGACAGCTGCTCATGGTTAATCATCTGTGCAGCCCGCGCTTGGCTTTTCAGGATGGCTGCTTTTATCGACTGCACAGCGTTCTTGATTTCAACATTCACTGGAAGGGGATTCTCTTTCATTCTAAAGGATTTATTCTGTTGTATACACTACATGCCACTTAATACAGAGGCGTTATGGTCTGCAAAAATAATAATATTTCCGCTACGAAATCATTCTCAAATTTAATGCATCGTTTGAGAATGTAAAAGTCGTAGTGTAAACTTTCTTTACACCACTATAAAGAACCTTTACACTTTACATTTTACAATAAATCGTAATTTATTGAATATTAAATAGTTACAAATTTGGCACGGCGATTGCTATGGGAAAATGCGTAAAAAATATGAACCTGTAAAATCGTAAAGCAATGGGTAAAAAATCATTTCTTGTGGCATTGCTCGTTTTCGTGGCGGTGCTGGGCGCTGAGGCGCAAAACATCAGTGGGCGTTTGGCTGACGAGGACAACAACCCCGTGGCCTTCGCCAACATCGTGCTGAAACAGGCACAAAACGACAGCCTCGTGGCGGGGCTGACCTCCGACGAGAACGGAACATTCTCCGTAGATGTCAAGGAGGGGAAGTACGTCCTTATTGCTTCGGCCATCGGCTACGAGCGGCTGACCGTCCGTTGTGGGGCGACTGCCCTCGGAACCTTGCTGATGCCCAAAACCACTGAACAATTGGACGAAGTAGTAGTTGAGGCTTCGAGGGTCACCGAAGAGGCGGGACGTTTCGTGGTGCTGCCCGACCCCAAGGAGGCGGAAGTCTCGGGTCGTGGTCTGACCTTGCTTGACATGCAGCAACTGCCTGGCTTGGAGGTGGATGTGGCCATGCAAAACATCACCATCGACGGCGGCACACCCATCTTGCAAATCAACGGAAAGGAAGTGCCGCTCAACCGCTTCATCAATGTCAGGCCGGAGCAAATCCTGCGCATCGAGTACAGCAACGACCCCGGCATCCGCTACCTCGACCGTAATGCGTCGGGTATCATCAACCTTGTGCTGAAGGAGTCGGACGACGGCGGAAACGTGATGGCAAGGGTGCAATCGGCGTTCACCACAGGCTTTGTGGATGGCTACCTCATGGCAGCGCACCACAAGGGCAAGTCGGAGTTTTCGTTGCAGTACAACTTGAGTCACCGCAACTATAAAATTGTACCTTACGAAATGACAGACAGTTATATCGCTGATGAACGCACGGTGGAGCGTTATCAGGAAATGAATTTCCCGTTCAATTACATCACCCACAACATCACGGGTGAATACACCTACCAGCCCAACGACACCACCATGTTCGTGGCCACACTGCGTGACTACATCGACAACAACCATTGGTTCGGGACGGGTACCATCACCGAAACTGAAAACGGGACAACCACCAAATTGGACATGAACAAGCAGACCGACAGAAAAGGCAACTCGCCGACCTTGGATTTGTTCTTCACGCACAAGATGAGGAACCGTCAGAAAATCGAACTCAATATGGTGGGGCAATATTCACATAGTGATTATTACAACAACTTGATTTACAGGGATTCGGAGAGCGAATGGCAATATCCTACCAAGGTGATTAACAAGGGTTACGTGATAGGCGGAGAGACCGTTTACAGCAAGCAGTTCAAGAAGGCGGAGGCCCGCGTAGGACTGCAATACCAGCACAACTTCGCGAGCAACGATTATGTGGTTTACGAAACCCAAACCGAGATGACCAAGGACAACACCTATCTTTACACCAGCATCGACGGCAATTTGAGCGACAATGTGATGTATTCGTTGGGGACGGGTGTCAAGTTGTTCTCCGTGACCGACGGCATCGACACCAAGCGATACCTCCGTAACTTGAGCACGGCGGGCCTGTTTTGGCGCATCAATCAGCGTTGGTCGGTGACGGTCAACACGCAGTTTGTCCCTTACCTGCCTTCGTTGAGCGACATGTCGCCCGTGTTGCAGCGCGTGGACGATGTGGAGGCCATCTGTGGCAATGAGTCGTTGCGGCCTTATAACACCTTGTTCGGTGCACTGCGGTTGCGTTACAATAATAAGGGATGGTTTGCCAGTATGATTCCAAGTTATTACAGGAACTTTTCCCCCACTGTCCGCTTGTATCATTACGATCCTGACCTTGATCTTTTCGTCGGCACAAGGCAGAACACCGACTATTACCAGCGTTTTCAGTTGAAAGCCGAGGTGGGCGTAAAGCAACTATTTGACCGATTGAACATTACGCTGAACGCCAAACTGAAGAAGGAGGAAGCCAAAGGCGAGGAATTCTATCACGACAACCTCAACTTTAGCAGCGGTATCAAGGCGCAGTTTGTCTGGAAGCAATTGGTGGTCGGCTGCAACTTCGACTTCACGCCCGAATGGTCTTTGTTCGGTGAGGATTTGTCGGGAGGCGAGATGTCGCAAAGCATCTATGCCGAATACAACTGGAAGAGCCTGAATGCGAGCGTAGTATGGCATTGTCCGTTCAACAAGAAGGGCTATATGTACCAGACCAGCAACCTCTCGGCGGTGCATCCCTACAGCCATACCAACTGGACCAGCGACAACGGCAACATGGTCGTGTTGGGTCTCACATGGAAGTTCAACTACGGAAAGGCGTTCAACAAAGGCCAGAAGACCCTTTGGAATGGCGGGTATGATGACGGCATGGTGAAGTGAGAAAAGCAAAAGCCTCCCCATTCCGGTTCCATGCGTTTGACGGCGCTATGGAGTGAGGAACGAGGAGGCTTTTTTCAGAGTTCGTTTTGCGGTTTCGGAAATAATGTGTAATTTTGCATTTGCAAAAACAAGATTATAATGTGCACCTATCCCATATCATTAGACGAGGGTTTGGTCATGGAGGCTGAAAATGTCTTACAGATCAACGAGTCGTTCCAAACTTGGCTGCAGCAGCAGGTCGAAATATGGCTTTTGGCGCAGGTAAAAGCCAAGAAACGGTCTCATTCTCGTCATGGCAGGCTTTCTGATGATGAGTTGGCTGAACGGTTGAAAGACTATCCACTGCTTGAAGAAAGCGATTTTCCGAGTTTGGCAGCCGAGGATTACGGTGTATATCTGAAATCTCGTAGCGGACAACTTCCTAAAGGATTGGAGCAATGGCTGTAAACAATGTTTATCAACGCGAAATCGTGGAAGTGCCTTTCGTGTTTCCTGATGGGAAAGTGTTGCCTCATCCTGCGTTCGTTGATGCATTCAATGTGTCTGATGTGGTTTCACGGCACAATTGCTTCTTGCGTCAACCTTATTTTGTCCAATTGGTTGACAAAATCGTCGCGAATATTGTCGATGGCGACTTTTAGCGACCTGTTTTCGACTTTTTTTCCGCAAGAACCTCAATTATACTGAGAGAAGATTTGATGGCGTTGTAAACCATTGTAAACTTTCTTTACACCACTGTAAAGAACCTTTACACTTTATATTTTACGCTAAATTGTAATTTATTGAATATTAAATAATTACAAATTTGGCACGGCAATTGCTATGGGAAAATGCGAAAAAAATATGAACCTGTAAAATCGTAAAGCAATGGGTAAAAAATCATTTATTGTGGCACTGCTCGTTTTTGCGGCGGTGCTGGGCGCTGAGGCGCAGAAAAACAAAGTGTACAAGGCTGATACCGTAATCGACGGGAAAGGCAACAAAACCATCACCGTGTACTCGCAAGGAACATTCGCCGAAGGCAACGGCAACGTCGTTACGCGAGACATCAACGTGACAACATTTGACGAAATCAGCATCGCGCTGCCGGCTTCGGTGACATACGCGGTGGCCGACAAGTGTTCTTGCCGCGTGACCCTCGACGAGAACCTTTTCGAGTGTGTCGACATCTACCAAAAAGGCGATTGCCTGAAGGTGAAAATGGTCAAGACGCTGCAACAAAGCGACTTGAAACCAACCAAGTTCGTCATCGAACTCACCGCCCCGACATTGGAGGAAATCAGTTTGGTGGGCGGCGGCGACTTCAGTTTCGTTACACCGTTTGAAGCGCCGAAATTGGAAATCAACACGGCGGGCGCGTATGGCGTGTTTTTCGATGAAACGGCTACCATCGACGAGTTCGAGATGAACCTTGCTGGCGCGGGTAAGTTGGTGTGCAAGAATCTTCATTCCGACCATCTGGATTGGAATGTCGCGGGTGTGGGCAAGTTGCTGTGCAAGAACCTTATAGCCGACAATGTCGACTTGAGCGTTGCCGGTTCGGGAGGCATCGTCATCGAAGCCGGGACGGTGAAAAGCGCCGACCTTTCCGTGGCGGGTTCGGGTTATATCGAGACCCGTTGCGCGTTGGAGTCGATGGATTACAACATCGCTGGCTCAGGCCGCATCTATTACTATGGCGACGTGAAGGTGAAAGGTTACCTAATGGGTGGCAAAATCAAGCGGATTGACTCGGAGGGTGGGAAGCCCAACAAAAAGTCCCGTAGGGACGACAGCCAATAGGCAGGCGGTGTCAACCCCTGCCAACATCGGGTACGCCACCCACGGCAGGCCCAGTCCCGTAGGGACGACAGATAATAGGCAGGCGGTGTCAACCCCTGCCGACAGCCAATAAGCAGGCGACGTAAGTCCCTGCATTCAAACGACAACAATAAAACCAACAAATAAATCGTATAACAATCAAAATCTTAAAGAAATGATCAAAGTAGAAAACCTGAAGAAAGTCTTCCGTAGCGAGGACATCGAGATTGAGACCGTCGCCCTCGACGGCGTTTCGTTCGAAATCAACGACGGCGAGTTCGTCGCCATCATGGGCCCCTCGGGCTGCGGCAAGTCGACCTTGCTCAACATCCTCGGCCTCTTGGACAACCCCACCGACGGCAAGTATGAACTGCTCGGCCAGCAGGTGGGCGACCTCAAGGAAAAGGACCGCACCCAGTTCCGCAAGGGCAACATCGGTTTTGTGTTCCAGAGCTTCAACCTCATCGACGAGCTGAATGTGTTTGAGAACATCGAGCTGCCGCTGCGCTACATGAACATCCCCGCCGCCGAGCGCCGCGAGCGCGTGGAGGCCATCATGACGCGCATGGCCATCAAGCACCGCCAGAACCACTTCCCGCAGCAGCTGAGCGGTGGTCAGCAGCAGCGTGTGGCCATCGCCCGTGCCGTCGTCGCCAACCCCAAGCTCATCCTCGCCGACGAGCCTACGGGTAACCTCGATACCGCGCATGGCCGCGAGGTGATGGACCTGCTCACCGACCTCCACAAGGAAGGCACCACCATCGTCATGGTGACCCACTCGCAGCGCGATGCCGGCTATGCCGACCGCATCATCAACCTCTTGGACGGCAAGATCGTCGATGAGGTGCTTTCGCAACTGTAAGAAAGTTTTTTGACTCCCCCTGCCCCCTCAAGAGGGGGACGCGCAAAGCGACGAAGAACTTGCGTCCGGCAGGCCGTCCCCCTCTTGAGGGGGTGCCCAAAGGGCGGGGGAGTCCGAAGACCCGAAACGGAAAAAAGAATAAATAAAACAACACTTTTATGGCAAGATTATTCAAAAAAGGCAAGACCGTCCTCGTCTCCTCCGTCCTCAACATCCTCGGCTTGACGGCGGCCTTTGCCGCGCTTTATATCATCCTCGTGCAGGTGCGCCACGACCTCACCTACAACAAGGCCCTCAAGGACAGCGACCGCATCTATTGTATGATGGTCGGCGACCAGTTTGCCGACTATGGCGCCTCGTCGTGGATATGCCGACCGATAGCAGAAGCCGTCATTGCGGCCTCGCCCGACGTGGAGGCTGGTGGCTGCGGCTATGTGGGCAAGAACTGCCCGACCGCCCACATTATCCTTGAAGACAACCAGCAAATGCAGGTGAGAATCGGGGCCTTCAGCGATGGAGGCAAGGATGTTTTCGGCCTCGAACTCGTGGCTGGCAACTGGAACGACTGGATCAACGGCATCACCTACGCCGTTTCGGAATCGACGGCCCAGCGCCTCGGCGTGCAGGTGGGCGACGTGGCCAAGCTGCGCAAGCAGGACTGGCGCGGCATTTCGATGGAAGACGCTGTCATCGTCGCCATCTACAAGGACATGCCCGCCAACAGCGACGCGGCCTCTTTCGATATGTGCTACAACATCGGCAAGCAAGGTTTGGACAACTGGAGCGAATGGGGTTACAACTATTTCGTGAAACTCCGCGAAGGTGCGGACCCTGTGGCTTTCGACGAGGCCGCCAAACCCGCCATGAAAGATGCCAATATGCGCGCAAACGGCGTTGACCCCACTTCACTTTCCGAAGAGGAAATGGCGCAATGGGAGGAGTCGGTCAACAACATCAAACTCCGCCTGATGAAACTCACCGACACCTATTTTGCCAAAAACATCAACGCGCCGGGCAAGACGGGCAACCGCACCACCACGATGACCCTGTTGGCCATCGCCATTGTGGTCGTCGTCATCGCTTTCATCAACTACATCAACTTCTTCTTCGCGATGGTGCCCATTCGCCTGCGCAACATCAACACGCGCAAGATATTGGGCAGCAGCCGTTTCTCGTTGGTGATGTCGTTTGTGGGCGAGTCGGCGACGATGGTCGTCATTGCCTTGGCATTGGCCGTGGCCGTGGTTACGCTGTTCAGGCAGTCCACCTTGGTCGCGCTCATCGACACGCCGCTCCGTTTCGGCCAAAACTGGGGCATCGCCGCCCTGACCGTCGGCTCTGGCTTGCTTGTTTCGGTGGCCGCCAGCCTCTATCCGGCCTTGTTCGCCACCTCGTTCAATCCCGCCTTCGCCTTGAAAGGCACCCTCGGCACCACGCAAAAGGGCAAGGCCTTTCGCATAGGCTTGATTGGCTTGCAGTTCACGGTTTCCATCGCGTTGATTATCTGCGCGATATTCGTCCACGAGCAACGTCAGTTCATGCTCAACCGCGACATGGGTTTCGACAAGGAACAACTGCTCACGGTGATGACCACGGCGAGAATAAGCTACTTGGAGCACGAAACCACCGAAAACCGACTCAAGGCCGATGCCGCCATCAAGGATGTGGCTTGGGGCGACGGTCCGTTTGTCAAAGACGAGCGCATGGGCTGGAACCGCGATTTCAAAGGAGGCAAGGTGCATTGGCAATGCTATCCAGTTTCGTGGAACTTCTTGGATTTCATGGGAATGGAGATGGCTGATGGCCGCAAATTCACTCCCGCTGACGAGCAATCGGAGAATGGTGTGTACATCCTCAACGAGACGGCTCAGAAGATGTATGACATTCAAGTCGGCGACCAGATTCAGGGACATACCAACGGCTTGGCCGAGGTTGCAGGGATTTGCAAGGACTTCAACTATTCCGCCTTGCGCAACGAGATTGGGCCGTTTGCCTTGTATGTCTTCGGCAAGAAACCGTGGCGGCCTTGTATGCAACTGTTTGTGCGCACCGAGGCCAGCGTGGATGTCCTCGCCGTGATGAAGCGCATCCAAACCATCTTGAATGAGCTGGATCCCGACATTGCCGCCGAGGATTACGACGTGCAGCTTTTCGACCAAACGCTGCAAAGCCAATACAAGAAGGAGCAAAACCTCTCGAAGTTGGTCACGCTGTTCACCATTTTGGCCATCGTCATCTCGCTGATGGGCGTGTTCGGCTTGGTGATGTTCGAGACGGAGCACCGCCGCAAGGAAATCGGTATCCGTCGTGTGCATGGCGCCACGGTGGGGCAGATTCTGGCGATGTTCAACTCGCGCTTCGTGAAGATTGTGCTGGTGTGCTTCGTCGTGGCCGTGCCCGTGAGCATCGTCATTATGCGGCGTTATTTGGAGGGCTTTGCCTATCGCGTTCCGTTGCATTGGTGGGTGTTTGCCTTGGCGCTGCTGGCCGTCTTGGGCGTCACGGTGGCGGTGGTCACCCTGCGCAGTCTGCGAGCCGCCACGGTCAATCCGGTGAAGTCGCTACGGAGTGAGTAAACTATGAAAAGGGAACTACGAATTACACGAATGGAACGAATAATTTTGCGGCTTACGCCGCGAATGGGGACGAATTTGGTGTCGCTTTGCGTCACTGCGAGGCACGAAGCAGTCCAGATTCGTACCCATTCAGGCGCTTGCGCCTCAAATTCTCAAATCGAAATTCGCAAAATTCGTGTAATTCGTAGTTAAATGACAGTCTTTGAATCTTGAATTTTGAATCTTTAAATCCAAAAACAATGAGCACCTACCTAAAATTCCTCTCCCGAAACAAACTTTACACCGTCATCGAGGCTGTGGGCTTGGCCGTGAGCCTCGCTTTCGTCATTATCATCGGCAGCTATGCGTGGCAGCAGTACAGCATCACGCGCGAAAGCCCCGATGCCAAAAACATCTACACCTTTGGAATGCCCAAATACACGGGCCTCACTTATGCCTTCACCGACGAACTCATCGCCCGTGTGCCCGAAGTGGAAAAGGCTGTGCGCTATGGCGAAGGCGGTAATACATTTGTCCAATTTGAAGAAGGCCCGACCGAGGTTAAGATGAAGTTTGTAAGTCCTGATTTCTTCGAGATGTTTTCGTATCTACGGTTTGTCGAAGGAGGTCCCGATGGCCTCGAATCGCTCTCGAATGTCATCGTTAGCGAGACCTTTGCGCGGACGCATGACCTGAAAGTGGGTCAATCCATCAGGATAGGTAGACGCGAACTTGTCATCATCGGTGTCCTTCAAGATTTCCGTAATACGATTTTCGTGCCTACCGATTTGATACTCAATGACAAAAGCGATCTTAACGATTTTGCGCTCAGCGATCCATACGACCATTACGGTTCCACCATCACCTTCGCGAAGTATCCCCAAGGCACCGACCCCCAAGTGATTTACGACAAGGCCGAGGCCGTTTGCAAGGCCATCTATCCCGACTTTTACGGCAAGGCTTTTTTCGACAAATTGACTGTGCGCCGCTTCGACAAACTGTTTTTCCGCGATGCCCAAGACTCGCGCAACCAGTTCGCTCGTGGAGACTTAGGCACCTTGAAGCTTTTGGCACTCGTAGGGTTGCTGCTGTTGCTTTCGGCAGTGTTCAATTATATCAATCTTTCGTTTGCCCTCACCGGAAAACGTGCCAAGGAGATGGCCACACGCCGCTTGCTCGGAGCGCAGAAAGGCGAAATTGTTTGGAAGTATATCTCTGAATCACTGATATTTACAGCGGTTTGTTTCGGGTTTGGCCTATTGTTGGCCTATTTGTTTGCGCCTATGGTCAACACCTTGCTCAACGACCCCGATGTGCCGATTACCATCCAGATGAAGCCGATGTACCTCGTGGCTTATTTGTCAGTGATTGTGGTGGTTGGCGTGCTCAATGGCATCATTCCGGCCCTGTTCGCCAGTCGTGTACAGCCCATCGATGTGGTGAAAGGCACCTTCCGCCGCAACACGAAGTTAGTGTTCAATAAGGTTTTCATCGTCGTGCAAAACACCTTGGCGGTCTTCCTCATTGCGATGGCCATCGTGATGGAGGCGCAATACCGCACTTCGTTGAACCGCCCAATGAATTGCAACACAAAGGATTTGCTTGTCTTGGATGTCTATGCTTATGGTGACACTCGCGAGTCGTTGGAAGCTGAACTGGAACAGTTGCCGTGTGTGAAGCGTATGGGTGCTTGCAAAGGCGTTCCAGGGTGGCCAGGTAGCGGGCAATATAGTCTCACCCGCGATGGCGAAGAGATTGCCTACCGGATGTTCCGTATGGATACAGTGGCTTTTCAAATGCTTGGTTTTGAGAAGGTAAGCGATTATGGAGCGCCTATGTTCAACTCGGCTTGGTTCGGTGAGCGGGCCTTTGCCGCCACGGGCTTCGACGACGATTTCCACGACATCAGTCAGACTTTGTCGCAGAAAACTATAGGCTGCGAACAAGTTGCGGGCGTGATTCGCGACTTCCCCGTCAACCGTAGCAACGCGGGCGAGGAGGATTACATCGTCGTCAGCGTGATGAAGCCGGAAGACATCGGCTGGGGTGGGCAATATGCGGCTTTCCTCATAGAGACGGTCGGCGACCAAAAAGAGGCTCGAAAGGCTATCCGCGAGGTGGTGGACGAGTGGTGCAAAGGCAAGTCGTCATTCGTGAGTGCCGACGACTACATCGACAACTTCTACCGCGATGCCCTCAAGCCCGCCAAGAACAATATGCGCCTTTTGGAAATCTTTATGATCCTCGCCGTGGTGATTTCGCTGCTCGGTCTGCTCGCGATGAGCACCTACTACGCGGGCGAGAACGCCAAGAGCATCGCCGTGCGCAAGGTGTTTGGCGGCACCGTTGAGAGCGAGACATGGCGCACCGTGAAGGAATATATGGTTTTGGTGGCCGTGGCCTGCGTCATTGGTGTGCCTGTGGCGGTGTGGGCGGCGCAACGTTATTTGGAGGGTTTCATCGTCAAACTCGAAAACTACGGCTGGATTTTCGTCGTCGCTGTCGTCATCGCCCTTGTGATGGCCTTCCTCTCGGTGCTTTGGCAAACCCTCAAGGCCGCCAAGACCAACCTTGTTGATGTGTTGCAGAAGGAGTGATGGTTCGTTCAGAAAAATGGGTCGACAAGTCAATTATTCGTTCAGAAAAATGGGTAAAAAGCAAAATATTCGTTCAGAAAAATGGGTGGATTATTGCTTTTTCGTTTGGAAAAGTGTATTTTTGCAGCGAAAATCCGTTTGAAAAATGCTGAAAAGAAGAATTGAAGAAACCCTGCGGGAATGGAAAGACACACCCGGACATTTGCCGCTTGTCATCATGGGATTGCGCCAGTGTGGCAAGACTTTTATCGTGCGGAAGTTTGCCGAGGAAAACTATAAGTATGTGTATTACATGAACTTCACCAAACAGCCCAAGCGCATTGGCGCATTCCTTGGCTCAAAAGAAGTCGATGCGATTCTTCTTGAACTCTCAGCCCAGATAAAAGGAGCCAATTTCGTCCCCGGACAAACCTGCTTCATCTTCGACGAGATCCAAGACTGTCCCGATGCCCGAACCTCCTTGAAGTTTTTCAAAGAAGACGGTCGTTTTGATGTGATTGCCACCGGCTCCCTTTTGGGCGTTCAGGGGTATGGCGAGAAGAAAAAGAAACTGAAACGGAAACGCGAGGACGATATTCGGTTGGGGAAAAATTCCATTCCTGTTGGCTCTGAACACATTGTGCAGATGTATCCGCTTGATTTCGAGGAGTTCCTGTGGGCCAATGGCATTTCTGAAGAAGTGATTGCCTTTCTGAAAAACTGCCTGGAGAATGAAAAACCTGTTCCAATGGGGATGCATGTCGCCATGAAGGACCTCTTGAACCGTTATGTCGCCGTTGGCGGTTTGCCCGCAGCAGTGAACAAGCTGATAGAGACGGGCAACATGAGCAAGGTTGATGCCGTCCTTCGTAGGATTCTGAAAGAATATAAAGATGACATGGTGAAATATGCCAGCGACGATGACAAATCCCACATTCGCGGCTGCTTCGATTCCATTACCAAGCAATTAGCAAAGGACTACAAAAAGTTCCAATACAATCTCATCAAGAAAGATGGTCGCGCAGAGGATTACGCAGGGTCGCTTCAATGGTTGGAAGATGCCGGAATGATCCGTCGTTGTTATAACACGGAAGCGACTGGCTTGCCAATGGAAGGCAATGCCATAGAATCAACCTTCAAAGTGTATGTCACCGACATCGGATTGCTTGTCACCATGCTTGGCGGTTCTACCCGAAACGACATTATACAAGGAAACTTGGGAGGTTTCAAAGGCGCCATCTTTGAAAACCTGATGGCTGATACACTCCACAAGAAAGAGCAGGCTTTGTACTACTATCGCAAGGAATCGGGTATGGAATTGGACTTCCTGATTGGTTACAAGGGGGAATGTGTTCCCGTTGAAGTCAAGGCCAAGACTGCCAAGGCCAAGAGTCTTTCAACTGCACTGAAGCATCCCGACAAATATCATGTGTACCATGCCATCAAGTTCGGCGACTTCAACGTTGGGCGTGAAGGCCCTCTGTTGACACTTCCGAACTATATGCAGTTTCTCTTGGATCTCGAACCCGAAGAAATCATCTTGGAACCTATTGACACCGACAGACTTAACCGTTTGGCAAAAGAATTAAACAATCAACAGTTATGAGCACCTACTATGCAGGCGAAAAACGCCAAGACCAACCCCGTGGACGTGTTGCAGAAGGAGTGATGATGAAAATTATGTTTTTTCGGTAATTTTTTTCGGTAATTTTGCTGCCATGAATAAACTCAAATCAAAAATACTCGTCGTCGACGACAACGCCGGCATCCGGTCGGCACTGAATATCCTGCTGCCCATGCGCTTTGCCGAGGTCGAACTCATCGCCTCGCCCAAGGTGCTAATGGAGGCGATGCGCCAATTCAAGCCCGACGCGGTGCTCTTGGACATGAACTTCGAGAGCGACACCAACACGGGCAACGAAGGCCTCTTTTGGCTCTCCGAACTCAAACGCAATTTCCCCGATGTGGAGGTGGTGCTCTTCACGGCCTACGCCGACATTGCTCTCGCCGTGGAAGGCATGAAACGCGGCGCCTTCGACTTCGTGGTGAAGCCATGGGACAATGCCAAACTGCTCGCCACACTTGAAGAGGCTTGTAAGAGACATCGTGTTGGGACGCATTCTGTAGGGACACATCGAATGTGTCCGCCCTACACCAACGCCACGCCACCCATGCAATGGGGCAAGAGCGAGGCAATGAAGAACCTCCGTCACATGGTGGGAATGGCCGCCCCGACCGATGCCACAGTGCTTATCTTGGGCGAAAACGGAACGGGTAAGGACGTGTTGGCCAACGAGATACATCGTCTCTCCACCCGTTCGGCAAAACCGATGGTGAGCGTCGATATTGGGGCCATCACCGAGACGCTGTTCGAGAGCGAGATGTTCGGTCATGTGAAAGGTGCCTTCACCGACGCCCACGCCGACCACATCGGCAAGTTTGAGCAGGCCAACGGCACCACGCTCTTCTTGGACGAAATCGGCAACATCCCGCTCACCCAGCAGGCCAAGCTGCTACGCGTCATCCAAAACCGCACCATCACCCGCGTGGGCGACACGAGGCCTATCCCCATCGACATCCGCTTGATTTGCGCCACCAACATGGACCTCGCCAAGATGGTCAAAGAGGGACGTTTTCGCGAGGATTTGTTCTATCGCATCAACACGATGGTGCTGCAACTGCCGCCTTTGCGTGAGCGAAAGGATGAAATCGTCTCGTTATCAGAACTTTTCATCAAGCGATATGCTGCAAAATACCACCGCACGGCCAACAGCCTCTCCGATGAGGCGAGAAAGTTGTTGCTGCGCTGTCGCTGGAGCGGCAACATCCGCGAGCTGCAAGGCTGCATCGAGAAAGCAGTCATCTATTCCGAGTCGGAGCAGATTCAGGCCGCTGACCTGCAAATCCGAGCCAGCGAACTGATGGAAGAGAAAACGCCGAAGCTGAAAAACGAAACCCTCGAAAGCGCCGAGGAACAAGTCATCCGCAACGCGATGAGGCAATACAACGGCAACCTTACACTCGTTGCCAAAGCCTTGAAAATCAGTCGTCCGACCTTGTATAACCGCTTGAAGAAATACGGAATATGAGCGTTTGGCTGTGGATATTGGTGGTTGTGGTGGCGGTCGCCGTGGCTGTGGTGGCGACAGCCATCATCGTGCGGCGGCGCGATGCCCGCAAGGTGACCTTCGCGATGGATGCCTTGGAGGACGGCGAGATGAATTTTCACTTCAAGGAAAACACCCGCCTCAACCGCGCCTTGAACCGCATTCGTGGCATTTTTGAAAGGCGTTCCGCCGTCGACGAGACCAACTCGTGGAGCAAGCTCTTCCGCGTGATGACGCACGAAATCATGAACACCGTTGCGCCCATCGCCTCGTTGAGCGACGCGCTCACCCAAGCCGACGACGTGGACATGAAAGCGGGTTTGGAGACCATCTCGGCCTCGTCGAAGGACTTGATCCGTTTCGTGGAGTCGTACCGCAACCTCTCGCAGGTGGCGCCGCCCATGCGCCAAGCCGTGATGGTTGACGAGATGATGCACCGCGTGCTTTCGCTCAATATGGCCAAAGTCGCAGAGCAAGGCGCATCATTATCGTACCAAGCCAACACGCCCGACCTGCTCATCTATGCCGACGAAGGCCAGTTGATGCAGGTGTTCAACAACTTGATCAAGAACGCGGTGCAAGCCGGAGCCACCGTCGTCCGCATCACTGCCGACCTCAACCGCGACGACCAGACTGTCATCCGCGTGATCAACAACGGCAAGGCCATCCCGCTCAGGCAAATCGAGGACATCTTTTTGCCGTTCTACACCACCAAGCCCAACGGCACGGGCATCGGTTTGAGCCTTTCAAAGCAAATCATGGTGAGGCACAACGGCACTTTGCTCCTCGAACAAAGCGACGAAAACATGACGGTTTTTGCTTTGGTTTTTCGGTGACTATGGCATTTTTGGGGCGGCGTGTTGTTTTCTTGTGTATTTTTGCACCTAAATATAAAAGCTATTTGATTTCAAAAACTTTAAATAATTGTAAGATGAAAAAGTTACTTTTTACTTTGGTTTCGCTGGCCTTGTCCGTGGCGACGATGGCTGGCAATTTCGTGGTGCTTCCTTATTCGGGTCGCGCCGAACTGGAAAAACACTTCTCTGACCCCAACCTGAAGGTGCATTTCTACACCAATTCAGAGGTCTTCGCCACGGCGGAACGCTTCAATGCCGCCAGCATGGTAATGATTGACGAAAACGCTTTCTCGGGAAACGGGTGCTATACGTTGGTGTATTGCCCGAAAGCGCAACAGCAGCAATTTGACGCGCTGTTTTCGACCCAGAATTACGTCATCGTGAAAGGGGCAACGATGCCTTACAAAAACGACGGCGCAGTGGCCATTTTCAACAAAAAGGCGACTTTGCCTCGCTTGACCCGCGATTTCCCCGTGGTGACGGAGGAAGACCCTCGCATCCGCGAGATGCTGAACCAAGTGAACATGGACTCGTTGGAAGCCACTGTCCAGCACCTTCAGGACTATGGCCAGCGTTTGTGGAACTCCGACAATGCCTTTGCCGCTTCCGATTGGATTGCAGGCCGTATGCAAGCCTTGGGCCTCGAAGTGGAACAACAGGCATTTTATGCCAACACTTGGTTGGGTAGCGGGCAGGCTGCGCCCAATGTCATTGGCATCCAGCGCGGTACGCTCTATCCCGATACATACGTTGTTTGCGGCAGCCATTTCGATTCATTCTCATATCAAGCCATGAGTGGAGGATCCGCTCCCGGTGCTGACGACAATGCCACAGGCGTGGCCGCTGTGCTGGAAAGTGCAAGAATTATGACGCAATATGAGTTCGAGTACAGCATCGTCTACTGCGCTTACGGTTGTGAAGAAATGGGTTTGTATGGCAGCGAGGCCTACGCATCCCGTTGCCAACAGGAAGGTATGGACATCATTGGCTATTTCAACAACGACATGAATGGTTATCTGAATCCCGGCGACCAAATCCACATCGATTGCATTTATCCCAACTCGGTGGAACCCATCGGCGAGTATTACATGAATGTTGGTAGCGTGTATTATCCCGAACTGCCCATTCGTCACGTCAACTTCAACGAGGGCGACAGCGACCACACCTCTTTTAATAATCACGGCTATATGGGAATCTATCCCTTCGAGGACTATGAGCATTACAGCCCTTACATCCACACGCCCAACGACTTGATTGGAACGAGCGTGAACAGTTTCGAGATGTCGCAGCAGTATTGCCAGATGAACATTGCTTGCTTGGCTGAGATTGCCAATCCTATGGGCGAAACGCCGCAGGTGTATTGCAATCCGGTGAGAGATTTTGATATTGAGCTACCTGTATGGAAAGATACATCCCCTCTTTGGTTACATTGGAAATCTCCTGAAGAAGGCTCAACAGGCGAAATAGAGCGATTCGATGTGTATCGCGACAATGTGGTTATTGGAGCGGTGGATTGGGCGGATTCCACTTATCTTGGTTATTGGGGCTATGAGTTTATGGATACGATTACTATCGGAGCCGAAGCAGAATACTTCATCATGGCCGTTTATAGCGACGGTTGCGAGGCTCAATCGCAAACGGAAACAGGTTATGGCGTCAGTGCAGTTGAGGAATCGGAATCCAATGTTATGGTTTATCCCAATCCCTCCAACGGCACTTTCAACCTCAATCTCGGCGAAGGCCAATGGAGCGTGGAAGTCTACGACATCACGGGCCGCAAGGTTTATGAAGGCAGTCACAAAGGTCAATCAGCCATTGACCTTGACCAATGCCCGAAGGGATTGTATTTCCTGAAGGCTATGAGCGACGGTCGCGAAGTTACAACCAAACTGACAATTCAATGATCTGAATGTTCAAGCAGACAAATAAAATAAATAGCTACAAATTTAAACTCTACTAAAAATGAAGAAAAACCTCTTTTTACTCATCGTCGCCATGCTCGCCATGCCTACGATGTTTGCTCAGCCCAAGAACGTGGCGCGCGAGTGCGTGCTTTTCGAACTGATGACGGGAGTGCACTGTGGCAACTGCCCAGCCGCCGACGAAGCCATCGAGCAGATGGTGAACGAAGGCCTCCACATCGCGCCGGTGTGCTATCAGGCGCCTTCTTATTCCGTGCCGGAATTGACTAATGATGAAGTGGCCGCCCGTGTTTCCTATTACAGCGCCATGGGCTATCCCACCCTGTTCATGGACGGCTCCATCAGCCTTCCTGGCGGTTCTTCTGGCATGAATTACATGTATTATCTGCCTTCTTATCAGAGCCAAATCGCCACAACAAGCCCGTTCACCATTGCCATGGAACTGGAGGCTAACGGTGACAATTTTTATACCGTGAAATGCCATGTGGAACAAGTGGGTGATTGCAGCGGCAGCGACGTGCGACTGTTCGTTGTCCTCACCCAAAGCCATATCCCTTATTCATGGGGTGGCGGCGAGTACGTCAACTGGAACGTGCGCGACATGATCCCGACGCACGAGGGCACTCCTTTCTCAGGCCCGGTGATGGATTTCGAGGAGAAGTTCGAAATCAACTATCCTCTCGAGGACTGCCAACTGGTGGCCTGGGTGCAGGATTACACTGGCAACAAGGAAGTCTATCAGGCGGTGATGTTTGAGGCTTCGTTGGCCGATGTCCTCGACATGGAAACGGTGACGGATGCTGTTTATCCCAACCCCTCCAACGGTTCTTTCAACCTCAACCTCGGCGAAGGCCAGTGGGACGTGGAGGTCTACGACATCACGGGCCGCAAGGTTTACGAAGGCCGTCACGAAGGCCAATCAGCCATCGACCTCGGCCAGTGTCCGAAGGGTATGTATTTCCTGAAGGCTAAGAACGAGAGCCAGGAAATCACGAGCAAGATGATGGTTCGATAAACCCAGTTTGACGGAAAACGAAAAAAGCGACTTCGAGCCGAAGTCGCTTTTTTGTTTGGGGAAATTCCTATCTTTGCGCAAAATCTAAACGCTTATGAGACACCTCCTTCCCATCATGGCCTTTTGCCTCGCTTTGGGTGCTTGCGGCAACGCAGAAAAGCCAAAGCAAACCGTTGAAGCCAAGACCGACACCATCATCACGCGCACGGTGCTCTATCGCCCTGGCGACTTCAACTCGAAGAATTACCGCATTCCCGCCATCATCACCGCCAAGGATGGCTCGCTTGTGGTGGCCACCGACAAGCGGAAACACAACATCGACGACCTGCCCGAAGACATCGACATCCTTATTAATAGAAGCACCGACGGCGGTCGCACTTGGAGCGAGCCTTACACCCTCGTAGAAGGCCAAGGGGTAGGGAAGGGCTTCGGCGACTGCGCCTTGGTACACACCCACGACGAAGGCGGCCTCTTGGCGGCTTTCGTGGGCGGAACCGGCTTTTGGCAAGGTCGGCCCGAAAACCCGCAACGCACCTATATCGCAAGGAGTTACGACAACGGCCAGACTTGGACGCAACCCAAGGACATCACCGATGAACTTTATGGTGCGAAGTGCCAAAACGAGGTGAGCCACACATGGTGGTCGGCCTTTTTCGCATCGGGCAATGGCTTGATGACCTCCACGGGACGCATCATGTTCGTCCTCGCGGTGCGCGATACCGAAGCATGGGCGGCCTGCAACTATGTGGTTTACAGCGACGACAACGGCGAAACTTGGCACATTTCAGGTCGTGCCTCCCAGCGAGGCGATGAGGCCAAAGTGGTTGAACTTGCTGATGGCCGTATCCTGATGAGCATTCGTCACGAGGGCGAGCGTTGGTACAACATTTCCAATGACGGCGGCCTCACTTGGCAGCCCGAAACCTCCGCTTGGCCTGACCTCGTGGCCACGGCTTGCAATGGCGATATTATCCGATATTCTTGTGTCAATGAAGGGGCTGAAAAGAATATTTTGCTTCATTCATTGCCTGGTCCAGAACGCCGCGAGAACGTGACGGTTTATGTCAGTTACGACGAAGGTCAGACTTGGCCCCTGAGCAAGTGCATTGTGCCTTACGCTTCGGCCTATTCGTCGCTCTGCATCCTTCCCGACCACAGCATCGGCCTCTACGTGGAGGAATCTGACGGCGACACGTTAGGCTACTCGATGGTGTTTTACAATTTCGGGTTGGAGTTGTTGGAGAAGTGATTTTTCATTAAAAAAAAGAGCAACTTTGCGGAAATTTTCGTATCTTTGCAAAGTATGTCAGACGAAAAGACCATAAGACAACCCCTTGATTTTGAGGAGTACATCCGCGCCGGAGAGCCGCAAAAGCGCGAGCGTGCCTACGCTTGGCGCACAGCCATCGGCTTGCAGGCGGTGGATGGCCTTACCGTGTCGGATTACCTGAAAGAGACTGCCCGCCGCAACATTGAAGGGGAAATCACCATCGATGAGGCTAAAAAGCTTATCAAGACCTATTACCAGTCGAAGACGAAGCGTGAGCCGGACGACGATGAGAAACAGGAGGCCGACCAAGTTTCGGTGAACATCACGGAAATCCTTAACAGCCCTTCCTTTACGTTTAGCATTACAGGTTTGTCGGGCATTCATCGGCAGATTTTTGAAGGTACGTTCAAGTTTGCCGGACAGTTTCGGCAGTATGACATCACCAAAAAGGAATGGGTGTTGCGCGGCGATACGGTTTTGTATGCCCCTTGGCAGGACATCCGCGAGGCTTTGCAATATGATTTGGAGCAAGAGCGCCAGTTCCTTTACGACAACCTGACGATGGAGCAAGTGGCTGAGCATATCGCGAAATTCGTTTCAGGCATTTGGCAAATCCATCCTTTTGCGGAAGGAAACACACGGACAACGGCCGTTTTCACGGTGAAATACCTGCGCTCTTTGGGCTTCCAGATTGGAAATGAGCTGTTTTCGGAACATTCGTGGTATTTTCGCAATGCCTTGGTGCGGGCCAATTATCAAAATGTCCAGAAAGGCATCACATACGATTACACTTATATCAACCGTTTCTTTGGCAATCTTTTGTTGGGCGAAGAGCATGTATTGCGCAACCGTTATCTAATCATTGAGCCGAATGAAGAATTGAAGCGGGAATGGGAGGAAATTTTGGCAGACGAACAGACAAGGAAAACCACCCCCGCAACCACCCCCGCAACCACCCCCGCAACTACCCCCGCAACCTCCCCCGCAAGTCCAAGAAATATGTTTTGGACCGACAATGAAAAAATCTTGAATTTGATAAAATCCATTGGAAATCATCAGCTTTCGATAAAGGAGATGCTTGCGGCGGTGGGATTGAAAGACCGCATGAATTTCATCGACTACACCCTCAACCCCGCCATCAAGGAAGGTTTCGTCAAACAACTTTACCCCGACAACCCCCACCATCCGAGGCAGAAATACTTGCTGACAGTGAAGGGCGTGGCATTATTGAATGAACTTGAAAACACAATTAATACGAATTAAAGATGAACAAGACATTGAAAATGTGGATGATGGCCGTCATCCTGATTTGCAGCACAAGCATGGTCGGTTGTGGCAACAAAAACGCCAAGCAACCTGAAACCAAAGTGCAAACCGAAACGAAGGCACAAACCGTTGCTGAGGTGAAAAAAGAATCAACCTGCCTCACGGCAGTCGATGACTATTTGGTGAACGAAATCGGAAAGAACTATAGCCAAGGCGATGTGTGTATTCCTTGTGCTTTTGTGGTCAATGCCGACGAAAGCAACATGGATGACATTCTCGTTTGGGGTGACTTTTGGGTGTTCAATTTCGACATTGCAGGCGACACGCTGAAATGCGTTTCGGGCGGCGACCATCCTGGCCTGATGCACGTGAAAAAGACGGAAAACGGTTTCGAAGTGACGAGCTTTGATGCCGTTGCCGACGGTGCCGACAACATGCCCAGCGCAAAAAGAATCTTTGGCGACAAGTATGACGCTTTCTGGGAATTCAATAGCAATCAGGAAAAACGTGAGGAAGGGAGGCTGCGCACTATCGCGGAGTATGTGAAGAAGCATAAACTGCCCGTCAAGTTGCTCCAAGACTATGGCTGGCCCGCAGTGGAATTGCCACAATGACCTGCTTCACTGCACATTACGATTCCCCATTGGGCGGTATGACGATGGCCTCCGATGGCCAAGTCCTTACCGCCCTTTGGTTTGATGGGACGAGGTCGGAATCCTATTTTGTGAACGAGACGACAGCGACGAAAGTATTGTCCGTATTCGATGAAACCCGCCGTTGGCTTGACCTTTATTTTTCTGGCAAACAGCCCGATTTTACTCCGCCGCTTGCACCGAAGGGAACACCTTTTCAACAGCAGGTGTGGGAAATCCTTCTCACCATACCTTACGGAAAGACGGTATCTTACGGCGACGTTGCCCGACGCATTTCTCCAACCATGTCGGCGCAAGCCATCGGGGGAGCAGTGGGGCGCAATCCCATCGGTATCATCATTCCCTGTCATCGTGTGATTGGAGCTGATGGCTCGCTGACGGGTTATGGCGGCGGCTTGGAGCGGAAACGGTGGATGTTGAAATTGGAAGGATGGAGTTTCTCATAGTTCTGCGCTTTCTGCGTGAGAATATTCCCTACCTTTGCCGAAAATTTCAACCATGTCTGAGACCCTTGAGAAATTCGTAAACCGAGTGGCTGAGTCCGCTGTGCAAAGCACTTTGGTGAAAATGACGCTGAGCAAGCCTGCGCAGAAGCATGACGAGCTGCGAAACGTCTATGTAGTAATGATTAAAAAATTAGTTGTAACGATGCTTTAATTTTGATGACAAAAAAC
>CAMVCZ010000002.1 GCA_947166105.1 uncultured Bacteroidales bacterium
CGTTTTCCCACCAATGCCAGGTGCCGAACTTGGCGGCGGAGAAATCGAACGAACCGGTGAGGACGGCGATGCAGGCCACCGCGATGACGATGAAACCGATCCAAACGGCCAACCAGTCCTCTTTTTTCCAGATATTGGAGATGTTGTTATTTGCCATAGTTTTAAGGTTTGTTGAATCAACTACGAATTGGACGAATATTACGAATTGCTTACGAATGAATTTGGCAACTTCGTTGCGAATGAATACGAATTTGAGCTTTGCCGATTCGTGGCCATTCGCAGCCTTGGCTGCAAAATTCTGACATTCGTTTAATTCGTGTCATTCGTAGTTTCTTTCAAATATAGGATTAGAACTTATAACTCAAGATACCGACCACACGATGTGAGTTGTCGCCAGCTTCTTTCTGTACCAGTGAATAGTCAAGTTTGAAGTTCACGGACTTCAGAGGCCAGTAGTTGATACCAACAGTGTACCAATTCGTGCCGCCTTTTTCGATGCTGGCATCCTTGGTGAAGTGATCATAACGCAGGACGGGCATGATCTTCTGTTCGCCAGCTTGGAAGTTGTATCCAATTACACCGTAATAACCGTTGCTGTTGAAATAGCCAAGGTCTTCGGGGATAACGGTAGGAGCAACTCCCGTGGTGCCGCTAATGTATTCACCACGAATCACGAGGTTACCGTCGTTGTATTGGGCACCAGCAGCCCAACGGTTACGGGTGCAGTTGACATTGTCGTCTTTGGTGTACTTGCCATAGTAGTACGAACCACTCAGCGTCAAAGCCTTGAGGCCAGGATGCACTTCGAGACGCCCGACGATATCCTTGCGGTTGTTATTGTCGAGGCCCTTTTCGTTCTTCTTGAAATTGACGGGGCCGTTGCCATTGAACACGCCAATAGAATAGTTGACAACCGAATATCCTTTGCTTTTAATGTAGAAGAGGTCACCGGTTGCCATGATACCGATGTCGCGGCCGAGACCGCCGACGCCACAAACGTCACTGTAACCGACAAGGCTTTGGATGCCTTCACCGTAGTCGAAGATTTCGAGGCTGACGGGGTTGATCGGACTTTCGATGGAGAATGGAGTCTTGAACTGACCGACTTGGATGGCAAATTCCTTGCAGAGTTTGTACTTGAGGAAGGCGTCGACAAGGAATGGCGAGTTGACGAAATCGCCTTGGATTTTGTAGGTCAGACCTTTGAAGAGCGTGCCTTCTGCCGACAGACGCACGCGGCGCATCCTGAAAGTGTTGTCGGTGAGTTTGAAATCCTCGTCAAAATTGGCAAGGTACATGCCTTGCACGAAACCGGAGAATTTGGGCATACGGTCAACCTTGCCTTGAAGGTTGTCCACTTGTTGTTGCAAATTGTCTTGTGCGCTGACACACAACGGAATGGATAGCAACATCATTCCAACGATTGTACGAAAAATGCGTTTCATTTTAGTAAGTTTTAATTCGTTTTCAATTCTAAAAATCGCTGCAAAAGTAGTAAAAATACTTATAGTAAATATACTTACTATTTTTTTCTTTGCGAAAATACCCGAAAAGTTATAATTTTGTTGGCTGAATCCAATAAATCAATCATAATCTAATCTCTAAAGCTATGGCTACACTGCTGAAAACGGCTTTTGCCACTTATCCCTCGGTAAAGTTGAAAAACATCGAGGTTGACAAAAAATCAGGTAAAACGTTGATTTCCACTAAAAAAGAGTTGCTGTTTGGCGACTATATCCAGCCCTTCTTGAACGAAAACGGAACCGATTACGAAAGGTTAGTGGTTGTCGAAAAAAAGAAAGAGGTGGAATACATCAAGGTCTATTGTCGCGGGGCGGTTGGCTACATTCTGGAATCGGAAATGCAACCCAACAGAATCCTTGAAGTGAATTTCATCGATGTTGGCCAAGGCGACGGCTGCCACATCGTGACCCCCGACGACAAGCATTTCCTGATAGATGCGGGCGACTCCGACAACATGTACCGTTTCCTCAAATGGCGATTCAACCTGAACAAAGACAAACCCAAATCGCCGCCTTTTACGGTCGTGATTTCTCACTCAGACTCAGACCATTACCAAGGTTTTGGCCAATTGTTCAAAGAAAGGGATAATGCCAAGTTCATCATCAAGAAAATATACCACAACGGAATGGTTGAGGAAAGCGGGTCGGGGCCCGGAATGTTGGGAACAATCGTAGAACACGATGGCTGCAAGTATGTCACAGATTTGTGCGACACCAATGCCGATTACGAGAAGCGAATCCAAAGCGTAAAAAAACGCGGACTGTATATCAACACGTTAGAAAAATCATCGGCTCCCAAGCAATCGTTGCGTCTTGGCTCGGCTCCCATTTATGACAATTGCGGCATGAAGATGGAAATCATGGGACCAGTGGCGCAGGATATAGACGGGAAAGCCGCATTGCCTGTTTTTGACGGCGACAAAGGCAAAACCAAAAACGGACATTCCGTCATCATCAAACTCACCTATGGACATCTGAGGCTGTTGCTCGGAGGCGACCTGAACACGGACTCGGAATACTATCTCATCAAGCATTTTTCCGGTATTGACGTGGCCAACATCAAGGCCCAACTGAAGGATGATACCATCAGCAGCGACAAAAGAAAAGAACTGGAAGCCCAATTGAAGATGGCCATCGACAAAACGAGGGAAGTCTTGGAGGTTGACATCGCCAAGTCGTGTCACCACGGCAGTGCCGACTTTACGAGCGAATTCCTGAAAGTGCTCAATCCGATAGCGACGGTCATTTCAAGTGGCGACAACGAGCCGCACACCCATCCTCGCCCCGACACTTTGGGAACCATTGGCAAACATAGCCGTGGTGAGCGCTCGCTGATTTTCTCGACGGAGCTGGCACGGTCGGGCAAAGAGTTTGTGGACATCAAAAAGTTAAATACCCAAAAGAGTCGTGAAAGAGTGGTAACGGTTTATGGCATGATCAACGTGCGGACAGACGGGGAGAAAGTCATCGTTGCACAAAAACTTGAAAAGCCGGCAAAGGACAGGAATTGGGACATCCACAAATTGGAATGGAATGAGGAGAAGGGCGTGTTTGAATACAACCAATACTTGAAATACGAGTATGGGGCAAGTTAATGCTCTTGGCCCAAAGAGAGCAACACCCCTGCATGTCCCTCCATCTCCTCAAAAGTAATCTTGAACCACTCCGTGTAATGTTCGGGGTGGTTTTTTATGTCTTCTTTCAAGTCGTTGAGGCTCATATATTTCCAAGATTCCACTTCGTCGCGGTTGATGTGGGGTGTGTCGTCGGTTTGGCCGATGAAGACGTGGTCAAGCTCGTGCTCGGTGAGGCCTTGCCCGACGGGGGCCTTATATATAAAGGTGTAGACCTCGCGCATCTCGCAAGCCATACCCATCTCTTCCATCAGGCGGCGCTGGGCGGCTTGGGCTGTCGTTTCTCCGGCGCGGGGATGGCTGCAGCAGGTGTTGGTCCAGAGGCCGGGGGAGTGGTACTTCGAGAGGGCGCGTTGCTGCAAGAGCAGTTCGCCCTTGGAATTAAATATAAAAACGGAGAAAGCTCTGTGAAGATGCGGCGTGACATGCGCGGCTTGCTTCTCCATTTGGCCTATTGGCTGGTCGTTTTCATCTACAAGGATTACGTTTTCCATGATAGTCTTTTTTAACTACGAATTGAACGAATTAGACGAATGAATTTTGCAGCTAACGCTGCGAATTGATACGAATTTTGGCTTTCGCCGTGATGTTGGGATAGCGTTTGTAGAAGAGGCTTTCCTCGTTGAAATTCAATAAGATTCCTAATTTGAATCCTGTTGCTCGAAGGTAGTTGATGATTTGGGCTTCATGTTCTGGCAAAATAGTAGAAACGGATTTCAATTCAACGATGATTTTGTCGTAACAAACAAAATCGGCGACAAAATAGTGCTCCAAAGCGATGTCTTTGTATTGGATTTGGATTTTACTGTGGGATTCAAACGGGATGTTTCGTTTTGATAACTCTATTTCCATTGCTTCTTGGTAAACAGATTCCAAAAAACCTTGTCCCAGCGTATTATGCACTTCCATAGCAGCACCGATGATTTCGTATGCCTCATGTGGAAAAATCATCTTGTCTTTCGCGTTCTCCATCAATTGCTGTTAAGCCAATTCGTATTCATTTAGGACGCTTGCGTCCTCAAATTCAAAACAATTCGTTCCATTCGTGCAATTCGTAGTTCCTTCATTATACATTAAATCGAATATTCAGAATATCACCGTCTTGCACAACGTATGTCTTTCCCTCTATCCGGAACTTGCCGGCTTCCTTGACGGCGGCTTCCGAACCGTATTTCAGGAAGTCTTCGGTGCTCATCACCTCGGCGCGGATGAAGCCGCGTTGCAGGTCGCTGTGGATGGCTCCGGCGGCAATGGGGGCGGTGTCGCCAACGTGGATGGTCCATGCGCGGGTTTCGTCGGGACCGGTGGTGAAGAACGAATGAAGGTTCAAGGTGTGGTATGCAGTGCGCACGAGTTTGTTCACGCCGGGTTCAGTCAGGCCGGCATCTTCCATGAAGAGTTGGCGGTCATCGGCGTCGAGTTCAGCGATTTCGGCCTCCAACTTGCCGGCTATGACGAGCATTTCCTGACCTTCCTTCAAGGCGGCTTTCACGGCATCGGAATATTTGTTGCCCGTGGTGGCAGATGCGTCGTCCACGTTGCAGACGTAGATGATGGGTTTTGCCGTAAGCAGCTGAATGTCTTGTACATACTTCTTGTCCTCATCGGCCACTTTCGCGTCGCGGGCGTTGCCGAAGTTCTCCAAGGTTTCCTTGTAGACGGTCAGCACATCGAAGGCTTTCTTGTAGTCCTTCTCGCCGTTTTTGAGCATTTTCTGGGTGCGTTCCAACTTACGGGAAACCAAATCTAAGTCGCGGACTTGAAGCTCCAAATCAACGAGTTCCATATCGCGAACAGGGTCGATGCTACCTTCGCTGTGGGGCACGTTGGGGTCGTCGAAGCAGCGCAAAACATGGATGAGGGCATCCATCGTCTGCACCTCGGCCAAGAGTTTGTTGCCTACGCCTTGACCGCCTTTGCTCAGTCCGGGCAGGTCGACGATTTCGACCGTGGCGGGCACGATGCGCTTCGAGTGCGAGATGTTGTCGATGAGCTTCAGCCGCTCGTCAACCACCTCGCACATGCCGATATTCGACTTCGAGGCAAAACCGATTTCTGCCTTAGTGTTTGATATACAATTGAATATAGTCGTCTTTCCAGTGCTTGAAAGACCGATGATTCCGCAATTGAGTGCCATAATGTTGTTGTTTTTGTGATTATGGCGCAAAAATACAAAAATTATCTTCTAAAATTCACGAAATTGGCATTATCAACACCAAGGTCGAAGCGACCGCCTGTCACATCAATGCGCGTGCCGAGGTAGGTGAAAGCACGGAATTGGAACGTGCCTGAAACAACGACTTCGGCATCGGTCTTGTCAACCAAGACTTGCTGCACCTTCTCAAATTTGATGTAGCCACTATAAATGCTTTCGATTTCGGGAGCATAATAGCCTTCAAATTTTACATTGCAACTCGTTGAGGTCGTGTCGATTGTGAATGTTTTTCCATCGAGGGCGAGGAGACTGTGATAGTCTTTCAGATGATAGGTGGTGTCAATCGGAAGGGTGAAAATCATGTTGAGGTTGGTGCCTTCGCGCCAGCCGTAGAGGGTCATGGTGAGGTGTTCGCGGTCGGCGACGAGGTAAAACGGACGGTTGCTGCCATAACTTGATACGGAGAAAACCTGTTCGTTGATGTAGGCTCCAAAGGTGTTGTAACCCATTTCGGAATAGATGGGTAGCCCTGGAAAGTCGGGGTCACTGATGTATTGCGTTTCCTTAAAGTCTGATTTTGAGCAGGCTGTCATGGCAAGGAGTGCTGCTGCAATGATGATGAGTTTTTTCATGGTCGGTTATTTTAAGGGGATGACTAATTCGATTTGTAACTTGCTTCCGGCAAATTTCGGCTTGGTGGGCAACATGCCGGTGGAGCCGTTGATTTCAAACAGATGGACGAGCCAATTGAAGCCCACACCTATGCCGTTGAGGTCGCCTACTTGGAAACCTGCGCCAAAGTAGGTGGAGGCGTTCATCGGGTCGGGATTGTCGTACTTTGATGTGACCTGCCCCGCGTAAGGTGCCATGCCGTCCTTGTTAAGGAAATTCACCTTGTTTCGGTTGCCAACGAGGAAATCGAGGTCGGCTTCGGCGGCCAAATACATCCTGAAGGTTTCGAGGCCGGAATTGAAATAATAACGCAATTCAATCGGGATGCCTAAGTAATGGGAATGTTGCTCGATGCCTTTCACGAGCAGATATTCCAATTGGTTTTCGTTGTCAACCTCGAAGTAATACCATTCATTGTCAATGTAATCCGCCGTATGGAATACCTCTTCGGCTTGTTTGTAGCCGATGCGCTTGTAGTTGAAGCCGTATTGCAGGCCGGTGCGCAGTGCCCAATGGTAGTTGGGGCTGACGATTTCGTAGCGGGCAGAGGCTTGCCAAGTCCTCATTCTGCTGTCCACATTAATATAAGCGCCCCAGCCGCCCGTCGGCCTGAAGGGTTCGAGGTTGGGCGAGAGGTGTGAGGTGAATTTCGGCCCCAACTCGACGTAAAGATTGTGGTGCCAACTGGTTTTCGGCTCTGTTTCTTGAGCCGTGGCCGCCCTGCCCGTCAGCAAGATCAGGCACGACCAAAGGAGAATCTTTTTTCTCATAATGATGATTGTATTGGTTTGATGGTGCAAAATTACGGCTTCTGCGCATTGCCCCGACATTTTGTCAAGGCATTACAAACTATTGTGGAAAGTTAGTGCTGAAATTCAAGGAGTTGTTTGTTTTGATTACAAACTTTTTCGGTTGGATTACCAATGTGAAACTACCATTTGTTGCCTGCGTTCCAGTCGATTTTCTTGTATTCTGGGTCGAAATCCGTGTCGCGGTGCTCGAATATTGAGCCGTGGCTGAAGGCGCTGGCTTCGGCTTGCCTCCGCGAGTTTTCCTGTTGCTTGTTGATGTATCGCAGGCCGAGTTTCCATAGTTTGATGTCGCCCCAAATGAAGACAATGTAGATGATTCCACCGACAAATGGCAGTACGCTGGCCACCATCAGCAGCCAGTCGAAGAGGCCGTGGGCGAGCATGGCCAACAGCAAGCCTGAAATCAGGTAGATGCCGCGTTTATTATGGTGGAATTTCGCCATCGAGAAGAAATAGCCCATCACCACGCCGAAAAGGAAATGGCCCGGCACCGAGAGCAAGGCACGCACTACGCCGGTCTGGAATCCGTAACTGAACACGTATTCAAGGTTTTCGATGCAGGCAAAGCCCAATCCGATGAAGGTGGCATAAACGATGCCGTCGAAGTATTCGTCGAAGTTTTTGTCGCGCCAAATCAGCAGCATGAAAATGAGGAATTTTGAAAGTTCTTCGGGAATGCCAGCCTCAAGAAACGCGCTGAAAAACACGGTGTTGGCAATCGCACTATTGCCCAAGGCAGAATCGATGCCTGTTACGATGACGATGTCCAAAGGGATGGCCATCATGCCGCCGATGAAAGCCTTGGCGAGCGACTTGACAGGCTCTTTTTGGTACTTGTCCTGACGGTAAATGAAAACCATCAGAATGACGACCGGCAGAACGGCAATGGCAAAAAGGATGAGATAATACAGCATACTTTGATTCTTTTCTGCAAAAATACGGTTTTTATCCGTGAAAAAAACTTATTTTTGCGCAAAATTTGTTTTTATGCAAGAAATGATTCTCATTCTCGACTTCGGCTCGCAGGTGACGCAACTCATTGGTCGCCGCCTCCGCGAGTTGAATGTCTATTGCGAAATCCATCCTTTTAATAAGATTCCTGCCATCGGTGAGAACGTTAAAGGCGTGATTCTCAGCGGAAGTCCGTTCTCGGTGCGCGACGAAAAGGCTCCCATTGCCGATTTGTCGAACATTAAAGGCAAACTGCCTTTGTTGGGCATTTGCTATGGCGCACAATTCATCTCGCAGCGTTTTGGCGGCGAAGTGAATGGCTCGATTGCCCGCGAATATGGCCGTGCCATGCTGACGGTGGTCGATGAACAATCGCCGCTGTTCAAGGGCGTGAGCAAGACGAGCCAAGTGTGGATGAGCCACGGCGACACGATTGCCAAACTGCCCACGGGCGCGAGAATCATTGCCTCGACGGACGATGTGGAAAACGCCGCCTACAAGATAGAAGGGGAGGAGACCTACGCGGTGCAGTTCCATCCCGAAGTGTTCCACACCAAGGAAGGCCCGCAGATGTTGGCCAACTTCGCGCTTGGCATTTGCGGCTGCAAGGGCGACTGGACTCCGGATTCGTTCATCGACAACACGGTGGCAAGTTTGAAAAAGCAATTGGGCGACGACAAAGTCATTCTCGGCCTTTCGGGAGGCGTGGATAGCACTGTGGCTGCCGTTTTGCTCAATAAGGCGATTGGAAAGAACCTGACTTGCATTTTCGTCGATAATGGCCTCTTGCGCAAGAACGAGTTTGAGGAAGTTCTCGATTCCTATAAGGAAATGGGCCTCAACGTGATAGGCGTTCATTCTGGCCATCTTTTCCTCGAAAAGCTGAAAGGCGTTACCGACCCCGAAGCCAAGCGCAAGGCCATCGGATCGACTTTCATTGATGTTTTCGACGCTGAAGCGCAAAAGATTGAGGGTGCGCGTTGGCTCGCCCAAGGCACCATCTATCCCGATGTGATTGAAAGTGTGAGCGTGAACGGGCCGAGTTGCAAAATCAAGTCGCACCACAATGTGGGCGGCTTGCCCGAAAAGATGAATCTCAAAATTGTGGAGCCGCTGCGTTCCTTGTTCAAGGACGAGGTGCGCCGCGTGGGTCGCGCCTTGGGCATCAAGCGCGAACTGATTGGCCGCCATCCTTTCCCGGGACCGAGCCTTGGCATCCGCATTTTGGGTGAAGTGACGGAAGAGAAATTGAGGATTTTGCGCGATGCCGACGACATTTTCATCAAAGGCCTGCGCAATTGGCCTTGCGAACTGCCAAGCGCATCTTATCCCAACGAAATAGCTGACAACCTGTATGATAGCATTTGGCAGGCGGGTACGATGCTACTGCCTGTGAAGTCGGTCGGCGTGATGGGCGACGAGAGAAGTTACGAATACACCATAGCCCTCCGTGCAGTGATTTCCACTGATGGCATGACCGCCGACTGGGTGCATCTGCCCTACGAGTTCATGGCGAAGGTGTCGAACGATATTATTAATAAGGTGAAAGGCGTGAATCGCGTGTGCTACGACATCTCGTCGAAACCGCCTGCGACTATTGAGTGGGAATGATTGTATATCAATAAAATAACAGTTCATTATGAAAAAGAGGATTCTCGTTTTCTTGCTTTTCATGTTTAGCCTGATGTTGTTTGCTCCTTCAATTCAGGCTCAGAAAAAGTCTAAAGTTACGAATAAAACTGTCATAATCAACGGCAAGGAGTATTACAAGCATTATGTGAAGCAAGGCGAGACCCTTTATGGCATGTCGAAAGCCTACAAGGTTCCTGTGGAGGAGATAATTAGGTTGAATCCTTTTGTTGAGAAAGGCTTACAGGCTGGTCACAGAGTCCTCCTTCCTATCAAAGTGAAGCCGAAGCAAGATCCAAAACCGAAACCGGCTGATAAACCCAAGACGGATTCCGTTTCGCCACCCAAGGAAACACCCAAAGTTGACCCGATACCCGAGCCTAAACCTGAGCCGAAGGTCGAACCTGAACCCGAGCCGAAAGTTGAACCTGAACCAGAGCCAAAGGTCGAACCCGATCCCGAGCCAAAGGTTGAACCCGAACCCGAGCCGAAGGTCGAACCCAAACCTGAGCCGAAGGTTGAACCCGAACCCGAGCCGAAGGTCGAACCCAAACCTGAGCCGAAGGTCGAATCCGAACCCGAGCCGAAGGTTGAACCCGAACCCGAGCCGAAGGTTGAACCCGATCCCGAGCCGAAGGTTGAACCTGAAACTGAGCCAAAGGTCGAACCCGAACCTGAGCCGAAGGTCGAACCTAAACTTGAGCCGAAGGTCGAACCCGAACCCGAGCCGAAGGTCGAACCCGAACCCGAGCCGAAGGTTGAACCTGAACCCGAGCCGAAGGTTGAACCTGAACCGAAGGAGGAGCAAGTTGCGCCCCAGACCCCAGTTATCGATCCTGAGAAAAAGCCAAGGATTACTTTCAATGATAAGGAGTATTACTTGCATGATGTGAAATCGGGCGAGACTTTGGAGGCCATTTCCGAGGCCTATCATATTTCCGTCGAAAAACTTGTGCAATACAATCCCGATTTGAAGCATGGCTTGAAAGTCGGTTTGGTGCTGGGTATCCCAGTTCAAACCGAATCCGAAGAAAGTGAAGCACAGGTGGCAGAACATCAAGAGGTTACGGAAACGGTGAAGCCTGTTTCGAGCGAAACGATAGCGTTGGTTTCGCCAGAGGGCCTCTACACTTTGCAGCCCAAGGAAGACTTGTATGACGTTGCCAAGAGGTTCGGCGTGGATTTGTCCGACCTGAAAGCCATCAATCCTGAGCTGAACAACAATCCCAAGCGCGGAACAATGATTGAAATCCCGAAAATCATCAACGAGAATGATTACATTGTGCATCATTGCGAGAAAAACGAGCGGGTGACTTCCTTGCTGAGGCGATGGAAAGTCAGTGAGTCGGAATTTAGGAAAAAGAATGTTTCGGTTGGGTCGCATGTGTTTGTGAATCAAGTGGTTCTTATTCCTATTGAGCCTATTTCAGATTTCTATTGGATTAAGAATGACATGGAATTGGTGGATGAGGAAGAACCGTCGACACACGCCGAACCGAAGTTTGACTTTGATGCAGAAATGGGCGAGATTCCCGTTTGCGTCGCTTCGCCTGAAAATGTTCAGAAGCGGTATAATGTAGCCCTGATGGTTCCGCTGTTTTTGCAAGACATTGACAACATTGAGGTTACGAAGGAAAAGGCCAAGAATCAGAAATCGCGCTCATTGGGGTTCTTGCAGTATTATGAAGGCTTTGTGATGGCCGCCGAAGCACTTGAGAAACAAGGCTTGAAGGTGGATTTGACCGTCTTTGACGTGACGGATAATGTGGCTTCAGCAGAAAAAGCGTTGCGCCAGATTAGGGGCAAGGACTTGGATTTGATTGTAGGGCCGTTTTTCGGCAGGTCGTTTGCCGTCATAGAGGAGTACGCCAAGGCCAACGACATCGTTGTGGTCAATCCTTTGTCGACGCGCGTGTCGGTGATTGCCGACAACCCGAATGTGGTCAAGGTGAAGCCGGGCGACTTGGGCTTGGTGCTCACCATCTCCAATTTGGTGAAAAACAACTATTCCGATGCCAATGTGTTCATCGTCAGTCGTGAGAAGGCCTCTGACTCGACTTTCCTGAACCAGTTGGAGCATCATCTCAATCTGGCCGTCCAAGACGAGGTTACGGTTTCGGGCAATGAGTTCTTGCACTTTGCCCGCAACGAGAGTGAACGCTTGGAAATGGGCAGCCGTTTGGTGTCGACCGTCGATGTGGAGGGTCAGGTGTATTCAACCGACGACTTCCGTAACGGCAGCATGGACAAGGTGGTGCTGGCCAATCCAATCAAACGGTATGAATATAGCGACATGGGCAAACTGAAATCGCAGCTTTCGGGCGTGCGTACCAACCTGATTGTCGCCTACGGCGATGACAATGTGTTTGCTACCGGGATGCTGAACTCGTTGAGCACCGAGGCCGACCGTTTCCCCATTACCTTGGTTTGCGCTCCCGACTGGTCGCAGTTTGAGAAATTGCTTGTCGACAACCTGTTGAAAATGAACGCCATCTATGCCAGTGATTATTTCATTGACTACGAGAGCGATGCGGCAAAACAGTTTGTTCGTCGCTTCAGGAGCAAATACATGGGCGAGCCTCAAAAATACGCTTTCGAGGGCTACGATTTGGGCTATTATTTCCTTAGTGCCTTGATGCAATATGGCAGCGACGACCTTTTAGGCTGCCTGCATTGTTGCCAAATCCCGATGTTGCACACGAATTACCGTTTTTATTACAAGAACTACTTGGACAAAGGCGGCAACTATGGCAAGGAGAACCTGTATTGGAACCTTTACCAATTTGATAATGAGTTGATTAAACTTGTTCCAGTGGATCCTTTTAAGAGAGGTGAGCAATGATGAAATGGCAAATTCTTTGTTTCGTGGCTGTTTTGATGGGCTTCGCTTCGTGCAGTGACGGTGTGGAGAAAGCCTATTGGGAAAACGGCAACCTGAAATCGGAACTGCGCTATGTGGATGGCAAGCTCAACGGCGAGTGTGTTTGGTATTTCACCAACGGGCAGAAGTCGTTGCAGGCCATTTATAAAGATGATGTATTGGAAGGCCATCTCATGCGCTGGCACGCGAATGGCCAACTCGAGTCGGACTGCTGGTACAAGCAGGGGCAGTTGGACAGCGTTTGCCGCACCTATTCCGAAAAGGGCAACTTGGCCTCGGAGGAGATTTACGTCGATGGCAAACTCAGCGGGGAAATCAGGAAATGGTACGACAACGGGCAGGTTTTCCAAGAAGGCCAGTATGTGGACGGCATGATGGACGGCTCGTGGTTCATCTTCTATCCCGAGGGGCAATTGGCGGCCAAGGCGGAGTACAAAATGGGCACCGGAAAACAGATTTGCTACGCCGAATCGGGCTACAAGTGCCTCGAAGTGCCCTACGTCGACAATGTGAAGCACGGAAAGGAGATTTACTACAATCCCGATGGAACAGTGATGAAAATCGTTGATTATGAGCAAGGTGAAGTGGTTTTTGAGGACAACGACCCGCAAAATGAGGTCAAGTAAAAGAGGAAAAAGAAAATATTTCACATAATTTGGAAATTGTTCAAATAAAAATCCTAACTTTGCAGCGATTTAATAGGAACAAACAACTTTCTAAACGTTAAATAAACCTTAATTAAAGTCAAGAAATGAAAGTCAATGAAATTATGACCGCTCTGGAAGCCAAGCATCCGGGCGAAAATGAGTACTTACAGGCCGTTCGCGAAGTCCTGGAAACCATCGAAGAAGAATACAACAAGCACCCCGAATTCGAGGCCGCTAAGATTGTCGAGCGCATTGTTGAGCCCGACCGTATCTTCAAGTTCCGCGTTGTGTGGGTTGACGATAAAGGTCAGACCCAGGTCAACCTCGGCTACCGTGTGCAGTACAATGCTGCCCTCGGCGCCTACAAAGGTGGTCTCCGCTTCCACCCCAAAGTAAACGAGTCAATGCTGAAGTTCTTGGGCTTCGAACAGATCTTCAAGAACAGCTTGACCAACCTGCCTCTCGGCGGTGGTAAGGGTGGTGCCGACTTCGATCCTACAGGAAAGAGCGACGCTGAAATCATGCGTTTCTGCCAAGCTTTCGTCTACGAACTGTGGCGCAACATTGGTCCTGACCAAGACAGCCCCGCTGGTGACGTTGGTGTTGGTGGCCGTGAGATTGGCTACATGTACGGTATGTACAAGAAGCTGGCCCGTGAGCACTCGACTGGTGCTTTGACTGGCAAGAGCTATGGCTGGGGTGGTTCCCTCATGCGTCCCGAGGCCACTGGTTTCGGCGCTGTCTACTATGTGAAGCACATGGTGGAAGAGAAGGGTGATACCCTCGAAGGTAAGCGCGTGGCCCTCTCCGGCTTCGGTAACGTGGCTTGGGGTGCTGCCCAAAAGGCTTGCGAATTCGGCGCCAAGGTGGTCGCCATCAGCGGTCCCGACGGTGTGTGCGAACTGCCCGAAGGTATCAACGCTGAGATGATCAACTACATGCTTGACATGCGTGCCTCGAACCGTAACAAGGTCCAAGACATGGCCGACAAGTTCCCCGGCAAGGCCGTCTTCACTCCTGGCAAGAAGGCTTGGAGCGTGAAGTGCGACATTGCCATGCCTTGCGCTTTCCAAAACGAGCTGGCTGAAGATGATGCCAAGGAACTGATCGCCAACGGCGTGAAGTATGTGGCTGAAGTCTCCAACATGGGTTGCCAACCCGGTGCCATTGCCGCTTTCCAAGCTGCCAAGATCCCGTTCGGTCCTGGTAAGGCTGTCAACGCCGGTGGTGTTGCCACCTCTGGCCTTGAAATCTGCCAGAACGCCGGTCACATCAACTGGACCGCTAAGGAAGTTGATGAGAAGCTGAAGAAGATCATGAGCGACATCTATGACCAATGCGTGAAATACGGCAAGCAAGCCGATGGCACCATCAACTATGTGAAGGGTGCTAACATCGCTGGCTTCATGCGTGTTGCCCACGCCATGATGGCTCAAGGTATCATCTAATTCCAGAGCGAAAAAGGTTTTGCAAGGCGGTCAGCATTGGCCGCCTTGCTTTTTTTGTGCCCTCGTGGAGATACTTTTCCCTTGACTTTCCCCAAAAAAGCCTTATCTTTGCGGCCGAAAATCCATCTTTTTGGACTAACCCAACAAAACCTACAGCCATGACAGCCCTTGAACTCAGAACATCCATTGCAGCCGACCTCGAACAGATGAGTCTTGAAATGCTCGAAAACGTGTCGCGCTATGTGAAGCGTTTGCGCCGCCGTCCGCGTGCCTCTCATTATGATGAAGAATCCCTGAAGCCATACACGATGGAGGAAATCGATGCCATGATTGATGAAAGCGAAAGGCAAATTGCCGCCGGATTGTGCCAAGACAACGAAGATGTGTTCCATGAACTGCAAGAGGAACTTGAACAAGAAGAACTTGCACTTTCTTATGCCGAAGCCGTATGAAGACGAAATGGACTCCATTGGCCAAAAAGCAGTGGAAAGCCACAGCCAGATACATTCTCAGAATGTTTGGCAAACAAACAAAGGACAGTTTCATGGAAGAAGTGCGCCAAACGGCAGAACTGCTTGGCGAACAGCCTTATATGGGCAAAATTGAGCCTTATTTGGCCCACCGCCCCGTAAAGTACAGAAGCATCGTTGTGAACCGCCTAAACAAAATAGTCTATCGTATAGATGACGATGCTATTCGCATCGTTGCTTTTTGGGACACTCGCCGCGAACCAAAGAAACAAGCCGAACAAGTTGAATAGTTCTATTTATTGACCCCGTAATCATCCATTTGCCGCAAATATCATAGCGATTCGTTTGGAGTTTTGGGAATAATTTGTAACTTTGCAGCCGAAAACTTAATACCCAAAATCATTATGACTTCAATCACCATCAACATCCCCAACCATGAAGTCGGTTTCTTTAAGAAAATGATTTCCAAGATGGGTTGGACGTATAATGAGGCCAATGTGGTACGCACAGCACCAACTTCCAAGGAACTGACACTTGCCAAGATTGACCACGCCTTTGGCCAACTTCACCAGATGAAGGAAGGGCAAATTGAAGGCATTGATGCGGAGGAGTTGTTCAATGAACTGTAGCATTATCGCCACTCCCGACTTCGCCCGTGAGTTGAAGCAACTCGCCAAGCGATACCCATCGATGAAAGACGACTACAGGAATTTCCTTGATGCGTTAGCCAAAACACCATTGATGGGCACCAAATTGGGGAAACACTTGCGCAAAGTTCGTTTTCCTATTGCCTCGAAAGGCAAGGGCAAGAGTGGCGGAGCTATCTTTGCACCCGAAAAATGTTCTTTCATTTAATATTCACCATTCAAAATCAACCCTAACCGTGGACACAAACTTACATCAAAATGCACAGGCGCCCATGATTGCCTTGATTAAAACCAAAAACATCATGAACTACAACAACCTGAAAAACAAAACAAAACGCGCCGCCGCGCTGCTCTTGATGCTCGCGCTCCTTGTGTCTGCCAAGGCATGGGCGCAATCCTTCGGCGGCGGCAGCGGAACGCAAACCGACCCCTACATCATCCTCTCCATCGACCACATGAACCAATTGGCCGAATACACCGGCAGCACCCAAGGCCTGCACTTCCGCCTTGATGCCGACTTGGACTATAAGGACGAAAATGGCGTAAATGGCTTGGGACTGGGGTTCAAAACTATCGCACACTTTTCAGGCACATTCGATGGGAATGGGCATTACATCAGTAATGCGTGGGTGTCAGGTAGTGGTCGTGACAATCATGGATTATTCGGGACATTGGATCTCTACGGCACAATAAAGAATCTAAATCTTGTAAATTTAGAAATAATAGGCCTTGTTAATGTTGGAGGAATTGTGGGAGCAATAGAGGGCGGTTATGTTATTAATTGTAAATTATACAATTGCTTTATCATGAGTACCAATTATGTTGGAGGAATTGCAGGCTATATCAATCCCCAATTAATATTCTCTGTAAAAGATTGCGTCGTTGACGAGTACTCGACAGTCTCTGGCATCGGCATCACAAATAATAGTAGTATCGGAGGCATTGTAGGCTATATGATTATAGATCATTATGCCATCGAAAACAATTATTTTTTGGGTGAGTTGAAGTTGGATGATGTCAATCATTTTCCCCAAGGGATTATCGTAGGAAATATTCCTGGATACGATCGTAATATCAATTACTATAACCCTGAACTCAATTCGGAATTGCCGTCTTCTGCGGTAGAGGGTGCCACGCCGGTCTATGGCATATATGACTGGCAAAAAGTAACTGAGGTTGTAAGCGGCGAGGTATTATCAATACCGGTAACTCCTAATAGCACTAATTCTGATACAATCGGGTACGCGATGCCTGACACTACCATCGTTTTGCGTCAGAATCCGGCCGAAGGCTATGCTTGCAGCGATTTCACGGCCCAGGGTGCAACGCTCACGCATGTTTCCAACGACATCTACTCTTTTGTAATGCCAAACAATTCGGTCACCATCTCGGCTACCTTGTGTGAGCCTATCGCCATCACTAATTCTCCCTATTTCGAGGACTTTGAAAGTCCCGCCGGAACCCTTTGGACGCGAGCAGGCCCTATCGCCGATTGCTGGAAGGGATACGCACGATATAGTGGCCATAAAGCCCCACACAATTCCATCGGGAATTACTATGCTCCTAATTATGTACACAGCGGCGTGCAATCCTTGTCGTTCTACAATATGGGCGAAAACTATGCCCTGTTTCCGGAGTTCAGCAATCCTATATACGACCTGCAAGTCAGTTTCTGGATGAAGACGGATGGTGATAGTTCTACTGGTTCAGGTCAACTCCAATTGGGCTACATCACAGTCGAGGACGACGGCACCTGCAACACCTTCACGGAAATCGCCACATACTCCAACAATACTGACTCCATGGTGCAGTGTAGCACCACGTTGGAGAACGTGTCCGCCGAGGCACACCGTTTGGCATTCAAATGGAGCGCGACAAATTACATCTGCTTCATCGACGATGTGACGGTTTCCCTCAATCTTACCCTCAAGCCCACCGACTTGACCTGTACCGAGGTGACCAACACCTCCGCCACCCTCACATGGACTTCCAACGCCGAAAGCTGGCAAATCATGCTGAACGACGACGAAACCAACCTCATCATGGCCGACACGAACCCCTTCACGCTCACCGGCCTTGTGCCCGAAACGTTCTACACCGCCAAGGTGCGCTCCTATTGGGATTCCGACAACCAAAGCGAATGGAGCGACCCCGTAAGTTTCACCAACAATGGGATTTGCCCCGAAGGCATGGTCTGCATCGGCATTGGCACGCAAACCAACTACAACCTGCCCACCAGCAACTATTACAAGTACGGCCTGACACAGCAAATCTACACCGCCGACGAAATCGGGCAGGCCGGCTGCATCACCTCCATCGAGTTCTTCAAGGCAAGTGCCTACACCATGACAAGAAACTTGGACATCTACTTGGTGTGTACCGACAAGGACGAGTTTGAAAACACAAGCGACTGGATTCCCGTCACCGCCAACGACCTCGTCTTCAGCGGCGCCGTGACCTTCGCCGACCAAGACTGGACTACCATCACGCTTGACGAGCCTTTCAACTACTACGGCACGAGCAATGTGGCCGTCGTGGTGGACGACAACACTGGCGGTTTCTCATACAGTTTGCCTTTCCATGTCTTTTCGACCGAAAAGGAACAAACCATCTTATATTGCGATAGCAACAACAACTACGACCCGACGGCTTCGCCCGGCAATGCCATCAGTACGACAAACGAGAAAAACCGCATCCGCTTGGGCATGGAAGAGTTGCCCGGGTGTGAGCGTCCCACCCTGTTGGCTGTCGACACCCTTGGTGCCACCTCCGCCACCCTCAGTTGGACGGAAAACGGCGAGGCCACGGCATGGCAAATCATGCTGAACGACGACCACACGAACCTCATCGAGGCCGACTCGAACCCTTTCACCTTGGACAGCCTCATCCCCGAAACCATCTACACCGCCAAGGTGCGCGCCCACTGCCCCGACGGCAACGGCATAAGCCTATGGAGCAGTCCCATCAGTTTCAATCCCACCCGAGCCTTCACCATAGGCGCAGGCACGGCCACTAATAACGACCTGCCCACCAACAACTTTTACAAGTATTCATACACCCAGCAGATTTACACCACCGATGAATTGGGCGAGGCTGGACTCATCGAGCGCATCGATTTCTTCAAGAACAGCACCGCTGCGTGCAACCGCAACTTGGACATCTACTTGGTAAGCACCGACAAGAACAGTTTCGACGGCGGCAACGACTGGATTGTAACGACCGAAGAAGACCTCGTATTCAGCGGCACCGTAAACTTTGCCGACCAAGCCTGGACCATCATCACCTTCGACAAGCCCTTCATCTACAACGGCCTGCACAACGTGGCCATCATTGTTGACGACCATACGGGAAGTTATGTAAGCCGAACGCCTTTCCACGTCTTCGACGCGCCCAACCAAGCCCTTTCTACCTATCACGACAAAGGAGAAAAGGCCGTGCTCGGGCAAAAGAACCAAATCCGCGTGCTAAAGAGCGCGATGGGCGACTGCATCAACCCCACGATGCTCACCGCGAGCGAACTGAACTATTACGACGCCACGCTGACTTGGGAAGAAAACGGCACTTCCACCGAATGGGTGGTCGATTATTGGTATCTGAACAGTAGCAACGAGGAAGTGCATAACCAACTGACCGTCGCGGACAGCACGCACTGCCACATCGAAAACCTCAGCGACAACACCGAATACCACGCAAAGGTGCGCCCCGCCTGCGACGAAAACAAGTGGAGCAACACCGCCGCCTTCACCACCTTGGAGGCCTGCTCGGTGCCCGTCATCACCCTCGGCACGGTGACCGCCACCACCGCAGAACTCACTTGGACCGGTCTTAGCGAAGGCTACACCGTAATGTACAGGGAATCAATCGTAAGAGTCGCCGGAGAGTGGCAAACCCTCAGTGTGGACGAAGCCGCCGTCACCCTCACCAATCTCGTCCCCGAAGCCGACTATGAGGTGAAAGTTATCCCGTCCTGCGACGAAACCAAGGAAAGCGCCATACTGACTTTCACCACCGCCAATCCTTGCGAAGTGCCCACCAACCTTGCCGTTGACAACGTCACACCCACCACTGCCGAAATCAGTTGGGACGGCGTCAGCCTTTCGGGGTATGAGGTGGAATATTACACGGCTACCCTCATCGATATGTTGTTAAGCGAGGGCTTCGAAAGCGGCGCGTTGCCCCAAGGCTGGACCATAGAAGGCGACAACCAAGACCCAACCAAGACTTGGCGCGTGGGCGCGGGCGACAGCCAAACGTCAACCGGCACCCACAGCGGCGACTACAACGCCCTGATTACGCATAACAACAGGGATGAAGTGACCTACCTCATCATGCCCGCCTTCGACTTGGGCGACTATGACAACGCGCAACTCTCCTTCTGGTATGTCAACAGGAATTGGGCTAGCGACATCGACGAAATCGGCGTTTTCTACCGCATCGGAACGGAAGGCGAATGGAACGAACTGTGGAGCACCGCCGATGCGCACGCAACATGGACCAACCAAACCCTTGCCCTGACCGGCTTGGCCGACAACTACCAAATCGGCTTCAGGATGATAGACCATTGGGGCCGTGGCATTGGACTCGACGACATTGTTGTCTTCCATGAACTTGCCCCTGCGGGCGAGCCAATGACCCTCACTGTGGAGGAAGGCACCACGGCCACCCTGACGGGCTTAGCCGACAACACCACCTACGAAGCGCGGGTGAAGGCCAACTGCTACGAGGCGGAATACAGCCAGCCTGTGGGCTTCACCACGCCTGCCTGCCCCGCGCCCGTGGCAACCCTCGGCACGGTGACCGCCACCACCGCAGAACTCAGTTGGACCGCCAGCCTTTGCGAAGGCTACACGGTGAAGTACCGAGAAAAATACACTCCAATAATTGGCGACACACTCGTGGAAGAGCATTTTGACGGCGACGGCTGGCCCGAAGGCTGGAATCTTTCTGCAGGGACAAGCATCTCGCAGACCAACCATGCGGGCATGGCACCAAATGAGGTGAGAATGAAATCTAGAAGTACTTTTATTCAAACTCCAGCCATCGACTTGTCAGACATCAGCCAAGTCCATGTTTCCTTCCGTCTTAACATTGAAGTGATAGAAAATTCTTTTCCTGGTATGCCTGGATTTACAACGGGGATAGCCACTTCTTCCGATGGTGGCGCAACATGGCATAACGGTTGGGAGTGGACCGCTAACAGGGCAGGAAATACGATCATCAGTGAAACAATTGCCACCCCCGACATGGGGCGGAGCAATGTCTTGTTCCGTATCAATTGGAAAGATCTCTCTTTGACTTATCAAGCGTTCCTTGACGATGTTATCATGGTTGGGATGCTTTCCGGCGAATGGCAAGACCTGCATGTGACCGACACTGCCGTCACCCTCACCAATCTCAGCCCGAATACCACGTATGATGTGAAGGTGGTGCCCGATTGCGACGAGAACAAGGGAAGCGAACTGCTCACCTTCAGCACGGTCAATCCCTGCGCCACGCCCACCAACCTTGCTGTCGGCAACATCACGGCCACCACTGCCGATGTCAGTTGGGACGGCCTTAGCCTGACGGGATATGAGGTGGAATGTTACACAGTGCCGCTCAGCGAAGGCTTCGAAGGTGGCACGCTGCCAGAAGGCTGGACCATTGAGGGCGACAACCAAGACCCAGCCACGACATGGAGGGTGGGAAATGGAGTGTCAGGCCTCGGCCCCCACAGCGGCGACTACAACGCCCTGATTACGCACAACCAAAATGGCAACGAAACCTTCTTGGTCACGCCGTCCCTCAACCTCGGTGCCTACGAGTCCGTGGAACTCTCGTTCTGGTATGTTAACCGAAGTCAAACGTATTCCATAAATGTGTTTGACTTTTTAAGCGTTTATTACCGCATCGGCGAGGAAGGCGAATGGAACGAACTGTGGGGCACCAGGTTTAATAGGCACCCAAATTGGACCCACCAAACCCTTACGCTGACAGATTTGGCCGACAACTATCAGATTGGTTTCATGATGAAGGACAATAATGGCAGGGGTGTCGGCTTGGACGACATTTTAATAAGCACCATCCCATCGGGCAATATGATGACCCTCACGGTGGAGGAAGGCACCTCGGCCACCCTTACGGGCTTGGCGGCCAACACCTCCTACGAAGTGCGGGTAAAGTCCAACTGCGACGCGGCGGAATACTGCTCGCCGGTGGTGTTCACCACTGCGGAAATGGAAACCTTCACCAAGGAAATCGTTGGCTACGGCGAAAGCAACGGCGGCTACTACTTGATTGCCTCGCCCGTTGTGGAACCCATCATGCCTTCCGAAGAGAACGGCTTCCTCACCAACGCCTTCGACCTCTACCGCTTCAACCAAAACGGCGTGAATGCTTTGGAATGGGAGAACTGGAAGGCAGAAGAGAACTACCACTACCCGATAGAGAACGGCAGGGGCTACCTCTATGCCAGCCACGACAGTACCACGCTCACCTTTAGCGGCACGCCCTACAGTGGCAACGGCCAAGTCACCCTTACCAAGACCGATGGCGTAACATTTGAAGGCTGGAACCTTGTGGGCAATCCCTTCCCGACAATGGCTTTCATTGACGACGGTCGCCCGTTCTACACTGTGAACGGCGATGGCAGCCAAATTATTGGCGTCGTCGGTCACTCGATAGAAGTCATGGAAGCCATCTTCGTCGTTGCCGAAGAGGACGGCGAAACCATGACCTTCACCACCGAAATGCCAGCGTTGGATGCCTCGCTTTCGCTGAATGTGATGGCCGCTGAGCCTTCTGACACGCCGACACATCGTGCTCCTACCGTCATCGACCGCGCCATCATCCGTTTCGGCGAAGGCCGCCAGTTGCCCAAGTTCCAACTCAACGGAAACAGCACCAAGGTCTACATCCCGCAAGGCGGCATGGACTATGCAGTGGTGTGCAGCGAAGGCAAGGGCGAACTGCCCCTCAATTTCAAGGCCGCCAAAAACGGCACTTACACGCTCTCGGTGAACATGGAAAACATGGATTTCGACTATCTGCATTTGATTGACAACCTCACAGGCGCGGATGTGGATTTGTTGGTCGTTGATCCTTCGGTTCCTGAGCCTGTCGAAGGACCGAACGCAACGGGGACTGGCCCTTCGACAAGCTCAGGGACCAGTTACACTTTCACCGCCAAAACCACCGACTACGAGAGTCGCTTCAAGTTGGTGTTCTCCGCAGACGAGGACGTCTGCGAACCCAATGAGGCGTTTGCCTACATCAACAATGGGAATATTGTCATTACAACGGACATGGGTGATGCCACATTGCAAATCGTTGACGTGATGGGGCGCGTGGTTGCCTCATATAGCGGACACACGCGGTGTGTCTCTACGTCGGGAATGACGGCAGGTGTGTATGTCCTCCGCCTGATTGACGGGGAGAATGTCAGGACGCAGAAAATTGTGGTGGATTTCTAACAACGGGGTATGCCCCGTTGTCGCTACCGCGATACCTCGCTACCGCGATACGAAGTTTAGGCATCCGCCAGTAGTAAATCGCTCCTTTTGGGTTGCATTTCGCAAAGCCCCGAAGGGGCGATACTACATTTCCAAAAATATTACGCAAAATCCGTTACGCAAAATCCGTAATATTTGGAAAATGTGTATTTTTGTGGTATGAAACAAACCACCCAATGTTACTTGGAGCGCGGCAGCCAATACCTCATGCTGCACCGCACCAAGAAGGAGAACGACGAGAACCACGACAAATGGATTGGCGTGGGCGGCAAGTTCGAGGAAGGCGAAAGCCCCGAGGACTGCATGAGGCGCGAAGTCTTTGAAGAAACGGGCTTTACCGTCACCGCGTGGCGGTATTGTGGCATCGTCACCTTCGTCCACAACATCTGGCCCGCCGAGCAGATGCACATCTTCGTCTGCACCGAATGGGAAGGCGAGCAAACCGACTGCAACGAAGGCGACCTCGAATGGATTGAGAAACAGCGGCTTCTTGAACTTCCATCTTGGGAAGGCGACAGGATTTTCCTGAGACTGATTGACGAGAAGCGGCCGTTTTTCTCGTTGAAATTGTGTTATGAGGATGAAAGCCTGAAAGAAGTCGTTTTGGATGGAAAAACTATGAAATGATGCTCGGTTGGCATGTTTTTTGCTAAAATTATGTATCTTTGACGAAAAATTCATTTGTTATGAAAACGAATATTAGAATTGTTATACTGATAATGAGTGTCTTATCCTCATTTTCTTTGAAGGCTCAGGATAATTTGATTCCTGGTAATATTTCAAGTTTCAATATAGGAACCGTGGGCAACGGATATGCCAACAATAATCTTTCAAATGTAGGTGTATCTACGGATTATACATACACAACATACGAAAATGGTTTGATTGCTGATAATGCTACACAGTATTATGCAATAGGAACTGATGCTAGATATTATTCCAATGGACATAATTGGCTGGGCGATTATGGTATGTTCAGTTTTGGTGATCACACATCAGGCACTGGTAATTATATGATTGTTAATGGGTCTACTAATTCTAATAAAAAAGTTTGGGAATACACTGTGCCAGTTACACCAGGGACCACATACCATTTTCAGGCATACGTGACTTGCCTTTTTATGACCCCAGGAGGAATGCCACCAATGCCTAACTTCTTGCCAAAACTACGATTAAGAATTAATGATCAAGATGTTGGGCAGGAGTTTACAGTTCCGTGGGAGAACGGTGGTCAGTGGACATTTTGGACGGAAAGTTGGACAGCAGGCAACAACATCGCAAGCGCAAAAATCACTATCATTGATAATTGTACGAACAATAATGGCAATGACTTTGGTTTAGACGATATTTCTTTTGTTGCTGAAACTCCATTTAGTATAACTGCTGTTGACGATAATGTTTTACTTTGTGGCTTGTATAGTTTGGTTCAAATTGATGTTTTGGCCAATGATATTATAACGCCAAGTGGCCAGCAGCAAGGAGCGACAGTTCAAGTGATTCAAGCCGCTGAGCATGGCAGTGCAATAGTGCTACCTAACTCCACCATAATCCGTTACCAATTTACTCAAGGGGGTTATTATGGGGGGGTAGACCAATTCAAATATAGGGTAACGATTCCCCATGGTGAGTTTTCTGAGGCATGGGTGTATGTTTCGACAGGTTTACCTCCTAATGTGGACCTGATTGAATCTCCTGGACCAATTTGTGCTGGCGGCCCTTTAGGGATTAATACGCCTTCTTTTGAGCCTGCCCAAGGAACAGGGCAATGGGAATACAGCCCAACACAAAATGGTACGTATTCGCCCATTCCTGACCCCAACAACATCCCGATTTCGATGAATGGCAACTATGTTCGTTTTTCGGCCACCAACGACTGCGGCACGGGTAGCAGCAATTCAGTGCAAATCTCGGTGACGAATGGCCCGACTTTCACAGGGCAAACACCTCAAGTCCAGCCATTTTGCGCAGGCACCAATTTGACTTTGACCCCTCCCGCTTTCAATGCCAATGGCGCTCCGATTGTTGATCAAGGATGGGTGATTTGCCAAACGGAAAACGGTGAGTATCAGCCTTTCAGCCTGAACAACATACTTGCTACCTACAACGGTTGGTACATCTGCTACATGGTGGAAAGCAGTTGCGGCAGCATCTACAGCACTCCCAAACGGCAGTTGGTGGTGAACGTTGCGCCCGATGTCACGGGGACGCTGGCAGCACCCGAGGCCATTTGTGCCGGCGAAGACTTGACCCTGACCATTCCGACTTATTCAGGCAATGGCACAGGTTCATGGGAAATTTGCCAAACGCAAAACGGAACCTACCAATCCTTTAATCCTCAGAATGCTCCATCGACTTACAACAATTGGTATATCCATTACAAGGTGAGCAACGATTGCGGCAGCGATGTGAGCAATGCAGAGCAAATCCATGTGAACGACGCGCCCACAATTGCCACACCTGCTACGCCACAAGCCATTTGCGCTGGCTATAGTTTCAACTTGACCACGCCCACTATCCAAAACAATGGCTCTAATGTCACGAGTCAAGGGTGGCAAATCTACCTCAACGGTTCATGGCAGACTTTGACAAACAGCAACATCCCCTATAGTTATAATGGTTGCAATATCCGTTATTTCGCTGAGAATGATTGCGGTACGACCAATAGTGCCAGCGTTCAAGTCACGGTGAACGATGAGCCTGTTGTCGGGGCCATCACCGCGCCTTCAGGCATTTGCGCAGGCGAGTCCTTCTCCTTGACTGCCCCGACCGTGGATTGGCGGCACACCAACCAAGGCACGGGCAGTTGGGAAATTGCGCCGACCTCATCAGGAGAGTTTACCGCATTGAACAACAATAACATACCTTTCATTTACAACGGCTATTACATCCGCTACAAAGCCGTCAACGGGTGCGGAACTGCTTATTCGTCCAATGTCGTGCAGGTGACGGTGTATTCCAACGCCCCGACCTACGACACCATTACTGCCTGCGATGTGTATCAATGGAACGGCCAGAATTGCAACCATACGGGTGACTATCAGGCCAATGTGCAATCGCCCGAAGGATGCCAGATTGTGGCGCACTTGCATTTCATTATGAGCGATGCCTACACGGAAACGCAAACCGTTTCGGAATGTGGTGCCTATTATTGGCCAAAGAATGGTGTAACATACAATGCTTCAGGAAATTATGAATATACCGTGGAAAGCGGGAATCCATTGGTCTGCGACAGCATTTTCACGCTGAACCTGACCATCAACAATGCGCCTGAAATCTTGGGAAGCCTCGCTGCACCCAATGCGGTTTGTGCGGGCAGTGCGTTGCAGGTGACCGCCCCTCAATATGCAATGAATCATGCCAACGGAGGCGATGCCCACTGGGAGTATGCCTCTTCTCCCAACGGGCCTTTCACCGCTTTCGACCCCACGACGAACAACCTTGGCTATGGCAACTATTACCTGCGTTTCGCGGTTGTCAACGATTGCGATGAGGCCTACAGCAACGTGGTTCCCTTCAGGGTGAACGACAAGCCGGAAGTGCAGGGACATCTCGGCGCGTTCCAAGTTTGCGAAGGCAGTCCGCTCGACCTGCCGAATGTGAACGTGATTTGGAAAAACGAGAGCGGCGACATGCGCATACGCGAATGGCAGATGGCCACCACGCAAAACGGTGGTTATGAGCCATTTGACTCTACTATGGTGATGCAGTCCAACTTCAATGGCTACTGGATAAAGTTTGTGGCGCGAAACAATTGCGGCGAGGATTTCATTGGCCCCGTGATGATTACCGTTCTGACGGTTGAAGACCAGTGGCTTGAAACCATCACGGCCTGCGATGCTTATACGGTTCCTGAGACAGGCGAAGTTATAACTCAAAGTCAAACGGTTGAATATGAGGTTTTTGAACCTTGCTATCACATCGTTCACCAACCTGTTGAAATCAATTACAGCAACCATGTGACGGATTCTATCACTTGGTGCCATGAGGAGTATGTTTGGAACGGAATGACCTTCTACCATTCCGACCAAACACAATTTGCCACCATTACCCTGAGCAATCAGTTTGGCTGCGATAGCGTTGTGGATTTGAAACTCGACTTTGACGAATACGCCTCCTATACCCACGCCAGAACTGGCTGCGATTCATACGTTTGGGAAATGAAGCCCGACCATACCTATACCGAAAGTGCCATCGATTCTGTGTTTGTGCCTGCTGTAGGTCCCGATGATTGCGACACTTGGTATTATCTCGACCTTACCTTGGGCCACAATACCCTCATCGACGGCGGCGAAAGGACGGAGTGTAGCGGCTTCGTTTGGCATGGCGTGCCTTATTATGAGGATGCCGTCATTTATGATTCCTTGCAGACCGCAATCACCCACTGCGACAGCATCATTGCCTACCAATTGAACATCATTGCGCCGAGTTATGGCGAGGAAAGCATTGTGTCTTGTCGCCCCATTTGGTGGCAAGAGCATTATTGTGAGGAAGAAGGTGATTATCAGCATGTTTTCCAAACAATGCAAGGCTGCGACAGCATCGTCACCATGCACTTCAGTCTTACGCCTGAGATAGTGAAACAGTTGGATACCTTGGCTTGCGAGGCTTTCTCGTGGTATGGCAATTATTTCAGCGAGAATGGGCAAGCCTCACACACTTTCCTGACCCCAGCCGGCTGCGACAGTACGGTCTATTTGAATGTGAGTTTCCTCCAAGCGGATATTCTTGATGACGAGCCAGTCTCGGCGTGCAACTCGTACACTTTCCATGGGATTACCTACGGGCCGGGCATCCACGAAATCTACCATGATACCGTGTTTGCACCAAACGGGTGCATCAGCGAGATACAATTGCTGAACCTGACCGTTAAGGATTCGGAACAGATGGGAACCATTTCAGGTGCCTCGTCGGTGTATGTGGCTTCCAACCTGATTAGCGGCATTTATCGCTACGAGATTGACATGACGGGCTTGACTGACTCCGTTTCTTGGTCGCTGTCCAATTCGGATTGGCAGATTGTGGAATCGGGAAGCGGTTTCTGCCGCGTTTTGGTCACAACGCCGGGAACTGCCATCCTGACAGCCCGTTTCCAAGTGGAGGAATGTGGCGAGATGGAGCGCACTTTTGTCATCAATGCGGGCTTCTTCGATGTGGAGGAGATGGAAGGCCGGCAGGTGCAGGTCTATCCTAACCCGACCAAGGGAACGGTACACATCGAGGCCGAAGGCATCGAGAGCGTCCGCCTGACGAACATGATGGGCCAACTGCTTGAAATGCGCGAATTTGGCCGCGCCGACAGCCTCGAATTGAACCTCAGCGGCTATGTGCCTTCTGTGTATCTGCTTGAAATCAAAACTGATAGGGGAGTTGCGAAAAAGCGTTTGGTGTTATGTCGATAATTCCTAATTTTGCCGTCAAAAGTAACAGCGTATGAAAAGAAGTTTAATATTGTCGTTTGTATTGGGACTGATGGCTTTGTTGGCCCAAGCCCAACCCGTTACCATCACTCCGCCGTCGGCCACTATCGATCCGGGTCAGTCGGTGACATTGACCGCTTCAGGAGCTATGTATTACCAATGGTCGCCTGCCACGGGACTTTCCACTACTGAAGGGCCAGTCACGGTGGCTTCGCCCGCTGTGACGACCACCTACACTTGCGAGGGCTATGCCCCAGGTGCGGAAAGCGTGGTGAACGGCGACTTCAGCCAAGGCAACACGGGCTTCACTTCGGCCTACGAGTACAACTCCAACCTTTGGAACGAAGGCACCTATTATGTGGACTCTGATGCGAGCCTGCATCACGAGAACTTCCACGGCTACGGCCACGGCGACAACGGCAACTTTATGATGGTCAATGGCGCCATCAGTCCGGGCACCAATGTTTGGACGGAGGAAATCACCGTGGTGCCCAACAAGTATTATGCGTTCTCCACATGGGCCTGTACCTTGGCGGGAGGTGCATCGCAAGTGGCGCGGCTACAGTTCAGTATCAACGGCAACCAAATCGGCGATATTTTCTCTGCCCCTGATCAAACGATGGTTTGGCAACAATTCTACGAACTTTGGTACAGCGGCAACTCCACCTCTGCCACCATCACCATCCTGAACCAAAACACGGGCGGCGACGGCAACGACTTCGGCTTGGACGACATCTCGTTCCGCGAACTCGTTCTTGTTGGAAGTCCGACCTGCACGGTTTATGTAGGTTCCATGACCGCCACGGCCACCGCCGACGACACGGAACTCTGCGAAGGCGAATCGACCACGCTGCACGCACTGCCTACGGGCGGTAGCGGTAACTACAGTTACAATTGGACACCTGCCAACACTTTGGTCAATCCCAATGGTCAGCATCCCGTGGCTACGCCTTCCGTGGGCACAACTACCTACACCTGCCAAATCACCGATAATGATTGGGGCGGGTCGCAAAATGTCAGTGTTACCCTCGTGGTGCATCCCAACGAGGAGGAGCATGTGTATGAAACCATTTGCGAAGGCGATACCTACGACTTTTATGGTCAAATGGTCAGTGATCCAGACGTGTATGAACATCACGAGCAAACCCAATTTGGTTGCGACAAGACCATCTATTTGCATCTGGACAATTGGTCAACATACGACGAGATTACCATCACCGCTTACATCTGTTCAGGCGAGAGTTACAATTTCTATGGCACTGAATACAGTCAGTCATGCCAAGAGGCCTACACCGACCAAAGCATCCACGGTTGCGACAGCATCGTCCGCCTCAATCTGACGGTCTATCCGCCCAACGACACTACATTGGTTGACCCGAGCATCTGTATAGGCCAGAGCTATAATTTCCATGGAACACTTTACGACCAAGACGGTCAAATCGCCTATTTCGACACCATCGACAACAATGGCTGCCTGAAGGTGGAGAAGTTGGTGCTCACCGTTGACGAGTACCAAATGCCGCCCGTTGTGAACCAATACGAGTGCTACGAACATGGCTCAACGCCTTCGTGGTATTGGGACAAGACAGGAACGACCTACCATGAAGACACTTACGACGAAATCATTCTCGACGACCCCAACGGCGGCTGTCCCATCAAGCATAGGCTGAACCTGAAATTCCACGAGGAATACTACAATGAGGAGAACAAGACGGCCTGCGTGGAATACTATTGGCCCATCACGGGGCAGACTTATACGGAAAGCCAAAACGGCATCACAAGAACCTTCCATTATGCTTTCGGTGATGTGGAATGTGACAGCACATACGTCCTCAATTTGACCATTGCTGATTATGAAACCGTGGATATTACCGTTGGGGATGATGAGAACTGCAATAGCTACTTTTGGGACCCGCAGGGACTTCCTTATACAACAGAAGATGCTTACGACCCTGAAAACCATGTTTATACAGAGTCCGGCGAGTATCAAAGAACCTATAAGAACCAGATGGGATGCGACAGCGTTGTCACTGTCCATGTCGATTTTGAATACACGCCCCATCCGACCGACATCTACCCGATGGATGACGCAAACACGGCTCCGCATTGGGTTGTGACGGCAACCGAGTTCCAAATCAACGATTACGATTTCCACCTGTGGGATACCAATCCGCATTGCTCGTGGGATACCGTTTATTGGAGTTTCGACAAGCCCTTGCAGTGGGTGCTTGAGCCTTTTGGTGAACGCGGGAAATGCTGCAAGGTGTATGTGCTTGAGCATGAGAATGATACCGTTTGGTTGAGTGCCCGTGCCATCAACCGTTGCGCACCTGAAGGAGGCGTAGAGCAACGGTATTGGTTCGTTTGCTCCTTCTATGGAGTGGACGAAAACGGTCCTGCGTCAGGCTCGGAGGCCTTCGGCTTCAATGTCGTTCCGAATCCCAACAATGGGCAAATGACGCTTCATTTTGAGCGTCTTACGGGCAAGATTGATGTCAAAGTCTATGACATGAGAGGCGAGTTGGTTGATATTTTCCAGACTTATAACGGGCTGGAAATGAACACGATGCACTATGATATGAAAGGAAATGCCGACGGCATCTATTTCTTCGTGGCCACGGGCAAGGAAGGCACGGTGGCACGAAAAGTGGTTGTCGGCAGATAAAACATTGATTATGAAGAAGAAAAACATCATTTTGGGTTTGGGGTTGTTTTTGGCGGTAGGTTTGGCCCTGGGTTCATGCACCAAAAACGATGACAGCACTATTGTTCCCATTGGCACTGAGGATTATGTGAAACCTTTTGCATCGGTAGTGGATTTGGTTTTTTCGTCGGTTCCCGAAGCGACAAAAACCAAGTTTTTGCAAGACTTTGGCGACCTTCCCGACGGCCCCGTGCCGCCCAAGATCGAGGGAAGTTTCAAGATGAGTCCCAAGCAGCGTGTGGCTACCAATACTGGTTTGCCCGTGCCGACGATTGAACAACCTGACCTGTTGCTGCGTTTCTCAAATCAGCACAATGAGTTGATACAGTTGGACTTGAACGAATCTACTGAGAACTTCTCCGATACTGTGTTTGTTCGCGGCAACGACAATGCATTTACCGTTTATTTCATTGAGAACAAGTCTTATGAGGTGCCGCTGGACGGGGCAGTGTATCATGTCGTGATGGAGCGTGGTGTCATTATGAAAGGCAAAATGACCGACAGGGGAATTTCAGATTTCCGTTATGCCACCGTTGTCAAGAAGGCCGAGGATGACTCAGGCGGCCTCATTGACCAGTATGATAGCGGTACCTATTTCATTTATAAAGATGGCGATGGCGTGGCCGAAAAATTCAATTGGTAAATTTGGTGTTATGAGAAAGTGTTTGATAATCATAGGGATAGTTCTTGGTCTTGGCTTGGTTGCGGAAGCGCAGATGCAGCAGAAGGCAACGGAAAGCAAAGCAATTGCCATAGGCATCAAAGGCGGGGTCAATATTCCTCGAATGTATTATTTTCGCAATAAGCCGTTGAGTCAATTGCCTCAGAATGTTGCTTTTACACCGATGGGAGGTCTGTTCATCGATATTCCTTTGGGCGATGCTTCCATTGTTTCGCCTGAGTTCGTCTATCTAAAACGCGGCACCGACCTTTCCTATGAGCATCGTTCAGGCATGATGGTACATTACACGATGTCAGTTCATTACGTTGATTTTCGCTTGCCTTTTGAGTTTCGTTTGCCCGTGAAACCCTATTTCCAGCCTTATCTTGTGGCTGGCGCCGAAGTTGGGATGCGCTTGGGCGGACAGATTCACATGGACCGCACTGCGCCCGCCGCATTAGACCAAACCATCAATGTGGGCGATGCCAACATGGGCTTGATTCATGCAGGCGCGTTTGCAGGTGTGGGCATTCGCAGCAGGATTCCTTTAGGTAGCCGCGACTTGATTATAAAGTTCAGTGCCTCAGTACATCAAGGCTTGCTTGATACTTATTCCAAGGCCGAAAAAGAGGGAAGCGTGCCAGCCCAGAATGTCAATGCCTACCAACCGAAAGGATCCCGTTTGCCGCAAGGTTTGGAGGTTTGTTTGGGCATTGCCTTGCCGCTTGAGCGCATTGACGATGCTTGCTCGACCTTTTCCGGCGACCGCTATCGTCGCAAAAGCAGTCGGGGCAGATTGTTCGGTTTCTGAAGATTTCGTATTTTTGCGCCTCGAAATGAATTGACCGATGCGTTTCCTTTATCCGAATATGCTTTGGGGCCTGTTCGCCCTGCTGATTCCCATCCTCATCCACTTGTTCAACTTCAGGCGGCACAAGTTGGTGTATTTCAGCAATACCGCCGTGTTGCGCAACATCCAACAGGAAAACGCCAAGACCCGCAAGTTGAAATATTTGGTCACGCTGCTGCTGCGATGCTTGTTCATTGCGGCAATGGTACTGGCTTTTGCCTTTCCGTATCAGCCTGAAAAACAGTTGAATGTAAACGCATCAGATAACCTCATCGGCATTTACATCGACAATTCGATGAGCATGAAGGGACAGTCGCAGCGCACCACTTTGATTGAGGATGCGCGGCAGTCGGCGCGTGATTTGGTACACAAACTCAATCCTTCCAACCGTTACTTGCTGATGACCAACAGTTTCGAGATCCAGAACGAGTACCCGATGAACCAAGAGGAGATGCTCGACCAACTCGACCGCATGAATACGGACGGCGCACCCGTGCCGATGGGGGAGGTGATGGACCGGTTTGAAATGTTGGCCAAACAACACGGATTTTCTACTTCAACATTGTTTGTTTATTCTGATTTTCAAGAGAATACTTTCGATTTGACCGCAGCCAAGGCAGATACTACGATGCAAGTCGTTGTGGTGCCGATGCTGCCCGAGTTTACGAGCAACATTTACATTGATTCGGTGTGGTTGGCTTCGCCCATCGTGCAAGTCGGCTTGACCAATGATTTGATGGTTCGCATTGTGAATCAAGGAGGTAAGGAAGTGAAAGGCCTGCCTGTCAACTTCACGATGAACGGAACGATGGCAGCCTCCACGACAGTCGATTTGGAGAAAAACGGCACGGCTGAAATCGGGATGCAGTTTGTGTTGGAGAACAACGGCGAGCAGCGTTGCAGTGTTTCCCTGATGGACCATCCCATCACTTTCGATGATGCCTACGACTTCGTAATCAGCGTGAAACCAAGCCTTTCGGTGATTGAATTAGGCACGGAAAGTTCCGCTTGTTCCCTGCTTTTCGATGACGATGAGCAATTCAAATATGCTTTGATGGAGCCTTCGCGCTTCGATTTGGCCGCGATTGCAAAAGCCCAGTTGCTGATTGTGAACGAAACCGCCGTGATGAATGAAACTTTGCAGCAAACCTTGTTGGATGCCGTTTCGGAGGGTGCCAGCCTTATGGTGTTTCCTTCGGTTGACGACCCGAAAAACAACCGCTATCTCTATGGAAAACTTGGACTTACATTGATGGAAGCCGACACAAACAGCACGTCGGTTGAGGATTTGGCTTTGCAGCACGCCTTCTTCAGCGACATGATTCTCGACTTGCCCCAACATCCCGACCTGCCCAAGGTGAAACAACATATCCGCCTGAAAACCAATGGTCTTGCCACACCTTTGCTGACCTTGCAGAACGCCGACCCGCTCTTGATGATGGAAACAGTGGGGAAGGGGCAGGCCTTTGTGATGGCCACCGCTTTGAACCCGATTTGGAGCGACTTGGCCGACAATGCCATTTTCGTTCCGATGATGGTCAAAATGGCTTTCATGGGCGGCAAGATGGACAAGATGTCCTTCACCATTGGAATGGATAAAATGCTTGTTTTGAGCGATTTGAACCTCGAAGGCGATCGTCGTTTCCTCTTTTCCAATGCCGAGCGCACATTTGAATTGATGCCCGCCTCGGAGGTCAGAAACGGCAAAGTTTATCTTTATCTGAACGACAATCTGCCCGAATCCGGCTTTTACGATTTGCTTGTCAATGATACTTTGAATCGTGTCACCGCTTGGAACGAGAGCCGTATTGAATCCAAAATGGTCTTCGCCGACCGCAACGACATTGAGCCACAATTCAAAAAGGCAGATTTCAATGTTGCCGCCGTTTTGGACACCTCCGACTTCGCCACCGCCGACCTCGTTGAAGCTATGGCGCACCAGTCCTCGCAATGGAAACTATTTGCCTTGATTGCTTTGTTGGCGTTGTTGGGCGAGATTGCCGTTTTGCGGTTTTGGAAGTGAGGCGGCGTGAAACGCGGGGATTGAAATTCCCCGATGTGGTAGGGTCGCCCTTTGACTTCGTCGAATCTGCGATTTCAGGGCTTTGATAGCCATTTTGCGGTTAATAGTCCGCAAAAGATGAATTTGTTTATCACGAATTTAATCATAAACTATTATTCCTGAAAAATTTGTGGGTAATTCATGGAAATTCGTGTAAAAACAAAATACTATTAACCTGTACCGCGATTTGAAACAACCAACCTCTATTTTTGCAGTGTAATTTGACGAAAAACCTTTACCTTTGCAAAAACTTCCGCTATGGACTACAAAAAACTAAAAGAAGAACCGCTGAAAAGCGCGGTGCAGCAGGATTTCTTCAACAGTTACAAATACACCCAAATCGGCAACATCGACTTCGTGATTGCCAAAAACATCGTCGAGCGGGGGCAAACCTCGATTTTCGACGAGTTTGAGAACGACGACCTGAAGTCGCTGCTTTGGGCGGAGGCCAAACAAGGTACCTCTCACGACATCTTCGAGTCGTTTGTGCAACTCATCCTCACCATCGGCAAGGAGCGCACTTTCGAGAAATACCTGCCGCCCAAATACATAGGCGCATTCGATGCGGAGAAGTTCGCCTTCATCGAGTACCACGAAATACAAGGCATCTTCTACCAAAACGACTTCAACTGGAACGTCACGCCCTCGAACCACGACACCAAGGAGTTCCGCCAACTCTATGCGCTTTGCAAAAACCTGCTTGAAGAAAACAGCATCCTTTTCTATTTTGAAACACAAACCGCTGAGTTCAAGGAGTTTATCAAACTGAATTTCAAGACGGACAAGGAGGCGACGGAGAAGATTTCGGTCACGAAAAACAACTTCACCTTCGTGTTCCAGAAGTGGAGCGACAAGGTGAGGCCGACGATTTCAGTGGATTGGGCCAAGGCCAACAAGGCGGGCATCATCTCCGCCGACTTCTTCCTTGCCGACCTGCTTTCGAGCAACGAGGAGTCGCTGAAGGACTCGCTTTATGTGGTGCTGCGCAAGACCAAGTACGAATTGGCCAAGAAGATTGACGAGATGGGGCTGGTTTCCACTTCGTCGGTGGGTTTCAACGACAAGCAGAAGGCCTACAAGCAGTTTTGGAGCATCTATGCGCGACCGCCTAAGGAGGAATATTGGAACTACATCATCGGGCGACGCGACCTGCTTGTGCCGCAAGACATCCGCGAGCGCAAAGGCTCTTACTTCACGCCCCAGATTTGGGTGGAGAAGAGCCAGCAATATTTGGCCGACGTGCTTGGCGAGACTTGGCAGGACGAGTATTACATTTGGGACTGCTGTGCCGGCACGGGCAACCTGCTGAACGGCTTGACGAACTACGACCGCGTGTGGGCCTCGACCCTTGACAAACAAGACGTTGACGTGATGATGGACCGCATCGCCAACGGCTGGAAGATGGCCGAAAACCACGTGTTTCAGTTCGATTTTCTCAACGACGACTTCTCGAAATGTCCCGAGGAACTGCAAGAGATTCTGAACGACCCCGAAAAGCGGAAGAAGTTGGTGGTTTATATTAATCCGCCGTATGCGGAAGTATCTTCCCAAAAATCTACAACTGAAGGAAAGAAATCAAAAACAGGAGTGAATAATTCCCTAATTCACGACAAATATTTTGAAAAAATGGGTACTGCTGCTCGTGAATTGTACATTCAGTTTCTTGCGAGGATTTATTTTGAAATAGCTGGTTGTATTATAGGTGAATTTTCAAAGCTAAAACTTTTGCAAGGTGCAGCATTTGAGGAGTTTAGAAAGCATTTTCAGGCAAGTTTTTACAAGATGTTTGTTGTGCCTGCTTGGACATTCGATAATGTAAAGGGAAAGTTTCCTATTGGCTTTTTTGTTTGGGACACATCCAATGAAACCAATTCGTTGAGTTCTTCATCAGAATTTGTGGCTGATGTTTTTGATTCAACAAACATTTTTATTGGAAAGAAGACGTATCCACTTGTCAAGAAAAACCAAGTCGTAAACAATTGGATTTCAAAATTTAAAATTCCAGAGAGCAATGATTGTATAGGTTTTCTTGATGGAATTAATGGTAACGACTTTCAACATAATAACTATGTTTATATCAAAAACTCGAAAGCACAAATACTAAATCCAAGAGGGCTTTGGATTTCAAAAGAGAATCTAATCCCTTGTTCTATTTATCTTTCGATTCGTCAAAGCATTGACCCCACTTGGCTCAACGACCGCGACCAATTCCTCTATCCCAACGACGGCTGGAAGAACGACAAGGAATTTCAGACGGACTGCCTGATATTCACGCTGTTTCACGGACAGAACAGAATTTCGTCGCAACAAGGCATCAGCCATTGGATTCCCTTCACCCGCGAGCAGGTGGGCTGCCGCAAGACCTTCAAATCGACGTTTATGGCGGACTATCTTAATGGGAAATTCAAACCCACGGAAGGGCAAGGCCTGTTTGGGGTAGAGACTGTGTGTACACCATCTCTACAATCCATGTCGTCCGAGGCGCAGGCCGTTTACGACGCGGGGCTTGCTTTGTGGCGTTATTACCACAGCCAGCCCAACGCCCTCGCCGACGCTTCGTTCTACGACATACGCCTGCATTTCCAAGGCACCAACGACAAAGGCACTATGAACGCCAAGAGTGATGATGAAACCTACACGGAACTTGTTTCAGACTTGCGTGAGAAGATGAAACTTTTGGCCAAGCGGATTGAGGCTAAGGTTTATGAGTATGGGTTTTTGAAGTAAGGGGTTGCGCTGTCGGGGATTGAAATTCCCCGATGGGGTAGGGTCGCCCTTTCAGGGCTTTGCAAGTGGGTCATAGCCCTGAAAGGGCGATTCTATTACAACGGAAGGTTTCAACCTCCGCGTAGAAAGAGGGTTTTGGTCATACTGATGTGTCGGGGATTGAAATCCCCGATGGGGTAGGGTCGCCCTTTCAGGGCTTTGCAAGTGGGTCATAGCCCTGAAAGGGCGATTCTATTACAACGGAAGGTTTCAACCTCCGCGTAGAAAGAGGGTTTTGGTCATACTGATGTGTCGGGGATTGAAATCCCCGATGGGGTAGGGTCGCCCTTTCAGGGCTTTGCAAGTGGGTCATAGCCCTGAAAGGGCGATTCAATTACAACGGAAGGTTTTAACCTCCGCGTAGAAGGAGGGTTATGGTCATACTGATATGTCGGGGATTGAAATCCCCGATGGAATAGGGTCGCCCTTTCAGGGCTTTGCAAGTGAGTCATAACCCTAGAAGGGCGATTCTATTACAACGGAAGGTTTCAACCTCCGCGTAGAAAGAGGGGTTTGGTCATACCGATGTGTCAGGGACTGAAATCCCCGATGATGTAGGTTCGCCCTTACAGGGCTTTGCAAAAGTCAATCCGTCTCAAAAGCATACCGCTCGTCATACGCAATGCCAGCCTCATCCAATAGATGTCGGTATTCTTCGCTCCATTCCGTGCGGTGGTGGTGCTCCGCTTGGTTGCGGATGTAATGTGCGGTTTGGTCAAGATTTCTGTAATCCACTGAAAAGGCTCCATAGCCAGCCTGCCAGCAGAATCCTTCGTAATAGCTTTCGTCCAAGGTCTTGATCCACTTGCTGCTGTAGGCCTTGATGTTCTTCACGAAATCGGACAGGGCGATGGTCTTGGGCAGTGAAGTGAGGATGTGGATATGGTTGCCAATGCCACCGATTTCCATAGGAATGCCGCCCATGTTGCGGATGAGGCCGCCGATGTAGGCGAATACCTGTCCAAGGTCCTCGTCGCGTATTTCCATGCTATGGTACTTGATGTGGAATACGATGTGTATGTCGTTTTTTGCGAGTGAGCTTCCCATGATGGTTGAGTTTTGTGTTTTCGCCCCTACGGGGTTGGGCGAGGGTTGCACCCCCGCTTGTGATATGGTCGTCCTTTCAGGACTCCGTCGAATCTTCGACTTCAAAGCACAAAAGTAGGAAAACTCTTTGAATGTGGATGTATCCTTATGAAAAATTGTCGTTTTTCTATTATGGAAGATAAAGTCCTGAAATCGCAGATTCGACGAAGTCAAAGGAAGACCCTAATTCATCGGAGGTTTCAACCTCCGCCAAAACAAAGCGAGAGACTGTCCAATAAGCCCTGAAAGGGCGAACCTAACACATCGGATGGTTTTAACCTCCGCAAAAGAAAACACTGTAAACCAATCATCTACCCGACAGCAAGCGACAACAAACAACAACAGTCGACTACAAATGTTTAATCAACGGCTATTTCTTGACAAACTTCGTTACTTTGCAGCGTGATTGGTGTTTGGGCATGTCGAAAAATAAAATCGAAGCAAAGTCATCAAGGAAAGTCAAAGTTTACTATTTTTGTACCATATTATTAATTAAAAACCCTAACAGAAATGACAACAGAAAAAACACAAGAGGAAGCCGCCAAACTGAGGCAGGAGAAACTGAAGGCTTTGGAAGCCACATTGGGAAACATCGAGAAGAGTTTCGGCAAGGGAAGCATCATGCGCCTTGGCGCGGAGGCGGAGAAGATGGAAAGCATCTCCACCGGCTCCATCGGACTTGATTACGCCCTCGGCGTGGGCGGTCTGCCGAAAGGAAGAATTATCGAAATTTACGGTCCCGAAAGTTCGGGTAAGACCACTTTGGCCCTGCATGTGGTGGCCGAGGCACAGAAAAAGGGTGGCATCGCCGCCTTTATCGATGCGGAACACGCTTTCGACCGCTTCTATGCCGCCAAGTTGGGCGTCGACATCGAGAATTTGCTCATTTCGCAGCCCGACTACGGCGAACAGGCCTTGGAAATCGCCGAAAACCTCATTCGCTCTGGCGCGATTGATGTCATCGTTGTCGACTCCGTGGCCGCCCTTACGCCCAAGAGCGAAATCGAGGGCGAGATGGGCGACAGCAAAATGGGCCTGCAAGCCCGCTTGATGAGCCAAGCCATGCGCAAACTGACGGCAACAATTAATAAGACAGGCTGCATCTGCATCTTTATCAACCAGTTGCGCGAAAAAATCGGCGTGATGTTTGGCAATCCCGAAACCACCACCGGCGGCAACGCCTTGAAGTTCTACAGCTCCGTGCGCATCGACATCCGCAAGGTCAGCCAAATCAAGGATGGTGAAAATGTGTTGGGCAGCCGCGTGAAGGTGAAGGTCGTGAAGAACAAGGTGGCTCCGCCGTTCCGCAAGGCTGAGTTTGATATTCTCTATGGCGAGGGCATTTCACGCAGTGGCGAAATCGTCGACCTCGGCGTGGAGATGGGCATCATCAAGAAAAGCGGCTCGTGGTTCAGTTATGGTGAATCGAAACTGGCTCAAGGCCGCGATTCGGTTAAGAAACTCATCGAGGACAATCCCGAACTTGCCGATGAACTGACAGCCAAGATTTTCGAGGCGTTGGAAAAGAGTGAGGAGTAACAATGTCCTATGGCTGATTGCACATGGCCTTTGGCAGCATTATGGAAGTTGAACTTCAACTTCTATGGGATGCTGCCATAGGCCATAGTCATTGGCCATAAGCCCAAAACAAATAACCATGAAGAAAAACCTACTATTCATCGGCCTGTTGCTCGCCCTTTTCGCTTGCAACAACACGCCGAAAGCCAACCAAGAAACGACTCCAAAAGAGCCTGATGCTCCAGTAACGGTCGCGAAAGCCATCGAATTGATTTCCGATTCCATCGCTTTTGACAGCACTAATGCGAGACTGTACATGAATCGCGCCAAGGCTTATTTCGCCACTGAGCAAATCGGGCAGGCTATGGTCGACATCAACAAGTCGCTGCAATTGGAGCCTAACAACGTGGAAACCTACCTGTTGTTGGCCGATGTCTATTACGCTTTGGGCGACCAGGAAAACATTGCTTCCACGCTCAACCGCGCCGTGGAAATCAATTCACTCGACCCGCGTCCATTGGTCAAGTTGGCCGAACTGAACCTCTTGCAGCAGAATTTCAACCTCGCCATCGGTTATGTTGACAAGTCGTTGCAACTTTCATCCTACAATCCGAAGGCGTATTTTGTGAAAGGCATGTGCTATATGGCCGCCAAACAAGACACGGCTAATGCGCTGAAAAACTTTCAGTTGGCCTCGGAGCAGGACGACAGTTTCTATGACCCCGTGGAACAAATCAGCCGCATTTATGCCGCGCAGCAACCGCCTTACGCGATGGACTATCTCCGCAAGGCGCAGCAGCAGTTTCCTGACATCCCGACGGCTCGCTACGAGTTGGCGCTTTACCTGCAAAGCCACGGCAAACCCGAGGAGGCCTTGTTGCATTATGACACTTTGTTGATGCTGCGTCCCGACAATTACATCGTTTTGTTCAACAAGGGCTATGTCAACTATGTGTACCTTGAAAACAACGATGTAGCGTTAGACTATTTCAATCAGGCTTTGGCCTTGAATCCCAACTATTTGGATGCCAAATACAACATGGGGCGCGTGTTGGAGCAGATGGGCGACTATTCGCAAGCCACCGAGATTTACAAAGAGGTGCTGAAGACCCAACCCGACTACAAATTGGCCATTGATGCCCTCAATCGCGTGCAAAACCAAGAAACAGGATTATGATTCAAGTTTATTGCATCAACACCAAGACAACCAAGGAGTTCAAGGAAGGCATGACCTTGCTTGAGATGCTGCCCGAGTTTGATTTCGACAAGCCGTATCCCATCATTTCCGCCAAGGTGAACAATGTTTCGCAGGGACTGAAATTCCGTGTTTACAACAGTCGCGATGTGGAGTTTATCGACCTCACGCATCACACGGCGCGTTTGGTGTATCTTCGCTCGTTGGGCTTCTTGCTCTACAAGGCCGCACTCGACCTGTTTCCGGGCTGCAAGTTGAACATGGACCACCCGATTTCCAAAGGGATTTTCTGCCGTATCCGCAAAAGTGACGGGCAGTTGCTCAACGCCAACGACATTGCCGCCTTGAGGGTGAGGATGCGGGCCATTGTTGCAGACGATATCCAGTTTCATCGACACGAGGCTCGTATTGAGGACGCCATTCGGATGTTCAGCGAAATGGGTCAGGAAGATAAGGTCAAACTGTTGGAAACCAGCGGGAAAGCCTACACTGATTACTATACTTTGGGCGATGTTGCGGATTACTACTATGGTCGTTTGGTACCCTCCACGGGCTATTTGGGCATTTGGGACATCGATGCCTATCGCGACGGTATCTTGATGCGCGTTCCCGACCGCGACCATCCTGACCGCTTGGCAGAAACCGAAGACCAGCCCAAGACTTTCGAGGTGTTTTCGGAGAGTTTGAGGTGGAATGAAATCATGGGATTGAGCACGGTGGGCGACGTGAACCATGCCTGCCAAAATGGGATGGCGAGGGAGTTGGTGCAGGTGGCGGAGGCTTTGCAGGAGAAGAAAATCGTGCAGATTGCCGAGGAGATTGACCGCCGCTATCACAGCGAAAATCCTGTTCGTTTGGTGCTGATTACCGGCCCAAGCAGCAGCGGCAAGACCACTTTTTGCAGCCGCGTGAGCATCCAACTGAAAGCTTGCGGACTGAAGCCCATCTCATTCTCGACGGACGACTATTTCGTCAATCGTGTCGACACTCCGAAACTGCCTGATGGCACCTACGACTTTGACAATTTCGATACCGTTGACCATGCCGCCCTTGAACGCGATTTGATTGCCTTATTGCAAGGCGATGAAATCGAAGTGCCTGAGTATAATTTCGTTACGGGTATGCGCGAGTACAATGGAAAGCGTTTGCAGTTGAAGGAAGGCTCGGTTTTGTTGCTCGAAGGCATCCATGCCCTGAACCCCATGTTGACGAAACAAATTCCTGAATCGAGCAAGTTCCGCATCTTCATCTCCACCTTGACCAGCACCGCTTTGGACGACCACAACATCATCCCGACCGACGACAACCGCCTGCTACGCCGCATCGTGCGCGACTATAATAAAGGTGCGTTCACGGCGCGGCAGACCATCAGCCAATGGGCCAGTGTGCGTGCCGCTGAGGAGAAATGGATTTACCCCTATCAGGAAAATGCCGATGTGATGTTCAATTCGGCTTATCTGCTTGAGTTTGCGGTGATGCGCAACCATGCTGAGAGCATTTTGGCCACGGTGCCGAACAACAGCCCCGAATACACCGAGGCGCATCGTCTGCTGCGTTTCCTGCATTATTTCACGCCCGTTTCCGACAAGGAGATTCCGGCCACCTCCATGCTGCGCCAGTTCATCGGCGGCAGCAGTTTTATGTAAAATCTAAGGTCCCTGAGCAAGTCGAAGGGCCGACAACTAACAGACGGTGCTTCGACAGGCTCAGCAACCTTGCTCGACTAAATAATTCAACAATCAACAATATGGAAACATTTAATGCAAAACAAGTAAAAGACCAAGTCGTCCAATGGATTCGCGATTGGTTTGAAGAGAATGGCAAAGGCTGCAATGCCGTCATCGGCATTTCGGGCGGCAAGGACAGCAGCGTCGTAGCCGGACTATGTGCCGAAGCCCTTGGCAAGGAGCGCGTCATCGGCGTGACCATGCCCAACGGCGTTCAACCCGACATCGACGACAGCAATAAACTCATCAACCACCTTGGTATTCGCCATTGCTGCGTCAACATCGGCGACACCTATAATGCCTTGATTTCCGCTGTAAAGGAGCAACTGGGCACTTTGGATGCCGAAGTCAGCCGCCAAACCACTATCAACCTGCCGCCGCGACTGAGAATGAGCACTTTATACGCTATTTCCCAGTCGATGAATGGGCGCGTGGCCAACACCTGCAACCTCTCTGAGGATTGGGTGGGTTACTCGACCCGCTACGGCGATGCCGCAGGCGATTTCTCGCCTTTGGGCGGACTTACCGTCCAGGAAGTCAAGGCGATAGGGAAGGAGTTGGGCTTGCCCATTGAATTGGTAGAGAAGACCCCATCAGATGGCCTCACCAACAAGAGCGACGAGGACAACCTCGGTTTCACCTACGCCGTTTTGGACAAATACATCCGCACAGGCATTTGCGAAGACTCCGACACCAAAGCCCGCATCGACCACAAGCATGTGACGAACTTGTTCAAGTTACAGCCGATTCCGCATTTTGAGATGAAGTGAAAAGGCTTGGGAACAACAATTAATCCGTTGCCCTAAAACCCCACACTCACTCCAGCCATAAAGTTGAAGCCTGGCTGCTGCAAGTAGGCGCGGCTGTGGTAGTAATAATTGGTGGTTTCCGAACTGTAGTCGTCCACCCAGTCGCCGACCCACGCGCTGAGGCGGTAGCTGCGATTGGTTAGGTTGTTGAGGGCGAGGCTGAACCTCACGAAACCGCCGCTTTTCAGTGTTATGTCATAACTGGCACGGGCGTTCAGCAGGAAATAGGGGTCGAGGGCATAAACTTCGCGCGATGTGTTGTCGCAGTATTGCTTGCCCACATACTTGCCGATGATTTGCAACTTGGCACCGTTGAAAGGTCTGAAGGTGGCGATGGCGGCTCCCACGATGTTGGGCGAGAACGAAAGGTCGGTGTTGGCGGTCTTGGTGACCATCACGCTGTCGCCGTCGTTGAAGTCGGTGAAGGTGTAGTTCAAAATCTTATTTTGGCTCAAAGTAATGTTTCCATCAAGGCTGAACCACTTGGTGAAGCGATAGCCCGCAACAAGTTCGATACCAGCTCGATACGATTTGTCCACATTCTCCATCAGCGCGTAGCCCGTCGAACTCAAATCGCCTGAAGGGGTGAGTTGGTCTTTGTAAAGCATGGCGTAGAGGTTGGCGTGCAAGGTGAAGTCCTTCTTTTCCAAGCCGTAGCCCAATTCAAAGTCGAGCATCGTTTCGGGCTTCACGGTTTTGCCGTTCTCGATGGCGTCCTTGATGTCGGAGCGCGTAGGTTCGCGGTTCACCATTCCGGCCACGAAATAGAGGCGGTTTTGACTGTTAATTTGGAAGTTGGCTCCGAGTTTTGGATTGAAAAACAGGTAGTTCTGATGGTAAGGGATGCTGTCGAAAGTGTCGTCCATTCCCGTGAGGTTGTAGTCGATGTAGCGCACTTGCAGGTTGCCATAAAGGTTGAAGCGGCTCGAAAAGTCGTAGTTGAGTTTCAGGAAAGCGGTGTTGTCGTGCTTTTGGCCACGGTTGCGATACCATTCGTAAGGCGTTTTCTCGCTGATTTCCAATGCGTTTTCACCGTCGAGGCTCAACTCGTCCTGCGCCCAAATGAGGTTACCGAAATGCCATCCGCCGTAATATAAGTAGGTGTCGCCGAGGGTGGCGGAGAACTTGTCGGTTTGGTAATTGACGGAAAGCAGGCCAGTATAGCCGTTGTTGTCCATCTTCTTGCGGTGGATGAAGTCGCTTTTCGACGTGCCCGAAAGGCTGATGAGGCCATAGTAGGAACCGGGCTTTTTGTTGTCCTTGTATTGCTCATAATAGCCGTCGCCGTGGGTGTAGTCGAAGGCGGCGTTCAGTGTCCAGCGGTTGGAGGGACGGAACGAATAATAGAGTTGGTAATGGCGTTGGTTGTAGTTATCGGTCTCATTATCATAGTAATGCACATTGCCGAACTCGTCGTAATAGGCTCCCGTTCCGTTATAAGTCGGGTCTTGGTCGAGGTCTTCGGCGGAGGCACCGTCCCAAGTGATGCCGGTTTTTTGGTGGCCCAAAATGAACACGGCCTTCAGCAAGGAGCGTTTGCCATACCAGCCGCCGTTGAGGAAGAGGCTTTGTTGGTCGGCCTTGCCGTTGCGGACGAAACCGTCGCTGTTGAGTCCGTTGTAGGCCATATCGAAAGCAAAGCCGTTTTTGGTGCGACCCGTTCCGACAGTCACACCGTATTGCTTTGTGTTGAACGAACCGTACGACAAATCCGCCTGACCGTAGGCCTTGGGCGCGACGGTGAAGGTTTGCAGGTTCATTGCTCCTCCGACGGAAGCTGTTCCGCCGCTGCTGGCACCAATGCCGCGCTGGATTTGGATGTTCTGCGCCATGCCGCCGAGGTTGGGGATGTTGTACCAAAACACCGACTGGCTCTCAGGGTCGTTGAGGGTGATTCCATTGATATTCACATTGATACGGGTCGCGTCCACGCCACGGATGCGAAATGAGGTCGCGCCCACCATGCCGTTTTCGCCGCTAACGACCACCGAAGGCTCCAACTCAATTTGGTAGGGCAAAGAAGGTAAGATCCTGATTTCCTCCAACTGTTGGCGACCCATCTCCGATGTGGTGAGTGGGGTTTTGCCATCGGCGCGAGAGGCATTGATAATCACTTCGTTAAGTTGCAAAGTGTCAGGTATTTGGCCATTGATGCTGACTTGATGTTGTGCAAAAAGGCTCGACGCAAACATTGTTGCGAAAGTGAGGAAAAGATGTTGTTTTTTGAGCATAACTCGTTGATTTAATGATTAATACTAAACTTTAAATCAATAGAGGAATGATGAGGAACTCGATTCCCTGTGTCGGCATTATCCGTATCAGGTGCAAAGGGTTTGATCTCAGCCTGTCTTTCAATCCGCGCGAGCAGATAAGGCACCCCTATTGGTAATTCGGCGGCAAAGATACGGCTTTTTTCTTTTGTTTCTTTGGAATATGAACTTTTTCCATCAAAACTTCAGCCTCAGAGAAACTTCCGAAATGATATCGTGTTTCTTGTATTTGTCTGAAGGCACTCGGCTGCGATACTCGTAGGTGAATCCAAGGTCGAGAAACAGTTTTTTTGAGAGTTGAGTCTGGAGTGTCGTCGAACTGTTGATGATGAAATCGTCGAAATCGAGAACGGAAGGCTGATAATAAGTGAGGTTCAACAATGTCAGGTTCTCAGTAAGCCTTTGCTTGATTTTTGGGCGGAGGGAAATGCGGAAGTTGTTGTTTGGCAGGATGGTGGCATCGGTGAAGTCGGTCCAATCGTAAACAAAGGCGGCACTTATGGAATAGTCACAAAATGAGGGCTTTACGTAAATCCTGTACTTCAAACCGATAAGTCCACTCATCTTGATGTCGTATCCCTTATACTTGTTTGTCAGCATCTCCAATGCCAAAAATGGGGAGAACTTGTCGTGTTGTCTGTAATCGAATTTTATTCCCCCGTTGACCTCAAAGTTCGTTTCTTTCCATTGTTGCCCGATGTCGTCCCTGTCGATGAGCGAACTGTAGAGAATTTTGTAATGGAAGTCGAGTGCAATAAGGCTGTCGTTTCGATTGATGGAAGCGTTGTTGTTGAGGTTGAAGGAGTTGACGTTACCCGAATGAAGCGCGGTTCCAAGGCCAAAGTCGAAGCTCCATTTGTTTTGCCCGAACAATTGTGTGGCGGTGAAAAACAGCAAAATGAATAAGAAAAGGCGATGTGTTTTCATTACTTTTGAAGAATTAAAAACCGACAAAATAGCAGATGAAACCGATGACAGAAGCAACTAAGGCATTGACAATCTTTGCCTTGGCAAAACTTCGCTTGCTTTCGGCCAGCAAAGGCAGGGAAGCGTGGCCGTCTTGGGAAATGCTGTTTGCCAACAACACCGAGAACGGCACCGTGCCCGTGGCAAACAAAGTGACAAACAGCAGATGCGGTCCCGACTCGGGAATGATGCCGATGAGGACGGCCAAAAGTATCATCCAAGGGATGTTGTTGCTGATAAGTGCTTCAATGTCAAAGTAATGCAGCCCGACTTGGATGATGAGCAATGCGCCGAAAGTCCAAAGGAAGATGCTCAGGAAATGCTTGCGGATGATGTGTTCCCAAAGATGCTCCTTGATGACATGCTCGCCCGCCGTGGCGATGAACCACACCACAATCAGGCTCACGACGGCAAAAATCAGGTTCATCCACGATTCGTTGAAGATATTGAGTTGAGTATAAGCGACTTCTTCGTGTTCATGTTCCAACATTCCAAAAGCCAAAGCGATGATGAATAAGATAACGCCCAAAAGCAAGGCGATTCTTTCCGCGCTGGCGTGTTTCATGTTGCGGAACGAGGATTTCTCAACGGTTTCGCTTTCTTCTTCGTGGATTTGATAGCCTTCCTCGCAGCCTTCGGGATGGTGATGGATGTGGGGCTTCGTGAACCTGTCCACCAAAACTCCGGCAATGACGGCCACGACAAACAAGATTGCCATCAGCAGCAGGGCTTGCTTGGGAATCATGGCGAGCATGATGAAAGCCTCATCGCCCGAAGTGGCTATCATCATGGCGATTAATGCACCGAAACTCAGCAATTTGTGCGAAAACATCGACACGGCGGCGAAACCGCCCATGCAGCCAGGAACAAGACCCAAACCCGCACCCAAAACGACCTGACCGAAACGGTTCTGCCGCAGCCGCGTGAACCATTTCCCGTGCGAATGGATGTTGACATACTCAATCATCAGCATCATAATCATCACCAAACCAGTGATTAAGACGCTGTTTCTCAGCACATCCAAAAACAAATGCGAAAATTCGTGCATGGTTTGAAAAATGAGCGGCAAAGATAAAAAATCTTATCTTTGCGGCAAAATCTGACGCAATGAAAAAAGAAGACTGTTTTTATTTGGGTCGAGTGGCCAAGACCCACGGCCTGAAAGGGGAGGTGACCATCAAATTAGAAGCCGATGACCCCTCGGCCTATCTCGAAATGAAGCATTTCTTCCTCGAAATCAACAAGGTCCTGACACCGTTCTTTGTGGAGAAAATCACGCCCAATGGCGATAAGTTCTTTGTGGCCGTCCAAGATGTGAAGACTATCGAGCAGGCGCAAAACTTGGTCGGGAAACCGGTGTATCTGCCTTTGGAAATGCTGCCCAAACTGAGCGGAAAGCAGTTTTATTTCCATGAAATTGTGGGCTATACGGTGGTTGATAGCGAAAAAGGCGAACTTGGTCCCATCAGTGAAGTTTTGGAATATCCCACGCAGGCCATCTTGCAAGTGATGAAAGGCAAAAAGGAAATCTTGATTCCGATTCTTGACCAAGTCATCCAAAAGGTGGATAGGGCGAAGAAAACGCTTTACATAACCACACCTGAAGGACTGATTGACATGTACTTGCAATGACCGACGCTCGTCCTTTCCACTTCAAGCATTTCAGCCTCTACCATCACCGCTCGACGATGAAAGTGGGCACTGATGCCATTTTGCTCGGACGCTGGACGGAGGTCAAGCCTACGGATGTGGTGTTGGACATTGGTACAGGCTGTGGGCTTTTGCCCTTGTTGCTTACTCAAAAAGGTGTAAGCCAAGTGGATGCGGTGGACATTGACGCGGCTTCCATTGAGGAGGCAGCGATTAATTTCAAGGCTTCGCAGTGGCGCGACCAATTGAAGGCTTGTTGTATTGATATTGTTGATTTTCAGCCGAATAAAAAATATGACCTCATCGTTTCCAACCCGCCGTTTTTCAACCGTTTTTCCAAGTGCGACTCGGTGCGGAAAAGTCGGGCGAGGCACAACGACGCGGGTTTGTCGTATGCCACGATTTGCCAAGTGGTTCGGCGAGTGCTAAAGCCTGATGGTCGTTTGTCGGTAGTGTTGCCTTTCGATGTGTCGGTGGAGTTTTTGAAAACTACGGAAAACCATGGGATTTTCCTGCATAAAAGAATGACGATCATCCCAATCGAGGGAAAAGAACCCAATCGTGTCAATTTGGAATTGGGCTTTGCACATAATGTTGGGATTCAGGAAGAAACATTTGTCATTCGTGATGCAAACAACCAATTCACCCCGCAATATCGCGAGTTTTTGAAGGATTATTATTTGGGGTTGTAAATCTGTCGTCCCTCGACAGAGGTTTACACCGCCTGCCTATGTTCTGTCGCCCCTTCGGGGCTGGTTGGTATTCGGTGTTTTTTCGGCAGGGGTTTACACCGCCTGCCTATATTCTGTCGCCCCTTCGGGGCTGGGCTTATTGCTTCTTCGTGGCGTTTTTGTTGGAGGTGCTTCTCCGCTCGTTGAAGATATATACCACTCTCAGTGTCAGGGTGTTGTTGTATTGGAGTTGCAGGGGTTGCACTCTCAGGTCGTCCACTTTCAGGTGGGTTTCTTCACGGTCTTTGTAGAAAAGCCTTGTGCGGATGGGCAGCAGCGAATATTGGTAGCGAAACTCGGCATGTATGCCTTCCCAAATGCGTATGCGAGCATCGACACAGATGCTGAAATCGCGGCCACGGTAGTTCTCGGAGTTTTTGATGACGCTGGGAATCAAGGTTTCGAGGTCTGCATCTTGGGAATAGCCCGCTTCGTAGACGTGATTAATCAATTCATCGATGGTTTTGTCTTTACCAATGTTGGGTAACGAAGCACTTTCTTCGCGCCAGTGCAGTTGGCCGTCGCCAATGCCGATAGCGGTTGGGTTGCCGTTTATGGATTCCTTCAGTCCGACCACGCGCCCGTATGAAACGCCTAAACCAATGCTGTAGCGATTTTTGTCCGTAAAGTACACCATGACAGGGACTTCCGCATAATTCAGTCGCAGGTTGTAGCGGCCAGTGTAAAGCCCGAGGTGAGGGTTGATGGAATCGCCCTTGTAGGCCCCTTTTTGGTTGAACAGCACTTCCAAGCCCACATCCATCCAATTTGTGATGGGTATCAAGGCACCTGCTCCGGCATGGACACCAAATTTGCGGTAGTGATAACATTCGTCGCCGTCCACCTGAGTTGCGTTGCCGCCTACAAACAGCTCACCTTTAATGATTTGCGCATGGAGTAGGGCAGGGGCGGCCATCGTGAAGGCCAACAAAAAGGTAATGATTCCGAATCTCTTCATTTTGAACTCAATTTATGGATTAACTGATTTCGGCGTGTTTTATTGTAGACAATGGTGAAAAACCTCATTATTTCAACTCTTGCCCCATCATCGTGTAGCGTTTCCCGTCCTTGATGATGACGATATGCCCGTTTTCGATGACTTTCTGGACGGTCGGGTCTGTCAGGTGGTCAATGTTTTCGTCGATGGCGAAATTCGTCTTTTCGATGAAGTCGGACCAGATGATTTCCGATTCTACTCCGTTGGAAAACACCGAGCTTATTCCGTACCGGTATAGGCCTGCAAGAGCGTCTTTCCAAGTCGAGTCGATGAACGACGATTCGGAGACATCTTCGGCAAGCATGGTGGTGTGTTCGTTGTTGTCGGCACGATAAATCCTGTATCCCGTGATTTGGGATAGCGTGCTTCTGATTTCATAGATGCGAACAGTGCTGTCAATAGTGACAAACATGGCATCTTTCCCGTCGTATTTCCCAGTATTGACACTGAATGTGTTTCCATCATCAAAAGTCATCAAAGGATAGTCGTTGAGGCGTCTTGCAGTGATGTCATAATCGTAGACCCTTCCACCTTCCATCAATAGCAAATGAGGACTTCCATCTTTGGCTTTTATGTATCCGAATCCCAAAATAAGAAATGGAAAGTTGGGACTGTAAACAATTCTTTGCCCTTGACGATTGACGAGAGCCAATTTACTCGAGAATAAATTACCATCTTCAACGAGCCAAAAACCGTCATTATCAGGGTCATAGGCAATATTGCGCATCTCTATACTTGTGCTGATGCTGTCGATAATCCTTTTGTTGGCAAGATCGACGCAATAAATCTTGTAACCTTCATTTATAGAAAAACCAGCATAGTTGTTCATGCAATAGAAGTAATTTCCGTCATAGGTCAAATTGGGGACATAAAAATAGTCATTTATGGAAAAAAACTCCACCAAATCACCGTCCAAAGTGTATTTTCCAAATGCAAATGAGACTGGATTTGAGTATTGTATATCGTAATAACTCGTATAGAGGAACTCGCCGTCGGTTGCTACATTTTTTTCCCCGTGGTTTGCAAATTGTTTCAGAAGGTTCCATTGGGTATTTTCAGGAATCCATGTCAGGCTCACGCAAGAATCGTTGGGATTGACCGAATCGGGGACGCAACAAGCCTCAATTTGCTTGACAAGGGGCAAACTGAAGTTGGCTTCAAGGTTGTTGATGTCTTCCAAAACTTCAAAGGTGTAAGTCGGGTTGAAGGCTACAATCTGTCCGTTTCTTTTCCAACAATGAAAGGTGCAGTTTTCGGTTGGAATAGCCGTAAGCGTACACTGCTCGCCGTGATGGTATTCTCCGCATCCTTCAACGCTGCCTGCCGTGGCGGGAATGATTGGAACGTTGACTTGGTACGGTTCATATTGCGGGATAATGTCGATGATGGCTGAATTGCTGTCGTTGAAATTGTATCCGATTGGATTCAGGTTGCCAATAGCGTAGTAACCGTTTCCATTGCCGCCCCATCCCCAGTTGAAATGGAAAAGGTTGTTGTCGTCATAGCCATCGCAGACAAAAGCATGGCCGCCACTACCGTAAGCTACATATAATATGGGCTGTTGCTGGTCAAGGTTGTTTTTCAACAATGACATCCATTCTTCGTTGCCGTAATCGGATAGTTTTTCCCGATGGACACGTTTGGAATAACTGAAATATCGGAGCATGGCATCTGCGATGATGGTATGATCGGCAAGAGAACCATTGATTCCATAATTCATCTTCACCGCCACGCCGCAATGGTAAATCAAGGTGGCCACGGCCTCAATCTCGGCCTCGCTTGAGTTTTCGGTCAGCGAATCGGGCATGTGCTCCCAGTCGTAGGTGGTGTTGCCGAAATTGGCGGAAAGCACCTCGCCCGCATTGGAATAGGAATGAGACCCCCAACCTGTAGTCGGATAGCCCCAATAGTGCATGATTTGTGCCATAGCTATGGCCACACAGCCCGCTTCGGCATGGCCGCAGGGACCACCCATTTCGGGGCAGAGACTGTTGTAGCGGCAGCCTTGGTTCCATTTGTCGGTCAGCAAAGGCCCGACGGATTTGGCGGCCTTGTTGCCGTTGAGTTGTCCCGTGGCTTTCACGAGTTGCCATTGCCTTGCCGTGACTTCATCGGCAACGATTTGGTTTTCAATGCCGTATTGGATTCTATCGACGAAATCCTGAAGATAACCAACCATCTGCACGGGGACATTGTTCGGGTCGAAACGGCCTTCATGGGAGTAGGCGATGATGGGCGTTTCGCAGTCGTCGGCAGATACGATGACGAAGCCGTCAGCGGTGTTGAAGACATAGAAGGCGGCAATGTTTTTGCTGGTTCGATAAGTCGCGGAAAGCTGCAAATCGTTGGTGCCCATGAACTTGGCAGCAACGGTTTTGGCCATTTCCAATTCAATGGGACGGGCAAACGAGCCAATGAACAGCCCGAAAACGGCGATACAGATTAATAGGGTTCTTTTCATGGTTTTCGCTTTGAGTGTTTTACAATTTCATCGACAAACTGATTCTGTTTCTGTTCGCATCGACCTCCAAAACCTTAACTCGCACTTTTTGGTTCAGATGCACCACCTCATTCGGGTCTTTGATGTAATGGTCGGCCATTTGGCTGATGTGGACGAGGCCGTCCTGATGCACGCCAATATCGACAAACGCGCCAAAAGCGGTGATGTTGGTGACGATGCCGTTCAAGGTCATTCCGGCACGCAAGTCCTTGACCTCGCGGATGTTCTTGTCGAACTCGAAGGCTTCAAAAGTCTTTCTTGGGTCGCGACCGGGTTTGTCCAACTCGGTCAAAATGTCGTTGATGGTCTCCAAGCCGAAGTCTTTTTCCACGAAGTTTTCCGGCTTGATTTTCGCGATGAGTTCTTTGTTGCCGATAAGGTCTTTCACCTTCACGTTCAGCGACTTGGCCATTTTTTCAACGATGTGGTAACTTTCCGGGTGGACGGCGCTTTGGTCCAAGGGATTCTCGCCATTATGGATGCGCAAAAAGCCCGCGCATTGCTCGAAGGCTTTGTCGCCGAGGCGCGGCACTTCCTTGAGTTGCTTGCGGTTCTTGAAACCGCCTTGTTCCTCGCGGTATTGGATGATGTTGGAGGCCAAACTTGGGCCAACGCCGCTGACGTATGACAGCAGTTGCTGGCTGGCCGTGTTCAGTTCCACGCCTACGGCGTTCACGCAGCTTTCCACGGTTTGGTCGAGGCTCTCGCCAAGTTTCTTTTGGTCCACGTCGTGCTGGTATTGTCCCACGCCGATGCTTTTCGGGTCGATTTTCACCAACTCAGCCAAGGGGTCCATCAGCCTTCGCCCGATGCTGACCGCGCCGCGCACGGTGATGTCGTAGTCGGGGAATTCGTCGCGGGCGATTTTCGAGGCGCTGTAGACCGAAGCGCCGCTCTCGCTCACCATCACGGCCATCAGGTCGCGGTCGAACTTGATGCTTCTGATGAAATCCTCGGTTTCGCGTCCTGCCGTGCCGTTGCCAATGGCGATGACCTTGATGCGGTACGCATCCACGAGGCTCTTGATTTTTCGTATCGCGCCCGCCGTGTCCGACTTGGGCGGATGGGGATAGATGGTTTCGTTGTGCAACAATGCCCCAGTTTCGCTCAAAACCACCACCTTGCAGCCCGTGCGAAAGCCCGGGTCGATGGCAAGGACGCGCTTCTGGCCCATCGGGGCGGCGAGGAGCAGCTGTTTCAAGTTCTCGGCAAAAACGCGGATGGCGGTTTCGTCGGCCTTTTCCTTATAATAATTGCGGATTTCGGTCTCGATGCTCGGCTCCAAAAGGCGTTTCCACGAGTCGGCGATGGCCTCGCGCACGAGTTCGGAAGATTCGTTGTCGTTTTTCAGGAAAATGCTCTCCAACGAATTGAGCACAAAATCATCATCCACCTTGATTTTCAGCTTCACCATACCTTCTTCCTCGGCGCGGAACAAGGCCAAAAGCCTATGCGAAGGCGCCTGCGAAATCGGCTCGCGGAAGTCGAAATACTGTTGGTAGGTCTTGCCTTCTTCTTCCATGCCTTTCACCACAGCGGAGCTGATGTCGCCCTGCAAATGGAAAATCTTGCGAATGCGGTTGCGCCCGTTGATGTTCTCCGAAACCCATTCGGCCATAATGTCTTTCGCCCCTTGCAGGGCTTCCTCCACATCGTTCACGCCCTTGCCCGCATTGACGTAACGCGCTGCGAGGCGGTCCACCATATCCACGTTTTGCGCCATGATTTGCGCGGCAAGCGGCTCCAAACCCTTTTCGCGGGCGATGGCGGCGCGGGTGCGGCGTTTGGGCTTGTAGGGGAGATACAAATCCTCTACTTCCTGCAAGGTTTTGGCGTTCAGTATCTTCTGCTCCAGTTCAGGCGTGAGTTTCTCCTGCTCGCGGATGGAGGCGATGACGCTTTCCTTACGTTTCTGTAATTCAACGAGTTGTTCGAGGCGTTTTTGCACGGCGGCCACATTTTCCTCGTTCATTGTGCCTGTCATTTCCTTGCGGTAGCGGGCGATGAAAGGGATGGTTGCGCCTTCGTCGAAAAGGCGAATGACGTTGGCCACATGGTGCGCGGCCAAGTTGAGTTCCTGCGCGATTTGCGGGGCGAAGTCTATGGTATTAGGCATATTTTTCAGATTTTGAAGCGCAAAAATACGGTTTTCTTTGGTTTTTCACGTGTTTTGAGTTTTGAATCTTTAACCCATACTACATATTTGATTTGTCCAAGCGGTTTGTTGTTGGTATTATGAAGTCAAGCCAAACGGCTGTTTTTGCTGTTTTCAAAAAGATATTTGAATTAACACCGAAAAAAGTTGTATTTTTGTAGTTTATAACCAGCAAATACAATGATTAACATACGAAAACTCGAATCTGAACTTTGGGAGTCGGCTGACCTGCTCCGACAAGGCAGCAAACTCACCAGTAACCAATATTGTATGCCTGTTTTGGCTTTGCTTTTTCTGCGTTACGCCTATAGCCGCTACAAAATGGTGGAGGCTGACATCTTGCAAAACCGACCCATGCGCAATGGTCGCGTGATGCCCGTGGAACCCAGCGATTTTGCCGCCAAAAGCGCGCTTTTCCTGCCCAAGGAAGCCCAGTTCGACTATTTGGTGAACCTGCCCGAAAACATCATCGATGCCCATCTGAAAAGCAAGGACGGACACGACATCAACTCCCTCGGTGAGGCCGTCAACAACGCCATGCAACTCGTGGAGGACCAAAGCGAACAACTGACGGGCGTGTTGCCCAAGACCTACACGATGTTTGCCGATGACCTTCTGCGCGAGCTGCTCCGCATTTTCAACAACAAGACCATTGACGAGGTAGGCGGCGACATCATCGGGCGCATCTACGAGTATTTCCTCTCCAAGTTTGCCCGTGCCGTGGCCAGCGATGATGGCGTGTTCTTTACGCCCAAGTCGTTGGTGAAGATGCTGGTCAATGTGTTGGAACCCAAGCAAGGCGTGATGCTCGACCCCGCTTGTGGCAGTGGTGGCATGTTTGTGCAGACGGGCGACTTCGTGAACCAAAACGGCATGAACGCCAACACACAGATGACTTTCTTCGGTCAGGAGAAGGTGGAATACAACGCCCAGCTCTGCCTGATGAACATGGCCGTACATGGGTTGAACGGCAAGATAATCTCGGGCGACGAGGCCAACTCGTTCTACCACGATGCCCATAACCTTGCGGGCAAGTGTGACTATGTGATGGCCAATCCGCCTTTCAATGTCGACAAGGTGAAGGCCGAGTCGGCTTCGGCGGCGGGACGATTGCCCTTTGGATTGCCTGGAGTGAATGCCAAAACTAAGGAAGTGGGCAATGCCAACTACCTTTGGATCAGTTATTTCTATGCCTATCTCAACGACCACGGACGCGCTGGTTTCGTGATGGCCAGTTCGGCCACCGACAGCGCGAACAAAGACCGCGACATCCGCGAAAAACTCGTCCGCACGGGCGACGTGGATGTGATGGTGAGCGTAGGCAACAACTTCTTTTATACCCTCTCGCTGCCTTGCTCGCTGTGGTTCTTCGATCGCAACAAAAACACCGAAATCCGCGACAAGGTTTTGTTCATCGATGCTCGCAACTACTACACCGTGGTCGACCGCACCTTGAACGAATGGACGGAGTGGCAGTTGCGCAACTTGCAGGCCATTGTGCATCTGTATCGGGGCGAGACCGAGAAATACAAGGCACTTGTGGCTGATTATGACAAAGCCCTCAACGGACAAACGGTGGCTACCCTTGAGGAAGCCTTACAAAAACAGAAAGTCGAGTCCAAACAACTGATTGCTGATGCGCCGCGCAAGGACAAGAAACGCATTGAAGCTGAACAAAATGCGCTGATTGCCGAGTTGGAAGACGTGCTCGAAACCGCTCGCCAGCGCGAATGGCTTGTGTCGAAGTTTGGTGAAGATGGTGCTTATCAGGATGTATTGGGCCTCTGTAAGATGGCCACCATCCAAGAGATAGAGGAGAAGAACTACTCGCTGACCCCTGGTGCCTACGTGGGCGTGGCCGAACAAGAGGACGACGGTGTGGACTTCCATGAGTGCATGAACGAGATTCACGCGGAGTTGGCGCAACTGAACCAAGAGGCCAATGTGCTGATGGACGAGATACAAAAGGCTTGGGAGGAACTGAAATGAACGAATTGGAAAAGACTAACGGAATAGCGTCGCAAATTGTGACACAATCCTTGATACAAGATGCTTGCGTCATTATTGATCAGGCGCAAGCAGCTGCATACTATGCAGTGAACGAAACCCTCATCAAGCGTAACTGGTTGTTGGGGATGCGCATTCAACATGAAGTGCTTAAAGATAAGAGGGCTGAATATGGCGAGCAGGTGGTAGCTAATTTGGCAAAGAATCTGACGGAAAGATATGGACGAGGCTATAAGAAAAGTAACCTTTATCTCTTTCAGTCCTTTTATCAGAATCATCCAGACTTTTTCCAATCAGTGACTGGAAAATTGATGCCAGACTCGATTTTCCAATCAGTGACTGGAAAATCTGAAATTGTCCCATCACTGACGGGATTTTTTACAGAAACAGATGTGTATGGCCAATTGAAGCCAACGCAACCTTTGAGGTTAAGTTGGACCCATTATAGTGTCATCATGCAGGAAAACAACAATGAGGCTCGCAACTGGTATGAACAAGAAGCTGCACGTGAAATGTGGAGCACACGCACATTGCAGCGTAACGTAAGCAGCCAGTATTACCATCGGCTGTTGCGTTCAGCGAACAAGGAAGTGGTGCATGATGAAATGCAGAAACTTACTGCGCCTTTGTGGCGCATTACTCCGTACTCAATGGCAGCGACCAACTCTATGCAGCCAAGTATCTTACTTATATGCCTACGCAGGAGGAACTTCGTCGCGAAATCGAGCAGCAGAAAGAGTTCTTTAGGCTTCAAAACGAAAAATGAAAACGCATGGAAAAGAATACTGAACCGAATACACAAAATGCCAGACGATGCGTATAAGATCAGAAAGAAAAGAGTAACCCATGAGTGAAAAAAAGATAATGGCAAGAATCGAGATACAAAAAGTTTGGGAGGAACAGAAATGAGTAAGAAATCCATCCGCTTTTTCAACGACCGAGAGGTGAGGGCTGTTTGGGACGATGAACACAGCAAATGGTGGTTTTCGGCCATTGATATTGTGCGCGCTATCAACAATGAGGAGGACTATGTGAAAGCGGGTAACTACTGGCGTTGGCTGAAAAAGAAACTCGCTGCTGATGGCGTTCAACTCGTGAGTATCACTCACGACTTCAAATTCCAAGCCCACGACGGCAAGCAACGCGCTGCCGATGCATTGGATGCTGAGGGCGTGCAGACCTTGGCCAAGCATTATCCCAACAATCGAGCCGGTGCTTTTCTCGACTGGTTCACCTACAGCGACAATTCCATCGACGGACAGAGCAAGAAAAAGGCCTATGCACTCATAGAAAGTGGTTTGATGGATAGCATGGAACCCGGCACGGTGCAGTGCCTTCAGCAGATTCATGCCTACCTCTTTGGCGGGCTTTATGATTTTGCGGGCAAGATACGCACCAAAACCATCTCAAAAGGCGGCACCTTGTTTTGCCGTGCCGAATATCTTTTGCAGAATTTGAGCATGATTGAGGCGATGCCCGAGACGACTTTCGATGAGATTGTGGACAAGTATGTGGAGATGAACATGGCGCATCCTTTCATGGAGGGTAACGGACGCTCGACGCGCATTTGGCTCGACTTGATTTTCAAAAAAAGGATGAAAAGATGTGTGGATTGGAGTAAGATTGACAAGAAGGATTATCTTGACGCCATGCACAGAAGCGCGACCGATGCAAGCCGCATAAAGGCTTTGCTGGCCCAGGCACTGACCGACCGCATCGACGACCGCGAAATCTTCATGAAAGGCATAGACTATTCCTATTATTACGAACAAGAGGACGGCGTGGAGGTGATCAATGATGGAAAGGAGGACAAGGAATGAGCGAGTGGAAGAAAGTGAAGTTGGGAGAACTCTATGAAGTTCATAATGGACTTTCCAAAGGAAGGCAATTCTTTGGAAGTGGTTACCCGTTCCTGACATTTTCAGATGTTTTCAATAATTGGTTCTTGCCAGAAACATTAGATTCTCTGGTTCAGTCATCAGATAAAGAAAGAGAAGCATGTTCCATTAAGAAAGGTGATGTGTTTATTACAAGAACCAGTGAAACGATGGATGAGTTAGGCATGAGTTCTGTGGCTCTTAAAGATTATCCCAATGCAACCTACAATGGATTCACTAAAAGGCTTCGGCCAATTACAGATGAAGTTGTCCCAGAGTATATTGGCTATTATCTTCGCTCAAAGAAATTTAGAGCCAAATTTATGGCCTTTTCGTCGATGACGACACGTGCAAGTCTAGCTAATGATGACTTGCTTGGTATGGAAGTGGAAATTCCTGATAAAACTGTCCAAATTCGCATTGCCGCTATCCTCTCTCGTTACGACTCTTTGATAGAGAACTATCGGAAGCAGATCAGGCTGTTGGAGGAAGCGGCGCAGCGGCTCTACAAGGAATGGTTCGTGGAGTTGCGCTTCCCTGGGCATGAAAACACCAAGATGGTGGACGGCCTGCCGGAGGGGTGGGAGAGGAAGGCAGTTTCTCAACTTGGTGAATATCTAAATGGTTTTGCTTTCAAACCTTCAGATTGGCAAGAATCAGGAAGGCCGATAATCAAAATAAAAGAGATGGGTAATGGTGTAGGTAATGATACACCAAGGAATAATGGAGAAAGAGTCCCTGCTAAATATTTGGTTAAAGCTGGAGATTTGCTCTTCTCGTGGTCTGCAACTTTAATGGTGATTGTTTGGAGTGGTGAAGAAGGTTGGCTTAATCAACACTTATTCAAGGTAACTCCTTCTGAAGGAATTGGTCGGGAGTTTCTTTTGCAATCATTATCAAATGCAATTGAAGAATTTCAAAATCTCACCACAGGTTCTACAATGAAGCATATTCAACGTAATAAACTAGACCAAGTCTTTGTTAATGTTCCTAACGATGAGATAATGGAATTATATAACAATATATCAGAAACAGTTAGAGAGGAGATACTTCATCTTTCCTCTCAAATCCACCTTCTCGCCGAGGCTCGCGACCGTTTGCTGCCGAGGCTGATGGGAGGGGAGATGGAAGTGGACGCCCCGAAGGGGCAACGAGCTATCAACCCAGTGCATCGCTCTGGGCGCCCCGAAGGGGCAAAAAAATGAAGGAATATGTCACAGTCGCTATGTAAAATCTACCTGCACATCGTCTTCCATACGAAAACCACCAGCCCGACGATTGAAACGGAGCATTTGGAACGAGTGCATAGTTATATCGGTCAGCTTGTCAATACAACAGGTTGCCAAGTGTTGCGCGTTGGTGGGGTCGAGAACCACGTCCATGCCTTGATTATGTTCTCAAAGACGGAGACGGTGGCGCATGTTGTGGAGGAGATGAAACGGAATAGTAGCCGTTGGATAAAGACGCTTTCACCAAAGTATGAAAGATTTGCTTGGCAGGGAGGCTATGGCGCATTCTCCGTCAGCCAATCGCAAGTCGATAGGGTATTGAATTATATCGGCAATCAGGCAGAACACCATAAGAAACAGAATTTCAGGGATGAGTATTTGAGCTTTTTGCGATTATACAATATTGAATATGATGAGAGGTATGTATTGTCCGACTGATTCTCCTGTAGGGTTGGAGGCTTTTGCCCTTTCAGGGCGAGGCTTCGCATCCGCTACAATATTCGGGACGGTGTCCCGAACTGATGGCTTATTGGCCTTTCAGGCCGTTCACACCAATAAAAGGACGGTATACAGTCGCCCCGAAGGGGCAGCTAGCTATCAACCCAATGGCACCGCCTTAGGTATGACGACAGAATCCATCAGCCGCCCCGAAGGGGCAGCGAGCTATCAACTTAACGGCACCGCCTTAGGTATGACAACAGAATCCATCAGTCGCCCCGAAAGGGCAGCGAGCTATCAACCCAACGGCACCGCCTTGGGTATGACAATAGAATCCAACAACCGCCCCGAAGGGGCAAAAGCATAATAGATATGTCAAACGACTACAGCGAAGACCAACTGATACAGCGCAGCACCGCCGAATTCTTGGAAAAGGAATTGGGCTGGAAGAGCGTCTATGCTTTCGACCAGGAGACCTTGGGCAAGGACGGCACGTTAGGCCGCGCCACCTACCATGAGGTGCTGCTCATCCGCCATTTTTGTAAGGCGCTCAAAACCCTCAACCCTTGGCTCACCGAAAAGCAACTGCAAGAAGCAGTGGAGCGCATGACCGAGCGCATGAGCAGCCAGACACTGATGCAAATCAACGAGCAGAAGTATCAATACATCCGCGACGGTGTGCCCGTGACGCGGGTAAAACCCAACGGCGAGACCGAGGAGGTGCGCGCCAAGGTCATCGACTTCAACGCGCCCGACAAGAACGAGTTCCTCTGTGTGCGCGAGCTGTGGGTGCATGGCAACCTCTATCGCCGCCGTGCCGACATCGTGGGCTTCGTCAACGGTATCCCCTTGCTTTTCATGGAACTGAAAAACCATGATGTGGAGGTGGTCGATGCCTTCAACATGAACTACCGCGACTATCTCGACACCATCCCGCAACTGTTCTACCACAATGCCTTCATCATGTTCAGCAACGGCTTGGAGGCGCGGGTGGGCACCATCGACTCGAAATGGGAGTTTTTCCACGAGTGGAAACGCCTCAACGAGATGGAGGAGGGCAACATCGAACTGCCCACCATGCTTCGTGGCATCTGCAAGAAAGAGAACTTCCTCGACCTGCTGGAAAACTTCATCCTATATGACCATTCGGGCGGCACCACGGTGAAGATTCTGGCCCGCAACCACCAATATCTCGGTGTGAACCAAGCTGTTGAAATGTATCGCAATCGTCAGTACCTCAACGGCAAGTTAGGCGTGTTTTGGCATACACAAGGCAGCGGCAAGAGCTATTCGATGGTGTTCCTGTCGCAGAAGATTCGCCGCAAGTTTGAAGGCTCGCCGACCATTGTCATTCTCACCGACCGCGACGAGCTGAACAAGCAAATCAGCGACACTTTCGAGAATTGCGGACTCTTGGGCAAGGTGAAGGCCGAGAAGTTCATTGCTTCCAGCGGCGAAGACCTGAAAGCCAAGCTGAGAGGCAATCCTTCCTTCATCTTCTCGCTCATCCAGAAGTTTAACGACCCCAATGCCACGCCCATCCATCCCGACCACGACATTATCGTGATGAGCGACGAGGCACACCGCACACAAAACGGCATCTTCGCCGAAAATCTCATGCACCTGTTGCCCACGGCACACCGCATCGGATTCACGGGCACGCCCTTGCTTTCCAACGACAACATCACAGCCCGCACTTTTGGCGGCTATGTCAGCATATACGACTTCAAGCGCGCTGTGGACGACAAGGCCACCGTGCCTTTGTTCTACGAGAACCGTGGCGAGAAGCTGAAGGACTTGAAGAACCCCGAAATCAACGAGGAGATTGCCGCTGCCTTGGAGCAGGCCGGTGACATGGACGCTTCGCAGTTGGCAAAACTGGAACGGGAGTTCTCAAAGGAAGTCCACCTGTTGACCGCAAGATCCAGGTTGCGCATTGTGGCACAAGACTTCGTGAAGCACTACAGCGACCTTTGGACTTCAGGCAAGGCCATGTTCGTATGCTACAACAAAGTGACTTGTGTGCGCATGTACGACTACGCTCAGGAATATTGGCAACAAGAAATCAAGGTTTTGGAGCAGACCATTGCCGCCTGCACCTCACAACAGGAAGTGCAAGAGCTGTCGCGAAAGTTGGAGTGGATGAAGGAAACCGAGATGGCAGTGGTCGTCTCGCAAGAGCAGAACGAGATTCAGACCTTTGAGAAGTGGGGCTTGGACATCAAGACACACCGCGAGAAGATGGAGAAACGCGAACTCGACAAAGAATTCAAGGACGCCGACTCGAAGCTCCGCATCGTCTTCGTCTGCGCCATGTGGCTGACAGGCTTCGACGTGAAGACCTTGTCGTGTCTCTACATCGACAAACCCATGAAAGCCCACACGCTGATGCAGACCATCGCCCGCGCCAACCGTGTGGCCGAGGGCAAGACCAACGGCCTCATCATTGACTATATGGGCATCGTGAAAGCCTTGCGGCAGGCTTTGGCCGACTATACCGCCAATCCCGAGGGCGGGAATGGCGGCAACGACCCGACCATCGACAAAAAAGAACTCATCAAGCAGGTAATCCAGACCATAGCTGCTGCCACTACATTCCTGAAAGAGCATGGTTTTGAACTGCAAGAACTGATTGAGGCTGAGAGTTTCTACAAACTTTCGTTGTTGAAGTCGGCGGCCAACGCTGTATGTGAGACTCTGGAAACCAGAAAGACTTACTGCACTTTTGCCACTACCTTGCTGAAACTGTGGAAATACCTCGACCGCGAGGATATTACTCCAGAAATGAAGCAACAAAAGGATGCCATTGAAGCCATCTACAAGGAATTGCAGAAGAAGCGCAAACACGCCGACATCACCGAACTTAGCGTGGCTATCAACGCGATTGTCAGCGAACATCTTGAGGTGGAAAACCTGACATTATCCGACAGCAATTCCCGCCGTTTCGACATCAGCGGCATCAATTTCGACCTGCTGAGACATGAGTTTGCCAAGAGTCGCGAGAAGAACCTCATTATGAAAGACATACAAGACCTCTTGCAGGAACGTATTGCCCAGATGTTGGCAGCGAACCCCTCGCGTATCAACTTCTATGAAAAGTATCAGGCAATCATCCACGACTACAACAACGAGCAGAATCGTGTCACCATTGAGAAAACCTTCGAGGATTTGATGAAGTTGTCAGATGAGCTGACCGAGGAGGAAAAACGCTATGTCCGCGAGGGCTTCGAGAACGACGAGCAGCTTTCGATGTTCGACGTGCTGATGAAAGACGACCTAACGAAAGAGGACATCAAGAAGCTGAAAAAGGTTGCCAAGGATTTGTTGGAAAAAATCAAGGAGCAGCTGGCAACGATGAATCGTCCGTTTGACAAACCAGAGACGAAAGCGGTCATTATTAACACTATTCGGGTAATACTATGGAAAGAACTTCCTGAGTCTTATCCGGACGAAACAATTGACTTTTACCGCGATGCGGTGTATGACTTTGTCTATCAGCAGTATGGCGGGGCGGCGTGACGATTAGATGGATAACACAAACGATGATGAAAAGACTGACCTTATTATTGATATTGTTTTCATTGGTTTTCAATGCGATGGCGGATAGGGCTTGGACGGTGCGTTCGGTACCCAACACGCGCCTGCAAAGCAACGACATCCATGTTTCCGACCCTGACGGCTTTCTTTCCGACAGTGCCGAGATGCACATCAATACAGCTCTTTGCGCCATTCGCGACAAAGCCGATGTCTTTTTGGTGACTTTGGCTTCCATCGGTGATGCCGAACCGAAACCCTTTGCCACAGAGCTGCTTAACTATTGGGGTATCGGCGATAAAAATACTGACAACGGTGTGTTATTGCTCTTTGTGGAAGACCAACACGCCTTGGAGTTTGAGACAGGTTATGGTGCCGAGGAAACCCTCACGGATGCAAAGTGTCAGCGGATTTTCACTAAAACCATCGTGCCTTTTTTCAGAAAGGGTGACTATGTGATTGTATTCATCGTCATTGTCTTCATGGCGTTCCGTTTCCACGATCTTGAAGAAGAGAACTATTTGGATTGGGTGTCTGGTGTCAGTTTGTTTTTATACCTCACTTGGGTTTGTTTTCGCCAGAACCATCGTGTCTTGAAAAAGGCCGACACCTTGGCGAAGCAATCGATTAAGCCCAAGGAAATCTACGAGACAGCGTTCAAGCATAAGGCCAACAAAATCGCGATGTGGATGGCTCCTTGGCTCGGTGTGGTCTATTGCAAAATTTTGAAGTCGAGGATAAAGCATTGCAGTGAGTTTCAATGCCCTACATGTGGCCAAAGCATGAGCAGGCATGGCGGGTTCCATTTACCAGAGGCCCATGAATGTGAAACCAAGATAAAGGCGTTGAAGTTTACGCCCTACCGTTGCCAAAACGGCCATGAGTTTGTGATGAAGGAAAAAGGGAGTCTGTATGACGAGTTCCAAACTTGCTCAAAATGTGGTGCATATACATTGAAGTTGGCCAAGTCTGAGACTCTCGTCAAGGTGGATTATTCACACGATGGCAAGAAAGAGGAGGTCTACGAGTGCCAGCATTGCGGCAATACCCTCACGAAGACCGTGGTAATTCCTAAGTTGGTGCATTATAGCAGTAGTAGCAGCGGTTCTTCCTATAGCTCCTCAAGCAGCAGAAGCCATTCCAGCCATTCGTCGAGTCATTCGTCTGGTGGGTCATTCGGAGGTGGTCGTAGTGGCGGCGGGGGATATTCTGGGAGATGGTGATGTTCATCCTGTTTGACTCTTTTTGAAAGGATATTATTATGAAAAAGCCCAAGAAAAAGCAATTCAGCACCCTAAAATCCCTCCTCAAAGCCGACCGCGAGAAGGAAATCAAGCAGTATGGCAAGCAGGTCAGTATGCGGCCTTCGAGGGTGCATAAATCGAAGAAGGACTACGATAGGAAGCGGAATAGGGCGATTGAAAAGGATATAGATAATGACTGAAATGGCGCAGCATATCATAATCATCCCCGACATTCACGGTAGGGAATTTTGGCGGAAAGCTGTAAATGAACTTCCTGAGGATTCTCTTGTCGTGTTCCTCGGCGACTACTTGGACCCGTATGAGAACGAATGGATTTATTGGACGGATGCTTTCAAAGGCCTTTTGGATGTCATTGAGTTCAAAAAGGCACATTTCGAGCAAGTGACGCTTCTTTTTGGAAATCACGATTTGCATTATTTGTTTCCAGAGCTGAAAGGAACTCGGTATAATGAATACAAAGAGGATGTGATTCGGGCGACGTTTGAAAAGAATTTGGATTGCTTTCAAATGGCTGTCGAACATGTCGTTGGCGCGAAAAGATACCTTTTTTCCCATGCGGGTGTCCATCCAGAGTGGGTGAGGAAATATTCTGACCTATTTGGCTCGGTAGATAAGATAACTGCGGAAACCTTTAACCGACTGATGTTTACGGACGAATTTGTGGCTGCTTTATGTGATGTTTCTGCCTTACGAGGTGGATGGAGTCGTGTTGGGAGCATGATTTGGGCTGATATTGACGAATTTGCAGGAATCCAAACGAAAGATTCGGGAATGTACCAGATTTTTGGTCATACGAAGTGTACGAATGGCCAACCCAAAGTCTTTGGAAATGTGATTTGCGTGGATTGCCAGAAGGCGTTTTTGCTATCGGAAAATGGAATTGATGGTTTTTGAGGATTGAAATGTTTTTTTCCGTAGCTTTGCACTCGATTTTTTGAACTTCAAAATACTTCCAATATGACCATCAATGAATTAGAAAGAACCGCCACCCAAGTGCGCCGCGATATTATCCGCATGGTGCATGGGTGCCAGTCGGGGCATCCGGGCGGCTCTTTGGGCGCAACTGACATTGTTACAGCCCTTTACTTCGACCAAATGCAAATCGACCCCGCCAATTTCCGCATGGACGGCAACGGGGAGGACATGTTTTTCCTCTCCAACGGCCACATCAGTCCGATGCTCTACAGCATCATGGCTCGGCGCGGCTATTTCCCTGTAAGTGAACTCGCTACCTTCCGTCATCTTGGCACACGCCTGCAAGGGCATCCCACCACGGCTGAGGGCTTGCCGGGCGTGCGAATCGCCTCTGGCTCGTTGGGGCAGGGGCTTTCGGTGGCCATCGGTGCGGCACAAGCCAAGAAATTGAACGGCGACGATCACCTTGTTTTCGTCCTCATGGGCGACGGCGAACAGGAGGAAGGCCAGATTTGGGAGGCTGCCATGTATGCACCTGTCAAAGGTGTGGACAACCTCATCGCCATTATTGACTACAACAAGAAACAGATTGACGGCTCCACCGATGACGTGATGAACCTCGGCGACCTTCGCGCCAAGTACGAGGCTTTTGGCTGGGAGGTTCTCGAAATGAGCGGCAACAACATGCAGGCTGTGGTGAACACCCTGAAATTCGCCCGCGAAAACGCCTGTCAAGGCAAGCCGCAACTCATCCTCGCGCATACCGAAATGGGCATGGGCGTGGACTTTATGATGGGCACACACAAATGGCACGGCACTCCGCCCAACGACGAGCAGGCCGCCAACGCGCTTTCACAGTTACAGGAAACATTAGGAGATTATTAATCACAAAACATGCAAAACCTACAAAACAGAAGTCTTGTTTTGGCAAGGGAAAGCACGCCAACTGGCTGCTTTCCGGCGGCGACGCGGTTGCGAGCCGCCAAGCCCAACGAAAAGTATTGATAGTTTTGTAGGTTTTGTGTCAAAAAAAGAAAAATATGGATTTCACTATTCAAAACCAAAAAGATACAAGATCGGGGTTCGGTGAAGGTTTGCTCGAAGCAGGTCGCCGCAATCCCAAAGTGGTGGCCTTTTGCGCCGACCTCACCGGCTCATTGAAAATGGGCGATTTCGCCAAGGAGTTCCCCAACCGTTTTTTCCAGACGGGCATCGCCGAGGCCAATATGATTGACATGGCGGCGGGCATGGCTTTGAGCGGTTTCGTGCCGTTCACGGGTACTTTCGCGGCCTTTGCTACAGGGCGCGTCTACGACCAAATCCGCCAAAGCGTGGCCTATTCTAACAAGAACGTGAAAATTGCCGCTTCCCATGCAGGCTTGACCCTTGGCGAGGACGGCGCCACGCACCAAATCCTTGAGGACATCGGCCTGATGAAGATGCTGCCCAACATGACGGTCATCGTGCCTTGCGACTTCAACCAAACCAAGAACGCGACCCTCGCCGTCGCCGAATACGACGGGCCTGTTTACCTGCGTTTCGGTCGCCCGAAAGTTCCGAATTTCACACCTGTGGACGAGAAGTTCATCATCGGGAAGGCCCAAATGCTGCAAGAAGGCAATGATGTCACCATTTTTGCTTGCGGCCATTTGGTTTGGAAAGCCGTTCAAGCGTTGCCGATCCTTAAAGAAATGGGAATTAATGCAGAGTTGATTAACATTCACACCATCAAGCCGTTGGATGTTGAGGCTGTGCTAAAATCGGTAGGGAAGACCCGTTGCGTGGTTACGGCGGAGGAACACCAGCGCAATGGCGGTTTGGGCGACAGCATCGCTCAGGTTTTGGCCTTGAACATGCCTTGCCCGATGGAGATGGTCGCCATAAATGATGAGTTCGGACAAAGCGGAAAGCCTGATGAACTGCTGAAATTCTATCATTTGGACACGCCCGACATCGTTGAGGCCGTGAAAAAAGTTGTTGCTCGAAAGCAATAAAACGGCTAATTATTATGTTGTTATTTTGTCGCTTTGCGTCACTGCGAGGAACGAAACAGTCCACTTTGACAGTCTGTTCTCAGGATTGCTTCACTGTGTTCGCAAAGACGCGAAGCGGCAGTCAGTCGAACAATTGAATCCATCCAATATGAAAAAACTATCTCTTTACTCCCTTTTTGCCCTGATACTTTTGGGCACATTGTCCTCATTCGGCAACAAAAAAGTAATTGCACAAGAACCTCCTAAAGCATTGAACGTCATTTATTTCATCGGTGACGGAACGGCTTTGCCGCAAGTCTATGCCGGCATGTTGGCCACCCGTCAGGAATTGGTTTTCCCCAAGTTCCCTTACATCGGCGTTGTGGATACACACTCGGCCAGCAACGACATCACCGACTCTGCGGCGGGTGGTACGGCTTTGGCCAGCGACCACAAGACCAGAAACGCTATGGTGGGCATGAATCCCGACTCGATTCCCGTAAAGACCCTGCTTGAGGTCTTTGCCGAGCAAGGCAAGGAAACGGGCATTGTGGTGACGAGCTACATCACCCATGCCACGCCTGCTTGTTTCTATGCCAAGGTGCCGCATCGTCGCCAATATGAGGAAATCGCATTGCAATTGGCTGAGGCACAAAACATTAATTTGGCTATCGGAGGAGGCATGAAGCATTTCAACCAGCGCAAGGACGGCATCAACCTTGTTGAGCGCATGGAGAACGAATTGGGCTGGAAGGTGTACGACACCCTTGCCGATATTGATGTGACTTGCAAGAAGTATGCGGTTTTGGCCAACGACGATCACATGCCTCCTGCTGCCAAGCGTGGCGACTTCCTGCCTCGTGCCGTGGAGACGGCTTTGCAGACTTTGGACGATGCTGAAAACGGTTTCTTCCTCATGGTGGAAGGCTCGCAAATCGATTTTGCCTGTCATGGCAACGACTCAGCTTGGATGGTCAATGAGGTTGTTGATTTCAGCAATGCCATCCAATTGGCCTTGGATTACGCTGAGGAACATGGCAACACGCTTGTCGTCGTCACTGCCGACCACGAAACCGGCGGCCTGACCTTGCCCGACCCGAAAGGGAAATATACCAACGTGGTTTTCAATTATTCCACTGGAAGCCACACCTGTCTGCCCGTGATGGTGTATGCCTACGGGCCGGGTGCAGAGCAATTTACGGGTTGGATGCAAAACACTGACATCAAAGGTAAGATATTGAACGCCTGCGGTTTGGAGAACATCGGCGATGGCCTCCCCGAAAACGATGGCAGGCGTTTCAATGCCGTGAAAGTCAATTTGGATAGCAAACCTGAATAATGTTTCCGTGACGTATGAAACTGTCTGTCGTCATCGTCAATTACAATGTCGAATACTTTCTTGAACAATGCCTGTATTCGGTGCGTCGCGCCATGCAAGGCATTGAGGGTGAGGTGTTTGTCGTTGACAACAATTCCGTTGACGGTTCATTGAAAATGCTGGCGCAGAAGTTTCCCGAGGTGAAGGTCATCGCCAACAAGGAGAATGTGGGTTTCAGTCGCGCCAACAACCAAGCCATCAGGGTTTCCACGGGGGAATATGTGCTCCTGTTGAATCCCGACACGGTAGTTGAAGACGACACTTTCAGCAAATGCCTCGCTTTCATGGATAGTCACCCTGAGGCGGGTGGCCTCGGCGTGAAGATGGTGGACGGCAAGGGACAGTTTTTGCCTGAGTCGAAACGTGGTTTGCCTACGGCGAAGACGGCGTTCTACAAGATGTTCGGCTTGGCCAAACTCTTCCCGCATAGCAAGCGTTTTGCAAGGTATTACATGGGTCATCTTTCCAACGACGAAACCAACGAAGTGGAGATTTTGGCCGGTGCCTTTATGCTCATGCGCAAGGAAACCTTGGACAAGGTCGGCCTACTTGACGAGACCTTTTTCATGTATGGCGAGGACATCGACCTGTCGTATCGCATCACGCAAGGTGGCTACAAAAACTATTATTTCCCCGAAACCCGCATCATCCACTACAAGGGCGAGAGCACCAAGAAAACCAGCGTCAACTATGTGTTCGTGTTTTATCGCGCTATGGAGATTTTCGCCAAAAAGCACTTTGGCAACTCATGGGCGCGGTCGTTCTCATTCCTTATTAATATAGCCATCTACCTCAAGGCGTTTTTCGCGTTGGTGTCGCAGTTTTTCCACAAGGCGGCCATTCCGTTCCTCGATGCGGTGTTGGGTTATGGTGGTCTGGCGGTCGTCAGCTATTTTTGGGGACGCAACATCTATGGCGGGTCGGGCACCTATCCCTTGGCGTTGTTTGCCGCAGTGTTGCCGATTTATATCCTGATTTGGTTGCTATCCACTTATTTCACAGGAGGTTACGACAAACCTTACAGCATTGCGAAAGCTATCCTTGGAGTGGCCTTCGGCAGTGCGGTGATTTTGGTGCTTTACGCCTTATTGCCTGAAACACTGCGTTTTTCGCGTGCCTTGATTCTTTTCGGCATGATTTGGTTGGCTTTGGAGATGAGTCTCACGCGCTTCATCGGCATTTTGATGGGCAACGAGAATTTCCAATCGAAAAGGACGGATAAAAAACGATTTTTGGTCATTGGCAGCCCGGAGGAAACGCAGCGGGTCAATGCCATTTTGGGAAGCACTTCCATCAAGCCGGATTTCATCGGTTTGGTGAGTTCGGAAACGCAAGGCGAGGCTCCCGAAGGATTCATTGGCAACCTTGCGCAGGTGCCTGACATCATTGAGATTTACAAGATTACGGAGGTCATTTTCTGCTCGAAAGATGTGCCGCATCAGGTCATCATCGACAAGATGGTGGACTGGCACGCCTCCAATGTGGATTACAAGATTGCTCCCGAAGACAGTCTGTCCATCATCGGCAGCAACAGCATCAACACACGCGGCGACCTCTATACCGTTGACATTAAGGCGATTGATACTGTAGCCAATCGTCGCAACAAACGCCTTTTTGATGTGTTAATGAGCGGATTCAGCATCATATTTTGGCTGCCATTGGCCTTGATGGTGAAGCAGCCCGTAAGGTTCCTGAAGAACGCCGTTTCGGTGTTGTTTGGCCGAAAGACTTGGGTGGGTTATTGTTCGCCCGCCGACGAAACACAAAAGCTGCCCAAAATCCGCCGAGGTGTCTATAATCCAGCCTCTTATATGGAAAAGGACACCGAAACCGATGTCCTAAACCAATTGAATCTGTTGTATGCCCGCGACTACACCGTTTGGAAAGATGCAGAGATTTTCTTCCGCTCGGTGGCGGCAAAATAAACCTGTACGAAATCTTGACCCATCAGGTTTATTTTGCATGTCTATACCCTTGAACCTTATTCCAATCGCCGCGAGTAAAGTCGGGCATTTGCACGGGCATTCCGCCGTTTTCGATGCTGGCTGCGGTTAGTTCGCCGAGGCACGACCATTCGGCGGCATCGTAAACGTCTTGGTCAAGCGGCAGTCCGTGTTGCAGGCAGTAAATGAGACGGTAGTCCATCACGAAGTCCATGCCGCCGTGGCCTCCCACCTCCTTGGCCTTTTCCTCGATTTCAACCGCGATGGGGTGGAGGTAGTCTTTCATAATCTTGTCGCGCACCTCAGCGGGTACAAAGCCATGTGGGTTAAGGTGTTGACCTTCGGCGAGGAAACCTTCGGGCAACTTGTCCTCAAGAACAGTGAAACCTGCCGTTGGATATTTGTTGGCAAAGCCTTCAGTTCCAGTGAGTTGATATAGGCGATTGTAAGGCCTGTAAGTGTAGACATTATGCTCGATGAGCAGGGTCTTGCCCTTTTCTGTTTGAATCATTGTGGTGGTCATGTCGCCGTTGGCGAAGTCGTCCACGCCCATCATTTCCTTGGCGATTTTCTTGCCGTTGTAGGACGGCGTGCTCATGCAGACTAAGGTCTTCATGCGGTCGCCACGGTGGATGTTAAACGCTTGACAGAGAGGTCCCAAGCCGTGGGTGGGATAAACGTCGCCGGCGTGGTTTTGGTTGAACTCCAAACGCCAGTTGGCGTAGTATTCGTGCCAAAAAGGCTCAAGGTTGTGGATGTAGGCACCTTCGCCGTGGATGAGTTCACCGAACATGCCTTGTTGCGCCATGTTGAGGGCGGTCAGTTCGAAAAAGTCGTAGCAGCAGTTTTCGAGCATCATGCAGTGGCGTTGGGTTTGTTCGGCCACGTCCACGAGTTGCCAGCACTCCTCAATCGAGGTGGCGGCAGGCACTTCAACGGCCACATGTTTGCCGTGCTGCATGGCGTAGACAGCCATCGGGACATGGTTTTTCCAGTCGGTGCAGATGTAGACGAGGTCGATGTCGTCGCGCTCGCAAAGTTCCTTCCAGCCTTCGTTGCCCGTGTAGGCGGCTGCACGCGGCAGGCCTTTGGCTTCCAAAATCTTGGTTTGTACGGCTTCCACGCGGTCAGGCTCGATGTCGCACAAAGCGTTGACGGTCACTCCGTCGATGTAGGTCATTCTGTCGACGGCATCGGGGCCGCGCATACCGAGGCCGATGAAGCCGAGGCGGACATTCTCGATAGGGTCGACGGTGAACTGAAGCACAGATTTCTGTCCTTCAATGCGTTGCGGTTCGTCGAAAACAATGGTGTGGTCGATGATGCGGTAGTTGCGGACTTCGGTTTCCTTTTTCTCGCCGCATGAAGTGGCGAAGGCCAACAAAATGAGGCCGATGATGAGGTGTAAAAACTTGTTTTTCATAGCGTGAGTATTAATTTGCGGACAAAATTAGGAAAATATATTTCGACGCAGTCAAATATCGGTACAAAATTCCTATTTTCGCAAAAATTTTATCCTTATGAACGAACTTTTCACCATTGCGGGCCGTTTCGTTGACCCGAAAACCATCGAAAACATTGCGCCTTTGGGCAACGGACTCATCAACGACACCTATAAGATTTTGGTGGACGGCCAACCGAAATATGTGCTCCAACGCATCAACAACGCCGTTTTCACCGATGTTGACATGTTGCAAAACAACATCGAAGCCGTGACGAGCTACATTCGGCAAAAATATGAAAATCAAGGCGTTAAAGACATTAACTGCCGCGTGTTGCATTTCCTGAAAGCCGACACGGGCAAGACTTACGTTGTTGAGGACGGGAAATATTGGCGCGTGATGGACTTCATTTCTGACAGTTACACTTACGAGGCCGTCACGCCGGAATACGCCTATTATGCGGGCCGTTCCTTTGGCGATTTCGAGTCGCTGTTGACCGACCTTGAAATGCCGATTGGCGAAATCATTCCCGATTTCCATAACATTGAGTTCCGCTTGAAACAAATGGAGGATGCCGTGGCAGAGGACCGCATCGGGCAAATGCGCGAGGTTGAGGTGAAGAAGTTTGTGGACAAAATCAGAGAAAAGGCCGAAGAAATGTGCCTCGGCGAGCGGCTTTATCGCGAAGGCAAGTTGCCCAAACGCATCTGCCATTGCGACACTAAGGTGAACAACATGCTTTTCGACAAGGATGGCAATGTGCTGTGTATCATTGATTTGGATACCGTCATGCCAAGTTTCGTCTTTTCTGACTTTGGTGACTTCTTGCGCTCGGCGGCCAACACTGGTGCCGAAGACGACCAAGATTTGAACAACATCCACTTCAACATGGAGATTTTCAAGGCCTTTGCGAAAGGCTATTTGGAAGGCACAAAACCATTCCTTCTGCCGATTGAGAAGGAGAATTTGCCCTATGCAGCCACATTGTTCCCCTATATGCAGGCGGTGCGTTTCCTCACGGACTATATCAACGGTAACACCTATTATAAAATAAAATACGCCACGCATAATTTAGTGCGCACGCGGGCACAGTGGAAGTTGTTTGAGGAGGCGGAGAAAAGTGTTCCTGAAATGAGAGCGTTTTTGTTGGGTTAGTCCCGTAGGGACGAAAGATTTTAGGCAGGTGGTGTAAACCCCTGCTGACAATCAAACAGTTGCAACCAATTAGCCCCGTAGGGGCGACAGGAATTTATAGCACCAACGGAATCTGTCGCGCCCGTATCTTCTTGGCAATGATGCGTTTGTCCTTGTCCAAAACGAAAATCAGAGGTGTGATTTCGATGTCGTAGGCATCGGACAACGCTATCAGTTCCGACGGATTTGTAATCCGTCGGTATTGAATTGGGGATTTCAAATCCCCGTCTCCTTTCGGGCGGATTGCAAATCCGCCCGAACTTTCCATGTTCAAGTCGATGGCAAGCACGGAGATTTCAGGATGTTCGGCACAAACCGAGTCCAAATCCCGCATTTCTTGATGGCAAAGGTCGCAGTCGTGGTCGTAGAAAAAAAGCACCGTGTATTCGCTCTCAATAGATTGTAAATCAATGGAATCATTCAATTTGATGTCAGGAGCGACATTGAAAAGCGCGAGTCGCCGAAAACGCTCTGCCTTTTCCTGAATCATGGCAAGATTGGTAGCGTTCAAATCCTTGATTTCCAGTTGGGAAAAGTATTGATCATAGAGCCAGACAAACACTTGGTCTTGGCTCATGTATTCGGGGTGGCGGTATCGCTCCAGCAAGTGCCAAAGGATGAAATCTCGGAGTTCTGTGTTGTCGCTTGTTTTATCAATCAACCGACTGATTTCCAATGTAATCGAATCAGGTAGGGGAGAAACGAATTTGTCGAAATAAAAATCGATTTGCGCTGCCAAAATGGGGTTTTCATTGGTTGGGCCGTCGAAATTCTCGATTCCGTCCCAGAAATGGGCGTTTTGCGTATGACCAAGGTTTGCTGCAAACAGACACAATATGAGTACCAATTTTGGTTTCATGGCGCAAAAGTAAAAACATTTCGCTACATTTGCAGCGGATAATTCAGAAACTGCTATGAAAAAGATAGTCTTGTTCTTTTTGGCGTGCTTTGTAATGACAAAATTCGTTTCTGCCCAAGAAGTTCCTATCCGCATCGCCTTTTGGAACATGGAGAACTTCTTCGACCCGTTTGTGGACAGCACGAAGTCCTACAATGCCTTCACCGAGGATGGGATGCAGCATTGGACGAAAGCGCGGTTCTACAAAAAGCGGAACAACATGTATAAGGCGATTTTGGCGATGTCGGAGAATCGGCCCATTGGCATTATTGGAATGTGTGAGGTGGAGAATGAGTATGTGTTGAGCGCGGTTTTCGAGCAAACGCCTTTGAAGAAGCACAACTACCGTTTTGTGCATTACGAAGGCCCTGACAAACGCGGCATCGACCCGGCCATTGCCTATTCTTTGGACTATTTTCAGTTGGTGGAGAGCGCGGTTTTTCCGTATTATAATCCTGAAGATACGGCTTACCATTCGAGGGATATTTTGTATGCGAAATTCATTGACAAACAGGATGATACGATGCATGTTTTCGTAAACCATTGGCCGTCAAGGTATAGCGGTGAGTTGGAAACGGTAGGCTCACGCTCATGCTCGGCGGCGATTTTGCGTGCCAAGGTCGACTCGATTTGCGCTTCCATGCCCGAAGACTATCAGGCCAAAATCATTATGATGGGCGACTTGAACGACTGTCCTACCGACCCAAGCGTCTACGATGTGCTTCGGACACGGCATCCTTCAGAAATGGAGGAGGGTTGCCTTGTCAATTTGTTTGGGAAAATGGAGGGCTTGGGCTTTGAAGGCACCTTGAAACATCAAGCCGACTGGCAGGTTTTTGACCAGATAATTGTTACAAAAGGTTTGATGGACGATAGGGTAGGGCTTCATTATCAGGAAGGTAGCGCGAGAATTTTCCATGCCGATTTCTTGTTTGAGGACGACGAGACCTATCATGGCAAGAAACTTTTCCGCACCTATCTTGGCCCGCGCTATATCGGCGGATTTAGTGACCATTTGCCGGTTTTCATTGATTTGGAACGAAACGCTTCCCATATCGAAAAATAGTTGTACTTTTGCCGCGAAAACAAAAAACAAAAATGGAAACAATTACTTTGCAATATGATGCTACCAACCCAGCCTTGAAAGGGTTGATTGCCGCTTTGCTGAAACTTGACGGCATCAGCAAGGCCAAGACGACCAAAAAGAAATCAGGTCTTGACGAAGCCATTGACGATTTCAAGAACGGACGCACCACCAAATGCCGCGACTTTGACGATTATTTGAAAAAAATAAACGAATAAGCCATGATGAGCATCGAATTTTCCAGCCGGTACAAGAAATCGTACAAGTTGGCAAAAAGACGTGGCCTCGACATTTCTCTGCTTGATGATGTGGTGCATCAATTGGCTGAAGGTATCCCCTTGGATCCCAAGCATAAGGATCACCAACTTTCAGGCAACTACAAAGCTTTTCGTGAATGTCACATCCAATTTGATTGGGTGTTGGTGTATCGTATTGTTAGAAATCGATGTTTACTTTACTTGTTTGATACAGGAACGCACGAAGATGTGTTTTAATTTTTAAATCATGTGGGTAATCCTTTCGCTGACTTCAGCCGTCTTGTTGGGCTTTTACGACATCTTCAAGAAGCAGACCGTCGTCAATAACGCCATCATCCCCGTTTTGTTCTACAGCACCATGATCAGCGGACTGCTGTTTTTGCCTTTCGTGCTGTTGTCGCACTTCAATCCGGGCCTTTTCGAGGGCGATTTCATGCAGAAACTTTTCATCGAGCCGATCACGGCACGGCAACATCTGTTGATATTGGGTAAGACAGCCCTCATTCTCTGCTCATGGATGTTCAGCTACTCGGCCATGAAGCACCTGCCCATCACCGTGGTCGGGCCGGTCAACCAACTCAGGCCTGCCATCACGGTTATCCTGATGTTTTTCGTTTTCCGTGAGAGCCTGACTTGGCTGCAAGGCACGGGTGTAGTTTTGGCCATCATTTCGTTCTACTTTATGAACCGTTCGGGCAAGTTGGAGGGCATCAATTTCAGGTCTGACAAATGGGTGTTTATGCTGCTCGGGTCGGCGGTTTTGGTGGCTTTGAGCGGCGTTTACGACAAGTTTTTGCTTAGCAAGGAGAGCATTTCGCCGTCGACCATTCAGGCGTGGTACACGATTTACGACTTCCTGATGATGGCAGTACTTTTCTGCTTCATTTGGAGGCCTAATCGGGGGAAACAGCCTTTCGAGTGGCGTTGGGGCATCGTGGCGATGGCCGTCTTTGTCACCGTGGCCGATGTCATCTACCTCACGGGACTCAAACAGGAGGCCGCCGTGGTGGTGCTCATCCCGCTCATCCTTTACGGCGTGCGCCTCGTCGTGTCATTCATCTACGGCATCTTCGGCTTCCACGAGCAGAACATCAAGAGCAAAATCATCCCCCTGTTGATGGTCTTGGCGGCCTTGGTGTGCCTTTGCCTTAAGTCGTAAATGAACTTGAGTTTTAGCAGCGAAAACATAATGTTGACACTTGGGAATAAGGTGACAATGCAAAAAAAAGTCTACAAAGGCATTTTTTTTCATTAAAAAATTCTCCATTTTCCGTGAAAAAATCGGTCGAAATATATTGCTTGTATCCCATAGTTTTTTTTGATTTATTTGTAATTAATTGATAATCAATTAGTTTACACCCCCCCTCAATGGGCGAAAAACTGCTAATAAGCATACATTATTTTGGATTTTTTTTTCTACTTTTGCACGTTTTTTGCTATTAAATTTTTTATTTATAAATAAGTTGAATGAAAAACCTTATTGTTATGAAGAGAAATCATTTTGCAACGGATATTGGAATGAGATACGGCCTTGCGCTAATTGCCGCGCTTTTCCTCGCCCCGTTTTGGGCATTGGGACAAACAGATTATTCGGGAACGTATTGTATTGCCAGTGACTGGCAAACTCCCAATACTACTGATCGTAACTATGATGCCACTACATTGACCAATAACTATTATCTGTGCCCTACAGATGGGTGGATTTATTACAAGCCAGTTGATGATTGGTCTGCTGATGGTGTTAGATATCCCAATCCATTTCTTACGACATTTAAATGCAGGACATCTGACTATAATACTTATGGCGGCATTAACAATGCGAAGTGGATAATTACTAAACATGGTAATAAATACGCTTTCTATCATACAGGAACTGGAAAATATATGCTATTTAGTGGCCAAATTAATGGTTGTGGTGTCGACCGTATGCGTGTACACCTTGAAACTGTGACTGGCAATCTTCCCGACAATGCATTGTTTTCTATTACTGAGGATGGGAGAAGTGTTCTTATCAAACCTACTTCAGATCATTTGACTGTCAATGGTGGAAATAAAAATGCCCTTACAGGTCAACCAGGTAAGACAGGTGGACCAACTGATTATGAGTACACAGCAGGTATTATTGGTATATACCGTAACAATGATGACAATAAGTATTTCTATCTTGAAGACTACATCACCCGTCCGACCATCAGCTTGAATGTAAGCGGTCTGATAGAAATCACTGCACCTGAGGGGATCATCCACTATACCACGGATGGCAGTGCTCCAGATGCAAACAGCACTGAATATACTGGGCCATTTGCCCTTCAAGAAGGTGAAAACTTGATTAAGGCAGTGACGATTGTTAGCAATGAGTTGTCAAATGTTGCCAGCATAACCTTCTACAAAACGGCAACACCTACCATGACATTGATTTACGAAGGGGATGGAAAAGTGAGCCTGTCGTGCAGTACTGAAGGTGCGAACATCTACTACGAAATAGGAAATAGCAGTTCAATTCCCAATCCTACCGTCGGCAGTACGCCTTATGAAGGACTTATTGAAAACGCAGCTGGCAAATACATCAAAGCTATTGCTGTGAAAGAAGACTGGATCAATTCTTATGTGTTAGAAACTGGCGTAATCGCATTTGCTTGTGCTACGCCCGTCATCAGAAAGACCTCGCCCACAACATTCACTATCACGTGTGGCTTCCCAACCAGTGGTGCAAATATTCGTTATACTATGGGTGTCGACCCGGCTGACCCGACCCCCACATCAGGAAATCCATACAACGGACCTGTGTCTTTCCAAGCCCCACTCCCATTCACTGTCAAAGCTATCGCGTATGCCAACAATTACGACAATTCGGCTGTTGCAACAAAGGTGCTGACAGATGATTTGCCTTTGGATGAGGATGGGTATTATATTATTGCTAGTCACGATGATTTTGAAAAGTTTGTGACGATGGTGAATGAAAGTGAAGACAATGCAAGCGCAAAATACAAAATAACAGATGATATAAATGTTTCTGGCGTTGATGTTATCGAGCTACATCCTTTCGCAGGCGAATTGAAATCCGTCACCAAGGCCGATGGCACATCCCCTGTGCTTAGCGGTCTTTCCCATGCCATTTTCAATACCATAGACGGAGGCGTGGTGAAGAACATCACACTTAAGAACGTCAACATCAGCAGTTCTGACGCTGCTGTAGGTGCTATTGCTGGCATCGCCAAAGGCTACAGCCGTATCTACAACTGTGGTATCCTGCCTAACAGTGCCGATTTCCCCGAGGGTACGCACCCCACCGTTTCCACCTCTGGTGTTTGCGCCGGTGGAATTGTGGGACGTTTGGAAGACGATTCACGCGTCATCAATTGTTACAGTTACGCCGATGTCAGTGCCAGTACATACGCAGCGGGCATCGTGGGCCAGAACACCTTTGCCAGCACTGCTGATGTAACTGAGGGCAAGTACACCAAGCTTCGTACTGCTGTGGTCAACAATATGTTCTACGGCAACATCCTCGGTGGTGCCAACCAATACGGTGTTTATGGCGGCGAACTGATTACCAATGCCGCTGCCACGGGCATCAGCAGTTACAATTATTACAGATACGGTTCTACCTTCACCACCACGAGCAGCCCTTATGGTGTGGGTGAACCCACAGCTTACAACTGCTCCTTCCCAGCCGATGTGCGTTACCTTACGCAGGTTGAGTTTCACCGTAGCCTCCTCAACAGCAACCGTGAGCTTTGCGGCTGGTGGGTGGGTTCCGATGTGGCTCCCAATACCATGAGTACCACTGATGTGCAGGCTATCCCCAAGGATGCCTCTTTGATGTATAAATGGGTTGTTGACCCCAACTTGGCTCCCTACCCGATATTGAAGCCTTTCGGCAAATACCCCTCCGTTGTCAATGGTAATACAGGCACGCCTTGGTTCGACCGCACCACTGCCAGCCCATACGAGGGCAAACAGTTAGGTACGCTGACTGTCATCGTCAAGTCGGGCGATCACTCCGTCGCCGCCGACGAAGAGCTTACCATTCCCATCACCGACATGGACACCTTGCACTACGACTTTGGCTACCGCAAGGTGCAGCTGCCATACTTCAACACCGTCTTCGGCGACCCCGAAGGGGCTGACTGGACGGCCAAATACGCTGGCAACTACACCGACTATGTGGTGACAGGGTGGAAAGTCACGAGCGTGAATTACACGGGATCTAACTCCTTTGAGGCTCACTGGGAACACGGTTACAACTTCGCTGACCGCAAATGTACCGACAAGGACCTTTACGGCGTGTCGGGCCGCGTCTTCGCCCAGGGCGGTAACTACTATGTCCCCGATGGCGTTACAGCCATTACCATCGAGGCCTATTGGGGCAAAGCCATCTATGTAAGAAACGCAGAAGCAAGCTACGACCGAGTCAACATCATCCTAGGTTCAAGTTCTGGCTCCAATAACTACTTCAACAACGGTTCTCATTTCGCCCCTGCTGGTATGAGAGGCAACAATGTCAACGGTGCTACTATCCAAACCGCCACGGCAATAGGCAGCATAAGAGGCGCGCTGACAGCAGCCAACATTGATGCGAAAAAGACCGTCTATGACTATGCCCTCGTGCTGGTGGGCAATGTACAGGAGTTGGTGGGGAAAAACGATGTCGTCCATGCCACCCAAAATACTCGCGGCTTTACCATTATGAGTGTGGACCTCGACTTCGACGAGGAGCCAGACTACTGCCTCGAATGGCAGCTCGGTTATAATATGGGGCGCCAAATAATTGCCCCCATTCGCTTTGATTTCCTCCCCGTCATTGAGTTGGGTATCGCAGGCAAACTGCATAATTCGACTAATTTCTTTTCCCTCGGCTGTTATCGTTCCAAAGGGCATTTCGAGGTTACTGAAACGGCCTTTATCCGCTTCGGCCAGTTCGAGTTTGAACTTGGAGACCGTGACGAAGGTCCGGTCATTCTCAACGGAGGCATCTATGACCAGTACTGCCGTGGCCGTAATGGTGAAACCAATCAACATATCAATTACGTCATCCTTGGCGGACATGTTGTTATGCCTTCATTCACCCCAGGTGCTCACGTCAATGAAAATGCTTTGTACCAAACACGCCACTGTGCCGTCAATGCTCTTGGGGGTGACTTCAAATCTTTCTACCTTACTGGTGGTTTCAACGAGAGAATTGAACCCTACGAGGATAACCCCCATTGCTATATCGATGGCGGCCGTTTCGGTACCATCGCTGCAGCTTATAAAGAAGGTATTGCGGGCGATGTCACCTGGCGCATTAACCATGCCTTGATAGGCGAGTTTTATGGCGGTGGTGTGATGTCACAAAAAGAGGGTACTACATACAAGATAGTGAAAGGCAACATTAATGTGGTTATCGACAACAGCATCGTGGGCAAATACTGTGGTGGCCCCAAGTTCGGTGATATGGTGGAGGGCAAGACTGTCACCACCAGTGCCACTGGCACCACTTTCGGCCATTACTACGGTGCCGGTAATGGTGGTACCAACTACGTGCAGTATGCCAGCACTGATGTCACAGGTGCTCCACTCAGTACCAATACTTGGAATACTACCGTCAACAGCAATTACCACCCTGGCCAATACCGCAATACGGATCAAGGCTACGAAGCCGACTATGACTTTGAGGTAATCAACTATTCTTCAGGTGACCAACCGGGTAAGGTGGTCAGCCGAAGCTACTACTACTCGGCTCAGTTCGCCACTACCAACACAGGTGATGTTACCAGCACTTTGACGGACTGCACCGTCAAAAACAATTTCTACGGTGCCGGCTTCCTTGGTGGTGTCACAGGCAGCGTAACCTCTACCCTTACCGATACCCACGTCATGGGTTCTGTCTACGGCGCGGGCTACTCGGCCGCATCGGGCACGGTTACCATCCAAAATAAGGATAAGGTACCTCCTGTTGCCAATGTTTATACAGGTATGATTACCTACAATCCTGGCGGCAACTCCACCACCTATACATGGACCCACTCAATAGGTTCAACCAGTTCGCCTATCACTGGCAACCAATTTTACACCGAAGTTCCCCTTGACAACCTCGGTGCAGTTCTTGGCAACGTCACCCTCACCATCAAGGGTCAAAGTGTTGTGGGTACTGAGGGCGACACCACTACTGGCAATGTCTTCGGCGGTGGTGAACAAAGTGCTGTCATACCATCTCTTGATGATAGCGGCAATCCAGTTGAAAACACAGGCAACACCACAGTCATCCTACAAGGCGGTACCAAGGTCCTCGGCAACATCTATGGTGGCGGCAACATGGGAGTGGTTGGTGGCAACACCAAAGTAGTAGTGAATGGTCAAAGCAACAACAACGGACAAGGCACAGGTTCAGGCAACAATCCAAATAATGATTGAGGAAGGAGAATAAGCAATGAAGAAATCAGAAATGAAAATGAACTGCAATACTATGAAAATGGCACGGCGACTGACGGCAAACTGTCTGTTGCTGTTGGCTTTTGCGATGAATGGCTTGGCGCAGGACGACCCTCAGTATGTCATCAAGCGTACCGTCGGTAGAGATGACCATTATTTGGCACACGTGAAAATGGAAGCTACGATGCCCGACCATTCGGGTAACGACTCAACCTATTGGTATTGGGTGTTGAGGGATGTCAGCGTTTTCCATCCCGATAGTTGCCTTTGGCGTTCAGGCCCCAATGTCGAGCACAACTACTATTTCATCGACCACTTGGGGAAATACCGTTACCTCACTGCTCCGCTGCAATTGAACGGTGCGCTGTCGCTGTCGTCGCACCCGGGAACGGCCCTCAACAATACCACCGACAACTATTATTTCTATGACTGGGACCAGGGCATAGCGCGAGGCAAAAAGCATAATGTCGCTTCAATGGCAGACTGCGATCCCAATTACCATGTCCCTGACTCTATAGGGCAATGCTGGGAAGTTGTTTGGTTGACCTGTCAAAGCGGTTGGAAGATGTCGTCGCAATATAGTTATAATCCTGATCCGGCGTATATTACGAACCCCGCCCCATACCGCTATGTGACTGTCACTCCGCATGATGAGGAAATCTCCGAGGAGGCGGGTGGCATCACCGACCTCGTCATTGGTGATTTCTCCTTGGAATACAATAATAGCCAAACGATTAGTATCGGCACGGTAAGCAACTATACCTATAACCTTACGCCCGCCTACACCATCTATGATATTGAGGCCGTCAACAAGCCGCCATATTATGTTTATTCCCAGGAACTGCACTATTTCTATGACAACACAGACCATTACCCCAACGGTGCGGCCCCTAGCTCCAGCTCCCACACGGGCACCGTGAGCGGATACGAGTGGAGCCTCTCGGGCGAGGGTGCAGGTTATCTCGAATTGAGAGACGGGCACACGGCCTCGCCGACCATCGCCTGTGTGCTGGAAAACACCACGACGAGCCATAAATATGCCACGTTGACCCTGACGGTCACCTATGTGGAAGAAGGCTACGAACCGGTCACGCAGACCTCTACAGCCACCATCACGGTGCTGGCGCAGTGCCAGAACCCCCTTCAGGCCTCGGCGCCGGTGATTACCTACGAGGATGTCACCGTGTCGTGGGTTCCTACAGCCACTAAATATAAGGTGTATTGGAAAAAGCATAGCGAGTCGGCATGGAACAACTCCCACGAGGTGGAGGGTGCCACTTCCTACGCCATCATCGGTTTGGAATACGGCACGGAATACGATTATACGGTCACGGCCTACTGCGGCAGTGATTATCTGCCCATCCCTGATGCAGTGAGCGGCTTGATTTTTAGTTTCACCACCAAGAGCCAACCCAATGGCCTGATTTACGGCGCGGTGTTTGGTGGCGGCCGCATGGCCGACGTGGGCGGCAAGACCGAGGTGGTCATCATCAACTGCGACAGCATCGGCGCGGTGTATGGCGGCAACGACATCGCCGGCGCGGTGCATGGTGTCGACGGCTCCACCATCGCTTTGGGTGTCAACAGCGGCGATGATTACGATTCCTACGGCACCACCAGTAGCAGCATCGGTGTCAAGGTCGGCTCGGTGTATGGCGGCGGCAACGGTTACTATGCCTACAACGGCACTTCGTTCGTGGCAGCCACAAACGAATACAAGTCGCAGGCGGTGGCTCCCGGTGCCAGCGTGAACGCCATGACGCCCTCGCACCAAGTGGGCGACCCCGTGTGGACCAACGAGGGCACGGAAGACAAAACCTTGTATTTCCCCTCTATCATCAAGACAACCATCAACGTGGCTGCCAATGACCATGTGAAAGTCGACTCCCTCTTCGGCGGTGCCAAGAACGCCTTCGTGACCCATATTGAAGATTATGACGAGGACGACAATCCTGTCTATGCCACTAATGGCTCCACCATCATCATCAAGGGCGGAACCCTCTTCGCCGTGTTTGGCGGCAACAACTTCGGCGGCACGCAGGGCGACGGCAAGCATCATATTGAAGTCCGGGGAACCAAGGTCAGTACCGACGTTGAAGGCTATGGCACCAACTTCGGCATTGGCTACCTGTTTGGCGGCGGCAACAAGGTGTATGGCTCCACGACGGAGATTTCCATCACCGGCGGGCGGTGCGACACCGTCTTTGCGGGCGGCAACGCGGCCAGCGTGTATGCGGCCAACCTGACCGTCAACTGCGCTCCTGGGGATCATGCCTCCAGCGGCGCATACGGCAAGATCTTCTCCAATGCCATCAGCGGCTATTCGGAAGAGGATGGGATTACCGTCAATAGCGGCTACGCCTGGGACGGCACGGGTATCTATAATGTGCGTGCCCTCTTCGGCGGCAACAACCAAGCCGCCATGGCCAGTGTGCCCAGCATCTTCCTCACTTCGGGCAGCATTGGCACTGTGTATGGCGGCGGTAACGCTGGCGACATGATAGGCGATAATGACGGCGTGATCACTTTTCCCGATGTTGAGGAAATCAACGATTATACTTTCAAATATGGCACCTATGTGGAGCTGAACAGTCCCACAATATTGGTGGATTATCTTTACGGCGGCTGCCAGATGAGCAATGTGGGCTATAGTACATGGGTTAAACTCCAAAACGGACATGTGGGCACGGTTTACGGCGGCTGTAATGTCAGCGGCGATGTGGGCAGCACTCGCGTGGATTTGGAAGCGACGCAGTTTGATCCGCCCGGATCGACCAATCCAAATGAAGATTACCAAGAGGTCTATGGCGCCACCTACGTTGAGGCCTCGGGCGGCACGGTCTACAAGAACCTCTTTGCCGGCAGCAACGGCTACTACCACTGCAAAGACAGTTATGGCATCACTTACATTGAAGGCATCAACTACGCTCCCGGACATAACTATGTCGGCATGGACGTTCCTACCCACAATGAAACGCATGTGATTGTAAGCGGGACGGTATTGGTGAAAGGCAATGTGTATGCCGGCGGCAACTTGGCCTGCGTCGGTTTCGACCAGAAATTCATAGACCATAGCCCGTATTCCTATCCTTCGCTCGTTGGTTTGGCCTCGGTGCGTATGAGTGGCGGCACGGTCGACGGCAATGTGTTTGGCGGCGGCAACATGGCCTCCATCTATGGTAGCAACGAGGTGAGAGTGTGGGGCGGCAGCATCGGCGAGGCCACAGGCGGTGCCCTCTATGGCGGCAACGACCGCTCGGGCAAGGCTGGACAAATCTCGAACCGTGTCTTGCCAAGTTTCTATCAAATGGCTTCCGATGGTCTTACTTCCTTGCAAGATCCCAAAGTGTGTACCTATGTCGGCGTTTCGGGCACGCCCAACATCCATACCGTCTATGGCGGCGGCAACGGACTCTATGCGTATTTCACCAACTTTGACGATGCTTCTGCCTACACAGGCCCATTGGAGCCGGTGGTGACTTGCGTTGAGGGCGACTTACCCATACAGAAAGACATTTTTGTCGACATCGGCATCAACGGCGGGGACGAAGGAGGCTATGTCGCCAATGTCTATGGCGGTGGCAACGGTGTCAGCGTGGAAGGTTTCATCAAAGTGTTTGTCAATGTGCAAAACGGGGGAGAGGATACCCGCAATCACGTGGGAACCCTGTTTGGCGGCAACAACGAAGGCGAGTTGTACACCACCTTGCCTGACATCATCCTGTTGCATGGAAATGTGGGCACCATTTATGGTGGCTGCAACAAGGGTGCCATGACGGGCGATTTGACCTTTGGAACTTACGAAAATCTTGGCAGCTGCGTTTATCTGCGTGGTGAATATACGGCTGGGGGTACTACGGTTCAAACTACCGGCCGCGTGACTGAAGCCGTTTACGGCGGATGCCGCATGAACGGCGTGACCAACAATACCTTGGTGCTCGTCGAAGGTGGCAATCATACGGCAACCTTCTATGGTGGCAGCGATATCAGCGGCAATGTGGGCGACACTACGCGCGTGGTCGTCAAGGGTGGCACCGTAGGCACGGTGTATGGTGGCGGCAACGGCAACTATTATTATTCTGGCAACAATGTTTACGATGCAAATGATCACAGCTTGTTGATTGCTGAAGGCACGGCAGAGCATCCTATTCAGCCTCCCTATTGCAACTACACTCATGTTGAAGCAAAGGGCGGCACTTGCACAAACAACGTCTTTGGCGGCGGCTACGCTGGCGAGTGTGGCGAAACCCGTTTGTTGCTTGACGGCGGCACGGTGACTGGCAGTGTGTATGGCGGTGGCAATCAGGCTGGCGTGACCATAGTTGATATGAATCCCGATCCGGAAGTGACCGAGAACACTACAGGCAACAGCACCATCGTGATGAACGGCGGCTCGGTAGGCACTGGCGTCTTTGGTGGTTGCAATGCCGAAGGTGCCATCGGACATAATGTGCAAATCACCTTTAATGGGGGCATCGTAGGCAGCGAAGAAAACCCAGCCGATATACATGGTGGCGGCTACGGTGCTTCTACCACCGTGGAAGGCGATGTCAACATTACTTTTGGCAGCCTTGCGTCTGGTGACGTGGCCAACGAATACCCGAAACTCTTTGGCGACCTTTACGGCGGCTCGGCTTTGGGCAGCGTGAATACTGACGCTTCCAACAATACCACCATCCACATCGACAACGGCACCGTCCAGGGCGACGTATATGGCGGCGGCTTGGGCTATAAGGATGCGAATAATCCTGCAAATGATGTGGCAGCCATGGTGTATGGCGAGGTGCATGTCTATGTTGGCGGCGTCAATGACGATGGCAGCTATTTTGGCAAAGCCTCTTTCATCGACTGCTCCATTTATGGCAGCAACAACCTCAACGGTTCGCCGCAAACCGACGTGTATGTGGATGTCTATCAAACGGCACACACTCCTAAGGACGTGTATACCTACACTGGCGAAGACAGAACATACGCCATCTATCAGGTGTTTGGCGGCGGCAATCAGGCCGACTATGCCCCTGAAGGCGGTATTGAAACCTCGGAAAAAGTGACCCATGTCTTCATCCACGGCTGCGAAAACACCGTCGAAGAGGTGTTTGGCGGAAGCAATGCTGCCGACGCGAACAGCGTACACACCGTTGTGGATGGCGGGCGTTTCAACTTCATCTTCGGCGGCGGCAATGGCATCCTTGGAGAGGCCAATGTGGGGCATGAAGGAATAGTGGGTGACGACGAAGAGCCTTTGCAGCACACCTTCAGCCGTGTCAACGGAGGCCATGTCGGTTACTATTTCGGTGCTTCCAACCGTTTGGGTAACTGTGTGGACATCAGAGCCGGCACCGATCCGGGCGGATCATGTGGCGAATTGATTACCGACTACCTCTTCAACGGAGGAAATCAAGCAGACGAGTTTGGCGATTTGGTGCTCGATCTCAGTTGCTCCGACCAAAAGACCTATCTTTCCGCTTACGGCGGATGCCGTTTGGGCACCGTCTATGGCACCATCACCATCAACATTACGGGTGGCATCATTGGCAATCTCTTTGGTGGTTGCCAAGGTGCTGGGGACTATGCAGCCAACGTGAAGAGGTTCCCCACCGCTGCTGAAATTGAGGCCAATCCCGGTGATTATTCGGAACGCTTGAAGAATTACTTGGCCGAACATAATGATTTGTATGGCACTGGCGGCACGATTACCGTCAATGTGTATGGTGGCGCCATTGGCAATGTTTTTGGCGGCTGCGACATCAACGGCAATGTGGATGGCAAGATTACCGTCAATGTGGAGAGCATTGACAATGATTGCGGCCTCTTCGTTGGCAATGTGTACGGTGCCAGCAACCAAACCAAATACGAGCCTGAAAACCCCAACGGCATCTCACCAGAAGTGAACATCATCAAAGCCGTCATCGGAGGCGGTTTCGACTTTAACGACGACGATATAATCCAAGACAACGAGATATATACCGGCAATGTGTTTGGCGGCGGCAACTTCGGAGATGTCACTACCAACCCGAAGGTGACCATCGGGCCAGAGGATGGCAAGCCAGTCACAATCAAGGGAAGCGTTTACGGCGGTGGCAACGATGGTAATGTCAACGGCAGCGCACAAGTGATTGTTGGACCAACGGAATAGAATCAAACTTGAACCATTATAAATCAGGAAATATAACTTTAGAACATAACTTTCGTAAAAGATGGAACATAAGCATACAAATCGGATGGAAGTATTGAAAAGGAAGCGAAAAGTGTTACTCATGCTTTGCGCGATGCTGACCAGCGGCATGGCCTCGGCGCAAATCCTCATTGAAGGCAACGTCTATGGCGGTGGCAACATCGGCGAGGTGACAAAGAACACCTCCGTCATCGTCAATGGCGGCACGATTGGCGATACGCTGAGATTGAAGCATCGCGTGGCGGACAAACAAATGCAAGTCACCACCCGTGTCGATTACGGCAATGTGTACGGCGGCGGCAATGGCTATAAGATAATCGGCCATAATGCGAATAACAACGCCCCCATTTTTGACATCAATGCGGGTCGAGTGCAAGGCAACACCAGCGTTTACGTCGGAGGCGATGCCGTGGTGCGCCGTGCGGTGTATGGCGGCGGCAACATGGCTTCGGTGGGTATCTATACCGCCAACAACGGTGTGGCTACTTATACTTCAGGCGGACACACCGTCGTCACCGTCACGGGCAACGCCCTTATCGGACCCAAGAAGACAGACCTTACCAGCCCGACCCCTGCTGAATTGGATAGCGTCAAGGAGTTTTATAACATGACTTCGTTGATGTCTCTTTCCCAATATGCCGACTCGGCCTTCAAGTACCTTGGCGCTAACGAGGGTTGGGTGTTCGGTTCGAGCCGAGGCATTTCGGGCGGCTTGTTGAGAGACCATTCCTTTGTCGACACCACCGAGGTCACCATTAGCGGCAATGCCCAAGTGCTGAACGTGTTCGGCAGCGGCGAGAACGGCCATGTGCAGAAAGGCACCAATGTCATTGTCAAGGACAATGCCCTCATAGGCGGCGTGCCGTTGCATGGCGACGGCAGTTATACCGTCCCTGCTTCTGGAATTGATGACAATCCGGGTGAATACTTAGACGCAACCTACACACTTGCCGAAAAGGATTCAGAAACGGCGGAAGACGAGTTTGGCGTGGGTCGCGAGATTCCCCGTGGCAACGTGCTTGGCGGCGGCAAGGGCACAGACTTTATTTCTTGGTTTGCTAATCCGAAATTTTGTTACACCTCTGGCCGTGTGTATGGTAACACACACGTCACCGTACAAGACAACGCTCTGATTTACAACCGTGTGTATGGCGGTGGACTTATCTCTATGGTGGGCACTTTTAATGAAGAAGAATCCCAAGATCCGGATAACCATACTGTCATCGGCATCGAGTCGGGCGGCCACACCTACGTCAACATCAATGGCGGCTTCATCGGCTCTCCCGATTCTGACGGTCACAATAATGGCGAGGTGTACGGCGGCAGCCGTGGTTTGCCGGGTCGTCCGCGCAAGATGGTTTCGGGAGTGCTTGAAACCCTTACGCCTTTGCACCAGGTGGTGGATGAGGCCTATGTGGGCCATACCCATGTCACTGTGGATGGCGGCACGGTCATGAACAACGTGTATGGTGGCGGTGCCAACGGCCATGTGCAGGGCAATACATACGTCACCATCAAAGAGACCGACTCGAACAAGCGCACCACCATCGGCCTTGAAGGCGTTGGCGGCTGGCACGGTAATGTGTATGCTGGCGGTGGCGGCACGGACCGCTATACCGAAGACAACGCGAAGTTGTTCAGCATTACCGCTGGCCGCGTGTTTGGCAACACCAACCTCAACATCACAGGCGGCACCATCATGCACAATGTGTATGGTGGTGGTGCCTTGGCCTCGGTGGGTCCGCTTCCAACAACAGACTATGATCCCGGCATTTCGACCTGTACGGTGAACATCAATGGCGGCACCATCGGTCAGGTGGTGACTCCAACAAGTGGAGCTCCCTTCAACTACGGCGGCAATGTCTACGGTGCAGGCCGTGGTATCATCCATGAACTCGCACCTCTGACGCAGTTCGCCTCTGCCAGCAATGCCGTGGTGAATGTCAATAATGGCAGCGGCACAGTGGTCGGCAATGTGTATGGCGGCGGCTCCTACGGACAGGTGAAGCAAGAAACCAATGTAAACATGATTGGTGGTTCCGTCGAAGGCTCCGTCTTTGGCGGCGGCATGGGCATAGAAACAGAAGAGATTGCCGGTTTGGTGAAAGGCAACGCCACCGTCGACATGAGGGGCGGCACCGTCAAGCGCAGTGTTTACGGCGGCGGCCAGATGGGCTCGGTGGGTACTTACACCTATTCCACGGTGACCTATCCGGCGAATGACCCCAATCATCCCAATGCTGAAGTGCAATTCCCCACGGCTTGCGAAGCCAACACCGGCTTGGCCACAGTGACTATGAGTGGCGGTTCAGTGGGTCTCAATGGCTCGTTGATGCCTTGGGAAAACCACAACCCCGACGATGACGACCGTGGCTGGATCTTCTGCGGTGGACAAGGCGTGGCCGACTCCATCACTTACCCCAAGGCCATTGCCTTGGGCGTGGTCAATTGCACCCATTTGCAAATCAGCAACACCACTTCAGGCGAGAACACCATCAGGCCCGTGGTCACGGCTTCCGTGTATGGCGGCGCCGAAAACGGCCTGGTGTTGGACAGCACCTTTGTCGAGATTGCAGGCGGACAGATTGGTACTGGGCATTACAAAACCGGGAATACCCATTATTTTGATCCCATTTATGATGATGAAGACAAATGGTCGACAGCCATCACAGCCATCAACAACGGCACTATTGAAACTGCGCTTGGCACAAGTGGATCGCTCCACGATGTTTTCCACGAGTGCGACGCTTGGGAATACACGACCAACTACCTCTACGATATCTTCGCCAATGCAACGGGCTACAACTCGCAAGGTGGCGCCTTGGTTGGCACCAACGGACACTCGTTCTTCGGCAACGTGTTTGGCGGCGGTTCGGGCTACTATCCCATCAAGGCTGGCGTGTGGCGTCGCACGGCCGGTCAGGTGAACGGCAACACCCGCGTCGAAATCACGGGAGGCCACATCCTCACAGCCGTCTATGGCGGCAATGAGACCACCGACGTGAAGGGCAAAAGCACCATCAAGATGAACGGCGGCACCGTCGGCATACCGCGCACTGCCGTGCAGATTGCGGCAAATCCGCTCAGCGGCAACATCTACGGCGCAGGCATGGGCGACCCCCGCTCCATGTTCAACACCATGACCAACGTGAAGAAAACCCAGGTGTACCTCACAGGCGGCACCGTTTTCGGCAACGTCTACGGCGGCAGTAGGGAAGGCCACGTCTTGGATAGCACTCTGGTGGTCATTGGTCAGGAACAAGGCAAGAGCACCCTCATCGGCACCACGGGATTCTCGGGTTTCGACGGCCTCGTGTTTGGCGGCGGCATGGGTAATGTGGATTATTTCGATGCCGAAGGAAGAAGATTCCCTGTCGGTCGTGTGGGTGGCAACACCCATGTCAGGATGACTGACGGCAAGGTTTTAGGCTCCATCTATGGCGGCGGCCTTGTGGCTCTTGTCGGCGTGAATGTGGAAGGCTGGATTGATATTGATTCTCCATACGATGCCGTCAACCACGGCAGGGCCAAGGTCGAGGTCAGTGGAGGTGTCATCGGTAACTATGCCCATGATGGTCTCGACTTGTTGTTGAGCGACCAGCATGTCGGCAACGTCTTTGGCGGTGGCCGTGGTAGCGTTGAGGAATATAGAGAGGACGACTTAGGCCGTGTGGGCAATGCCGTTGTCAAAATCTCGGGCAGCCCTACCGTCTATGGCTCCGTCTATGGTGGCGGACAGATGGCTAATGTAGGTTTTTGGGATGATTACGACCAGTGGTACCATGAGGGCACTGCCTTCACTAAAGTGTCCATCTCAGGCGCTCCAACCATTGGAACGCAGAAAGAATTCGACCCCGACTATTCATCGGGCACAGGAACCCTTACGCCCAAATGGACTTTCTACGATGTCATCAACGGCGTGAAAATGATCAATCACACCCTCACGGGTAACGTGTTCGGCGGTGGTAAGGGTGACGTGAAACTCGATGAAGACGGTTATGTTGTTGGACTTGAACATGGTCATTGCGGTTCGTCAGAAGTCAGTATCAGTGGCACACCCACCATCCGAAGCTCGGTCTTTGGCGGATCGGAGCGTGGCGCCGTGTGGGGTGATGCCAAGGTGAACATCACCGGCGGCACTATTGGAACGGAAGTTTCTGACCAGTCGACTTACAACTTCGGCAGTGTGTTTGGCGGCAGCTATGGTGCTGATGCCTACCAGCACTTTGACATGGATCCATCCATCCAAACCCTTGAATATCTACAGAAAGTGGACTCCGTTAACTTGTTGGCGGGCCGCGTCTATGGTAATACTTCTGTGGACATCACGGGCGGTGCCGTCCGTGGCAACGTGTTTGGCGGCGGCGATATGGCCAGCGTGGGAGAGTGGGATGCCAACTTTATTCCCGTATCCAATACGGGCAAGGCCACGGTCAACGTTAGCGGTTCGGCCATTGTAGGCCCGCTCGACGGCACGGGCTTGAACGCCTACGTGTTTGGCGGTGGCAAGGGTATCGGCAACGACCCCGACAATCTCCGCAAGAAATATTGTAACCTTAATAGCACGGAAGTTACGGTCTCACTTGGAGAAAACGGTCGTGTTTTCGGCTCTCTTTACGGCGGCGGCTCCGATGCCCACACGTTGGGCGATACCCATGTCAAGCTGTTGAGCGGCACCATCGGCACCGAAGGCGTCACGTTGTGGGATGGCAACATCTTCGGCGGCGGACGTAACTTACTGCTGTTGACCTACGCGGCAGGTCGCGTTGGTGGCAACACCTCCGTGGAGATGATGGGTGGCAATGTCTTAGGCTCGGTTTACGGCGGCGGTCGTAACGGACTCACAGGTTTCAGCGGCGATGTGATTTCTACTGGATCCAATACTTATCAAGCCTTGCCTGACAACCAATACGGTCATGCCACCGTGAAAGTGTCGGGCGGCACGGTGGGCAATCTTGCTCACATGAGAGATAGCGATTTTAGCATCGGCAACGTGTATGGTGGTGGCAAGGGTAGCAAGACCGGCATTGATGGCCATCCTGCATCATCGGCCATGTTTGTTTCTTTGGTCAAGGACACCGAGGTCGAGATTTCAGGCACGGCCCGTATTTACGGCAACGTGTATGGCGGTGGTGAATTGAGCAGTGTGGGCAATTTCACATGGAAACAAAACGGCAACGCCGTGAGCGAAATCGCCATTGCCGAGTCAACGGGGCATACCAAGGTGACCGTCAGCGGCGGCACCATCGGCATGGACAACATGCAGATGATTACCGATTCGGGCTATCCCGACGACTGGGGCCATGTGTTTGGCAGCTGCAAAGGCTGGGTGGAATCGCTTTCCACATCACCCGAAATTGATACCGAAGGCCACCGTCTTGTTGAACTGATGGCCTCTGTGGGTTCCACAGAGGTAACTGTCAAGGACAATGCCTTCGTGCTCGGCTCGGTGTATGGCGGCGCCGACAATGGCCATGTGCTCGACAGCACTTGGGTGAAAATCCAAGGCGGACAAATCGGCGCGGGTGAGAATGTAGTTGATGCAAATGGACACAATCGTCCCTATACTGATAACGAATGGAACAGCGCTTCATTGGCCGAATGTGCCAGTTGGACATACCAGGAAGGCGGCAATCCCTACGACATCAACATCCTTAACCCTGTTACCAATAAACCAAAACCCGGCATGAACGGTGCCACCTTCTACGGCCATGTGTTTGGCGGCGGCTCAGGTTTCTATCCTTACGGCGTTGACGACGACGGCAACAGCCAATGGCTTCGCTCGTCAGGACAGGTGAAGGGCAACACCCGTGTGGAAGTCACAGATGGCCACATTCTCACCAGCCTTTACGGTGGTTGCGAAACCACTGATGTGGGCACTTATACCTATGACAATAGCATCCATGGCGAAGTACATGTTTCGGGCGGCAAATCCACCGTCATCGTCAGTGGTGGCACCATCGGCGTACCGCACGATTCCACTTCCATTGTAAACCATCCTGTCACCTGCCATGTGTATGGTAGCGGCAAGGGCGATCCTCGCTTCTTCTTTAACACTTGGACTAATGTTTGGGATTCCAAGGTTGAAATCAAGGGTACGGCTTGGGTGTACGGCTCGGTGTTTGGCGGTGGCGAGGAAGGCCACGTTTTGAACAATGTGGACCTCGACGTGAGCGAAAACGCCAAAATCGGCACCTTGGGCTATACCAATGTGGACGGCAATGTTTTCGGTGGAGGTCGTGGTTTCACTGGTTGGGCTTTGACTGCTGGATCCGTGGGCGGTAACATCGACATCGACATTACGGGCGGCACTATGCTCGGCTCCGTGTATGGTGGCGGTCGTTTGGCCTCGGTGGGCACCTATCTCGTAGAAAAGGATATTCCTGACCCTGAAAACCCGAGCCAAACCGTAATAAACCCGTTTTACGGTCGGTTCCAGCCTGGCGATAATCATGGTTTCATTGACATCAACATTAGCGGTGGCACTATCGGTAACGACCATGAAACGGCCACCCTCAACCACGACAACCCCGACACCTTTGGCGGCAACGTCTTCGGCGGCTGCATGGGTAGGTTCGTCCCCAAGACTGGCGACGACACCCCCATTTGGCCTTCATTGGGCCGTGCCAAGCAAACCGAGGTGACCATCAAGGGCAATGCAGTCGTCAAGAACTCAGTGTTTGGCGGTGGCGAAATCGGCACCCTGCGCAACAACGCCACCGTCAACATCAGCGGCGGCACCATTGGCGGAAACTACGGAACTGGGAACTTCTGCGGTCATGTTTTTGGTGGCGGCAGGGGTATCGACGATCCAGCCATTTCATTGAATGCCGATAATGACTCCACTTTGGTTGCAGGCTATCTCGCAGGTCGTGTGTATGGTAACACTACCGTAAACATCAGTGGGGGCCAAGTGTATGAAAACGTCTACGGCGGCGGCGAAGTGGCCAGCGTGGGCTGGGTGAAGGATGACGGCACTATGGTGAACGGCCTTGCTCAGGTCAATATGACTGGTGGTATCATCGGCCCCTTGGACGACTCAGGTCTCAACGGCTTTATCTTCGGCGGTCCCAAGGGCGGTAACGATGCAGCCATGAAAGCATACTGCAACGTGAACAACACCGAGGTAAATGTGGGATACGAAGACAACAATTCCAACCGCGTTTGGGGTTCGCTCTTCGGTGGCGGAAGCGACGGCCACGTGCTCGGTAATGCTATGGTGAATGTCACGAATGGCACCATCGGCACCTCGGGTATCACTTCTTTGGACGGCAACGTCTATGGCGGAGGCCGCAATTTCCATGAGGTAAGCGAAACCGCTGGCCGTGTGGGTGGCAACACCACCGTCAACATTTTAGGCGGCCACATGCTCGGTTCCGTCTTTGGTGGCGGTCGTCTCGGCTCTGTCGGTATTGATGTCAACGGCGACACTATAGTTGGCCCGGCCCACGGCTACACCACCGTCAATGTGGGCGGACAATTCCAAATCGGTGATATCAACTTCGTCCAAACTGGCAATATCGACATCGGTCACCAGATTACTGACCCGTCTCACCCCGACGAACGCGTGGGCGGCAACGTGTATGGCGGTGCCAAGGGTAAGGCGGGTGCGCCTGGCACTTTAGTAACCCGTGTATCCAAGGTGAAACAAACCACGGTGAACATCAGGGAAAAGGATGACTTCAAGACTTGGATTGAAGGCTCGGTGTTCGGCTCGGGTGAGGATGGCCATGTTCTGAAAGACACCTACGTCAACATCTTTGATGGCCAAATCGGTGGCCACGATTACGGCGACTTCACCCCCTGCGCCGACCCCTACCACGGCAATGTGTATGGTGGCGGTCGCGGTGTCGATACGTATGAAGATCCTGAACACCCCGGTACCTTTGTACACAGCACAACTGCTGGCTGGGTGCAAGGCAACACCAATGTCAACATGTATGGCGGCCATGTCATCCGTAATGTGTATGGCGGCGGCAACTTGGCCTCGGTGGGCAACCCCGACGAACAAGATCCGCAACCAGGCCAAGACTACAAAACAGGTTTAGCTTCGGTGACCATCACCGGCGGCACCGTCGGAACGACTAACGAGGACGAGAACTTTGGTAATGTGTTCGGCTCGGCTCACGGTGGCGTGAGTGGCGAGTATGTTCATTTGGCCTTCGTCAAAAACACCCATGTGACCATTGGCCAAACGGCTCAGATTTACGGCTCGGTGTTTGGCGGTGGCGAGGACGGCCATGTGAGAAAAAACACTCTTGTAGATATCGAAGGTGGTATCATCGGCGATGAAAACGACATCGCCAACCAGCCTCTCGACGGTAATGTGTATGGCGGCGGACGCGGTCTGCTAATCAATGGCAATAGTGAATCGGCTGGTGAGGTGTATGGCTACACCACAGTCAACATCAAGAACTCGACCGACAACGGAACCAATTACTCACCCGAAATCTGGAACAATGTGTTTGGCGGTGGTAGCCAAAGCGTGGTGCAAGAATACAAGGTGGTCAACGTGTCGGGTGGTTTGGTACATGGCAACGTGTTTGGCGGTAGCCGCGAGATTCCTACCGGTCGCCAAAACTTTGCTCCGCGTTGGGTCAACATGTGGGGTGGCACCGTTGAAGGTAGCGTGTTCGGATGCAGCTACAAATCCGACGACGGCAACCCCTTGCTCGATGCAGAAAATCCTGGGCATACAGATACCGATGCCGACAACAAAGGTTGGGCCTCGTTCATCAACTTGAGTGGCGGTACCGTACAGGGCAACGTGTATGGCGCAGGCTACCAAGGCGAGGTCAATGGCTCGGTGGGTGTCTTGATTGGCAAGAACGCCATCGATCACTTCTCTGCCTTGGTGGGAAATGCCGACAGCCTCAAACCAACAAATCCAATTGTGGCTCCGCTCGACATCAAGGGCGATGTCTATGGTGGATCCAACTTCTCAGGCTCACAAAGCCCCCAGCCTTGGCGTACATTCGACATCACTGGCTATTGCAGTGTCTATATTGATGGTGACGGCTATAAAACGGGTACCACGGGCAGCGACCCAGAGATGATTATCAGAGGCGGTTTGTTCGGCAGCGGCACCAACTGCGAGTCGGGTGCTGCTGGCCGCGACATCGTTATCCGCAATTATGGCGAACGCGATATGTACCATGCGCCAAGTGGCGGAAAAGATTCAACCAGCGACTCGTTGGTTTCCGTCACGCGCACCTTTACCACCATCCAACGTGTGGGTAATCTCTTCTTGGACAAAGCCAACATCGCTCTCACAGGCGCCCGCGACATTAGTAACCTTGATGGACAGCCTAATACCTATTACGGTGTCTATCAGGTCGACACCTCGATGGTGGTGAGCAACGGCTCTTCCATCGTATTGGGCAATGCTGCCGACCCGGCCCACATTGTTCCTGCCTACATCGACTCGGTGAAGGTCTTGCGCAGTGTGAGGTTGGATGAGAGCATCTATAATAAGTTCTTCTTGCCCAAACTCGCCTACACATGGATTGGTGTGAAAGACACTCGTGAGGATATAGGCCTTGACGTCAACTTCTACTACAATGGAGAAGAAACGCCTCTCAACCGCGACACCGAAGAAAATGTAATCCTATTCAATGGCTTGTCGCAACTCTTTGTGCGCTACCATATTGGCAGCGAGAACAAGTACGGTGAGTTGCAAGGCTTCTTCCGCATGAGCAGCCCCTATAAGCCGCGTGGCACCGAGAGCTTCGCCTACGCACGCCAAAAGGTGACCTCGGCAAAAGATGCCAACACAGCTGATGGCGGTTTTGCGAGCTATTTTTCAAACTATAACTTCTTCACCGACGATGGTACGAACTACACAAAGACGAAGCAATATCCCTACACCAACATCATTACGGATCCCGTCTTGGGTGAATGTAGAGGATGGTTTATCCCCGATTTCGGCGGAAATAAATGGTACGTGGATGGCACCGGCACGAGAGGCGGCGACAATACCAAGTTTGCTAGCAGTGGTGGAGGCCGTTACCCCAATATGCCAAAGCTGACCATCGTTGGCAGTAATGATGTTACAAATCAGATTTATAGTATTATGGGTGACCCAACTTTGGGTACGGGAAACGGTTTCAATTCAGAGACAGACATCATCTATGTGGTGGGAGCTGTGTCGGGTGTGAAGGAGTTGGTCGGCAACACTTCAGGCAAGCTCGGCCCCAATGCATCTCATTCCACGCTGCCATTGAGGTTATACCGTTATCCTGGCGGGCACAAGATGAGTAATAACATGTTTGATGGAGGAGCGGGTTATGAGCCTACAAGCCTAACAGATTCCATTGCTGAGGGTCCAGGCCCTTGGTACGGCACGTTGCTCAGTCTTGATGTTGAATCGGGTTCCGACACAATCATTCCGAAGAAGAACCTTGTCATGGACAGTGTAATGATAGATGGTTTGTATGGCGTGACACTCCCCGGTGAGTTGAATGAGCACCTGATCAACGTCAAAGTGCAGGGCGTTTATAACCAGTCGAAGATTGATGCCCCGTTGGTAACGGTTAAAGCTGATACGATACAATTGAAGGGGAATACCGAACTGAAGCGTGGCTACAACAACCACGATGCATTGGCCAATGTTGGCACGGCAGAAGCTCCCAACTACAACTTCTACGTGAATCCCGATTTCGACAACTCGGTGATTAACGGAGGCGGTGTGTATGTGGCTCCTGATGCTTCGGCCAACGTTCAGGTGGAGGGCATCGTGACCATCACGGGCAACAAGCAGAAGAAAGGCAACGGCTCCATTGAGAGCAATGTCTATCTGCCCACCTTCCAAAAACACATCGAAATCACTAACCAGTTGGATCCCACAGCGGTTATCGGCGTGACCAGCCCGAACCGCAACACGGATAAGTATTTTTGGGACAACACCTTGTCACCTGTGGCGAAGGGTGTGCGTTTAGGTAGCAATGAAACTCCGAGTTTTGCGGTATTGGATGCCAAAGCTGCTTGGACCAACAACAACTTCCGCGACGACCAAAACTGGTTCTTCTCCAACGGCGACAAAGACACCTATTATCTTGAGCCTTACACCAGCATGGGTAGTTACCAGGGTGATGGTTCGTCAGTGTACTTCGGCTGGACATGGGGCAATGTGGTGAGGACACAGCCTTCTGGCTATGTTGCGAGTGGTGACAACGGTGACAACATCACCATTTCGTCGGAGGAAGGTCTGGCCTGGCTCATCAGCCAAACTACAAATCTTAATGGCGCAGCCCTCACTAATTTCAGTGGCAAGACCATTTCACTTGCCCAAGACCTCAACCTGAAACAATATGTTTGGGTGCCGGTTGGTAGCGAGATTGGCGATGCAAATAACAAGAAATTCAGTGGTACTTTTGATGGCCGAGGTCATCTCATCGACAGCCTCGCCATAGAATTCCTAAGCAAGACCGACCGCCGCTACCAACGCAGCAACTATGGCTTGTTCGGCGATGTCTACAATGGCAGAATCGATCGCACTTTCGTGGTGAGGAGCGTGATTGTGCCAGATAGCATATCAATTATCATTCAAAGGGAGGATCCCCCCACAGAATACAACATCGGTGGCTTGGCAGGCTATCTTGAAGGCACGTCAGTGGTTTCCAACAGCGAGGCCGCTATCACCATCAGAAGTTGCGACACTTACACAGCGTATGCGGGTGGCTTGGTGGGAGAGCTGAAGTCGGGCGAAATCCATTCGTCGATGGCTATGCCTGACATGACCATTAAGGCCAAGTCAATGGCGGGCGGCTTGGTGGGTAAGTCTTCTGGCGGCTCGGTCAACAATTCGTTTGTCAACGCAAAATTTGTTTTCAGAAATGGAGGTACAGGAGGTGGCCTGTTGGGCACCAATGGAGGTACGAAAGTGAGGAACTGTTATGTGGCCTTGTACGGTGCAACTCCAGATAATACTATCTTCGACGGCCTCGCGAAGACGCAGAGTGCTGGCAGCATCGACAGTTGCTATGTCCAGAGTGGTTATACCTTCGCTAACAGTGGCAGCTTTAACAAGAACTTCACGCCTGTTTCCAGCACTGACACGTATGGTTACATGTATTTGGACAATACGGTGCCGATTACAGAAGGAACCACGAATGTCATCAATAAGGCTATGTTCCAGATGTTGAACCATTGGGTGGACAAGACGAACAAGACCACCCAAAAGTATGCCCATTGGACGCGCCCGACCTTGCATAGCATCAACGGCGACTTGCCCGTGCTGATGTTGTGCAATTACGACGGAACTGGAGAAGAAGGCCAAGGCGACTTCCGTAGCTTGGCTACCTTCAAACAAGGTGTTGTCTTGCAATACGGAGGCACGGTGCGCGACGGTTCCGGCAAGGAACTCAGCACCATGCTCGGACGCACTGAGGATGTTTTGGTCTATGGCGACATCTTAGAAGACCTGTCTTCGGCTCGGGTGGATGAAAATACCAAAGTAGCCATCTACGAGCACGCAGCCATACTGAAACCCGGCATTTTAGGTAGTTCTGACAACACCTATGTCGGTGTCACCTTCGACAACACCTCGCGCAGTGCGATGGATGCCTATGGAAACCCACTGGGCCGCGACTGGCACATGTTCAGCACGCCGCTGAAGAACGCACCTTTGGGAATTAACTATTCGGTTAACAATGGCGAAGACCAAAATGAGAATGGTGTTTGGAATGAAGACAACCCTGAAAACAACCGGTATGTTTATAATTACTGGACAGGCGATGTCCTTCCCGCATTCCATTTCTATTCGGCATCGGAAAAGGACGGATACCTCCCGAGTACCAACCCTGCCTACAATCCGGAAACTGACAAGTACAAGTATCCATACGACTTCTACTGTTGGTACGAACCCGATTGGCAATGGATTAACTTCAAGCGCAACGGTGTCAGCCACTGGCACTTCGATTTCGATTCCCAACACGACCATCCGCACATCGACTATCAGGCCACGCCATCTGCCACGCCCAATCGCAATGAGGAATTCCTCGTCAAAGGCAAGGGTTACCAGATAGCCATTGAGGACGACACCTATTTGCAATCACACGGCAACTTGAACAAAGACAATGTGATCATCGATGTGACGAACACTGGCGGCGGATGGGGCGTAGGCCCATTGTATTTCGGCAACAACCTCATCGGCAACCCGTATCACGCTTATTTGGACTTTGTTGGAACTGATGAGACGAATGGCTTTGGAAAAAAGAATGGTTTCAACAGCTACTATGTTTATGATGCCGATACCGCCGCTAAGAGGAATGTCGATTACTTGATTTATCCTGATGGTGGATCAACAGGCGGCTGTTATGCTTCACGGTATATCCATCCGCACCAAGGCTTCTTCGTCCAATATAAACCTGAAGATAACGCTCCTTCGGAAAAAGAATTGACCTTCACACCGAATATGACCGTAACTCGCAAAGATGTCGAGAATGCAGGCTTCCGTGATGAGCAGCCTGCTTACCCGTTGGTGAACTTGTTCGCCTACGACTGGGAAAACAAGGGTGATGTGCTTGTGGTGGAGTTCAACCGTCCCGAAAACGGCGGTGGCATAAAGTCGAAGTCGTTGCGCAACGGCAACCACCTCGTCTTCGCCCACCACGGCGACGACGACTATGGCGCCTTCTTCGCCAAGGAGGGCACCAAGCAAGTGCCGGTGCGCTTCCAGTCGTTTGAGAAGGAGAAAAAGCCTTACACCTTCCGCTGGAACTTGCAGAACGGCGACTTCCGCAGCCTCTACCTGATTGACAACATGACGGGCGTACAGTACGACATGCTCCGCAACGACAGCTACTCGTTTGAGGCCTCGAAGCAAGACTACCTCTCGCGCTTCCTCATCGTGTTCGACGTGACCGATGTGGAAGAACACTCAGAGGACATCAACTTCGCCTTCTTCGACGGCAGCTCGTGGGTGGTGAACGGTAAGGGCCGCCTCGAAGTGGTTGACGTGTTGGGTCGCATCCTTCATGCCGAAACCTTGCACGGTGACCAGAACCGTGTCAACCTTGACAACTACGCAAAGGGCATCTACCTGCTGCGCTTGTGGGAAGGCGATACACCTAAAATCCAGAAAATCATCATGCACTAAATATGGAGGGAAACAGAATGAAAACACATATTCATCATAAGATCAATTACATCGGTAAGAGAATAGTGATGCTTATAGCGATGGCGTTGTTCCTGACCAATCCGAAGGAGATTGGTCAGGCCGACGCGCAAGTGTTCATCATGAGCGACGAGGAGTTCAGCAACATGGAGCGCGTGGTGGTTCCGAGTGGCGGCTTGGTGCCTGTGCCCCCCCAAGGCGATGAGGAGGACTGGATCTATTCGCCCCTTGGCGACGGCCTGATTGTGCTTGCCGCCTTAAGTGGAGCTTATTTGATGAAGAAAAGGAAGAAATCGAAGCATTGAAAAAATTGTGATTTTAGCGAAAAAAAATTGACATTAAAGGTTTTTTCCTACTTTTGTGGCCTTATTGAAACGAGAAAAATTTGGTTATGGAAATAAAAAGAGTCTTCGACTTGCTCGACAATTATGTTGAGAAGTATCCCAACCAGCAGGTCGCGCTTGCTGGCAAAAAAAACGGTCAATGGGTGAATTACAGTGCCAATTCCTATAAGGAAAACGCTGACATATTGAGTTATGCCCTCATTGAGTTGGGCATTGAGAAAGGTGACAAGGTGGCCATGATTCTGACCAACCGTCCCGAATGGAACATGCTCGACATGGCCATTAGCCAAGTTGGGGCCATCACCGTGCCGGTCTATCCCACCATCAGCGAGGAGGACTACCGCTTCATCCTCAGCGACTGCGATGCCAAATTGGTCATCATCGACGGCCTTTCCGTGATGAACAAGGTGACCAACATCCTGCCCGATGCGCCCAACGTAAAAATGGTGTACACCATGGTCGACCGCGAGAAATATCCCTATTTCGACCAAATGCTGCAACTCGGCAAGGAACATCCGCACGCCGATGAACTGGCACAACGCAAGGCCGCCGTTGACGAAATGGAGTGTGCCACCATCATCTACACCTCTGGCACCACGGGAACGCCCAAGGGCGTGATGCTTTCGCACCACAACCTGATGAACCAGTTCAAGAACTTCCACTACACCATCAGCGACCATTCCAACAAGGCTTTCAGTTTCCTGCCCGTGTGCCATGCCTACGAGCGTGCGCTCAACTATTGCTACCAATATCGCGGAATGTCAATCTATTACGCTGAAAGTTTGGCCACTATCGCCAACGACATGCGCGAAATCCATCCCACGATGATGTGTGCCGTGCCGCGCGTGCTGGAACGTTTCTACGACGCGATTTACCAGTCGGGAAAGAAGCAGAAGGGCATCGCGAGGATGATTTTCTTCTGGGCGTTGCATCTTGGCGAGCGTTACAAGATTTCGTCCGACAGCCGCCATTGGTTCTACGACATCAAGTTGGGCATTGCCGACAAACTCGTTTATTCCAAAATCAGGGCCAACATCGGTGCCGAAAACTTCGATATTATCGTTTCGGGTGCCGCCGCCATTTCGCAAAAGATTGCCGGATTCTTCTCCGCTATCAAAATGCCTGTCTTTGAAGGCTATGGCCTGACCGAAACTTCTCCTGTTATCGCTGTTAGCAACCGCAATGCGCATGGACGCGAAGTGGGTTATGTCGGGCAACCGCTCCCAGGCATAGAGGTGAAGATTGCCGAAAACGGGGAAATCATCTGCCGAGGCCACAATGTGATGATGGGCTATTACAAGCAACCTGAACTCACGAAGGAAGTCATCGATGCCGATGGTTGGTTCCACACGGGCGACATGGGCGAATTCAACCAGTACAACCAACTGAAGATTACGGGCCGCATCAAGAGCCTGTTCAAGACTTCGGGCGGCAAGTACATCAACCCTGATGTGATTGAGGCCAAGTTCAGTTCCTCCAAGTTGATTGAGCAGATTTTGGTGGTGGGCGAAAACCAGAAGTTTGCCGGTGCGCTCATCATACCGAGTTTCGCCGACCTGAAGGCATGGTGCGCCGAGGAGAAGATTCCTTACACGACCAACGAGGAAATGATCAAGAATCCCGAAGTGCTGAAGCGTTACGCAAAGGAAGTCAACGAATTGAACAAGGGCTTGGGCGAGACCGAGAAAATCAAGAAACAAGTCCTTCTCGCCGACGAATGGAGCATCGCCAACGGCCTGCTCACGCCAACGCTCAAAGCCAAGCGCAAAGTCATCACGGCGAAATACAAGGATGTGATTGAGAAGATGTTTGCATGATTTTGTGTACCAAAATGGCACACATTGTGTGATTTTTGTTATTTTTGCAGTCGCAAACCATCTAATCAAATAGTCATGTTAGTTGTAACAGGAAGAGACTTCAGGGCAAATATCTCAAAATACCTCAATGTGGCGTATGCAGGAGAAGATGTTGTCGTGAAGTCGAAAATCGGGAGTTGGCGGGTCGTTCCCATCACCGAGGACGATGTTGTCGTGAACAAGCGCGACTTGCCGTCAGAACTACGAGGAGCGCTTATGGAAGCGAAAGAAGCCATCGAAGGAAAGCGCACTTTGAACACTTTGGACAACTTGATCAATGAACTTCAAGATACAAACGACTAGTTATTTCGATGCTGAAGCCAAACGTTTGGGGAAACGTTACCGTAGTTTCGTTGACGACCTTAAATCCTTTCGGGACAGCATTACAGAAGATCCTTTCCAAGGAACGGAGATTATGCCGGGTATCAGGAAAGTGAGGATGAGTATTGAAACCAAAGGGAGGGGCAAGTCGGGCGGTGCAAGGGTGATTACGTTTACCTATCTTGTTTCTGAGGAAAGCGGCAATGTGATTCTGTTGTTGCTTTACGACAAGGCAGATGCAAGCAGCGTCAAATCCAATGTTGTCAAGAAGATTGTCAAGGATTTGGGCTTCAACATGGATCAGATGGAACGGGAAGGCGTTTTGCCGAAAAACCCATAACATTTGACGTGTTTTATTGACGATGGCCACTTCAACAGTTAGTTGAAGCGGCCATCGTCATAGTCATTAGCCATTGGTTAAAACTACTCCAAATAAGTGTATCCATAAAGCCCTGACCGATAGTTGGACAAGAATTCCTTGCCCTCCTCAACGGTGATTTTGCCCTCCTTCACGCACTTCGTGACCCATGTTTCCACCGTGCGGACGAGTTTCTTCGGACTGTATTGCACATATTCCAAAACATCGGCAACGGTTTCGCCGTCAATGACTTGGTCAATGTAATAGCCTTTATCGTCCACCGAAATATGCACGGCGTTGGTGTCGCCGAAGAGGTTGTGCAAGTCGCCCAATATTTCCTGATACGCGCCCACAAGGAACACACCTATATAATAATGCTCTTTGTCGGTGAAACTATGCAGCGGGATGGTGTGTTGCGTCGATTTGGCAACGAAATTGGTGATTTTGCCGTCGCTGTCGCAAGTGATGTCTTGCAAGGTGGCAAGGTGCGTTGGGTTTTCATCAAGCCTTTGGATCGGGATGATTGGGAAAAGTTGGTCGATGGCCCAAAGGTCAGGCAGCGACTGGAACAGGGAGAAGTTGCAGAAGTATTTGTCGGCTAATAATTTGGGCAGCGAAGTGAAATCCTCTGGGACACGTTTCAGGCTGTTGGCGATATGGTTCACCTCGCGGGCAATGCTCCAGAACAAGCGTTCAATCTTGGCCCTTGACTTGAGGTCTAATAAACCGAGGCTGAACAAGTTAAGGGCTTCTTCTCGAATCTCTTGCGCATCGTGCCAAATCTCCAAAGAGGAACTTTTGGTGAGCTCGTCCCAAGAATCATAAAGTTCCTTGATGAGTTCGTGGTCGTTTTCCTCGGGTTCCTCGTCGTCGTCCCATTCGGGCAACGAGGTCTTTTCCAGCACCTCAAAAATCAGCACGGAATGGTGGGCAGTGAGGGCACGTCCCGATTCGCAAATCACGTTGGGGTGGGGGAGTTCGTTCTTGTCGCAGGCATCCACAATGGTGTAGATGGCGTTGTTGGCGTATTCCTGAATGCTGTAATTGACAGAACTTGCGCTACTTGAACTGGTTCCATCGTAGTCCACACCGAGGCCGCCGCCCATGTCGACGTACTCAATATGGTAGCCCATCTTGTAGAGTTGCACGTAAAACTGTGCCGCTTCGCGAAGGGCAACGTTGATTTTCTTGATTTTGCTGACTTGGCTGCCGATGTGGTAATGCACCAATTTCAGGCAGTCTTTCATGTCGTGTTCGTCAAGGAAATCGAGGGCTTCGAGAAGTTCTGAGGAGGTGAGGCCGAACTTGCTGCCGTCGCCGCCCGACTCTTCCCATTTGCCGGAGCCAGAACTGGCCAACTTGATTCTTACGCCCAAATTTGGCGTGACTTTCAGGCGTTTGGCGATTTTGGTGGTGATTTTCAACTCATTCAGTTTCTCGATGACGATGATGATCTTGCGTCCCATTTTCTGGGCGAGTAAGGCCAATTCGATGAATTCCTCGTCCTTGTAGCCGTTGCACACGATGAGCGAGTCGGAATCGGTGCCAAGCGCGATGATGGCGTGGAGTTCGGGCTTCGAGCCGGCTTCCAAACCGATGTTGCACTTCTTGCCATGACTGACGATTTCTTCGACCACGGGGCGCATTTGGTTCACCTTGATAGGCATCACCACGAAGTTTTGCCCGTTAAATTCGTATTCCTTCGCAGCCTCCTTGAAGCAGGAATCAATCTTGTTGATACGGTCGTCGAGGATGTCGGGGAAACGCAGCAACATCGGGGCTGAAACATCCCTAAGTGACAGTTCGTCAACGAGTTCCGGAAGGTCAACCGAAGCACAACCTTCTTTGGGTGTCACGGTCATGTGGCCTTTCTCGTTGATGGAAAAGTAGTTGCCGCCCCAGCCTTTCACGTTGTAAAGGTCCTCGGAGTCTTCAATGCGCCATTTTCTCATTTCGTTTGGGTTTTGAGTTTTTAAATTGGGTGCAAAACTAAGAAAAATATGGGTTGTCACTTGAATTTGCGTACTTTTGCACAAAATAATTCTACAAATGAGATTGATTGTCGATGCAGGTTCCACTAAAATGGAATGGATTCTCTTGGACGGAAACGAGGTGAAAAGCCGTTTCCTGACCAAAGGCTTTAATCCGAATTATACTGACATTCAAACACTTGTTGGGGTGTGCGATGACGTGTTTCTTCCCAACAAAATCCGATCCATCCATTATTACGGCACAGGCTGCGGCAGCGAACAAAACTGCCAATTAATAAAAAAGGTGTTCCAAAACCATTTTCCAAAAGCCGAAATCCATGTCACCCATGACCTTATGGCTGCCTGCCACGCCCTTTTTGGGAACGAAAAAGGTATCGCTTGCATCCTTGGAACAGGTTCAAACTCATGTGTTTATGATGGTGAAAAAATTGTTGAAAAATCCGTTTCTTTGGGCTATCTCGTTGGTGATGAGGGTAGTGGAATGTACATCGGCAGGGAAGAGGTGAAAGCTTACTTTTATGGTTTCATGCCAGAGGAATTAAGGCAAAAATTCCATGAAGCATACCGTTTGGAATTGAAGGATTTCGTTCAAAACCTGTATCATAACGAACAGCCTTCCAAGTATTTGGCCTCGTTTGCGAAGTTTGCTGGCGAAAACCAATCGCATCCTTTCATTCATGGCTTGGTGAAACGCTGTTTCCAAGCCTTCATTGAGGTTTTTGTTTTGCGCTTTGAGGATTGCAAATCAATGAAAGTCAGTTTTATAGGCTCGATCGCCTATCATTTCCAAAACATCTTGAAAGAAACCATGTCCGCCAACGGCCTCACATTGTGCGAGGTGCTAAAGACTCCCGCCGAGGGGTTGATTAGGTACTATGGAAGATGATTTCAATAAACCACAAATTTCATCACATGACCTTCAACATTCAGGAAGTATAGGCCTGCATTAAGGTCATGGATGTCGATTTCTTCTTCTCCGTTGATATTCAATGTTTTGACAATCAGCCCTACAGCATCGTAAATCCTGATTTCCTTTCGGCCTTCCAAGCCTTCAATGCGAATCTTGTCGTTGGCAGGGTTAGGATAGAGGTTGATGGTTGCGAAGCCGTTCTCATCCACGCCCGTGCCGTTGAAGAAGGCTGCCAAGGTGATGTCGTGGTCAACAAGGACTTCTTTCGGGTTGTCGAAGGTCTCGTCGCTCCATTTCACAAACATATAGTCGTCGGCGGGAATGGCTGCCAAAGTTGCGATACTTCCGGCGGAATAGGTTCCGGCACCAATGACAAAGCCTTGGTTTTCATCGTAATACACTGTAACGGTATAGGTTTGCACAGGTTCTGCCGCGAATGAGGCGGTGAAAGTGGCATCTTCGGTCACGGTGACGGAGCGAGGATTGTTCATGTCGCCGTCTTGCCAGCCTGAGAAGAAAAAGCCCGGGTTGGGCACGGCTCCGATGTTGATGACCGTGTTGGCGGGATAGGTGCCGCCTCCGTAAACCGAGCCTAATAGCGGCGTATCGGTATTCACGGTGATGGTATAGGTCGGAATCATCGAGAAAATGGCCGTGAAGGTCAGGTTGCCCGTGACGTGTACACTACGCGGGTTGTCGGTGTTGCCATCGTCCCAACCTGTGAAAACGGCACCTGAAATGGGTGTCGCGCTGATTTCGATGGTGACGCCTTCGGGATAGGTGCCGCTACCGCTCACGATGCCAAGATTAGCGTCGTTGCTGAGTACCGTGACGGTGTATTGAGGCGTGCCATTCTGGTGGAACAACGCCTTATAGGTGGCATTGCCTGTGACGGTCACATTGCGTGGGTTGCTCACGATGCCGTCGCTCCAACAAAGGAAGATGTAATTCTCATTGGGTGTGGCAGTTAGGGTGGCTGTCCAGCCATAATCGTACACGCCACCGCCATATACCCTGCCACCTTCTTCAGGGTCGCTAATGGTGGTGATTTCATATTGCAGAGGCGTGAACAAGGCGGTGAAAGAGGCATCGTTTTCCACAAAAACATTGCGCGGATTGGCGATTTCTCCGTCGGCCCATTTGTCGAAAATGTAGCCTGTGTTGCTATGCGCAACCAAGTGGATGATTTCGCCATAGTTGTAGGTTCCTCCACCGTTGACGAATCCTGAACCTTCGGGACTGACTGAAGTGGAAATGACACATTGCCTAATGTCGAATTTGGCGATAAAGGTCTGGTCTTCTGTGACAATGACGGTTCTTGGGTTGCTCTCAACGCCATCGTCCCAACCCAAGAAGGCAAAACCGAGGTTGGCTGTGGCCGAAATCTGGATGGTGTCGCCATAATAATAGGTGCCACCGCCGGTCACGCTGCCCCAAGCTGGGTGGTCACTTTCGACTGCGATGGTGAATTGGCTGATGCCAAACGAAGCAATGAAAGTGCTGTCTTGCGTGACCACAACATTGCGCGGATTGTCGGTGACGCTGTCGTTCCACATCAGGAACTCGTGGCCGACATTGGGGATGGCCTCAATGGTGGCGGTGTCGCCATAATGATATTCACCGCCGCCGATGACGGTGCCCCAATCGGGGTTATTGGATTCGAGGGTGAGAGTGAATGTCGGTTGAGGTGGGGCAGGCTTCACGACGAGGCCGGTAATGATGCACTCTTCGGGCTGAAACAGGACTTCGCCGTCTTTATAAACCGTTTGTGCATCGGTATAATACACTCCGCTTTCGTTGACGACCAAGTTGCTGATTCCAGAAAGCTCAGGCAGAGCGTAGATAACCTCGCCGTCTTGCCAAATATAAACAACGGTATCTGTCAGGGAAATCCCTGTCCAATAGAGGCTGCCTTCAAATTCGGCAATGTTCACGAAGTTGGCGTTTTCCATTTGGTAGATGATGGAGTCGTTTTGCCAGATGACACCGTATGAAAGGGAATCGTTTGCAACCTTGAACCCCGCCGCATAGAGGTTTCCACCGTCAAAGCAGATGTTTTCGACACTCGAAACGGTATCTTCCATCCAAAGGAGCGAGTCGTTTTTCCAAACGCTGGCATACGCAAGGTATTCGCCAGAGAGGTAGATTGCACCGCCTGTATAAATGTCGCCCGTCGTTGTGTCAACGGCCAAACTGTGAATGTGGCACTCATCGTCTTCGTGGATGTAGGAATAAAGGAGCTCGCCGTTTTGCCATACGTTGTTGCCGCCAGCCACTGTCCAATTATTGCCGTTGAGGGCAATGTGGTCGAAGTAGGTGTTGGTGTCGGCTGTGAAAATGCACGAGTCGTTCATCCAAACGCGACCGCAATTATCTGAGCTATTGTAGGCATATCCGACTCCGTAAATTGTACCGTCTTCCGCTACTTGGATGCCTTTCAACTGAATATCGATGCTGTCGGTGATGCTGTATAACAGCGTGTTGTTTTTCAAGACTTTGCCCGTAGTAAAGTGGTTGCCCGAGACATAAACATCTTGGGCTTGCGGTTCGTCCCAGTTGAAATAAGTCTTCACCATCCAGTCGCCTGTCGAAAACCAAATTTGATCCCACTGGGTTCCGTTCCATGCCCAAATTCCGTTGCCGCTTGGGTCGATGTCGCCGCAAACGCCCATGTGCCAAGGTGACAATGGCTGTTCGGCTTGCCAGACTATCCAAATGGTTTCGTCTCCAGTAACCCAAATGGGGGTGGAAAGGTCGAACTCAGCCCAATCATTGAGGCCTTGGGGGACATCACAACTCATTGTATATGCAATCAAACCCTCCGAAGGTGTTTCACCGCCCAAATAGATGGAACAGGTGTAAATACCTCCAATTGAATTGGTTGGTCCGTCGCTAAACATAGCCACTTTTGTAATTTGCGTACCAGCAAAGTTGCTGGCCATATCGGGAGGATAACAAATCGCGACGGTGGTGTGTGTCCCGTAACTGATGGCCTCGTTGAATTCGCTTGTACAGTAGGTGTGCCAGCCGTGCATCGGCTCGTTTTGTGCAAAGGCGGCTCCCAAGCACATTATTAATAAGGTAAGGAGTGAAGCTGTCTTTTTCATATTTGTAGGTTTCGTTTGGGGGGCAAAGTTACAAACTTTTTCTTGTTTTGCGCGTAACCGAAAAGAAAAAACCCTATCTTTGCCGCCGATAAGTGGTGCCGCGAGGCTCAATAGGGAATCGGGTGAGAATCCCGTACAGTTCCCGCTGCTGTAAACTCTCCACGCTGGCCATTATGCCACTGAAAACCAACCATTTTCGGGAAGGCGGACAGACAAAGGGAGTGAGTCAGAAGACCTGCCGCCTGTCAGTGAAACGATGCTTTCGGGACAAGAGCAGGCGTTCCTTATATAATTAAGGTGTACTTTCCCTTCCCGATGCATTTTAATGTAATTGATTGATTGTCAAACCTAAAAATTATATTATTATGCGTAAAAACTTTACTTTTTTGTTCCTTCTTGGAATCTTTGGTCTGTTTTCGACCAATCTGTTTGCTCAACAAGACGCTTCCATCGACCCCGCCAACATCCGCTATTGGATTGGCGAAGGCCAGAATGAAGTGGTGTTCATCGTCAACTGGGCTGAGCCTGACACAGCCTTGGCTTGGGGCTATCGCTTTAGCGAAGAAACCATCACGGTGAAAGACATGATGGTGGCTATTGCCGAAACCGACAACCGATTTGGTTTTGAAGGCGAGAGTTTCGTCACCGATGTCACTTTCAATGATGGCATCCTCGACCTTAGCCTCGCTGGAATGTGGTGGATGTACAATGTGAATGGCGAGATGGCCATGAATTATTTCGATGCCGAGTATATTCACAATGGCGACTATGTGAAGTTCGGCGACGAGTCGGTTGGTGTTTTGATCGACCCCGAGAACTATGTCTACGTTTGGCCGAAGGAAGTGGCTGCCGTGTATCCTTTGGCTTATGAGGCAAAGATTGACTTCTCTGAAATCCTCTATTGGGTGGGCGAAGGCCAGAACGAGGTGGTGTTTGCCGTCAACTGGAACGAGCCTAACAAGTGCTTGGCTTGGGGCTATCGTTTTGCCAATGAAGCAGTTACCGTGAAGGAAATCATGGATGCCATTGCCGCTGCCGATGAGCGTTTTTCTTTCGATGCTTCTTACGGCTTTGTTTCCGACATCACCTATCATGATGGCACGCTCGACCTTGGCCTTGTCGGCATGTATTTCATGTATAATGTGAATGGTGGCTATGCCGATGCCTACGATGTGCAAACCGTGGTGAACGGCGACTTCATCAAATGGGGCGACGAATCGTGCGGCACCGAGATTGCCCCTTGGACTTACGTCTGGACGCAAACCGTTGAACCCGTGTCGAATCCTACTGGCATCAGTGAAACTGAAACCAACACTTTGGGCATTTTCCCGAATCCCGCTGTCAGCGAAACCTTCGTGACCCTCGAAAACGCTGGTTTGAATGAAGTTTCTGTTTATGACCTTCAAGGCCGCTTGGTCTGCAAGGAAACCGTTGAGGCTCAGGCTGGTGAGCAAGTGCGCCTCAGTACCGAAACGCTGAACGCGGGTGTGTATTTCGTGCGCGTCAATAGTGCCAACGCCACACAAACCGCAAAACTTGTCGTGAAATGAGTAAAAGGATATTCATCCTTCTGATGGCTTTGGTGCCGACGATGCTTTGGGCACAATTTGCGCCCGGAGCGGGATTCGCCGGCACCACGGCCATGCACGCCGACTCGTCAGCATTCGTGGCTTGGGCTACGGGCTGCACCGTCGAGCGCGGCCTTATGCGTATCAACAAGCCCAACCTTGGCTTTGCCTCTTATGGTGAGGACACCTTGGCATTGGGTGCGCCCGGAGGAACGTATGATATTGTCAGTCTCGGCGACGGCGGAACGGCTACAGTGACTTTTGCCTCACCGATTTTCAACGGCGAAGGCCCCGACTTTGCCGTGTTTGAGAATGGTCTTGTCTTGGAAGATGACAACACCCTCTGTTTCTTGGAGTTGGCTTTCGTTGAGGTCAGTTCCGACGGAGAGAATTTCTTCCGCTTTCCCGCGATTTGCAACTATCCCGAAGACCAGCAAATCGGCACTTTTGAATGTACGTCATGCACGCTGATACATAATTTCGCTGGAAAATACGAGGCCTTCTATGGCACGCCTTTCGACCTTGACGATGTGGAGGACAGCCCTTTGCTTGACATGAATCGGGTGACGCATGTGCGCCTTATTGACGTGGTGGGCAACATCAATCCTGAATATGCCACCTACGACTCAAAAGGTCATGTTGTCAACGACCCGTGGCCCACGCCTTTTGAGTCCTGCGGCTTCGATTTGGATGCCGTCGGCGTGATTCACGACTTGGCTCATAGCAATGTGACCGAAAATGAAGCAGAAAGGGTTTCTGTGTACCCTAATCCCGCCAAGGACAGACTGACGGTGAAGGCTGAAAACTTGCAATCCATAGAGATTTATAATGTTATGGGTCAACAAGTTATGGTTTCAACAGAACCGACTATCAACTTAAGTGCTTTGACTGAGGGCATTTATTTCGTCCGTGTGGTTTGCGAAGTCGGAATGGTTACGAAACGGATTGTGAAACAATAAATTGGAACGAAAATGAGAAAAAATCGCCTGTTTTTGCTGATGGCTATGGCCGCCTTGATGTTCTCTTGCAAGCCCGATAAGCCTGTCAATCCGAGCGAATTTAACATCGGTTCGGGTTTGTTGGTGCTCAACGAGGGCAACTTCCAGTATTCCAACGCCTCATTGTCTTTCTACGACATTCAGGCCGATACGGTGTGCAACAACCTGTTTTACAAGGTGAACGACGCACCGCTTGGCGATGTGGCTGAGAGCATGGCTTTGGTCGACGGGAAATTGTATATCGTCGTCAACAACAGCAACTATATTTATAAGGTGGATGCCAAAACTATGGTTTGCGATACCTCTAAGCCCTTTAAAATCACCGACTTCTATTCGCCGCGTGAGATTCATTTTGTGGCTCCCGACAAAGCCTACGTCAGTGATCTGATGGGTACCAACTTGTGGATTATCAACCCGCAAGAAATGAAACATACAGGCACTATTGAGATGGGCAAGACCACGGAAAAGATGGTGCAGGTGGGCAGCGAACTTTATGTCAGCAACTGGTCTTATTATTATATCGACCACACTTCAACTGAGAGTTACAATACCGTTCAGGTCGTTGACCTCAATAACGATGTGAAGGTGGCCGAAATCGAGGTGGGGAAGGAGCCTAACTCGATGGTGGCCGACAAGAACGGCCATGTTTGGGTGCTTTGCGAGGGCCGCTCCTACGACGATTGGGGCGAGAATCCCACGCTTTGGGAAATCGACCCGATGCTGAAGACCGCCACCTGCCAATACGAGTTCAAAGGCCCGTTTGAGGATGACGATGAAATCAAAGGCACTGCTTCTATGCTGAAAGTCAATCCCGCAGGCGACCAACTCTACATGATTTACAACAACGAGGTGCGCCGTTTCGACATTGGCACGCTGAGTTTGTCGGAGTCATTTTGCATTGTTCCCGAGCCGCAAGGCTTGTTCTACAGCCTCGCCGTTGACCCACGCACGGGCGACATCTACGTCACCGATGCGAAGAACTACATGATGAACGGCACCGTGTATCGCTATTCATTTGACGGCGTGCTGCTCGCTTCATTCGAGGCAGGCATCATCCCTAATGCAATGTTGTTTAAATAATTGATATTCTTTTGCGTGGGGCTTTTGGAAGCAAGAGCCTCACGCGCCTTTTTGCCTATGAAAAAAAACTGTCCCCGTTGCGGAAAAACATTCGAGTGCGTCCATTCCGTGGACTGCTGGTGCGTGAAAGTGAAGCTCACCGACACCACAAAAGCCTATCTGAAAGCGAATTACAGCGACTGCCTGTGCAAAGACTGCTTGGAGGAAATCAATGGAAAATAATATGCCTCATGCAGAATACGCTGAATTATGGGAAGCGCAAAGCGAGACAAATATTGCAGCCGGTAGGTTTCTGCGGGTTCTGCGATTTCTGCGTGCAAATATGACCCGTACTTTGCACGTTTTGTGTGCAGTAGTGTTCTTTGCGTTTACGGCTTGTGTTCCAAAAAGTAGTCAATCTCCTGAAAGGACGCAAGGCGAGAACCTCATGCACCACGCCCGAAACATTTTGGTCTACGAGAAAGACTACGGCTATCGCATGGAGGTGATTTGTCCGTGGGACACCACGCTTTCCTTGGGTAGTTTTGCCATCGTTAAAGATACGACCAAGGCGATTGACAAGGATGTCAAGGCCGTATTGAACGTTCCCGTCAAGTCGGTGATTTCTTTTTCGGCCACGCAATGGGCTGTTTTTCTGCGTCTTGGCAAAATCGACCGCGTGAAAGGCATCCTTGAAGGCCGTTTCGTGACAGACAGCACCATGCGTACGTTGTTGGCACAAGAAAAAGTCTATGACATTGGCACGGAGGCTGCCGCCGACATCGAAAGAATGATTCAATTGCAGCCTGACGCGCTGCTTTATTCGCCCTATTTCGACGGCAACCAAGGTGGCCTGAATGTCACGGGCGCGGTGCTGTTCCCCTTTGCGGACTACATGGAAAACACGCCTTTGGGTCGCGCCGAGTGGATTCGCGTGATTGGCATGTTGGCGGGCTGCGAGGAAAAGGCCGATGCTTGGTTCGACGACATCGAAAGGCGTTACAATGCCCTTTCAACGCTATGCGCCAATGTGGAGCATCGCCCGACGGTATTTTCCGATTTGGCCTTCAACGGGCAGTGGTATGTGGCTGGCGGACAGAGTTATATCGCCAAACTGTTTGCCGATGCCGGTGCGGACTACATTTGGAAAGACAATCCCTCAACGGCCAGCGTCCCGATGGATGCTGAAAGCATTTTAGCAAAGGCGCAAAAGGCTGAATATTGGCGGGTTATCAATTCTGCGCCTACGCCTATGACCTACTCGACTTTGGCAAAGGAGAACCCTGTTTATCCGCTTTTCGATGCGTTCAAAAACAGGAAAATCATCGTTTGCGACATTTTGGAAACGGGCTATTTCGAGCAGTCGCAGTGCGAGCCGGATTTGCTTTTGGCCGACTTCATCCATTTCTTCCATCCTGAACTATTGACGGGTGAATGGACTGGTTATCAGCCACATTATTATCATTTGATGACAGAATGAAAGAAGGCTCTAACCCATGTTAAAGCCTTCTTGCTATTCGATAGAAACGGTGTAAACTCCGTTGATCACAAGGTCTTGACAAACCTCATTGTGGCGTTGCCGCAGCGCAATGTGTAAACGCCCACAGCCAGTTCGCTGATGCCAATTTCTTGGTTGGGCTTGGCATCAACGACCTTCACCAACTCGCCCATTATGTTATAAATTCTCACTTCGCTTGCGGTTTCAAAGCCGTCTATGCTGATGCTCCCCGTGGCGGGGTTGGGATAGACGAACATGGCAGCTGAAGCGTTCTCTTCGATTGCATCATACGAATCTCTCCATACCTCAACCTCGTCGATAAACCATTTGTGGGCATCTTTCCCTTCGTATCTGAACACCACACGGATTGTTTTCCCCTTGTATTCCGACAAGTCTATTTCAACGCGATTCCATGAGTTCGGATCTAATGTTCCGATCACATTATCCATGCTCCAGATTTCTGTTTTTGGGAAGTCGGAATAATTATCGTTCGTCAAAGGCGTTCCGTCGTCTTCGATGATCCAAATAGAGGATCCTCCATCCTCGTAGTACTCAGGGTATTCAACTAATGTCAAGAATCCCAATTTGGCGTACATGTCGCTCGGTATCCTGATGGCGGGCGAGCAAAGGTCGCCGCCTTGCATTGTTGCACCGTAGCCATGCATCACGGCATACTCTTCGTTTCCGCTGTAATCCACTCTGTGCCAATACGATCTGTAGCCGCTGTTGCTATTGTCGTAGTCGTAGGTGAACCAATCCTCCCACCGGAATGTGGCGTCGTCATTGGTTTCGAATGTTTCTTTGAAAGGCAGTTCGCAAACCGTGTTTTGCCTTGGGCAATGCACGGCAATTTTGTGGATTGGAGCTTCAATCGGGGTGTCAACGGCCTCGCCATTGAGGAAGTACTTGGCTTCGTCGTCGGCAGTGGTGTAGATGCCGTGGCTGTTGGCGACGATGTTTCCGCAACTGGCACAGTGAGCGCTATATGTGAAATGCTTCGCGGGCGTATAGTTGCCCACATTGCATTTCCACATTCCGGATTCAATGCCGCTCACCTCATACGAGACATAGACGTTGCCCCCGTCGAAGGTGAGGCTCTTGCAGACGGACTCATCGTTGGAAACGACATCCATCATAACAAGCGGATGTGCCCCGTCGGAAGTGGTGATCCACAACGCGCCTTTCCACACGCCGCCGATGAACACCTTGCCGCAAACAAATATTTCAGGGCCGTAAATGGCGATGTCGTAAGCGACACCGTGGTTGTCATTTGCGACAGCCAATGGAGAACCGTTTTTCCACACTTGTGGGTAAAAACTGGTTTCGTCGGAAGCCCCAGCGGTGAATGAACGGCCGCCGCAAGTGAACACATCACCTTCGCACACAGTGATGCCGTGCATGTCGCAATAGTAGCTGTTCTGTTCGCTTTGGTAGAAAACGTCGCCGTTCTTGGTAATGTAGGCGTAGTCGAGGTCGTCGCTGCCGTGGAAGCTGCCGCAGGCGTAGATGTCGCCGCTCTCGAAGGCCAAGTCTTTGAGGTGGATGCCTTGGTCGGTGGGGCAGTTAAACACGGCATGGTTGTCGTCGCCGGATTGGATGCGCACATCGGTCTTTTGCTGCATCAGGGCGTTGCCAGAGGGTAGGAGATGGTTGAGGTAATACACATCGCCGTTTTCGACGGCAATCATGTTGGTCATCTCATAGCTGTTGTTCGCGTCATGGTGGGTTTGCATGACGGTTCCGTTCTTGCTCAAAGTGTAGAAATTCTTGCCGTTGCTGTCGGTTTGGGAGGTGCCCTGCCAGATGTCTTGGGCTGTGCCAATGCCTGTGAAAGCCAATACAGACAGAGTGATAAGTAATTGTCTTTTCATAATGGATTAATTGTCGTTAGTACTTGTTTTTCGATTGTATTGGGCGCAAAAATACAACAAAAAGAGTTTCTCGAAAGGTACTTCCCCAAAAAATGCGAAAAACAATCAGCTTTGGGTTGCGCAGCGTGGATTCAACGGGTGAATGGGCTGGCTATCAACCGAAATATTACCATTTGATGGGGGAGTAGAATTGTAAAAAAGCGGGTTTTGTTTCACTTTTTTTGCTTGTATGTTTGAAAAAATCCTATTTTTGCCTTGCCAAATGGCGGTAAAATTTGAAGTTATTTTTGTAAAATATTGAAAATCAAATAAAAAGAGTTATGCGTAAACATGTTTTGAAACAAATGATGATGGCACTCCTGATGGCTTTGGTGGTGCCATGTGTGAATGCTCAAGTTCAAGTGGGCGACATCCTTTGCAAAGGAAACAAAGTGGTCAAACCAGCAGATTATGACGCCAAAAACCACACTGCTATTGGTGTGGTGTTTTATGTGGACGATTCGGGTGAACATGGCACGGCTGTAGCCTTGGAAAACGATGGCTTGTTCGCTTGGGGCGGCTGTGGTGTTGACACCGATTTGGATAACTATTCAAACAGAGGCTCGGCTGCCCGCGATATTGACGGCTTCAACAATACGAAGACCATCCTCGAAAAGGGTAAGGATTATCCGGCTTTTGCCGCCGTTGATTTCGAGAATGGTTGGTATTTGCCTGCTGCGGGTCAGTTGAAATGCCTTTTCAAAAACCTCAAAGACGTTGACAAAAGCATTGACAAAGTGGGAGGGAAATCCTTCCGTCACATGGGTTTGAACTATTGGTCTTCCACCGAATATTCGGAAATCGAAGCATGGTATCTGACCACCATCGGCGGCTTGGAACATGCTTCAGACGGATACAATGACAACAAGAAAGGTCTCCGCCTTGTTCGCAGTGTGAAAGACTTCTGATTGTCAGACATCTATTTACCCTTCAAAGGGCAGTTTGCTGTGCAATTGGCGCAGCCGCTGCCCTTCTTTTTTTCGTTGTGTTCGCCACAGGAGCATGAGCCTTTGCCACTATGCAAGGCATTTAAGGCCATCACAACTAAGGCAAAGACGACCAACAGCACTATGACGGTAGGCAGATTCATGCGATGACGGCGTTGGCGATGAGGTAAGCAAACCAAGCGCAAATCCACGCGACGACGCATTGGAACAGGATGATGAACAGCATCCACTTGGTGCCCAACTCGCGGCGGATGGCGGCCACAGCTGCCACGCAAGGCGTGTAGAGCAGGCAGAAAACGAGCATGGAAATGCTTGTAATTGTGGTGAATAGAGGCATGGCATCAAGCACTTCGAGGGTGGCCACAACACTTTCCTTGGCCATGAAACCACTCACCAAAGCTGTCACGATTTGCCACTCGCCCAAACCAATTGGACGGAAAATCGGGGCAATCCAGCCAGCCACGCTTGCCAACATGCTACCTTCGCCATTTTCCACCATATTGAAATGGAAATCAAAGGTTTGCAGAAACCAAATCACCAACGAGGCAACGAAAATCACCGTGAAAGCGCGTTGCAGGAAGTCTTTGGTCTTGTCCCAAAGCAAATGGGCGACATTTTTCATTCCAGGCAGGCGGTAATTGGGCAGTTCCATCACGAAGGGCGCGACATCGCCTTTGTTGCCCATCCACTTGGTAAACAGCGCGGTAACAATGCCGACGATGATGCCCAACAGATACAGGCAAATCAAGACCACGCCTCCGTGATGCGGGAAAAACATGCTCGTAAAGAAGGCGTAAATCGGGATTTTGGCCGAACAACTCATAAAAGGTGTTAGCAAAATCGTGCGCCAACGGTCGTGTGTGGAATGTAAGGTGCGCGAGGCCATCACTGCCGGCACGGTGCAACCAAATCCGATGAGCATGGGTACGATGCTATGTCCCGTGAGGCCTAATTTTCTCAAAAAACTGTCGCTGACGAAAGCCACACGAGCCATGTAGCCGCTGTCTTCTAAAAGACTGAGAAAGAAGAACAAAAGGATGATGATGGGGACAAAACTAAGCACGCTGCCCACGCCTCCAAAGATGCCATCGACCACGAGCGATTGCACGGCGGGACTGACATCCCAACTTGCCAAAGCGTTGCCGCATTGCACGGCGAGCCACGAAATGCCTTGGTCGAGCCAATCTTGCAAAGGTGCGCCAAGCAGGTCGATGGAGAGGTAGATGATGCCCACCATGACGAGGATGAAAATCGGGATGGCCGTCCATTTGCCGGTCAGGTATTTGTCGATGCGGCGGCTGCGTTGGTATTCCTTGCTTTCCTTGGGTTTCACCACGGTTTTCTCACAAAGCTTCTTGATGAAGGCGAAACGCATTTCGGCCATGGCAGCAGCGCGGTCGAGGCCGCGTTCCTCTTCCATCTGTACGATGAGGTGTTCAAGCGTTTCCTTCTCATTTTGAGAGAGTTGCAAGGCTTCAAGGACGATGTTGTCGCCTTCCACGAGTTTGGAGGCGGCGAAGCGCACGGGGATGTCGGCGCGTAGGGCATGGTCCTCAATGAGGTGCATGATGCTATGCAAACAGCGATGCACCGCGCCGCCGTGGTCGTCCTTGTCGCAAAAGTCCTGACGCACTGGGGCTTCTTGGTACTTCGCCACATGGATGGCGTGGTCGACGAGTTCGGAAACACCTTCGTTTTTGGCCGCCGAAATGGGCACCACGGGCAAGCCCAAGATTTGCTCCATTTCGTTCACGAGGATGCTGCCACCGTTGTTGCGCACCTCGTCCATCATATTGAGGGCCAACACCATAGGCGTTCCCAATTCCATCAGTTGCATGGTCAGGTAAAGGTTGCGCTCGATATTGTTGGCATCCACTATGTTGATGATGCCTTTGGGTTTCTCTTTTAAAATGAACTCGCGCGAAACTATCTCTTCCGAGGTGTAAGGCGAGAGCGAATAAATCCCCGGCAGGTCAGTGACTGAGGTTTCGGGGTGCCCTTTAATCACGCCGTCCTTTCGGTCGACGGTCACCCCAGGGAAGTTGCCCACATGCTGGTTCGCGCCCGTCAACTGATTGAAGAGGGTGGTCTTGCCACAGTTTTGTTGTCCCGCAAGGGCAAAGGTCAGTTGGGTACCTTTGGGCAGTGGTGTTTCGTGGGTCTTGTCGTGGTAGATGCCTTCCTCGCCGAGGCCGGGGTGGGCATTGTGGTCGTGCAAGGCCGTGTCGTAGAGTTTGTTAGGATCAAGTTTGTCGATTTTTTTCTCATCTGCGCAAGGCTCCACCCCAATCAACTTGGCGTCGTTCTTGCGCAAGGTGAGAGAATAGCCGTGGATGAGTACTTCCATCGGGTCGCCCAAGGGGGCGTATTTCACTAATTTGATGATGGCTTCGGGAATCACGCCCATGTCGAGGAAGTGCTGTCGGCGTTGGCCTTCGCCGCCCACGTTCTTGATGACGGCGGATTGCCCAATTTCCAATTTATCAAGTGTTATCATTTTCGCTTCATTTGAAGCCACAAAATTACGAATAACTTTGATGTCGTTTCATCCTTATTTGTGGTGCTTTTTTGGAGAGGGAATCATTATTATTAGGGAAGGAGGGATAATAACTGAAACCTGCTGAAACGCGATTTGAAAATCCTGTTTCAGCAGGTTTCAATTCCGAAATTTACTTGAGCGTGGGGTTGAGAAAAACCATTTCGGGCGCGTTTCTCGTAATGTAGCGCACGGTCACTTCGGGGTTCTTGCCCTTTTCCGCTTTGGTCTCGCAAGTGAACGACACTTCGGAACGGCCTTCGTCCAAAAAGGAAACACCTTGCACTTGAACTTCTTCTATCTTGTTGAAATTCAAGTCGGTGATGTAAGCAGTGCCATCGAAGTCGTAAATGAGATATTGTCCGGCTTTAAGTGTGCAAGGAAAATATAAGATGCCGTTGGGTGTCCTGAAATTCAGTTCGTTGATGCTGCCTTTGCCTTCAACGGCGATTTGCAAGGCAAAACGATTGGCATAAGGATTGTTCCACTCCCATTTGTCGTCCTTTAAATTGCAGAAATAGCGACGCGAAATATGTTGAGTATAAAGAAGATAGGTACTGTCATCCGCTTTTTCCAAATGCCAATTGCCGTAAGGGTCTTTGAATTGTTCCTTTTGCTCCTCTGTGAAGGCATTGGCCAAACGCAATGATTCCCAAAGGTTTATGATATTCAGCATTTTGTCCGTCAAGCCGTGTTTGCGCATAGTTTCGGCACAGAAATCGAGGCCGAAACCCGCATCAAAGGCGGCGGCTTTGCTAAGGAACCATTCCAATTCCTCAGTCGTAGTGGCTTTGCGATTCTTGTCGGCCAAAAGTATTTTGAAGTTGCCTATCATCCACGCCATCAGATTGTTGCAGTAGAAATTTTGTTTTTCGTTCAGTGTTTCCACGATTTTGGTGCGCATCGTTTCGTTCCAAAGTTGGTTTTCATTGACGCGGCTCAGATAAGGCCACGAAGCAGGGGTGAGCAGGTCGGCTTGCAATAGCTTGTCAGGATTGTATTTGTGCATCGTGTCGAGGAAATGGCCGATGGCCTCATCGCCTTGTTCATTGTAGGCGTAACTCTTCAAATCATTAAAAATCAGTAAGGTGTAATCGGTTTTTGCACATTCTTGGGCTGCGGTTTGTGCCATTTTGTCTTGCAGTTCGAAGTCAGGGAGGAGGGTGCGCTCAGGCGTGTCCCAAAGTTTGTAGACGGTGGCGTTTTTGTCGTGTGCGGTGGCTTTTGTCCCGTATGCACCACGGACGCAATGATACAAAAGGTGGATGTTGCCCGTCGTTTCCATCGTGCGGTAGGTGATAAGTTCGTCATCAATTTGAAGCACATTGATAGTTGAGGGAATGTCGAAAAGTTCGGAACGGTAAACCGCGAACTCGTCTTGTGTCTCATTCATAGGGAGTTGTAGCCGTAAAACACCTTGTTTAAGGATGTGCTCCGAAGGCCTTGGCCCGACGAGTTTGCTATCGGTCGGGATGCGATTTGCTAATACAGAAAAGCCCAAATCCAAGCCTGCTTGACGGCATTTTTCCTTCAGAAATGCCGTGTCTTTCGGGTTGCAATCGGCTATCAGATAAGACTTCGTGCTTCTCGTAACCAAAGGCTCTTGCGCAAACGAAACTATCACTTCCAACAGCAGCAAAACGATGGCTAAAGTCCTTTTCATCAGTCGATTCCTCTCAGGTCTTTGTAAAGTTTCACGGCGTAAAGGTCGGTCATGTTGGAGATGAAATCGATGACGGACTGGAGCTTGGAATAGGTGTCGTCTGTCGTTGCCTTGAATTGCTCTGGGATAAGCGAGAGCAGTTTCTTGTTATAAGGTGTGTCGGGGTTCAAGACTGCATCGGTGAAGCCCTCCAAAAGCGTCCCAATGACATTGAAACCTGTCAGTTCGATTTTCACCACGGAAGGATGGCGGTAGATGTGCTTCACCGAGGCATCGCGACAGAAGTCGATAGCATTTTTCTCGAAATCAGGCAAATGCGAAATCAAACTCTTTTCAAACTTGCCTTCCATGATGGCTTCGTAGTTTTTAACGAAAATGTCGCTTGCGCAATTCACCAATTTGTTGATGAGCATGGCGCGTAGGAAGGCCATACGCTCGTTTACATCACTTACTTCATTGTAAGCCAATTCTTTATGCTTGTAGAAATCCTTGTCTTTTTCTGCATCGAAGAAGCTGAGGAAGCAGCTTTCGATGGCTTCGGTGCTGATAATGCCGCGCTTGTGGGCGTCTTCCATGTCGATGACGAGATAGCAGATGTCGTCGGCAGCCTCCATCATGTATGACAGGGGATGACGGGCATAAACCAAATGCTCCGCATCGATTTTCGGGATGCCGCACTCATTCACAACTTCCTTAAAATCAAGGATTTCAGAATAGAACACATTGTATTTCTTGCGGTTGCCTTTGTTGAAGGAAGGGTAGGGGTATTTTAATAAAGTGGCCAAAGTCGCGGCGGTGAGGGAGAAGCCTCCGGCACGTCGTCCCGTGAACTGATGCGTCAATTGCCTGAAAGCATTGGCGTTGCCCTCAAAGGCGATGAGGTCGCTCCATTGTTCAGGCAAAACTTTGTCTTTCAGTTCTTTGCCTTTTCCATCCTTGAAGAAGCTGCTGATGGCGTCCTCGCCTGAATGACCGAAAGGCGGGTTGCCCAAATCGTGTGCAAGGCAAGCCGAGGCCACGATGGTTTCGATGTCGGACTGGTGCTCTTTCAGTTCAGGGTGCTTTTGGGCCAGTTTTTCCACGGTTCGGCAGGCGATGGAACGACCCACGCTGGCCACTTCGAGGCTGTGTGTCAGGCGGTTGTGAACCATCTGCGCGCCCGGCAAGGGAAATACCTGTGTCTTGTTTTGCAGCCTTCTGAACGGGCTACTAAAGATGATGCGGTCGTAGTCGCGCTGGAAACTGCTGCGGATGTCGGCACTCTTTTGCGGTTGCGCATAACGTTTGTTGGAGAGGAGTTCGGTCCAGTTCATGGGGGTAATTATTGAAAACGAATTGGAGCGTAATACCGAAATAAGAACTGAGTGAACCCGCGTTCCACCTCGCCATTGGGGAAGCCCAAGACATAAGAGTTAAAGCGAGGGCTGTAGTCTTTTATGGTCAGGTAACCGCTTTGGTAAAGCAACGGCAACGGGTTTTGGTCGATGGAGTCGAGGCTGCCCAAGAGGTCGGCAGTGACTTCCTCGCGGGTCATGTTCTCCAATTCGTAGTTGTTTTGTTTCAGGGTTTCCACGAGGAATGTTGGGGTGCCGGTCTCGAACCAATAGTCCTTGAAACGTTGCTTGCTGAGCGCATTTATCAAGCTGAAAGGATTGTACATCCCTACCGATTCTTCGTTGAAATGATAACCATCGTAGTTCTCTTTCAATTTGGCGTAACACTCTTCCTTGGTCATGTGGTTGGCTTCGGCCATTTTCCCTACTTCTTCGTCTAAATTATCCCTGATCTCCTTTTCGGTGATGCCGCAGATTTCAGCATAGCGATAGTCCAAAGTGAGGTCCTCCAAGTTGTTCAAGTCGCTGAAAACACTGACTTTGGAGAATTTCGTCACGCCAGTAAAAAACGCCATCTGGAGATAGCCGTCCATCGTTTTGGCCACGCCATACACGGATTTCAGCATGGCTCGGTATTCGTCTTGAAGTTCCTTGTTGCCAATGGCTTGCAAGAGCGGCTTGTCGTACTCGTCCACAAGGATGACAACTTTTTGTCCCGTCTGTTCGTATGCACGCTGAATGAGAGCCACAAAACGGTCGGCAGGGGTTTTGTCGCCTTCGGTTTTGCCGTAGATTCTTTCCCACTGCCTCAGATGCCTGTCCAAAATGGAAAGAAGTCCTTCCGGTGCAGTATATTGTTCTGCATTCAAATCCAAATGCAGCACAGGATAAACCTTCCAATCCTTTTCCAACCGCTCCAAGGCCAGCCCTTTGAAGAGTTCTTTTTTGCCTAAATAGTAGGCTTCGAGGGTGGAAAGAAACAGGCTCTTCCCGAAGCGGCGAGGGCGGCTGAGGAAATAGTAGCCTTCCTTTGAGACGAGTTGGTAGACAAAAGCCGTCTTGTCCACATAAAGGAACCCGCTCTCGCGGAGTTTCTGGAAGTTCTGTATGCCGATAGGATATTTGGTCATAGCACCCTAATCTTTTATTCTGTCCGCAAAATTACAAAAAAACAATAAATTTGACAGGTTGGTTTGTTTTTTCTTATTTTTGCCCCCGAATTAACGAAATAAAAGTCTAACCATTCTGACTTCCAAATGATAAAATCTCCTTCCAAACACTATAAAGAAATATAATGGCAAATCTTAAAATACCAAACAAAATGAAAAAACTATTCCTTATTATCGCATTCATGGCGGCCGTTGCCACCAATGCGCAAAACAGTGGCCTTGGATTCAATTACCAAGCCGTAGTAAGAAACGCAAACGGTGTGTTGCTTGCCGACACCGATGTAAACCTTCGCGTGTCCTTATACCCGGGACAAAACGCGAGTTCACCAACCTGGGTTGAAACCCATTCTTCTCACACCGACTTCTCAGGTTGTTTCGGTATCTCCGTAGGAAAGGGCGAGCGCGACAACAACAGCCTTGTTGCCGAATATGCTGACGTGAATTTCGCAGCAGTCTATTATTGGATGAAAATCGAAATCCTTGAAGGCGACTCTTATCGTGAAGTCAGTTATTCCCAACTGCCCAGTTCACCTTATTCCGAAGTTTCACACAATGCCATCCTTTTCCCCGCAGGGGTGATTGTTCCTTTCGCTGGCGAAGTGGAGCAAATTCCTGTGGGTTGGATGCTATGCGATGGTTCCCAAATTAGCCGTTCAGAATATGCCAATTTGTATAACGCCATTGGTGTTTGCTGGGGAGTTGGAGATGGATTAACGACATTCAATCTTCCTGACTTGCGAGGCTTGTTTCTCCGTGGTGTTTCAGGCGATTCGGAGAATGACCCCGATGCAGAGGACAGAGTCGTATTAAATGATTATGGTGGAAATACAGGCAATAATGTGGGAAGCTACCAAGGTGATGCCATAAGAAATATTACGGGAACAACTTATATAGGTGCAGAATTTGGGCTAAATTGGCAGTCCCAAACAACTGGAGCATTTTCCAAAGAAGCTTTTGGACAAGGAAATAATGGAAATTCAAATCAGGGAATTAGACTTTCTTTTGATGCATCTCGCGTTATCCCCGTCGGTGGCGACAATCGTCCAAAAAACGCATACGTGAATTACATCATTAAATACTAAATCATTATGAAAAAGTTTTTATTCGTCTTTGCATTGATGGTGGCCATTGCTTCCAATGCACAAAACAGTGGTCTTGGATTCAATTACCAGGCCGTAGTAAGAAATGCAAACGGTGTGTTGCTTGCCAACACTGATGTAAACCTGCGTGTGTCCTTATATCCAGGACAGGAAGCAACCACTCCAACTTGGGTTGAAACCCACAATGTACACACCGACATTTCGGGAAGTTTCGGTATCAATGTGGGAAGCGGAAATCGCGATGCAAGTAGCATTGTCAGCAATTATTCAGATGTCAATTTTGCTGCTATCTATTACTGGCTAAAAATCGAAATCTCTGAAGGCGACACTTATCGTGAAGTCAGTTTCTCGCGACTGCCAAGTTCGCCATACGCAGAGGTGGCCTATAATGCTACTTTGTATCCTGCTGGCATGATTTCTCCTTTTGCAGGTCCAGTCGAAAACATTCCATATGGTTGGATGCTTTGCGATGGCTCCGAAATTAGCCGTTCAGAATATGCCAATTTGTACAATGCCATTGGGGTTTGCTGGGGCATAGGTGATGGTTCCACTACTTTCAATCTTCCCGATTTGAGAGGTATGTTCCTTCGTGGTGTCTCAGGCGATTCTGGAAACGATGAAGATGCCGACGGTAGAATCGTTTTGAACGATAATGGAGGCAACACAGGAAATCAAGTTGGTAGTTATCAAATTGATGCTATTAGGAATATTACTGGTAGTTTTGGTTTAGAAGATTGTTGGTGCGGTGAGGGAACTGATGCATTCAGAAGGATTAACTCACAAGGTAGCCATGGTAATTGGTGGGAAAGTTATGGTGCAAACCGTAAAGCAACGTATGAATTTGATGCTTCCCGTGTGGTATCTGTCGGTAGCGACAACCGTCCGAAAAACGTTTATGTAAACTACATTATCAAATACTAACAGCTATGAAAAGACTATTAAACATAATATTGTTGACATTCAGCGGTATGGCGATTTTCGCACAGAATCCGACCAAGTATGTCAATCTGCTTCCGGCCTATCCACCTGCCATTGGCGAGACCCAATATGGCAACTATGTTTACACCAACTCGGGATTGTATATGCACGACATTATTTTGGATTCACTCCCGCATTACGAAATTGAGCATATTCCTGAGCAAACTGTTCGTTTCTTTGAAGAGGGAATAGGATTTTATGTCACAGCGGATTCGCTACATTCAAACAATGTCGTTTACAGTTATGCAGTTGACCAAGCACCTATCGGATCTTTTGAGTTTAATGAAAGCACTGGGCGATTCAAATTCTATCCCGATGCCAGTGATTATATGCCTTTTACGGTCACTTTCACTGCCACATCAGGATGGAGCAGCCTTACCCAAAATGTTCAATTCACCATTATGCCTGAAGTGGTGCCTGAATATCTTGCCATCCAAAATTTGGGAGAGATGCCTTCAGCCCAAGATTATACCATCGTTGCTGAATCACATACACAGATGTTTTTGAACAATGCTAACAGAGAAGCCTATAGTTACAGCATTTCAGGTAAGGATATTGTTTTCGACAACAATGTGATGAACAAAGTATGGGGATTGAGTGGGATGGATAATTTGTATGAGTTGAACATTTTTGCTGAACGGCTGTACATTCGGTCGGCTCTTACATTTCCACAAACTAATGTGAACATTTATGCAAGGGAACTCATTTTTGAGGATAACGGTAATGAAATCGCTTCCATCAACACAACGCCCTTAGCGATAGGAACCCTCACTAACGACTCAGGTATTGACGGTGAAAATGCAGGAAATATTATGCTTAACATCAAAACTCTTAAAGCCGATTTTGCCAAAAGATTTATTCTCAACGGAGCACAAGGACAATGTGCCAATCGAAACGGAACACCAGGCGATGGCGGCAACGGTGGTGTACTAATCGCACCCATAAACATTGAGAACTATTGTGATTTCTCTAGAGGCAGCGCAGGTTTGAAGTACGATGTTGAGGGTCGTGCTGGTTATGGATCGATTATTGAAGCTGGCCAAATGGGAGAGAATGGGCATTTCGAGTTAACCAACGAGAAGTATTCATGGATCCATCCTTATTATTTTGCTGCTGTCATCAGACATATCAATGATTCATACCTGAACAATTATTTCAGCTATTCCAAGACCACGGCCAATGATTACTACAACCTCATCAATGCGTTTGAGGCATCTGAGGAATGGGAAAATATTGACGCAACTTTGAAAGTCGAATTGCTTGATCAAGTGACCGAATTGGAGGGGATGTTGTATAAACTCAATGAAAACCTTGACTATTTCGGAAATCCTCTTGGTTGGGCACCTATGCTTTCGTTTGAAGTGCTTCTAAATAACTACAACAATGAGATTGACAGGGCAATGCCAACTTTGTATCTCAATTATTGGTTGCAACACATTGATCAAACAATGGCAAATTGGGTTACAGCCAGTCAATTTGCTGCCGATGAGACACAGAGTGAAATTGAGGCGACACAAAGCCAGATTAATTCATTGATAGGAGACATTCCTGTTTTGGAAGACAAAATCATAGTGCTTCAGAATCAAATTGAAGAAACCCAAAACAGGTTGGAACAGGTGAAAGCAGAATTGTTGCGGAAAGCCCAGCACAATGTGAAAAAGAAAAATCGCTTAAATAAGGCATTTGGCATTTTCAAAGCTGCAGTCAATTGTGTTCCCGTTTATGGACAAATAGCCAGTGGAGTATTGTCAGTTGTACAAACTGCAACAGGCTTTGCTTCAGACTATTTTGGTGTTTCAGACACATACGGTTACGAAGGTGCTTTAACGGATACTTACCAACAAATTACTAATTTTGACTATGGCTCTGCATTAAATAATTTACAGCAGACAATCAGCAATATTGACTTGAATAACCTCGGACAAACAGGCCATCAACTCAAAGACTGTTATAACAATCTCAAAGAAGCCATTGGACCAGTATATAATAGCATCACAAACCTTCATCAGGTTTTGGCTAAAAGTTCGGCGCCCAACGACCAAGTTCAAGCTGAGTTTGATAGGCTTTGCTCGGAATCGGCTGAATACCAAAACATTAAAAATGAAATAGTGATTCTTCAGCGGAATTATGAGGAGTTTGCTGCAATTCTTACACAAACATTTGTCAATATTGTTGATTTGACAAGTGAAGTCAGCAATGAGATGGTCACTTTAGATGCATTAAGAAATGATGTCTTCAATGGAAACAGCAAACGCGACTTGCAAGCCATGCAATGCGTTGAGAAAATGAGACAACGCGCAATGAACCGTTTGGTGAAGTACCATTACTATATGAGAAAGGCTTACGAATATAGATTGTTAAGGCCGTATCAAGGAGAATATAGTTTGGAAAATATGTATAATCGACTTGAGATTATGATAGACCAAATAATACAAAGTCAAGGTGACGGTTTTGACAACACCACTCCTGCTGGTTTTACAGAATATAGCACTCTTTCCAGTTTGTTCAGGAACGAATTGTCTGGCATCATTGAGGATGTCATTGATGAATTAGTGTACAATGCTCCCGAGCAAACAGTCACCATACCCATTGTCATTCCCAAAGAAGAGTTGGACAAAATCAATACAAATGAAGATTATATCCTTAATTTGTTTGAGCTCGGTGTTTTTTCACCGGATGAAGAGAACATCAGAATCGTTGATTTCGATGTGTTTTATATGGATGCTCACATGGAAGGAAACGGAGGATTTTCGACATATATGGACCTTGAACTTAAACACAATGGCATTTCAAGATTTAGGAAAAACGGCGAGGTTTATTGGTTTAATCACCTATCAAAATCTATGGACAATCCATATCCTCACACATGGAGTGTCAGATATAATCCGCTTCTGCATCAGACAACAACCATTAGACCCTCATTTGCTACTCAGTCGCTACTATATTCATTATTGGGAGGTAATGCACAGAATATTATGCTGTTTTCAAGACCTGCTGCATGGAGCGACATTATCATGTCCAAGAAAGTGCATACCACAGGCAATGCCGATATTGTAATAGATTCACTTGTCCTCACTTTGCAATACGATTTTACAAACCGTCCAAATCAGATTCGCAATATTGACATTACTACTAGTGATGGTCTTCTTCCATATATTACTTGCTCGGAAGCGGACAGAAATGGAAGGAGCAACGGGAAGGGCTGTTTCTATCGGTCATATACGAGAAGCCACGGTTCTGTAACATTCACGGCGATGGAGAAACACGGCACCTATCATTTCTTGAATTGGACAGACCGTTTAGGCAATGTTGTGTCAGAAAGTACTGAATTGACAATTAATAAATGGACAGACCAATTCTATAGGGCCAACTATGAACGGCGTATTCCTGTCATCAGTGTGGCAGACACGATATATGTTGGCAGTGGAGGTGGTGAGTATGTAGTTCAAATCCAGAATGTGGGATCGGGTGATATAGAAATGGACTGGTATGTCTCGGATTCGCTAAGTTCTTGGGTTCATGTGGATGGTGTCCCCGAAGGCATAGATGAAGGATATTTCACCTTCACCTACGAGCCAATTAGAACTCAGGAAAGGAGAATCGACTCACTTGAAATACTTGCCCCTGAAATAGCGGGAATGTCAAAGATGATATATATCGTTCAAGATCCGTCTCTCTTGGGGGTCAGTGTAAGCATTAATCCAGTAGGTGCAGGTGCGGTGGTTGGCACAGGCTTCTTCGCAGAAGGCGACATTTGCACTTTAACTGCCACAGCCAATGAAGGCTATACTTTTGTCAATTGGACAAAGAACGGAGAGGAAGTTTCAACAGAAGCCACTTTCAATTTCACTGTGACAGAAAATGTTGCATTTGTTGCGAATTTCGAGGCGAACGCTCTCACTCAAACCATCACCCTTTCCCAAGGCTGGAATTGGGTTTCGTTCAATGTCGAAATCACCTTGGATGACTTGAAGGCGGCACTTGTGGAAACATTACCAGGGACGAATAATATCACAATCAAGTCGAAGAACGAAGGTGCCGCCACTTATAATGGAACAGTATGGAGAGGGCAATTGGGATCGTTGGATTTGTCGAGGATGTATAGAGTGTATGTCGAAGCGGCCTGCGAAATCACGTTGGAAGGCTTGCCCATCAATCCGGCAGAGCATCCCATCACCCTCAGCAACGGTTTCAACTGGATTGCGTTCCCGTTCAGCGAGAGCAAGACCCTCACCGAAGCCTTTGCGGGATTTGCCATCAATGGAGATGCGGTCAAGTCGAAGGGCAACGGAGCGGCCAACTACAACGGCACCTCATGGAGAGGAACGCTCAACGCCCTCGTGCCCGGTCAAGGCTACATTTACAAGTCAAACGCAGTGGAAGATAGGGTGTTCACCTTCCCCACGAGCGCGAAATAGTCTGCAAAAACCAACAACAAAATGAACAACGGCCATCTCAATTGAGGTGGCCGTTTTGGTTTGGGGAGAATATTATTGATTCAAACTCTGTCGAGCGTATGGCACCAAATCTTGGCTTGCAAACTCACCTTTTAAGTATTTGAAATACCCTGCCACAGCGACCATGGCGGCGTTGTCGGTGGAGTAGGAGAGGCGAGGAATGAACACTTTCCAATGGTATTTTTTGCCGAGCGCAAGCATGGCATCGTGCAGGCCGCTGTTGGCACTCACGCCGCCAGCGATGGCCACCGTTTTGATGCCAGTTTGCTTGGAAGCCTTCACCAATTTGTTCATCAAAATGTCGATGATGGTTTTTTGCACCGAGGCGCAAAGGTCTTCTTTGTTTTCCTCGATGAAGTTGGGGTTGAGTTTCAGGTTGTCGCGGACGGTGTACAAAATGCTGGTTTTCAGTCCGCTGAAGCTGTAGTCCAAGTCGGGGATTTGGGGCTTGGCGAAGGTGAAGGCATTGGGATTGCCGATTCTGGCCAACTTGTCAATGACAGGTCCGCCGGGATAAGGCAGGCCGAGGATTTTCGCGGTCTTGTCGAAGGCCTCGCCCGCCGCGTCGTCGATGGTCTTGCCGATGACTTCCATGTCGAAATAGTCCTTCACGACCACGATTTGGGTGTGGCCGCCCGACACGGTGAGGCACAAAAATGGGAAATCAGGCACCTCGGTATGGGTGTCGTCGGTGGCGAAATGCACCAAAATATGCGCGTTCATGTGGTCGATTTCCACCATCGGGATGTTCAAGGTTTGCGCGAAAGCCTTTGCAAATGAGGTGCCTACGAGCAACGAGCCTAAAAGTCCGGGGCCGCGCGTAAAAGCGATGGCGGATAACTGATTTTTTTCTATTTTTGCAGTCTTCAAGGCCGTGTCGATGACGGGGATGATATTTTGCTGGTGGGCACGCGAGGCGAGTTCGGGGACAACACCACCATACTGCTCGTGAACCTTTTGCCCAGCGATGACATTCGACAGCACCCGCGTGCCTTGAAGCACTGCGGCAGAGGTGTCGTCGCATGAGGATTCGATGCCTAAAATGTATTCGTTCATGAGTCTCAATTTGGAGGGTCAAAATTATTAAAAAAAAGATTATCCATAGCATCCTGATTTTAATTGTGGTGGTGCTGGCCATCATCACAAGTCTTTTCGTTGCCATACAAGACCCTATCATTCAGAAGTTTGCAGTGCGTTTTGCTGGAGGTTACCTTTCTGAAAAAACGGGTGCCGACATCAAAGTCGGCAATCTGATGGTGACTTCCGATTTTCGTGTCCTTGTCGAAAATGTTTCTGTCAAAGACTTGAGAAACAACGACTTGGCAAGTATTGGCACTTTGGAAACCCAAATCCGCATTGGCGACCTTTTGGAGGGCAAAATCCATCTTTCGCATGTGGAATTGAGCCATACTGAGGCCAACATGATCCAATACGAGGGCGAGGACAAGTTCAATTTCGCGTTTCTTGCCGAGGCTTTCCCAAGCGACACGACGAAAGAAAAAGAATCAACGCCAATGGCCATTATGGTCGACAAGATTTCCTTGAAAAATGTCGACTTCATGCTGTGGAACCAAAATTCGGACAAACCAGAGAAGACCGAGCAAGGCCTGATGGATTATTCGCACCTCGACCTTGACGACATCTTCTTGGAAGCCAGCGATTTCTATATGCTTGGCGACTCCATCCGTGCCAATATCGCTCATTTGAGCGCGAAGGAATTGAGTGGGTTTGAGTTGAAAAGCTTCAGTACCGATGCTCTCGTGTCGTCGCAAGGCATTTTCCTCAACGGCTTGCTGATGGAAACCAACAACAGCCGTTTCGACATGGATCTCAACATGTTATGCAACGGTTTCGGTGCCTTCGGAAGTTTCGTGGATTCGGTCGTGTTCGACGCCTCCATCCGACAAAGCGACATTATGCTTTCCGATATCGGCCCTTTCACAAGTACGATGTACAAAATGCCTGACAGAGTGAAGTTTGAAGGGCGTTTCACCGGTCCGATTGAGCATTTCCGCGTGGACGATATGAAGATCGATATGGGCAAGTCCACCTCGTTCAGGGGCAGTATCAGTATGCACCCGCTCGACTTCAACAATGGCTATCATACGTTGAATATCAAGAAGATGAACTTCACTTATGACGATTTGGCCAATTTTTACATCCCTTCCAGCAGCAAAACCATCCCTATGCCTGAGTCGCTGCGCATCATGGACAAAGGGCAACTTTCGTTGGATTTCAAAGGCTCATACAATCATTTCGTTTCCAATGTCAACCTCGTATCGGGCGTTGGCAACATTGAAGCGTCGGTGGCTCGGTCGCGCAACGCGAAGGGCGACAACGTGTTTTCGGGCAACATCGATGCAAATGATGTGAAGGCGGGCGTGGTGGCCAATGCCTCGAAATACTTGGGTAACATCGACTTGAATGCCGATTTTTCGGCCACATTCCCGCAAAAGGGCGGGCCTGAATTCTATCTTGACGGAACGGCCTCCAATGCGCATCTCCTTGGCAATCATATTGATGAAATCAAGTTGGACGGTTCCATGAAGGAGAACCGGTTCAAGGGCAAATTGACGGTGGACGATGATGACTTGTTCCTCGATTTCAACGGTTTGGTCGACTTCAGCGACAAGAAATATCCCAAGTCGGATTTCGAGGCTGTCATCCGCAATGCTGACTTGCACGCACTTAACCTACTGAACGAGGACTCCATTTCGCACATCAGCTCAAAAATCTATGTGAACATGAAAGGCTTCAACCTCGACGATTTGGAAGGTATGGTGCAAATCGACAGCACTGTTTACGTCGATAGCCGAGGACGTTACGAGATGAAGGATTTCAATGCTTCGATTGTCAACGACAACCTCATGCAACGCCGCATCAAGCTGAACTGCGACTTCCTCAATTTCGAGATGGCGGGACAAATCAATTTCGCCAGCCTGATGATGACGTTCAATGAATATGTCGACAACTTCGTGCATTTCCCGATTTGGGAAGGCAACCGTGAAAAATTTGAGGAATACAAGCTGACACACGATGTGGATCAGGATTTTACGGTGCAACTTGCCTTGAAGGACACGAAAACCCTCAGCCGTTTGCTGATGCCCAACATCAAGATTGCGAACAACACGACCTTGAACGGCACCTTCACCTCGCGCACCAATGCCTTGAACCTGACCCTGCGCTCGAAGAATATCCAAGTAGGGTCTATAGATTTCAACAACTTGGAAATCAAGAACATGAATTTCTTGCGGTCGGCGATAACTTCACTGACATTGGACGAAATCGTTTATGGATCGGGGAAAGAGAACGACACCACGAAATACGGTTTGGACAACATTTCCATCGTGACGCGCATGACCAACGACACGATTTTTGGACGCATCAAATGGGACGACAAGACTGAGGAAGACCACAATAAAGTGTTGATAGACACCTATTTCCATCCTCACGAGAAGGGCGGAATTTTCTCCGTGACCAAGGCCGAAATTTGTGTCAACGACTCCACTTGGACCATTTCTCCAGACAATTTCGTCGAAATTAACGATGGCCGCACCACGATTTCCAATGTCATGCTGAGCCATCATTCACAATTCATCAGGTTTGATGGCTTTGTGCCTATGAAAGAGCAAGATACGCTTTCGTTGATGATGCGGCAATTCGACCTCTCCAACTTCGATATCCTGCTTATGCAAAATGGTATAGACATCGACGGCTTCATTTCTGGCGATGCCTTGCTGAGCGGCTTGAAGGAAAGCCCAATGCTGTTGGCCGACCTTGATGTGCAACGCCTTGCCCTGAATGGCGACAAGGTTGGCGATGTTGACATTAAGAGCAATTGGAACAACGACGACAAGTCCGTTGGTGTTGAGGCAAGCCTGTTCAACGATTTGAGGAAAACGCTGAACATTTACGGTTCCTATTACACGGCGAAAAAAGACAACAGCCTTGATTTCACTGTTGAACTTGACTCCCTGCAACTCAATGTGCTCAGTCCCTTGCTGACAGGTGTGGTGTCGAGAATGCAAGGCTTCGGCTTAGGTAAGATTGCCATCACTGGAACGCCGCAACAACTTGACATTCAAGGGCGTTTGATGGTGAAGAACGGCGGATGCAAAGTCGGCTATCTGAACACGTTCTACACGTTTAGCCCGACTATTTTGGTGGACAACCAGTCCATTTCCTTTGAGAACATGGTGCTGACTGACACTTTGGGCAACACGGCCATTGTAGAGGGTGCAATCCATCATAACAAACTGAAAGACTTTAATTTGGATTTGAAACTTCACCCGCGCGAGTTTTTGGCTATGGCCACAACAAGTCAGGACAACGAAACATTCTATGGTACTGCCGTCGCCAATGGCTTGGTGACCGTTAAAGGGCCGTTCAAGGATATTTTGTTGGACATCAATGCGAGAACCCGTCGCGGCACCAACTTCACCGTTTCGCTCAACAAGTCGGCCAAGGTGAAGGAAAACGACTTTATTGTGTTCGTCAACAATGCGCCAAAGGAAGAGGATGAGGAAGTGGTTGAAACAAAGGAAGTTGTGAAAAGCAATTTCAGCCTGAAAATGAACGTGAACGCCACCGACGACGCCAATTTGAAAATCATCCTTCCCAACAATCTCGGCACCATTGATGCAACGGGCAACGGCACTGTGAAGATGAACACCGCCACATCGGAAGACTTCACGATGTTTGGCGATTATACCGTCAAGTCAGGGCAATTCAAGCTGATGCTTATGGATTTGATTACGAGGACGTTCAACCTAAAATCGGGTGGTGTGCTTTCGTGGACTGGCGACCCGACAGATGGCCAAATGAATGTCACGGGTGCCTATTCGGTGAGGGCCTCGTTGGCGAGCTTGGGCTTCGCTGTCGACTCAACCTCAAACAATAGCAATGTCAATGTGGAATGTCTGATTCACTTGAAAGGTGCCCTGCTGAATCCTTCTATATCTTTCGGGATGAGTTTGCCCAATGCTTCCGAAGACATTACCCAAACGGTGTTTTCGGTCATCGACACGACCAATCAGGCTGTTATGACCTCGCAGGCGCTTTCGTTGTTGGTGCTTAATTCTTTTGCATACGTTGGCTCTGGCAATGCCGACTTGAACATCGTCAACATTTTGGGCACTGGGATGCAAATGAACATCACCGAAAACCTGAATTTGGGCTTCAGCTATCATGCGGGCAACGAAAGAACAAACGATGAATATCAAGTGGCCTTGCGCACGCAGCTTTTCGAAAATCGCCTGACCATCGAGACCAATGTGGGTGTGATGACGAGCTACAATGCAAGCAACGCCTCAAGCATTGTTGGCGAATTCGACATGTTCTACAAACTGACGGAGGACGGACGGTTGCAAGCCCATTTCTACAACCATTCCAACTACAATTCGAATTTCAACAGTTTGGCCTTCGATAGGCGCTCGCCCTACACGCAGGGACTTGGTTTGTCGTATAGCCGCTCGTTCAATACCCTTCGCGACTTGTTCAAGAGGCGTAAGCCCGTTGCGCCTAACCAACCGCTCATCAATCCCCGAAGGAAAGGAAACAACTGATTATCATGGAAAAAGCCGCCAATTTCAAGGTTTTTCAGGCCTCCGCTGGAGCGGGAAAAACCTTCACGCTCATCAAGGAATATTTGAAACTTTGCCTCAAGGACGAAGGTTCGGTAGCCAATTTCAGGAACATCCTTGCCATCACGTTCACCAATGCCGCCGCCAACGAAATGAAGGCCAAAATCGTGAACGCGCTTTGCGAAATCATTGACAGCAAGGCACTTGACCCGAAATCAATGGAAGCGAAATTGGTGGAGGAATTGGGCATTTCCGATGCGAATCTGAAACAAAACGCGCAAAGTCTGTTGACCCGTATCATGCACGATTACAGCAGTTTCTGTGTAAGCACGATTGATGCTTTTGTGCAGAAACTGTCGCGGAGTTTTGCCCACGACTTGGGTTTGCCGAGCCAATACACCGTCAGCATCGATACGGACGAGGTGGCGGAGACGATTACCGAGAACTTAGGCCTGAGAATCAGCGACAAAGACGATTTCCTGACCCGTTTGTTGGTCGATTTCAGCAACAACCAGTTCGACAACCAACGCTCGACGGCCATCGAGAGCCAGCTCACCGATTTCATCACGAAACTGATGACAGAGAAGGCTTACCAGAAAGATGAAAACAACAACATAAAGAACGCAGCACAATACAAGCAAACGCTTGATTTCCTGAATGGTAAAGTCCGCCATTTTGAGCAACACCTGAAGGATCTTTTGGACAAGTTCACAACGCTTGAACGTGATTTTGGCCTTCGCGACGAGCATTATTCCTACGGGAAAAACGGTTTTGTGGGTTTTGTAAGGAAACTCTCGAAAAAGGTGTACGAGCAGCCAAGCAGCCGCTTCAATGCAGTGCTTGAAAAGCGGAATTGCCTCACGAAAGAGGCTGAAAAACAGTTGGGTAAGGCTCAAGTCGAGGCTGTCAATGCAGCTTTGCTGCCCGTGCTCGATGAACTGAAAGCGTTTTATGAAGTGGAGTTGGGTAAGTTCTTGTTTTACAGGTCGCAGCGCGACTTACTTTACCTTTATGCCCTTCGTGCGCAGATTCGGGTTGAGTTTGAGCAATTGGCCAATGAGGAAGAAGTGGTTCACATTTCGGAGTTCAACAAACTGCTCAATACCATGATGGGCGATTTTTCGGTTCCCTTTGTGTATGAGCGCATTGGCGAACATTTCCGCCATGTTTTTGTAGACGAGTTTCAGGATACCTCTATTTTGCAATGGCAGAACCTTTTGCCGCTGATTGACAATGGCTTGGCTGCCGGGCAGATGAGCATGGTGGTTGGTGATGGCAAGCAGTCCATTTATCGTTTCCGCAGCGGTGAGGTGGAGCAAATCGTCAATTTGCCCGAGATTTACGCTTTGCCCAAGGATGAACGCGAGGCGGCTTTTGTGCAGTATGAGCAAAATTTGAAGGACAATTTCGCCTTCAAGAATTTGGACACCAATTACCGCTCGTTTGCGAATGTGGTCGATTTCAACAATGCTTTCTTTGAGGCTGCATATCAGCAACTTGCGCCTGAATTGCAAAAAGTGTATGTGGCAGAGAAGCCCGGTACCGATGAAGGCGTGAGCATTTTCCAAAAAAAGGCCAAAACCGAAGGTGGTTTGGTGCAAGTGGAACTCTATGACACTGAAAACCAACCTGATTACTGCTTTGATAGGGTAGAGGCCATCATCCGCGACCTGACTGAAAACCAGGGCTATCAATACTCAGACATCACCTTACTCACACGCAAGTCGGACTATGGTTCCGAAATGGCCAATTTCTTGAATGATAGGGGAATACCCGTCATTTCGCAAGTTTCGATTTTGCTGAAATCGTCCGATAAGGTCCAGTTGATGGTGTGTACATTGCGGTATTTGATTTATGGCGACAATGAACCGAATGTCGCCAATGTGTTGCATTACTGGAAATTGGCACAAAATCCTGATTTTGAAGGTGATGTCAGTGGCTGTTTTGACGATGTGAAAGTCATTGCAAAAGGCGAGAAAGCGATGGAAACCGTGTTGGGCATTGGCGAAGCCGGTTTGCTTCAAACCGCTCTTTCCCAAGCTACCTGCCTCTACGACCTTTGCGCCAACTTGTTGAGAATCTTCCATTTCGACACCGTACGAGATGCGTTTTTGAACTACTTCTTGGAGGAGGTTTTCAAGTGGCAGACGGGAACGAAGGAGGGCATTGCTGAGTTCTTGTCGTTTTGGGACAAGAAACAGGATGTGCTTGCCGTGAAATCGGTGAGCGGCAATGCGGTGAATATCATGACGATACACAAATCGAAAGGCTTGGAGTTTCCCGTGGTCATCTATCCAGAGGCCATCATCGATTTGGACGAAAAACTGAATCCAAGCAAATCGGCGGAGGAATGGCTGCGACCTGAAGAATTGGGATTCGTCCCGATTCCAAATTTGGAGAAAGTACTGTTCAAATTGGACAAAAATGCCGAAAACATGGGCAATTTGGCATTGCAAAAGGTTGAAAAAGAGAAGGAAAGCAACCGTTTGGACAATCTCAACCTGCTCTATGTGGCTTTCACCCGTGCCGTGCAACGTCTTTACATCATCGCTAAGCAAGGCAAGTCCGAAAAGCCCAATATCATCCGCGATTTCCTAAAAGACATGGAAGACCATCAAGTGCCTGATGATGAGGCTTTAATCTATCGTTTTGGAGATGATGGTTTCAGGAATCCAAAGGAGAAAACAGGGAATGATGTTGCGGAAACGCTAATGGATTCGGTTTCTGCGGATTGGTTCCAGAAAATCACCGTCGACCCTGACCCGACCGTGGTTTGGCATTCCAAAAGTGAGCGTTTGTTGCCTCGCGAATGGGGTGAATTGGTGCATCAAATCCTGTCGAAAATCCGCTTTGCCGATGAAATGGAATCGGTGTTGTCGCCTTATATTTCAAATGGCACGATTGACGAGGAAACCGCTGCTTGGATTCGTGAAAAGTTCAACCAAATGACTCATAACGAGCAGATTGCACCAGCCTTTTCCTCTTCTGCCAAGGTGAAAACCGAGTGCGAAATCCTTCACCAAGGCGAAATCCGCCGCCTCGACCGCTACGCTGAACTCCCCGGTGCCATCTATCTCCTTGACTACAAGACGGGCAAGAAAGACCCGAAACACAAAGAGCAATTAAATGACTATGTTTCAGCCATTAGGAGCATGACTGATAAGGAGATTCGAGGGTATTTGGTTTATTTGGATGAGGAGATTGAAGTTGAGTAATTAATAATTGGATGAATCTCCAATTTAATGCCCCACAACAAGTTTCTCAAAATAGAGGTTTTTCAATTGCTTCACTTGGACGATGTAGACGCCTGCCGGGTAATCGCTGACATCCAATTTTACGGCCTCGCGGTTGGCCTTGATGTGGCAGATTCGCTCGCCCAACAGGTTGAAGACTTCCACTTCATCGATGAATGAAATGTTTATTTCCACCATGTCTGAAGCCGGATTGGGAAACATGACCACTTCGTCCTCCAAATTCTTCACCTTCACCGTGACGGAGACCGTTTTGTAGCATCCATTGACGTGGGAAAAGCCTTTCACGGAATAGGTCTTATCCTTCTTTGGCGCGACAGTGATGCTTGCGGTGGTTTCGCCCGTCGACCAAAGATAAGCATCTGCTCCATAGGCGGTTAGTTGTACCTGATTCCCATATTCGATAAGCGTGTCGTTGCTGCAACGCAGTGGCGGCAAGGGGCAGACAGTCAAGTCGAGTTCGTAAGTCTTGCAATTGTCTGCTTTGGAATAATGGCCACTTTCGCGAAGTGGTGTTCCAAAAAAGTCATACGTTTCACCTTCGCAAATCGTTTTTTCCAAGGTGATAATAGGGTTGGGAGTCACAGTCAGGTCGAGTTCGTAAGTCGTGCAATCTTTGACGGTGGAATAATGTCCTGTTTCACAGAGCGATTCGCCGAAGAAGTCGTAGGTTTCACCCTCGCAAATTTCAGCCTCCATCGAAACGGAATCCGACGGATGCACGGTGAGGTCGAGTTGATAGGTCTTGCAGTCAATTGATGTGGTGTAAATTCCCGTTGTGTTGATCAGGGTGCCGAAAAAGTCATAAAAGCTGTCTTCACAAATCGATTCACTGAGGAAAACAGACGGAGGGGGCGATTGCATTTGGACGACAACAAGGCTATCGTAAGTGTCTCCGTTATGAAAGAAAGCGTATGTGCCTAATTCGGAAAGGAGCGAGTCTTGGTAATAATAGGGGTCGTTTTCGCAATAGTATGTATTGATGAAATTGGTGGCGGTGTTCGATTCGTAGGTGCCAAAATCAATTCTTCCGTGTTGGCAGCGTGGATTGCCATCCAAATCGGTCGAAGGTTGGTCTTGAAGGTTCATCCCTCTGTTGATGCAAAGACTGTTGGGTTGAAGTCTCCAATCGCCGTCTTGTCCAGCAACGCCAGCCGCGACATTGGCATTTCGGAACCTGACGTAAAACCTTGGTGCCTCGCCGTCATTGTCTTGGTCGGCATTGTAATTATAGTTAGCTCCACTCCTGTCGCCCTCAACGGCACAATCCAAATAGGTTTCCTGTGGCCCGATTTGGACATTCTCTCCACCACTGATATTGCCCCAAATGATGCAGTTCCGAATCTCGCCTTGTGATGACAACGGCGCTACATAGACACCTCCGTATTCAATTTGCGCTTCGTTTTTGACGATGGTGCAGTTGAACAATTTGCCGCCAGCTTTCAAATAGCAACCCCCGCCCGTTTCGGCAGTGTTATTGTTGATAAGGCAATTCCAAAGTGTTGCCCCCTGCTGGATGATGGCGAGGCCGCCGCCGTTTTTCTGGGCAAGATTGTTGTGGAACTGGCAATGCAGGTAGGTCGTGGTTCCATTGTCATAAACGGCTCCGCCATAGGTGTTGGCTTCGTTTCCATAAAACTCGCAGTTTTCGATGACGGATATTCCCGAACTTGCGGGTTGAAGTGAGAGGCCACCACCATTCGATCTCGAATGGTTGAAGCGGAACTTGCAATTCTTGATGTGTGTTTGGCATTTCGCAAGGATGCCGCCTCCTTTATAGGCCACGCCGTTTTGTATGATGAAGCCATCGATAAGTACTTGATTGGCAGCAAATTGCAACTTGAGGACACCATCAGTGTGGTTGCCGTCCAAAATGCAGGGATGGGCTTCAAAATCCCGTAAGGAAAGGTCGTAGTCGTAAGGCTCGTCGCCCTTGAACCCTCCATAAATCAGGCAGTCGCCAAACACATTGAAAGCATGACCGTCTGACGATGTTTTTGTATAGCTGCCTTCTTTGACCCAGATGGTGGTTTTGTCTACATTCGACTTGTAAATGGCTGTCTGCAAGTCACTTGTCGCGTTTTCCCATGACGAGCCGTCGCCGTTGCCGTCAGGGGTCACATAGATGATACCGTGGCTGTCACTTTGGATAGGGAAGTTGGCAAGGGGAATGATGTTGTTGATGCAGGACTGGTTGACCGAAAACCCGTATGGGCTGTTGATGGTATAAAAGCCATCGGCCACACCGTCCCAACCGAAGTTGAAATGGAACAGGCCGTTGCTGTCGTAGCCGTCGCAAACGAAAGCATGGATGCCCAAGTCTGATTTGCCTTCGTAATACACAGGGCGTTGGTTCTCAATGTTTTGCCTAATCAATGCAGTCCAATCTTCCTCAGTACAATCACTTCGGATTGAAAGGGTTGAGAAAGGATAGTAGAAAAACTCTTGGAGAGCGTTGAGGGCGGCGGTGATGCTGGAAACGCTCAGATTTGTTCCATAGTTCATCCTTACGCTGATTCCACAATGCGAAATCAAATTTGCCACATCATAATTGATTTGCTTTACGGTATCGACCATGTTCTCCCATTGGTAGGTGGTGTTGCCGAAATCAGCCGAAAGGATGCCGTATGAAGGGCAGTTGTAAATCATTGAGCCGTTGCCTTTTAAGGGCAGTTTGTGGTAATACATGATTTGAGCTATGGCGAGGGCAACGCAACCGGCCTCAGCATGATAACACGGTCCATAGAAATCATAAGGGCAGGCTAAGTTGTGATAACACCCCTGTCCCCAAACGGAGGTCAGCAGCGGCCCGACGGAATGTTGCTGTCTCTCAGGTTTCTTGATTCGGTCAGGGTATTGGAGGAGATAATCTGTCTGTTCGTTGTAAAGACCAATCCAATAGGCGATGTGGTCGGGAAGCTCGCCCAATGCAGGCATGGAAGAGGTGAAAGAGTAGGCCAAAACCTCATTCATGGCAGAAACGACGACATAGCCTTTCGGCTCGATGGCAAACACAAACAGGTTCGTTTGCCCCGTTTCCGTGCTTTTGATTTCCTCGCTTAGGGTAAGAGTTTGCTGCACCTGCTTGCCTTGTTGAAGCACAAACCGCTCGGCTGTGGCGCGGGCTTTCTCGTGTCCAATAGCCGTTTGAGCTTGGACTAATTGCATGAGCAAAAGAAACACTATGACGAGGATGTTTTTCAACTGATTTGGAAGTTTACGCCGCAAAAATAACGAAATTTGTCAAACCCAACATATTAATGCCCAACGATAAGTTTCTCAAAATAGAGATTTTTCAGTTGCTTCACTTGGACGATGTAGACGCCTGCTGGGTAATCGCTGACATCCAATTTTACGGCCTCGCGGTTGGCCTTGATGTGGCAGATTCGCTCGCCCAACAGGTTGAAGACTTCCACTTCATCGATGAATGAAATGTTTATTTCCACCATGTCTGAAGCCGGATTGGGAAACATGACCACTTCGTCCTCCAAATTCTTCACCTTCACCGTGACGGAGACCGTTTTGTAGCATCCATTGACGTGAGAAAAGCCCTTCACGGAATAGGTCTTATCCTTCTTTGGCGCGACAGTGATGCTTGCCGTGGTTTCTTCCGTCGACCAAAGATAAGCGTCTGCTCCAGAGGCGGTTAGCTCCACTTGATTCCCATATATGATGAGCGTGTCGTTGCTGCAACGCAGTGGCGGCGCGGGATTGACGGTCAAGTCGAGTTCGTAAGTCTTACAGTTGTGCGACTTGGTATAATGGCCGCTTTCGCGAAGATAGGTTCCATAAAAATAGTAACTCTCGCCTTGGCAAATCGTTTCTTCCAAGGTGATGGTGGGGTTGGGGGGCACAATCAGTTCGAGTTCGTACCTTTTGCAGTCTTTTATTGCAGAATAATGTCCTGCCTCACAGAGTGTTTCGCCGAAGAAGTAGAAAGTCTCGCCTTCACAGATTTCCTCTTCCATGTCGATGACGGGCATTTGTTTCACTGTCAGGTCGAGTTCGTATGTCTTGCAATCGTGATAGGTGGAATAATGCCCTGATTCACAAAGTGTTTCACCGAAGAAACTGTATGTTTCGCCTTCGCAGATTTCTTCTTCCATGAAGACGGTTTCCTCAAACAATTGGAGAATGACGAGGCTGTCGTAGGCGGCACCTTCGTAGAGGAATGAGTAAGTGCCGGGCAAGGGGATGAGCGTGCCATTATAATAATAAGGTGTTTCTTCGCAATAGGGACGATTGAGAATGAAGGCGACCGCATCGGATTCGTATGCCCCAAGGTCAACGTTGTTGTGCCTCATGCGTGGTTTTCCGTCCAAATCGGTTGCAGGCTGAGAACTGATGGGCCTGACCCTGTCGATGCAAAGGCTGCCCGACTGCAAATGCCAGTCGCCACCATGCGCTTCGCATCCCGCCTGCACATTGCTGTCTTTGAACCTGATGTAAAACCCTGACGAATCGCTGTCGTTTTCGGCCTCCGCATTGAAATTGAGCGTCGAACCTGACATGTCGTTTTGCACGGCGCAATAGGTATGCAGTTGCAGAGGCCCGATTTGGCTGTTCCCATCGGGGCTGGTATTGCCCCAAATGATGCAGTGCTTGATTTCATTCTGCAAGGCTTGTGTAAACGAAACGCCGCCGTAATCAGTGAGGCCTTTGTTTTTGACGATGGTGCAGTTGTAAAGGTTGGCTCCACCCCTGATGAGGCAACCGCCACCCGTATTAGCTGTGTTGTTGGCTATCAGGCAGTTCCAGAAGGTAACCTTTGAAAGTGAATAGGTGCCGCCACCCATTTGGGCCGAGTTGTTTTTGATGGTGCAATTGATGAATTGGCTTTGGCCACGCGAGGCACTGTGGATGCCGCCACCGTTTTGGGCCGTGTTGTCGTGAATGTTACAACGGATGAAAGAGGCTTTGCCTTTTTCGTAGATGGCACCGCCGTTTTTCGCCTCGTTGCCGAAAAATTCGCAATTTTTGACGATGAGGCTATCTGAGATGTCGTTAGGAACTTGCGCGAGGCCGCCACCGTCGTACTGAGTTTTGTTGTAGCAAATCTTGCAATTGCTGACAAACGCTTTGTTTTGTATGAAAATGCCGCCACCGTATGGCGAGTTCCCGTTTCGGATGGTGAATCCGTCGAGGATGGTGGCTCGGGTGGTGGAGTGGGGAACGGAATAAACCACACCTTGAGAATGGTTGCCGTCCAAAATGGAGGGATGGGCCTCGAAGTCTCTTTGCGACAGGTCGAAGTCGAAAGGCTCGTCGCCCTTGAAGCCGCCATACACTTGGCAGTTGCCCAACAAAGTGAACGAAAACAGCTCAAACGGCTCCCCGTAATATGTCCCTTCCTTGACCCAAATGGAATGTTCGTTGGTGGGGTATTGGTAGATGGCCGCCTGCAATTGGTTGGTTGCGTTTTCCCATGAGGAACCGTCGCCCGTGCCGTCGGGAGCCACATAAACGATTCCGTGGCTGTCGCATTGGATGGAGAAGTCGTTCATGGGCACAAGGTTGTGGATGATGTATTGGTAGGTCGTGAATCCGTTGGGGTTGCTTAGCATGTAATATCCGTCGGCCACCCCATTCCAGCCGAAGTTGAAATGGAACATGCCCAATGTGTCGTAACCATCGCAAACAAAGGCATGTCCTCCTTGTTGCGATTGTCCGGCATAGTAAACAGGATGTTGCAGGTCGAGGTTGTTTTTTATCATGGCAAGCCATATTTCCTCATTGAAATCGGAACGTTGCGACCGCAAAGCAGTTGGAAAGGAAAAATACTGCTGGAAGGCGTTGAGTGCGCCAAACGCCGTGCTGCTATGAGGGCCATAGTTCGTCTTGACGCCAATGCCGCAATGCGAAACCAACAAAGCAACTGCGGGATTGGAGCAATTGAGGCTGTCGGCCATGTCGTCCCAGGGATAGATGGTTTGCCCGAAATTGGCCGACAGGGTTCCATAAGGGGCGCAATTGTACGAAACCGAGCCTTTTCCCTTTTTCGGCATTTTGTGGTAATACATGATTTGCGCCATTGCAATGGCCACACAACCAGCCGAAGCGTGCTGGCATGACCCGTTTTCGTCTTCAGGACAAGCCTCGTTGTAATAGCAGCCCTGTCCCCAAATGGAGGTCAGCAGCGGCCCGACGGAATGTTGCTGCCTCTCAGGTTTCTTGATTCGGTCAGGGTATTGGAGGAGATAATCGGTCTGCTCGTTATAAAGGCCAATCCAATAGGCGATGTGGTCGGGAAGCTCGTCCGATACAGGCATGGAAGAAGTGAAAGAGTAGGCCAAAACCTCATTCATGGCAGAGACAATGACATAGCCCTTCGGCTCGATGGCAAACACAAACAGGTTCGTTTGCCCCGTTTCCGTGCTTTTGATTTCTTCGCTCAGGCTAAGAGTTTGCTGCACTTGCTTCCCTTGTTGAAGCACAAACCGCTCGGCTGTGGCGCGGGCTTCATCGTGTCCAATGGCTGTTTGGGCTTGGACTAATTGCATGAGCAAAAGAAACACTATGACGAGGATGTTTTTCATCAAAGTTTGTCGTTTGTTTTTTCCAGCACTTCCCAATGACCACTATAGCCTTTGCCAATGTATCTGACGCAATTGGATAATTTCTTTAAATGGCGGCCTACCGTTTTTGAACTTATGCCCAATTGTTTGGCAATTTCTTCTCGTGTTATTTTCGGATTGTTGGAAACTAAATCAATTATGGCTTGAGGGACATCTTGAGGGACATCTTGAGGGACATCATGGTTAATAGTTTGTGTTTCCGAAACAAATTCGACATTCGAATGAATCGTAACACAAAACACAGTCAACTTTGACACATCAAACACAACCGGCGGAATAAGGGAAGGTGAAACCTCAGCCACCAGCAAGTCTCCATCTGGGAACTCGAACCGTTCAACGCTCATGGTCGGCAATGGAAGAATGTTGCCGTCAGAGCGGATTGCGGCAATCTTTTTCAAAAGCCCGTCATCAACTTTCAGGCCCGACAAAGTGCCGTCATCATTGACTCCAATGAACAGATACCCCTTCTTCCGCGAGTCAGGTAAGTCGTTGGCGAAAGCGCAAATAGCCTCGCAAAACTTATCCATATTGGTGGTCGATATGGTTTTTTCCACCCGATAAGTTTCCGTGCTTTGCAGCATCGTGCATATTTCTTCCTTTGTAATCATAATGCTTTCATCATCGTCTTATTCCGCTGCAAATTTATGCTTTTTTTGGAAAACGCAAAACAAAAACAGCCCCCGAAAACTGGAGGCTGTTTTGCTTATAGGAATGAACCCAATTACTTTGCTCTCTCTTCCTCAATAGCGGCCTGTGCAGCGGCCAGACGTGCCACGGGCACGCGGAACGGCGAGCAGCTGACGTAGTTCAAGCCGGCCTTGTAGAAGAAGTGTACCGAAGCGGGATCGCCGCCGTGTTCGCCGCAGACGCCGCACTTCAGGTTGGCGCGTTGGCTACGGCCACGCTCCACGCCCAACTTCACCAATTGGCCAACGCCTTCTTGGTCGAGGGTGTTGAACGGGTCGGCAGGGATGATCTTCTCTTCGATGTAGTCCTTCACGATGGCGTTCACGTCGTCGCGGCTGAAGCCGAAGGTCATCTGGGTGAGGTCGTTGGTACCGAAGCTGAAGAACTCGGCTACGCTGGCAATCTGGTCGGCAACTAAAGTAGCGCGAGGAATCTCAATCATGGTGCCGTACATGTAGTTGATCTTGACACCGAACTTGGCTTCCACTTCAGCCTTCACGCGGTTGGCGATGGCCTTCTGGTGCTCAAGCTCCTTGACGTTGATGGTCAGCGGGACCATGATTTCCAGATGCGGGTCGAAGCCTTCCGTCATCAGTTCAGCGGTGGCCTCAAAGAGGGCACGGAACTGTGTTTCGGTGATCTCGGGATAGACGATGCCGAGGCGCACGCCACGCAGACCCATCATCGGGTTCACTTCGTTGAGGGCGTCGATGCGCTTCTTGATTTCCTCGAAGCTGATGCCACGCTCCTTGGCGAGGGCTTTCTGCTTCTCTTCGGTATGAGGCACGAACTCGTGCAAGGGCGGGTCCATGAGGCGGAAGGTCAACGGTTTGCCGTTCAAGACCTTCAGCGTGCCCTTGGCAGCGTTCTTGATGTAAGGCTCAAGTTCGGCCAAGGCAGCCACGCGCTCTTCGGTGGTGTTGGCTAAGATCATGTTGCGCAGCTTGGCTAACGGCTCTTCGCTGTTCTTGCCGTAGAACATGTGTTCGATACGGAACAGGCCGATACCTTCGGCGCCGAAGTTGACAGCGTTCTGGGCATCTTCCGGGTTGTCGGCGTTGGTGCGGACACCCATCTTGCGGTACTTGTCGACCAGAGCCATGAACTGCTGGAACAGCGGGTTCTCGGTGGCGTTGATCATGCCGACGGGTTCGTCGTAGACCCAGCCCTTGGAACCGTTCAAGCTGATGATGTCGCCTTCCTTGAATTGCTTGTCACCGATCTTCACGATGCCTTTTTCAAGGTCGATCTTCACGGCATCGCAGCCCACGATGCAGCACTTGCCCCAGCCACGAGCCACGAGAGCGGCGTGTGAGGTCATACCGCCACGGGCGGTCAGGATACCATCGGCGGCACGCATGCCTTCGACGTCTTCGGGGTTGGTTTCCTCACGGACCAGGATGTTGGCCACCTTAGCGGCACGGTATTCCTTGGCCTTCTCGCTGGTGAGGGCGATGCGACCGACAGCGCCACCAGGACCTGCGGGCAGACCCTTGGCGATGACGTCGTGCTTCTTCTCGTCGGCAGCGTCGAGGATGGGGTGGAGGAGTTCGTCGAGTTGCTCAGGGGTGAGGCGCATGACGACTTCCTTTTCGTCGATGAGGCCTTCCTTCAGCATGTCGAGAGCCATGGTCAGAGCGGCAACGCCAGTGCGCTTGCCGACGCGGCACTGCAGCATGTAGAGCTTGCCATCTTGGATGGTGAACTCGATGTCGAGCATGTCATGGTAGTTCTCTTCGAGGATGCGGCGCACTTCGCAGAGTTCCTTATAGGTCTCGGGCATCAGCTCCTGCATGGAGTGCATGTGCTTGTTCTGTTCGTTCTTGGTGTCGTCGTTTAGCGGGTTGGGGGTACGGATACCGGCCACCACGTCCTCACCTTGGGCGTTGATCAGCCATTCGCCGTAGAATTGGTTGTCGCCAGTGGCGGGGTTACGGGTGAATGCCACGCCGGTAGCGGAGCCTTCGCCCATGTTACCGAACACCATGGTCTGCACGTTGACGGCAGTGCCCCAGTCGTCCGGGATACCTTCAATACGGCGGTAGGAGATGGCCTTCTTGCCGTTCCAGCTCTTGAACACGGCCTTGATGCCGCCTTCGAGTTGGGCCTCGGCGTCGTCCGGGAACTCGGTGCCCAGCACTTCCTTGATGCGGACTTTGAATTCCTCAGCCAGCTGCTTCAGCTCTTCGGCCTTCAGCTCGGTGTCGCTCTTATAGCCCATCTTCTCCTTGTAGGCGTCGAGCATGTCGTCGAGTTGTTTGCGGATGCTCTTGCCGTCGGCGGGTTCGATGCCCTCGGCCTTCTCCATGACGACGTCGGCGTACATCATGATGAGGCGGCGGTAGGAGTCATACACGAAACGCGGGTTGTTGGTCTTCTTGATCAAGCCAGGGATGGTCTTGGAGCAGAGACCGATATTGAGCACGGTGTCCATCATGCCGGGCATCGACTTGCGCGCGCCTGAGCGGCAGCTGACGAGCAGCGGGTTGTCGGGGTCGCTGTATTTCATGCCCATGATGTTCTCCATGTTCTTCATGCCGGCGTGGACCTCGTCCATCAGGCCAGCGGGAAGTTGGCAATTGTTTTGGTAATAGGCTGTGCAACATTCCGTTGTGATGGTCAAGCCGGCCGGTACGGGCAGCTTGAGCAAGCACATTTCGGCCAGGTTGGCGCCTTTGCCACCCAGCTCGTTCTTCATCGAAGCATTGCCTTCAGCGGTCTTTCCGCCAAAGGTGTAAACGTACTTTGTCATTTTCTTAATTGATTATTAGTGAATTAACTGATATTCTTTTAGTTTTAGAATTAAGGTGCAAAAGTATGGATTTGTCATGGAAAATGCAATAGGGTAGGAGGATTTTTTGAAGAAAGATTGAAATAACCTTTTTAAAATAGGTATGAAGACGCGCCAATGCTCCAAATTTTGTTGCGGATATTGGCCTATTGATGTAACGATGGCGTGTTTGTGGTACCGCTTGGGTGCTTGAAGGATTGAATCGGCCGATTATTTTGTGGCTTCCGCAGCTAAACTATAGCGATTATCCTCTTCATCCATCGGATATGGAATCACCGTTACCGTAGATATAGAAGTTTTGTTCTTCTTGAAGTTTTCGGCTTGCTCGAATATCGCCTTGAAAACTTCATCGCGTGTCGCGGGCGGGTATTTATGCTTGGCAAGAGTGAGGATAATCTGCACTTTCAACTGCGCTTTGATGTCAGCTTTCTTGTCCCAATCAATGTATTGGGTTTTGTCGTCAACCACATCCTTCACGTCTTTGGCAAGGGAAATGTATTGTTTTTCAGTGTATTCATCAAGGAAACCATACTGCTCAGCGACGGATTTCAGGATGTCGTAGAAGGCTTTCACTTCGATGTCGGGAATGCCTTCGGGCAATTTGTTCTCTTTCTTAATTTCCTCAAGCAGGTCTGCCAACTGCTTGGCCACTTCCGTGACAATCTCGTCTGCCAATACGATATCATCGGAGCGGTCGTTGTATTTGTCAATAATGCCTTTCAATCGGTCGGTGAAGCTAACAGCCTTGATCTTGTTCACTCTCTTCACGCTATCGATGACACGCTTCAGCAGTTGTTCCATCAGCTTGATTTTCGTGTTCTGATAGGGCAATCGTTTTAGCTTTTCCATGTATTGGCTTGCCAGCAAGTCGATTTGCTCCGTGTCGTCGAGACGCATTGTGTTGATGGCCACGACTTCTTCAGAGATAAGTGCTTCATTGATCAGTTTCAAAACGTGTCTGTTCATCTGTGTTGCGTCAGGCGATTCGCCCGTCGTAGTCTTGTAGATGACCGATCGCACACCTGTGAAGAAATGGACATCGTTGATTTCATCTTTAGTGATGCGCTCGTCGTTGTTGCACATGTTGTAGGCCGACTTCATGATGTTGGTGTGCTTCATGAAGCGCTTTTCCAACTCCTCGGTCTGCTGAATGCGCTCGGCGGCCATTTGCAGGGCATCAAGCTGCTCCAATGGCGTTCCTGTGAAGAACTTGGAATAGTCGAAGCCGTGGAACATGCGCCTCAACAAATCAAGTTCGTCCTTAAACAACTTTACGGCATTGTCGATGGTTTCCACAGGAGTCTCATTTTGTCCGCCATTGGCGTATTTTTTCATCGCCTGATTGAACTTCTTCTTGATGCCCAAGTAATCCACGATGAGTCCTTTGTCCTTGCCTGGATAGTTGCGGTTCACGCGGCTGACGGTCTGAATCAGCGTGTGCATCTGCAAAGGCTTGTAACAATACATGGTGTCCAAACAAGGTACATCGAAACCCGTAATCCACATGTCGACCACGATGGCAATCTTGAAGTTCGATTTCTCCTCCTTGAATTGTAGGTCGAGTTTCTTTCTGTCCTCGTCAGTGCCCAGAAGATTGTACAGTTTAGGGTCGTCGTCTTTCTGTCGGATGAAGACCATCTTAATCTTCTCCATGGGCTTGATTTTTTCAGACTCTACTCTCGTGAGTTCCTCGCCATCGCCACACACTCTCACCTCGGCCCATTCGGGGCGCATGGTGATGATTTCCTTGTAGATGGCATAGCCGATTTCCCTTGTGGCACACACAATCATGGCCTTGCCTTTGACGGTGCTGCCTTCCTCAACACGGCGTTCGTAGTGTCGGATGAAGTCGTCAGCCAACCGATGAATGAGGTCGGGGCTGTTGAGCAGAATGCTCATCTGTGTCATGGCCCGCTTGCTCTCCTCGATTTGGTACTCGGTGGCACCTTCTTCGGCACATTGGTCATAGTATGCTTCAATCTGCTTGATGAGTTCGCTGTCGGCAAACACATGAGAGGCACGACCTTCGTACATGATGGTCTTGGTGATGCCATCGTTGACGGCCTCAATCATGGAATACTCATCGACAATGCCGCCAAAGACCTCTAACGTCGGGTCGATGGGTGTACCAGTAAAGCCGACGTAAGTAGCGTTGGGTAGTGAGTCGCGCAGGTATTTGGCAAAACCGTAAGAACGCCTCACGCCTTTGTCGGTAATCTCCACTTTTTCCTCAATGCCCGTCTGCGAGCGATGCGCTTCATCGCTGATGCAGATGATGTTGGCACGGTTGGAAAGAAGGTTGATGTCCTTGGAGAACTTCTGTATGGTAGTGAGAAACACGCCACCGCTGGTGCGCCCTTGCAGTTTGTCCTTCAAGTCCTCACGGCTTTCCACCTGCTCTATCACGCTGTCGCCCACAAACTGTTTGGCGTTGAGCAACAGACGAGAAAGTTGATCGTCCAAGTCAGTGCGGTCGGTGATGAGGATGATGGTGGGACTGCACAAGGCCTTGCTCTTCATGAGCAGGCGCGAGAGGAAGAGCATGGTGAGCGACTTGCCGCAACCCGTGGCTCCGAAATAGGTGCCGCCCTTGCCATCGCCACCCGCATTGAGCTTGCTGTGGTTGAGGATGTTCTGATAGAGCGAGCGGGCAGCGAAATATTGTGGATATCGGCAGATGAACTTCCGCTCGTCCTTGGAGGTATCGGGGAAATAGACGAAGTTGTGGATGACATCGATGAGGCGGTCCTTGCGGAACAGGCCGGCAATCATTGTCTTGAGCGACGAAATGCCATTGTCGGCCTTGTCCTTGGCGTTGACCTTGCGCCAGGCATAGAAGAACTCGTAAGGCGTGTATAGCGTGCCGAACTTATTGTTTACTCCGTCGGAGATGACGATGAAGGCAGTGTATTTGAACAAGGCAGGAATATCGCGGCGGTAGCGGATGGTGAGTTGCTTGTAGGCATCCTCGATGGTCGTGTTCTGTTTGAGTGCGTTCTTGAACTCGAACACCACCACGGGCAGACCATTGACGAAAACAATGGCATCGGGGATGCGGTGTTGGTTGCCCACGATGTCGAACTGGTTGACGACTTTGAAGAGGTTGTGTTTCTGGTTCGGTTCATCGAAGGCGATGGGATAGATATAGAGGTTTTGTTTAGTAGGGTCTTCCCTTTTCAGCGAAAAGCCGTCCATGAGCAGGTGGATGGTGTGTTTGTTTTCGTCATAGAGCGAGCCACCGGTTTGCTGCATGATGACGCGGATGGCAGTCTCCACCTCTTGGTCGGTGATGCCGTCGTTCTTGTAGCGATTGTGCAGGTATTCCGCCAAGTCGTCGCGCAGCACCACCTCGTCGAGGTTGCGCACGATGTCCTCGCCTTTCACATGCTCATAACCTTGCTCTTGCAGCAGGGCAATGATGGACTGTTCTAATTGGCTTTCGTTGAAATAAGGCATGGGAAATTTTCCTTTCAGTTTTTGAACAACAAATACACAAAAGAATAGGATTGGTTATCCAAATCTCCTGTGGCTTCTGCCGCTTTGATATTGTTTTCAGCCCGTTGGATAGCCGCTTCTAATTTGCCATTATCACACAACTTGACAACCCAACCTGAATCTTTTACACATTCTTCACTTTTCAATATCTTAAGAAACGACTTCCCATCTGTGTTTTGGAAATACGACATCATATAGGGCGACAACAACCTTTGCATGGTTCGTCCACAGGTTTTGATCAATTGGGTTCGGTTTTCAAAATGCAGCAAAAACCAATACTCGATGCTTGGCATATTGGGACAAAGCACAACACTTCCATTGGCAATCTTATTTTTTATGCTGTTTTCAAATCTTTTATGTTTTTCTTGATAGGCCTTGTTGCCATAGATGGTGTCAAAATCAAACACACAATAGATTTTGGCATCTGGGTTTTCTTTCAATATTGCGTTAATCCTTTTAGGAAATTCTTCAGGGTAACTTGCCTCATTGCCAAAATACTCCGGTAAAACCTTAAACTTATGAATTGTCGTGTCAGACAGATGCTTAAAATAGTAACGCTCCGTGTTTTCACCTCCGCTGATGACAAAAGGAAGCAAAGGTTTGATTTCACGCACGCCTTCATCTGGAACTTGCTGAGCAGGTGGGCTGAAATAAACAGGTTGTCTATTTGTGTTCTTTATTAAGTTCTTCCCGTTTGCCATCTGTAATCTCCTTCGTTACATCGTAGCACCAAATCTTCCAAGTCTATAGGCCGATCTAATCGAAGCAATCCTGTTCAGCCCCTTGAACTCGGTAAGCCTGAATAAATCCGTTGTTCCAGATGCTTTCTTCTCAGTGAACCAAATGGAGTCTTTTCGTATTAAATCATTGACCAGATCCAGCAAACTGTCGTCATGGATGGTGACAAGCATTTGCGACAGGCCTTTGTTATTGAAATATTCAAACAACAATTTCTCCAAAAACCTTGGATGCAGCGATGCCTCAATCTCATCCACCATGAGAAAACTATCTTTCACTCGAACATCATAGATGGCAGAGGCAAGGCCAAAAATACGCCGGGTGCCATACGACTCCAAATATATCGGTAATTTGTATTTTTCTTTCTCTTCGCCATTGGTAACCAAATGCTCAAAAAACGTCCGATATGTTTTAATAGTTAAGGTGATGGACTTCGTTGTCCTTTCAAATGGGACCTCAACTGGGGTGGTGTCGAAAGCCTGCGTCTCAATATCTGAAATGTCAAAATGTGCATTCTTGAAATAATTCACAAGATATTCCCTAAATGCAGTATCATTGGCAAGTTTTTCTTCTGCCTTTTCGGTCAAAGAAAGCGTAGGATCAACCATCTTCTCAAAATGCGTAATCATCCACCGCCTCACAGTATTCAGCTCAGATACACTCACATTCGCCTTGCCTAACGCCGCAAAAAAGGACATATTCTTAAGACATTCCACAGAAATCTTTTCTTTTTCCGTTGGACTTAATTTGACGACAGAGTTATTATAAACAATAACGGACATGCCATCCTTATATTCCCTAACAAAAAGCATCGTCGGCTGAACGCTCTTATAGTAATTGAGCTTTTCCAAATACACCTGATCTTCATCTAATTCCAGCTGATAATTGTATTTGATCCCTCCAACATAAAAGACCAATTCGAATCGTGAAGGTTCTATGCTGGTTTTTTTATCAAACAAAAATGGAATTACAGAAGTGGTTTCCTCTATGCTTCTAGTTTGTTTTTTCCAAAACGAACGTAGAAACTCAAAGGCTTTCAGTAGGTTGGATTTACCAGATGCATTGGCGCCATACACCATGGCAAACCTCAAAAGGCGGACCCCAGGAGCGACTTCAAACACCTGATAATCATCAGCAAAGGTGTCTTTAGTGGCCTCAAAGCTAAACGTTACCTCATCCTTGAATGAAAGAAAATTCTTTATTTTCAGTTCCTGTATCATGTCGTTTTTCCTTCTTATACGCCGCAAATATAGAATAAAATCAGAAATAAATGAATTTTATTTTCGATTTTTGATATTTTTATGCAGATTCAAAAAGTAAAAACCAAAATTATCATCTTTTACTCTGCTTAAACTCATTGACAAAACATCATTTCTTCTGCTTATAATACTCTATTGTCCAAACCGAATCAGAGACTTTTTTCAATTTATCTTTGTAGTACGGCAATAACATCAGTGCAGAATCTATCTTTTCGGTATTTGATAATTGTATTACAGAAAAAGTAGAATCTCTCTTTATAATATTATATTGAATATTATAACGTTTTTCTATCATACATAAAACTGATTCTAATTCTTCAATTTGGCGCATGTTTTTATTAAATTCACTATTATATTCTTTCTCAAACCTATAAATGGCATCAACCAATTTATTAAACTTTCCCGACAACTCATTATATTCATCGACTAATTCTTTTGAAGTAAGCAACTTATCTCCTTGACGGAACATCAGTTCTGTACTATCTTGCTGTAAAATCACAGGGTTCACTACAGACCTTTTCAAAGAATATGAAGTCGTATGCTCCACCGAGTCATGCTTGATGTCAAAATACTCTTCAACCAAATCACTACGAAACGACAATTCTTGTATGGTTTTATCCCGCTCATAAATTTGATCCTCGAGTTTCCCAATATAAAATATGCAGTAAACGAGTGCCACCGCTAAACCAATAACAAGTAGTATTGGCACAAATTCAATCACTTTTCTTAAAATTTTATTTTTCATGGCTACCCCTCCTGTTCTCGATTTCTAATAAACGATATTGTTGTTTGCAATCCTCCAACTGGTCCTTAACTTCTGAAAGTTTTTCCTCAAATTCATCGTGCTGACGTTGAAGGTCAAGATTGTGTTGTTGGTTTAACTCAATCATTTCCATTTTGTGTTGCTTGTCACTGATAAACATGGTAACACTTATGGGAATGCCAATTGTTGCTAAACAGCCTCCAATAATGCCAATCCATTCAAGAATCGTTTTTATTTTACTTTTCTTCTTCGGTTTTGCCATAATCAATATTCATATCAACTCCCCATCCTCGCCAATAGCAAAGACTGTAATTCTGGTATACTAATTATCTCTTTTTTTGATTGATTCTTTAACGGACTCCGGAAGACCTTGATATAATAAACTTATTTCATGTGGTTCCGATACAATGATGTTTATCAAATGCATAAGCATTATAGCAGTGCCTTTGTCATCCACATCAAATTCAATATGTCCTGGATGAACTGCTTTATTTCCAACAACACGAACTACATCTAACGCTTGTTGAATGGATTTAGGCAAACCTTTCTCAACAAGAGCGCCAATGTTCTTATTGATATCCCTATCTGTTTCACCAAGTTCATTACACAATCTATCTATTGCAAGACGCAATAAAGCACATGCCGCACGAGGAGACTTGCTGTAAATAGATCCAGCCTCATTGTACAATTGTTTTACCGACTCAGGCATATCAGGATTTGCTTCTTCAGCAACAATGTCTGGATATATATAAGCATTATCTATCCATATTGTTTTTTCTTACAATTTTGACATGTCGCAACGTGAATTGAACAATCACCATGGTTAACAATTCCTGATTTTGAAGACACCATCGTGCATCCTTGATATGATAATGAATGATAATGCATTAAAGACAACGTCTCACAATGAGGGCATGTAAACGAATCTTTTTTGAAGTCTGGTGCAATGTAATTTTTAGTCATATTTGTTTTTTTATTTCCCCATCCTCGCCAATAGCAAGGACTGTAATTCGGTTAATTTCTCGTTCTCTTGTTTATATAGTATCGTGTTGTTGTATAGTGTATTTACCTTATCTGAGAAGTCCACATAGACTTTTCTTTCTGGTATCATCACCTCAAATGGTTCCACATTATTAATTGTTATTTGTGCTTGGGCAGAACCTGACCGCAAAGACATCGTATCGGATTCCAGCAGATGATAATACAAATAGTTTTTCATCAAAGGTTCTTTTGTTTCTATCGAAATGGCGAGATTCGACAAGAAACATTCTTTGGGAGACATGCAAATTCTTCCCGTTCCAGCATCGCCTCTTGCAATAATAACAATTGTAGGCTCTTTCAACGTGTATTCACTAGTATATCCAGTCACTGCATAACCACTAAATATAGGATATGGAAACTTATCACTTTTAGAGTGTTTGTCTGCCATTTTCCCATACTTGAAAGTCGCAATTTCTCCCAATCTCCCCCTTCTCCACCCTTCCGGCAGATTCTCCTTGTCAATCCCATCCACAAACATCTTGCGGTAAAGCGCTTGTGCTGTGGCTTCGAGTTTCTCAATCATCTGATTATTGAGGCGAATGCGACGCGTCAGCGTCTCGTATTCCGACACGATTTCCCGCTGCCGCTCAATGCTCGGAACTGGAAGCTGCATATTGCAGAAGTCGCCCCACTCCAAACTGCCACGAACACCACCTACTGCATAGTAGCTTGCCTCTCGGTCAAATTCTTTGCGAGAAAACCACATCATCAGATATTGAGGTAAAAGCCTAGACTTGTCAACAACCTCAAACATTGGATAGGCAGGTGACATAATAGCCTCGTCATCGTCGAACATCGCCACTGGCATCTTCCCATCGCGACTCACCTGCATCAAACTACAGGCAAACTGTTCCCGACGGATAACCTTATAATTAGAAAGGTCTGTACCAATGACATTCGCCACAGATGGAATGAAAGCCTTGTCGATTGTGAGGCCGACAAGCTTCGTCACCTTCAACTCACTGTTGCGGACATTCACCTCTCTGATATAGTCGCCTAAACGCTGGTATTCCATCATTTCATGTTTTTCAGTTCATCAAAATCAAGTCCTCGCAGATAACCTCTGGTGACTTTGTTGATGGCGATCTCTTGCAAATAGCCTTGCTGCACCAGCTCCGACAAGTCCTTTCTTGCTGTCATTGAGGCAACCGAGAATCGGGTTTGCACCTCTTTTACGGTGAGAACAAGATCGGGGTCCTCTGCAAATTGTTGTAGAATCAGCGCTTGACGTTGGTTGATATTGCCCGATGCCATAAATGCATTGGCCGCTTTCTTTTCCTTTTGCTTCCTCTGGATATAATCGGAAAGCTGCTGGAAGGATATTTTCAACGCCCGCAGGTTGTATGCTACAAAATAGCCGATGTCGTTTTCGTCGTTCTCGCTATAGCGGAATGTCTTTTCGTAACTCTTTTTCGACTTGGCAATCACCCTAGAAATAGACATGTATTCCGTCAGCCAGTAATTCTCTTTCAACATATACCAATAAAACAGGGCACGAGCAGTGCGACCGTTCCCGTCAACAAACGGGTGCATGTAAGCCAACATAAAATGGATGACGATACCCTTGATGATAGGATGCAGGAAAACGCGCGGATTGTCCTCGTTGAACATGTAACAAAGGGCATCCAAAAACTCAGGGATTTCCTTATAGGTGGGAGGTGTATACACGATCTCGTTAGCGACGACGTTGGCCACAACCACTTCGTCGTTGGTCCTGAAATGGCCGGCATTATTGGGATCATCCAATGTGTTCTCCGTCATTAGCCGATGGATATGCAGCAGGTTCTCCTCGGTCAAAGGATCGTTTCTATGTTGGGTGATATACTGAATCGTGTTGTAGTTGTTGACGATTATCTGCTGGGATTTGTTCTGAGGCGACTTGTTCTTCCTCAACATCTCTTTGGCCACAACACGGGTTGTGGAGGCTCCTTCCATCTGACTGGAATAGATAGCTTCCTCCATTAAAGAGCTGGCCAAATAGTATTTCCTTTCTGCGCTTTGAGAATCGTTTTCAGAAGACCAAAAACTTCCAAAAAGCATATCAAATTCATGACATAGGCGCTGTATATGGCTTGTTACACAGAGTTTTATGCCATATTTGTTCCATATCATGACACTCTGTTTCAACCTTGAAGCTTTGACGTATGACCACAACATCTCAGGGGTAACACCATTTGGCAAAGGTTTCTTGTATTTCACCTTATCCCAATAATCATATTCCTCGTTGATTTGGTCAACGAGAAAATTGATCTCTTCACTTGTTTTCCCGAAAAGGGCATCAGAAAAAGCTCTCTTTTCTATTTTAGGTGGTAATTCCATCATCAATCAAGTCCTTTAATCAAAGCGCAAAGATACAAATAAATTTGATAATTCTTGCTAATTCTTGCAAAATTGGCAAGTTTTAGTAAATTTTGTATCCTAACTTATCAAAGAGCACCTTCAACTCTTCTTTGCTTTCTTCCTCCTGTTGCAACAACTCACGCATTTCGGCTTGCAGCTCGCGCATCTTCGCGTCGAAGTCAACCTGCTCGTCACGGTTGCGGAACTCGATGTATTTGCTGGGCACGAGGCTGTAGCCTTTCTGCGCAATCTCGTCGCGTGTGGCGGAATAGCAGTATTCGGGCTCGTCGCGATAGGTCTGCTCGTGGCCTTGCTGCTGCCAGTTGTGGAAGGTGCGGACGACGGTGTCGCGCGTCTCCTGGTCCAGCTCCACGTATTTCTTTTCGAAGGGGATGCCCATCTGGCGCAGGTCCATAAAGAGCACCTCGTTCTCGCGGTCACGGTAGTGGATTTCTTGACCATTCTTCGTCGCCACGTGCGCCTTCTTATTGTTGTTCAGTATCCAGAGCGTCACGCTGATGTCGGTGGAGTAGAAGAGGTTGCGCGGCAGTATGAGGATGGCTTCCACCTTGTCGTTGTCGATAAGCTTGCGCCGTATGGCCAGCTTGGTGCCGTCGGCACTCAGGGCACCGTTGGCCAGCAAGAAACCCGCAATGCCGTTGGTGGAAAGCTTGGAAAGGATGTTGAGAATCCATCCATAGTTGGCGTTTGAGGTGGGCGGTGTGTCGTAGCCCTGCCAGCGATGGTCGTCGACCAGCTGGTTGCCTTCGCGCCAGTCTTTCTGGTTGAAGGGTGGGTTGGCCATTATGTAGTCGGCCTTGAGGTCGCGGTGCTGGTCGTTGTGGAAGGTGTCGCCCTGTCGTATGTCGGCCGAAATGCCACGGATGGCGAGGTTCATGCGTGCCAGCTTGAAGGTGGTGTTGGTGTTCTCCTGACCGTAAACGCTGATATTTTTCTGGTTGCTGTTGTGCGCCCGAACGAATTTCACCGACTGCACAAACATACCGCCCGAGCCGCAGCAGGGGTCGTAGATCTTGCCGTCGTAAGGCTCGATGAGTTCGGCGATTAGGTTCACCACCGATTTCGGCGTATAGTATTCGCCCTTTCCCTTGCCTTCGGCGATGGCAAATTTACCAAGGAAATACTCGTACACGCGGCCTATCAGGTCGTTCTCGGCATCGCGGACGGTGTCGAGCCTGTTGATTTCGTCGAGCAGCGAGGCAAACTTGGTCTTGTCCAACCCCAGGTTGGAGTAGTAGTTGTTGGGCAACGCTCCGGCCAACTGCTTGTTTTTCTTCTCGATGTTGCTCAATGCATCGTCAATGATTTGGAAGATGTTGGGCTGCTTGGCATTCTCCATTATATATGTCCAGCGGCACTCCTCGGGCAGGTAGAAGACATTCTCGGCCGTGTAGAACTCCACGGTGTCCATGTATTCCTTCAAGTCCTGATCTATGAGTTCCTGTTTGCGTTGCTCGAAGCGGTCGCCGGCATACTTTAGGAAGATGAGCGACAGCACGACGTGTTTGTATTCGGCAGGCTCCACGGCACCGCGCAACTTGTTGCACGACTCCCATAGGGCTGCTTCCATGCTCTTGGTGGGTTTTTGCTTGGGTTGGGCAGTTGTTTTTGGCATAAGAATTTTAATAATCTCGAGGTTACAAAAATACGAAATTATTTTTGATTGGCAAAATATTTCAAAAAAACTCCCCGAAGCATTGCTCCAGGGAGTTTTCAAACCTGTTGACAAGGGTGTCGTTTATTCTTTTATAAACTTCATCGTCTTAACGCCGCTCTCGCTCTTCACAGTGACAAAATACACGCCTTCGCTGAGGTTTTCAACGTTGAGGGTGGTCAAGCCACGGGCGGCGGTGTGGTGCATCGTCTGGCCAAGGCTGTTGACGACAACGATGTCGCAGTCCTCTTCGGGCAGGTTGAGGCTGAACTGGCCGTGGTTCGGATTAGGGTAGATGTTCAGGTTGTTTGTCTTGTTTTCCGTTGTGGCAGTGAGGTCGAGGGTCAGGGTTTGCGGCCATGCGTCGCAGCCGGTGACAATGAGTTTCATGCCGTCTGAAATCACAACTGATTCATCGACGACAATGGTGGCATTGCCAAGTTCGTCGGTGTAAGCCACACCGAGTAGCTCCTCACCGTCGAAGAGGCTGCAACGGAAGTTCTTCAGGCCCTCGCCGTTTTCGTTGGTTACCTTGACCTCCATTGAGGTCATGCCTTCGAGGATTTCAGTGGGGTAGTTCACATTGGGTGTGAAAGGCTCGTCGTGCCACGGGCTGACGGCCACGTCGCCCATCATGTTCAGGTCATAGAAGTTCCAGCGCAGGGCACCTTCTTCCCACTGGCCGGGAGCATTGACCCACGGCGCGGTCATAATTTTGCCTTCTCTCAACGCCATGCCGCCGTAGGGGATGCGGTCGTTGTAGTAGGCATCTTCCGTTTCGCGGGCAAGGTGGATGGCGGGACCTTCCGTCTGGCCTTCGTTGAACCAACCGTAGCGAGAGTTGCCGAAGGTGGCCACAGCGAAGTTGCTGATTTTGGTCATGCGCTCAAGGATGCAGTCGCTGCTGAAGTCGCCGCAAATGCAGCCTGAAGTGTGGAAGAAGGTATAGTTGTGAACCACGCCGTTCACACCGCTGAATTTGTTGTCGGTGATGTCGCTGTTGGTCCAGCCGGCCACATAGTTGGTGTTGGCGTGTCCGTCGTGGTGGACATATTGCGTGCCTTGGTTGATGGCGTTGCGCAGTTTGGTGCCGCTCCAGTTGCCTTCTTCTTCGTAAAGGCGGTTAAACTCGTAATACTCAGGGATTCCCGTGGTGGTGTAGCCGTTGTCGTCGCGGGTGCCGATGAGCAGTTCAAGGTATTGGCTGCCGTTGCTTTCGGGATCGTCGAAGAGGTGTTCGCCAGCCATGATGACCTTGCGGAATTCGCCCAAAACAGGGTCGGTCTGATAGGTCATGGCTTTGTGGAGCATGTTGTTGAGTTCGTTTTGGTTGCTGAAACACATACGCCCGATGCCGATTTCAGGGAGCAGGTCGTCTTCGCCGATTTCGCCCCAGCGGTTGTCGTTGTCGTCGTTCCAAGTGCCGTCTAAGGCGGCATAATACAGGTCGGCGGGGATGTCGTAGTCCTCATAGCCGCTGCCGCTGTCTGCAAAGCAATAAAGGCCGCGATAGGGGATGGCTGGCACGTCGCCGGCGAGGTTCACCATCATAATGCCGGCGTTTTCGTATTCTTGGATGATGAAGTTGCGCAGTTTCTCGGGATTGTCCCGACCTTCCATTGTGCTGATAATATCCTCAAAAGCAACGATTTTCGTGCGAAGGCCACGCTCCTCATAGAATTTTTCATACTCGCCAAATGCGCTGACATACTGCTGGTTGGTGACCACGAGCAAGTCGTAGCCGCCCACGCTACGACCCTTGCTGTCGTAATTCTGCAACATCTCAGGGTTTTGGGCGAGGCGCATGGCGCGAGTGGCATTGCCATTGTTGAGCCACACTTGGCGTGTTTGGTCGCTCTTTGATGCTTCCGTCGTGATTCTAACAGTGGCTTTCGTCGCATACATCACTTGACCCGTTGCGGGAATGTACTGCACGGGCGTAAATGCGCTGAAAGCGAAGCCAATGCCATTCATAAAGTGTGTGCTGAGTTTACCGTAGGCTTGGGCGGGGTAGACGCTCTTCGAGGCATAAAGGGCTTCGTCCTTCACAAACTGATGGCGCACGGGATTGGAGTAGGTGAGGGCCGTCTGGTAAGGATAGAGGTTGTGGCTACCTTCCATCGTCTGGAAATCAGAAAGTTCCACTTCGATGGCGACGGCTTCCGTGCCTTGTGGCAGCATCAGACTGACACTTTGCCAAGGCAACGAGGGTTGACCTACAAGGGCGCTTTGCATACAATTCTTGAACTGGATTTGGTCATAACCTTGGATTTGGCTGACATTCGGTTGACTGAAATGATAGGTCTTTTCGATGGTCTGTGCAGAAGCGAACAGGCTGACCATCAGGATTGAACCGATAATAAAAGTTTTTTTCATAGAAATTGAAATATTAGATGTTTACTATTAGGGTGCAAAAATACACATAATCATAACATTTTTACTTGATTTGTTGAAAAATGATGTAGTTTTGCCAACGAAAATAGCTTTCAAGAATATTTTTTGCATTGGCTGTAACTTTTTTCCCATCTCCGTATTACGGGTATTACAAATCTATCAAATTATGCAAAACTACAAAACCATTTCAATGTTTTTGCTGCTGATTTCGAGCAGTTTAACCCTGTTAGCTCAGGAAGATGCCTACAACACCTTGACCAATTCCAAAGTGGAAAACAGCGAACTCTATCGCGACGGGAACGCCTACCAGCGTGATTTTCTGCTCTTTGCAGACATGTTGGAAAACACGCATCCAATCTTTGCCGAAACCGGAAGAAGGCATTACGACATGGACAGCCTGACACGCATGGGCTACCAGTATCTTGCTGGTTGTGAGAGCGATGACCAATTGAAGCAGTATCTGCAATCCATCCTTTCGCCGCTCAACGACGGCCACTCGAAAGTGTCGATGAGCTTCGATGGCAAGATTTGTCCATTCGCATTGTTTGCCGACGGCGACACCGCTTTTTATTTGACAACCATCACAAAGGAATTTTCCGCCGAGTTGGGGCATCGTGTCACTGCCATCAACGGCAAGCCTACCCGCGAAGTCATTGAGAGCTTCCGCCCCTTGATGAGCTGGGACAACGACAACCACTTCATTGCCAGCGTGAACAATTACATGCAGTTGAAAACGGCTTGGGACTACAACCCTTACCGCCGCCCCGACGACATGCTCGAGTTTCAGTTCGATGACGGCAACACGGTTCTGCTGCCTGCGGTCGGACAAGAGGAACTTAGTGAAGATGAAATTGAATGGTTCTATACCCCAAAAAGCAATGTTCCTTTCAAAAAGAGCAGCAAGTACTTCAGTTACAACATCATGCCGGAGAAACAGCTTTGCTACATGCGCTTTTCACAGTGCGTAGACCGAAACACGCTTCGGATGATGGAAATGTTTGGGCAGTCGCATGGGATGACCGAAGAGCAGTTGGCGCAAGTCCCTGATTTTGGCGAATTTCTGCAAGAAATGTTTTCGGAAATGCGTCGGCAAGGCGTGAAAACCTTGATGGTCGATGTGCGCTACAATGGTGGCGGCAACAGCATGTTGTGCGACCAGTTGCTTTCGTGGCTGAAACCCGTTGATGAAATGCGCGAGACCTCAAGCCTCATTCGCGTCTCGAAGTTGTGGGAAACCCAATATCCCGATTTGGCGAAGGATTATAAGGAAAAGTTCCAAAAGAATGGCATGACCTATCGCTTGGGCGAATTGTTTGACCCTGACTTTGGGGATGAAGGGAATGAGATGGAAAAGAAGTTGACTGAAATGTTTGTGATGAACCAAAGCCGCGACAGCCTTTTCACGGGCGAGGTTCTTTTCATGTTGGGCAAAGAAACTTTCAGCAGTGCCGGCTTGTTGATTACTTCTGCCATTGACAATGGGATTGGCACCATCATCGGGGAGAACAGCACCTTTGCGCCAAGCCATTATGGCGACATTCTTTATTGGGAACTGCCCAACACCCACACCCAAGGCATCATCAGCCACAAGATCTTCGTCCGCCCCGACGCTTCCAAGCCCTACGAGATCGCCATCATTCCCGACATCCCCCTGCCCGAGACTTGGGAAGACTACCGCGACGGCATTGACCCTTGCTGGAAGTGGGTGATGGAGAGGTAAAGTATAAGCTATTGCAATTCATCAGCTTGGGATTTCGGCTCGCTTCGAGTGTCCCATACGGCAACAATTTCAATCGTTTGCTCCTCGATGAAATACACTAATTTGTTCAGCCGGTTCACGACAATGCTTCTGTATAGTACGGGTGTGCCTTCTAACAAAGGTTCAACCATTCCAAGATTGGGATACTGTTTGAGCAATTTGGCAGTATGTTTGATTTCGTCCAAAAAGCGTTTTTTCGATTTGGAACCGAATTCTTTTCGGATGTAGGTGGCTGTCTTTACTAAAGCCTCTGATGCCGCTGGAGACCAAACGATTTTCATAACGCAACGATTATGATAACACCAACTCTTTCTCGCAAGCGGAGAGAACTTCTTCTGTTGTGTAGAAATGTCCGTCTTCAATTTGCTTGCGTCCTGATTCTGCCATTTGGATAAGTTCTTCTCTCGTGTAAACAGGTATAACCTCTTCTTTTTCGGCGTGTTCAATCAAATGCTCACCAACCCACTTCATGTTGTTTGGCGTAAGCGTTGCGTATAGGTATTCAAGTAGATTTGTCAGTGTTGCTGTGCTCATATTACGGTAATGTTTTGATATGCAAAATTACATATTTTCGCCAAAACAGACGAAATATCGGAGCATTTTTTTTCGTTTTTCAAGAGAAAGGACTATCTTTGCAAGCTAATCTAAAACACTAATCCAATGAAAAAGTGCCTGAGTTTATTGCTGCTCCTGTTGGCTTCGGCGGTTATGTTCGCGCAAGAGAAATACAAGAGCAAGGAACAAGACGAATATTATAGTAACAGGTTGAGCAATTATGAGCCTTGGAAACCTGTGGATAAAAACGAAATCAAAGCTTACAAGAATGCCTTTTTCGCGTTAGAGAATATTGCAGCTTATACGCCATTCCAAGAAGGAGAGGAACATCAAAGATTCTACTATGCGAGTTTAAAACCGAGGTTTGATGCCTGTCCCGAACTTGCTGCCAAGATTGACAAGCGACAGATCGTGAGATACGAAAAGATAGGCTCGGTGGAAGCCATCGTGTATAAGAGTTATGAGTATTTTTTGGCGCATGAACCGAGTATATATGTGGCCTATTCAGAAGACCAAGGACAATCTTGGACCTTTTATTATACTGGGATAACACACTGTCAGCCCCTTTGCTTCAAGCCGCAATCCAAGATGCCTTTGTTCAATAAGCAAGGCGATTTACAATTGGAGGCATGCCTGCTTCGACAGATTTCTCCTTTAAGTCTAGGACATGCGCCAGATTATGAATTGGTTAAAGATGGTCTGCTATTGATCATCGTTTTTGAAACTTTACGCAGGGACTCCGATGGCGACGGCTTGACGGACATCGTGGAAGCCAGATATATGACCGATCCTTTCAATAGTGACACTGATGGGGATGGCATTGCAGACGGCTTGGACATGAATCCGAGGTTTGCATTGCCCCGTTCCGAAAAGACATCCGTATTTGAGCATCTGATAGACCATCAGCTATCCGACACCATACTTTTGACGATGCCAGAAGTGTGTTATGCGGATGAAAAGACAAAGACAGTAACGGTCGTAACGGATAATCCTGACCTTCAAGCTGTTCAACCGAAAACGAGACGGGTGATTATCCTTTCAACGGAGGAATTTGAAAAATCGGGGAAGTTTTATCAGCCCATGAACGAATTAGATATTTCTCCCATGTTTAAGGTTGATAATGAGGAGAATGTATATCGGGTTTCCATAGGGGAAGGGTCGGGAACATGCGAATATGTTGTGAAGAAGATAGGAAACGGCTGGAAGAGGGAGGTGGTTTCTATGTCGATATTCTGAAACAGCGAAAAAAAAGAATCCGTGACTTTTTCCGTTTTTTTCTACATTTGCAGTTTAATTATTTGAAAAATGAACAAAATCAGAGCCGCCGTAGTGGGTTACGGCAATGTGGGTCGCTTCGCATTGGAAGCCCTTGAAGCCGCCCCCGATTTCGAGATTGCGGGCATAGTGCGCCGCAACGGTGCCGAAAACAAACCTTTTGAACTCTCTCAATACGAGGTGGTTAAGGATATTAAGGAACTGAAAAACGTGGATGTGGCCATCTTGGCCTGTCCCACGCGCAGTTGTCCCGAATACGCCAAACAAATCCTGCCTTTGGGCATCAATACGGTGGATTCCTTTGATATTCACACTTCTATCGTTGACTATCGCCGCGAGTTGATGGCCATCAATAAGGAAACGAACACGGTGAGCGTCATCGCTGCCGGCTGGGACCCGGGCTCGGATTCCATCGTCCGCACTTTGATGCAAAGTCTTGCACCTAAAGGTTTGTCATACACCAACTTCGGTCCTGGTATGTCGATGGGGCACAGCGTTTGCGTGCGCTGCAAAAAAGGCGTGAAAAACGCCCTTTCGGTGACCATTCCGCTTGGCGAAGGCATCCACCGCCGCATGGTCTATGTGGAACTTGATGACAGCGCGACTTTGGAACAAGTGACCGCCGACATCAAGGCCGACTCGTATTTTTCGCACGACGAAACCCATGTGTTTGCCGTTGAAAGCGTTGATGAATTGCGCGACATGGGCCACGGCGTGAACCTTGTGCGCAAAGGCGTTTCGGGCAAGACCGCCAACCAGCGCATGGAGTTCAATATGAGCATCAACAATCCCGCTTTGACGGGTCAGGTGTTGGTGAATGTCGCCCGCGCCACGATGCGCCTGCAACCGGGCTGCTATACGATGGTGGAGATTCCCGTCATTGACATGCTCCCTGGCGACCGCGAAGAACTGATTAAACACTTGGTTTGATACAGGATTCATGGCGCAAAACGACCAAAACCGAACCCCAACCCCAACCGTCATTGCGGGCTTGACCCGCAATCTCATACGCATTATGGTGTCGTCTTCGCGCCTGGGAGATGGCAGGTCTTCGCCCGCCATGACGGTAAAAGGCTTAAGGATTCTTTCCCTTGCAATAGTGTGCTTGTTGTTTTGCTCCTGTGCCAATAATCAAGACCGCGTTGAAGCCCTGTTGTCCCAAATGACCATAGAGGAAAAATGCGGCCAGTTGTCCTGTCCCATAGGCTTCAACTTCTACGGCAAGGACGGCGATTCGCTTTGGCTTTCAGAGAGTTTTCTTGGCATGATGGACACGATGCCGCTCGGTTCCTGTTGGGCGGTGCTTCGTGCCGACCCATGGTCAAGGAAGACGGTGGAAACGGGTCTGCATCCTAAAGAATCGGCAAGGCTGCTGAACATGATGCAACGCCACGCGATAGAAAACACGCGCCTCGGCATCCCGCTTTTGTTTTGCGAAGAAACGCCTCACGGCCACATGGCTGTTGGCACGACCGTTTTCCCGACAGGCATTGGCCAAGCCAGCACTTGGAATCCCGAATTGCTGGAAAAAATGGGTGAAGTGATGGGGAAGGAGGTGCGACTTCAAGGCGCACAAATCGGCTATAGTCCGGTCCTCGACATTGCCCGCGACCCGCGCTGGTCAAGAGTGGAGGAAACAATGGGCGAGGATTCTTATCTATCTGGTGTTCTGGGTTCTGCGGTGGTGAAAGGAATGCAGAAACACGTCTGCGCGACCTTGAAGCATTTGGCTGCCTACGGCATTCCGCAAGGCGGGCACAATGCCGCCACGGCCGAAGTCGGGCCGAACAGATTGATGACGGACTATCTTCCTTCCTTTGAAAAAGCCATTTGCGAAGGTGGCGCCAAAACCGTGATGACTTCCTACAACACCATCGACGGTGTGCCTTGCTCGGCCAACCGTTGGCTTTTGCAAGACATTTTGCGCAACTCATGGAATTTCAAGGGCGTGGTTTTCAGTGACTTGAACGCTGTTAATGCCATTTATGCCACTCAACACGTGGCCGCTGACCCCGCCGAAGCCGCTGCCATGGCCTTGAAAGCTGGTGTCGATATTGACTTGGGCGGCTATAATTATGGCGGTTTCCTGAAAGAAGCCTTGCAGCGCGGCCTTGTCACCGAAGCCGACATCGACCGCGCCGTGCGTCATGTGTTGCAACTGAAATTCGACCTCGGACTGTTTGAAAATCCGTATGTTGATGAAAACTTGGCTGAAACCGAAGTAGGGACGAAAGAAAACGCTCAGTTGGCCAAGCAAGTGGCTTTGGAATCAGCCGTTTTGCTGAAAAACGACGGCATTTTGCCCTTTGGCGAACATATTAATAAGGTGGCCGTCATCGGGCCGAATGCGGATAATATGTACAACCAACTCGGCGACTATACTGCGCCGCAAGCCCCAGACCGCATCGTGACCATGCTCGAAGGCATACGCGAAAAGGGTAGGGCAGAGGTGCTTTACGCCAAAGGTTGCGCCATTCGCGACGAAGCCGATGCAAACATTGATGAAGCTGTCAAAACCGCGCAAAAGGCTGATGTTGTGGTGCTTGTGGTGGGTGGTTCCTCTGCCCGCGACTTCAAGACAAGCTACGAGGAAACCGGTGCCGCCATCGTGAACAACCACATTTCCGACATGGACTGCGGCGAAGGCTACGACCGCTCCACCTTGAAACTTTTGGGCAAGCAAGAAGAACTGATGCAGTGCATCTACGCCACGGGTAAGCCTGTTGTCACCGTTTACATACAAGGCCGTCCCTTGGACATGAACCTTGCCGCTGAAAAATCCAATGTCCTGCTGACGATGTGGTATCCCGGCATGGAAGGCGGTTCCGCCTTGGCCGACATCCTTTGGGGCGACTACAACCCCTCTGGCCGTCTGCCTATTTCCATACCACGCTCGGTGGGACAAATTCCCGTTTATTATTCCCAACCTCAAACGGGCGATTATGTTGAGGAAACCGCCAAGCCACTTTATCCGTTTGGTTATGGCTTGAGTTATACTCAATTCGAATACAGCGACTTGCAGATTGAAACCGTATCCAAATCGGATACACTTTGCAAAGTCACCTGCCAAGTGAAAAACATCGGCTCTTGTGACGGTGACGAAGTTGTCCAGCTTTATGTTCGTGACGAAGTGGCCTCCATTGCGCCCGCCTCCAAGCTGCTGAAAGGCTTCCAAAAGGTGCATATTAATAAAGGTGAAACCCGACAGGTGATTTTCTACCTCACCGAGCGCGATTTGTCCGTCTATTCCGCTGAAAAAGGCTGGCATTTCGAGGCTGGGGAATTTACTTTTCTGGTAGGTGGTCTATCGAAACGGGTCGAGATTTAGGCTTAATTTTTGGATGTTGTTGATGATGTTGAGAATCGGGAAGAAAAAATTCTCCATAGATGTTAAAAACCTGCATTTTGAAAAAGAAATTTTCGTACTTTTGCAGCCGTTTTTCAAAAGGACAGTTTTATGATTAACATAACCTTCCCTGACAATAGTGTCAGACAATATGAATCGGGTGTCACACCATTGGAAATCGCCAAAAGTTTGAGCGAGGGACTTGCACGTAATGTGCTGTCTGCCAAAGTGAACGGCAAGATGTGGGATGCTATGCGCCCCGTCAATGAGGATGCCACCATCCAGCTTTTCACTTGGGAAGACCCCGAAGGCAAGGCCACTTTCTGGCACTCGTCGGCTCACCTCATGGCTGAGGCCATAGAGGCATTATATAAAGGTGTGAAGTTTGGTATCGGTCCCGCAGTGGATGCCGGTTTCTACTACGATATCGATACGGGCGACCTCACCCTGACAGAAGCCGACCTCGTAGCCATCGAGAAAAAGATGCTCGAATTGGCTCGCGAGAAGCAGACCTTCGACCGCGTCGACGTGAGCAAGGCCGAGGCTTTGAAGTATTTCACCGAGAAAGGCGACGAGTACAAGGAAGAACTCATCAGTGAACTTGAAGACGGTACCATCACCTATTATAAATGTGGCAACTTCACCGACCTTTGCCGTGGACCTCACATCCCGAACACGGGTTTCATCAAGGCCGTGAAACTGACCTCATTGGCCGGTGCCTATTGGCGTGGCGACGAGAAGCGCAAGCAACTCACCCGCGTCTATGGTATCACCTTCCCAAAGCAGAAGGAACTCGACGAGTACCTTGTTTTGCTCGAAGAAGCAAAGAAGCGCGACCACCGCAAGTTAGGACGTGAGTTGGAACTCTTCATGTTCAGCGACACCGTTGGCAAGGGGCTCCCGATTTGGCTGCCAAAGGGCACTGAGTTGCGTCTGCGTCTTCAAGAGTACCTGACCAAGATTCAGAAGGAATATGGTTATGAGCAAGTCATCACGCCCCATATCGGCGGCAAGCAGTTGTATGTGACTTCGGGCCACTGGGACCACTACGGTGAAGACAGTTTCCGCCCGATTACCACGCCGGAAGAAGGCGAGGAGTACCTGTTGAAACCCATGAACTGCCCTCACCACTGCATGATTTTCAAGTGGAAGCCGCGTAGTTATAAAGACCTGCCTTTCCGCTGCGCTGAGTTCGGTACGGTGTATCGTTACGAACAGAGCGGAGAGTTGCACGGCCTGACTCGTGTGCGCTCGTTCACACAGGACGATGCCCACATCTTCTGCCGTCCCGACCAAGTGAAGGAAGAGTTCATCCGCGTGATGGAAATCATCGAAATCATCTTCAAGGCATTGGATTTCAATAACTTTGAAGCACAAATATCGCTCCGCGACCCCAACGACACCGAAAAGTATGTGGGTTCGGACGAAAACTGGGCCAAGGCTGAGGCCGCTATTCAAGAGGCATGTGCCGAGAAGGGCCTGCCTGCCCATGTGGAGTATGGCGAGGCTGCTTTCTATGGCCCGAAGTTGGACTTCATGGTGAAGGATGCCCTTGGCCGCAAGTGGCAGTTGGGCACGATTCAGGTGGACTACAACCTGCCTGAACGTTTCGACCTGACTTACATCGGTGCCGACAATGAGAAACATCGCCCCGTGATGGTACACCGCGCCCCCTTCGGCTCGATGGAACGTTTTGTGGCCGTGTTGCTTGAACATTGCGCCGGAGAATTCCCGCTTTGGCTCGCTCCCGACCAAGTCATTATCCTCCCCGTAAGCGAAAAATACCTCAATTTTGCGAAAAATTTGCAATCGTATCTGAAAAAGTCCGATATTCGCGCCCTCATTGACGAGCGAAACGAGAAAATCGGGCGTAAGATTCGCGATGCAGAAATGAAGAAATATCCTTATATGCTCATCGTAGGCGAAAAGGAAGAGGCTGAAAATCAAGTTTCTGTGCGCAAACACGGTCAAGTCGACCTCGGCACGATGCCGACAGAGGCCTTTGCCGAGATGATTCGCAAGCAAGTCGAGGAGGAACAGAACAAGAGATAACTAACTGATTGTAAACTTAATATAGGAGATCATTACAATAGCACAGATTCCACAAAAAGGAAGACCCGGTCAAAGGCCGAACAAGGACAAAGACGGATTCAACCACCGCATCAATGAGGAAATCAAGGCTCCGATGGTGCGCTTGGTGGGCGAGGGTGTCGAAGCTAATATCTATCCCTTGCGCGAGGCTTTGAGAATCGTTGAGGAGTTGGGTGTCGACTTGGTCGAAATCCAGCCCGATGCCAACCCGCCAGTTTGCAAGGCAATGGACTACAAGAAGTTCGTCTTCGACCAGAAGAAGCGACTGAAAGACCAGAAGGCCAAAGCCACCAAGGTCGTCATCAAGGAAATCCGCCTCGGACCCCAAACCGACGACCACGACTTCGAGTTCAAGTTGAACCATGCCAAGCGATTCCTGCAGGAAGGCTCAAAGGTGAAGGTGGAAGTCTTTTTCAGAGGCCGTTCCATCGTCTACAAGGAACAGGGTGAGATTATGTTGCTGAAGTTCGCTCAGGAGTTGGAGGAATTCGGAAAAGTGGAGATGATGCCCAAACTTGAAGGCAAGCGAATGCAAATGATGATAGCTCCGAAATCGACAAAGAAATAACTCATTTTTAATACTTTAAAACCAATTGTAAAATGCCGAAAATGAAGACAAAGTCCGCTGCCAAGAAGCGTTTCCAAGTAACGGGTAGCGGCAAGTTGAAGAGAAAGCATGCTTATCATGGCCACATCCTGACCAAGAAGAGCCAAAAGAGAAAACGCAACCTCGATCACACCGCCATCGTTGAGAAGGCTGACGAGAGAGTTGTCAAGAAACTGCTTCTCATGTAATTAACCTAATGTGTAATTTGTCTCAGCAGAAAAGTTCTCGAAAGGAGCGAGGCGCTGGACGAAAAAATCAAACAAAATGACAAGATCAGTCAATGCAGTGGCTTCAAGAGCCAGAAGAAAGAAAATCCTGAAGAAGACCAAAGGTCAGTTCGGCACGAGAAAGAACGTGTGGACTGTGGCGAAGAACTCTTACGAAAAGGGTCAGACCTACGCTTATCGCGACAGAAGAAACAAGAAGCGCGAGTTCCGCAGCCTGTGGATCATCCGTATCAACGCCGCCGTGCGCGAGTATGGCATGAACTACAGCCAATTCATCAACAAGCTGAACGTGGCCGGTATCGAGATGAACCGTAAGGTTCTCGCCGACCTCGCCCTCAACAACCCCGAGGCTTTCAAGGCCATCGTCGAGAAGGTGAAGTAAGAACAAGCGTTATTGTTTTTCACGATAACAAAAAGAATCCCAGTCTTTTGCGAGGCTGGGATTCTTTGTAGTTTCAAGGCTACGATTGTGGTTAAGGAACCACCTTCCAACCCTCAATGCGCCGTGTTTCGGAGGAAAAGTTCACGCCTATTTTATATAGTTTGCGGGAATCCATTTCAAATGGCTTGGCGTATTGCTTTTCCTCAATCTGCTTCAAAGCCTCATCAGCCGACTTGTCAATCTTAAACTCAAAGATGTAAATATAATCTTTGGTCTGAACGAGCATATCCATGCGTCCGTCGGTGGTGTGGCGTTCAACATCGGTATAGAAGCCCAACAGCTTGAAAACAAGGCTGGTGACATTGTGGAAATAAAGTTCTGCATCGCCTACAACTTGGTAATCCTGACCGGCAAACATGGCTTCGAGACGCGGCATGAATTTTTCGGGCTGGCCGTTGCGCACCTCAATGGTGAAGTTTTTGACAAACGAATCGGATTCGTATATTTTTATGGGTGCATAATATCTAAACAGGAATCTCGTGAAACCTCTTTCCACCTCACCATTGGGGAAGCCCAAAGTGTAGATGTCAAAGTCTGAATTGTATTCTTTTATGGTCAGATAACCGCTTTGGTAGAGTAGGGGCAGCGGGTTTTGGTCGATGGCATCGAGGCTGCCCAAAAGGTCGGCGGTGACTTCCTCGCGGGTTAGGTTTTCCAGCTCGTAATTGGTGCGTTTCAGAGTCTCGACGAGGAAAGTAGGAGTGCCGGTCTCGAACCAAAAGTCTTTAAAGCGTTGGTCACTTAAAGCGTTGATTAGGCTGAATGGATTGTACATTCCCACCGACTCTTCCGTGAAATGATACCCGTCGTAGTTCTCTTTCAGTTTGGCATAACACTCGTCTTTGGTCAAGTGGTTGGCCTCGGCCATTTGTGCGACTTCTTCGTCAAAGCAGTCGCGAATTTCTTTTTCGGTGATGCCGCAAATCTCGGCATATTGATGGCTTAGCGTAATGTCTTTCAGGTTGTTCAAGTCGCTGAACACACTGACCTTTGAAAACTTTGTCACGCCAGTGAAAAAGGCCATTTGGATGTGTCCGTCCATAGTCTTGGCCACGCCATAAATCGACTTCAATATGGCTCGGTATTCGTCTTGAAGTTCCTTGTTTCCAATGGCTTGCAAAAGTGGCTTGTCGTACTCGTCCACAAGGATGACAACCTTTTGTCTTGTTTTTTCATAGGCTCTACTAATGACGTTCTCAAATCGAGTGGCGGGTGATTGCGATGTCTCTGGGATCGAATCGTAAGTTCTCTCCCAACCAGACAAATAATGGTCAAGCCTTTCATAGAGCGCTTCAGTGGTGTCAAATTTTCCAATGTTCAAGTCCAAGTGCAACACAGGATAAACCTTCCAATCCTTCTCCAACTGCTCCAAGGCGAGACCTTTGAAGAGCTCCTTCTTGCCTTGGAAATAGGCTTCAATAGTTGAAAGCAGCAGGCTCTTCCCGAAACGCCTTGGGCGACTGAGGAAATAGTGTTTCCCGCTTTGGGCCAATTCATAAACAAAGCCTGTCTTGTCGACATAAGCGTAGCCGTCTTCGCGTAAACTTTGGAAGTTCTGTATGCCGATGGGATATTTAGTCATATCGTTCTAAAGTTGGAATCCGACTGCAAAAATAAACAATTCTTGCAGAAATCGTGTATATTTCGTTTTTTCCACATAATTGGATTAAAACAAACAAAAGAATGAAATGAAAATTCATCTTGCAGTTCGTGGAAAAATTGTACTTTTGCGCTTCCACGAAAGGCACTATGAACTTCAAACTAACCTCCGAATTTGCACCCACCGGCGACCAGCCCGAAGCCATCAAGGAACTTGTGGATGGTATTCGGCGTGGCGACCGTGCCCAAACGCTGCTCGGCGTGACGGGTTCGGGCAAGACGTTCACCATCGCCAATGTGCTGGCGCAACTGAATCGTCCTGCCTTGGTGTTGAGCCACAACAAGACCCTTGCGGCGCAACTTTACGGCGAGTTCAAGCAGTTTTTCCCCGAAAACGCGGTGGAATATTTCGTTTCGTATTATGACTACTACCAGCCCGAAGCCTTCATTCCTGCCACAAATACCTATATTGAGAAGGACTTGGCCATCAATTCTGAAATCGACAAGATGCGACTGGCGACCACTTCGGCTTTGCTTTCGGGGCGGAGGGATATTATCGTGGTTTCGTCGGTGTCGTGCCTCTATGGCATCGGCAATCCTGATGATTTCGGCAAGAATATCATCTATTTGGAACGCGGTATGAAAACCACTCGCGACGACGTGGCCAAAGCGTTGGTGAGTTCCTTGTATGTGCGCAATGAAATCGAGTTCACGCAAGGCAAATTCAGGATAAAAGGGGAGACGATGGATGTGTTTCCGGCCTACGCCGACTATGCTTACCGCATCGTGTTTTGGGACGACGAAATCGACAGCCTTGAAATGTTCAACCCTGTGACGGGCAGAAGGATGGAAGAACTTTCGGAACTGACCATTTTTCCTGCCAACATTTTCGTCACCTCGCAAGCCAAACTCAATGCCGCCGTGCGCGAGATTCAGGATGATATGTTCAAGCAGACGGAGTATTTCCGCGAAATCGGCAAGGCATTGGAAGCCAAGCGATTGGAAGACCGTGTGAATTACGACATCGAAATGATGAAGGAATTAGGCTATTGCTCTGGCATTGAGAACTATTCGCGCTACTTCGACGGGCGCAGTCCGGGCACGAGGCCTTTCTGCCTCTTGGATTATTTCCCCGACGATTTCATCACCGTGATTGACGAGAGCCACGTCACCATTCCGCAGATTCGCGGGATGCACGGCGGCGACCGCTCGCGCAAGCAAACCTTGGTGGAATACGGTTTCCGACTGCCTTCTGCCTTGGACAACAGACCATTGCAATTCGATGAGTTTGAATCCCTTACGGGGCAGACCATTTATGTCAGTGCCACGCCTGCCGACTTCGAGTTGCAGCAAAGCGAGGGCGTTTATGTGGAACAACTCATCAGGCCCACAGGTTTGCTCGACCCCGTGATCGAGGTTCGTCCCAGCTTGAACCAAGTTGATGACCTCATCGATGAAATCCACAAAGTAGTGGAGAAGAACCAGCGCGTCCTCGTCACCACTTTGACCAAACGCATGGCCGAGGAATTGAATACCTACCTTAACAACTTGAAAATCAAGACGCGGTACATTCATTCCGATGTGGACACGATGGAGCGCGTGGAGATTTTGCAAGGCTTGCGCATGGGCGATTTTGATGTGCTGGTAGGCGTGAATTTGCTTCGTGAGGGTTTGGACTTGCCCGAAGTGAGCCTTGTGGCCATCCTCGATGCCGACAAGGAAGGCTTTCTCCGTTCCGAGCGTTCCCTGACGCAAACCGCAGGCCGTGCTGCAAGAAACGCCGAGAGCAAGGTCATCATGTATGCTGACACGATTACGGATTCCATGCGCAAGACCATCGACGAGACCGCCCGCCGTCGCGCCAAGCAAATGGCTTACAATGAAGCGCATGGCATTGTGCCCAAGACCATCGTCAAGGCCATTGACAACTCGCTTGGCACCTTGAAGGGAACCCAGCCCATGCCTTATTCCCAATCTGACCATCCGTCGAGTATGGCTGCTGAAAGTCAAGCGGTTTACATGTCGAAGGAACAAATCCAAAAGGCCATCGCGCAAGCTAAGAAGAACATGGAAAAGGCCGTCAAGGAGATGGATTTTCTTGCGGCGGCGAAGTATCGCGACGAGATGATTGAGTTGCAGGAACGCATTGGATGAGGTTTATGGTTTTGTGGAAAACAAAAACAATAATTAAAACATTATATCTTGTTTTTGTTTCTTTTATTACTATCTTTGTAACCGACAATAATGCCAATTTGGAATATTGTAACTAATTATTAATCAAAATACTAATACTATGAAAAGGATTTTTACATTCGTTTTGCTGATGGCATGTTTCAGCCTTGGGAATGTCCATGCGGCCTATCTAAGGAACATTCCCATGACCGTAACGCAACCTGACGGCACTGTCTTGCAATGCTTCGCCTCGGGCGACGAGTTCTTCAATTATTTGCACGATGCTGACGGTTATACCATCATCCAGCATCCGCAGACAGGATACTATGTGTATGCCGAAAACCGTGATGGCCGGTTGGTGGCGACCGATTATGTCGTTGGCAGACAAGACCCCACGAGCAGAGGCCTCAAGCCGTATGCCCTCATCTCGCCCGATGAATGGACGGCAAGGAGACAGGCATGGATGGCATCAGAGAAGCGTCCCGAATTGCAATCCCCAAGCCGTGACTATATCCCCAATCACGGAACACTCAACAACATCTCGATTTTCATCCGATTCTCCGACGACGAGCAGTTCACCAACTCCTATTACGACATCGACAACATGTTCAACGATGTGTCGGCAGGAGCCGTTTCCATGAAATCCTATTTCACTGCGGCATCCTATGGCGCAATTGAGATTCCAACCACATTCTATCCGGGTCATAGTGGCAACACCATCATTTCCTATCAAGACACCTATCCGCGCAGCTATTTCGAGCCTTACAATTCAACGACCAATCCTAACGGGTATCAAGAAAGCCAAAGGGCGGAACGCGAGTTTTCGTTGCTGCAAAGGGCAGTGAACTATGTCAATGCCAACTATCCAGTGCCCACTTCTCTCAACATTGACTATGATGAGGATGGCTATGTCGACAATGTGTGTTTCATCGTGAAAGGCGGTGTGGGAGCATGGGGCTCATTGCTTTGGCCGCATAAATGGTCTCTCTATGACAGAGTGGTCAATATCAACGGGAAACAAGTTTGGACGTTCAATTTCCAGTTGGCCGATGCAACTTCCTATTTCAATACGTCGACGATGTGCCACGAGATGAACCACTCGTTGGGCGCACCTGATTTGTACCACTATTACCATGGTGAGGACCTGTCACCGGTAGGCATTTGGGATTTGATGGAGAACAATACCACGCCGCCCCAGCATTGCGGAGCCTATATGAAGATGAAGTACGGCCATTGGATTGACGATATTCCCGAAATCACCCAGCCGGGCACTTATACCTTGAATCCCATCAGTTCGGCAACTCCGACGAATGTGGCCTATAAAATAGCGACCTCCGACCCCAACCAGTTCTATGTGGTGGAATATAGGGACAACACATCCTTGTTCGAAACGGGTCTGCCCGGAAAAGGGTTGCTGGTTTACCGCATCAATACCAATTTTACGGGAGGTGTCGACTACAATCCTGATGAAGGCATTTATGATGAAGTCTACATTTTCCGCCCGGGCGGCACTGCTACTCAGAATGGCAACTATTGGCAGGCTCATTTCAGTTCGGATGTGGGAAGGCCTGAGTTCAGCGCCTCAACCAATCCTTATCCGTTTTTCTCAGATGGCACGCTCGACCCTGGTTTCAGGATATACGATATCACGAGTGCAGGAAACACCATTTCCTTTACATACGGTGGCACTAATGGCAGCTCAGGCGAAGAGATTTATATCGGCGATGAAGGAACGAATACCAACAATTACCTTCCAAGCTATTCGTTTTACAAACAATCCTTGACCCAACAGATCTATACTGCCGAGGAAATTGGCACTGCCGGAACCATCACCAGCATAGCCTTCTTTAACGGAGGAGCCACGAAGACCCGCACCTACGACTTCTATTTGGTGGCTACCGACAAGACCTCGTTTGCGAACGACACAGACTGGGTTGCAGTCACCGATGTCAACAAGGTTTTCAGCGGCGAAGTGACCATGACGGCAGGAGGGTGGACCACGATTGCTTTTGACCGGCCTTTTGCATACGACGGCGTATCCAATCTCATCCTTGTCACCGACGACAATACAGGAAGTTATACCAGTTCGCCACACATGAGTTGCCGCGTGTTCGATGCTCCGAGCCAAGCCTTGCGCATCTATAGTGACGGTACGAACTATGACCCGTTTGCACCTCAAGATTACTCAGGAGCGGTGCTGGGTGTGAAGAACCAATTGAAAATGCAAATCATCATTCCCGCCGGTGAAACTGTTGTGATTGGTGAAGGAGGAACAAGCACCATCAATTACTTTCCGAGTTATTCATATTATAATTATTCGCTCACCCAACAAATCTATACCGCCGAAGAAATTGGCACCAATGGATTCATCGATGGCATAGGTTTTTATAACGCGGGTGCCACGAAGACCCGTATTTACGACTTCTATTTGGTGGCCACAGACAAAACTTCGTTCTTGGGTGGTAGCGACTGGGTTGCCGTCACCGAGGCAGATAAGGTGTTCAGCGGCATTGTGACCATGACGGCAGACAATTGGACCACGATTGCCTTCGACAAGCCGTTTTTGTATGACGGCACTACCAATCTCATCCTTGTCGCCGACGACAATACGGGAAGTTTTACTGGTTCGCCCCACATGAGTTGCCGCGTGTTCGATGCTCCAGGCCAAGCCATTCGTATTTACAACGATGACACCGACTATGACCCTTCGGCTCCTTCAAGTTACGGCGGTACGTTACATGATGTGAAAAACCAAATCAAGTTGCACGTTAAAGATGCTGGCGAATTGTTTATTATTGGTGATGGAGGAACAGCCACCAACAATTACCTTCCGAGCTATACGTATTTTAATTATTCTCTCACCCAGCAAATCTATACTGCCGATGAAATAGGCACTTCTGGAATTATCAGCAGCATAGCCTTCTATAATGGCGGAGCCGAGAAGACCCGTACCTACGATTTCTATTTGGTGGCCACCGACAAGACCTCGTTTTCGGGCAGCTCCGACTGGCAAGCCGTCACTGCTTCCGACAAGGTGTTCAGTGGTTCAGTGACCATGACGGCAAACGATTGGACAATGATTGAGTTCGACAATCCATTCATGTATGACGGCACTTCAAACTTGATTCTTGTCGCCGACGACAATTCAGGTGAATGGACTGGTTCGCCCCACATGAGTTGTCGTGTGTTCGATGCTCCGAGCCAAGCCATTCGCGTTTACAATGATAGCGCCAACTATGACCCTTCGGCTCCTTCAAGCTACAGTGGAACCGTTCTTGGTGTGAAGAACCAAATTATGATGCACATCGAAAGTGCTGGTGAATTGGTTGTCATTGGCGATGGAGGCACAGCCACCAACAATTACCTTCCGAGCTATTCGTATTATAATTATTCTCTCACCCAACAAATCTATACTGCCGATGAAATAGGCTCTGCCGGAACCATCCAAAGCATGGCGTTTTACAACGGTGGAGACACAAAGACCCGCACTTACGATTTCTATTTGGCTCACACCGACAAGGCTTCGTTTGTGAACAATACCGATTGGGTTGCCGTTTCCGAAGCCAGTAAGGTGTTCAGCGGCGAAGTGACCATGACAGCCGACAGATGGACCATAGTCGACTTTGACACCCCGTTTGAATATGATGGCATATCCAACCTTGTCCTTGTCGCCGACGACAATTCGGACGAGTGGACCAATTCACCTCACATGAGTTGCCGTGTGTTCAATGCTTCAAATCAGTCCATCAGAATCTACGACGACTACACTAATTTCGATCCCTCTAATCCTACCAGCTATTCAGGCACAAGACTGAACGTGAAGAACCAAATCATCTTTGGCATCGCGCCTTCAACGATGCAACAAACCATCGCCCTTTCCCAAGGCTGGAATTGGGTTTCATTCAATGTAGAAATCACCTTGGATGACTTGAAGGCGGCACTTGTGGAAACATTACCAGGGACGA
>CAMVCZ010000003.1 GCA_947166105.1 uncultured Bacteroidales bacterium
GGCCTTGGCGCAGCCTACATGGTAGGCAAGAAGCGCAGAGAGGAATAATCTTCCCTGCCAATAAAAGAAACGGTGCCGAAATTTTCGGCACCGTTCTTTTTTTGTCTTTTGTCGGAAAATGATAGGAAGGAAAGATTCAATCCCCCACATGCAGTTTCTGCATCCCCGACTTCTCCAATTTGGCCTCGGCGTATGCGCGGTCGACGACCAATTCCTTGACATTGATGTCGGAGGGCATCTCAAACATGGCATCGTTCAGGATGGCTTCCATGATGGAACGCAGTCCGCGTGCGCCCACCTTGAACTCAATGGCTTTCTCCACCACGAAATCAAGCACTTCGTCTTTGATGATCAAGTCGATGTGATCCATGGCAAACAATTTCGTGAATTGTTTCACCAAAGCGTTCTTCGGCTCGGTGAGGATGCGCTTCAGCGCGGCCTCGTCCAAAGGATTGAGGTGGGTGATGATGGGCAAACGGCCAACAATTTCAGGAATCAAACCGAACTTTTTCAAGTCGGCGGGGGAGAGGTACTGGAGCATGTTGTTCTTGTCCAAGACCTCATTGCCGCCTGCGCCGTAGCCGATGACATTGGTGCGCTTGCGGGCGGCTATCAGTCGCTCGATGCCGTCGAAGGCACCGCCGGCGATGAAGAGGATGTCTTTCGTGTTGATGGCTACCATGGGCTGCTCGGGGTGCTTGCGCCCACCCTTGGGCGGCACATTCACCACGGAACCTTCCAAAAGTTTCAGCATGGCTTGTTGCACCCCCTCGCCGCTCACGTCGCGGGTGATGCTGGGGTTGTCGCTCTTGCGGGCAATCTTGTCGATTTCGTCGATGAAGACAATGCCACGCTCGGCGGCCTGCACATCATAGTCGGCGGCTTGCAAAAGCCTGACGAGGATGTTCTCCACGTCCTCACCCACATAGCCTGCCTCGGTCAAGACCGTGGCATCGGCGATGGCGAAAGGCACATTGAGCATCTTGGCGATGGTGCGGGCCAAAAGGGTTTTGCCTGTACCAGTTTCGCCCACGAGGATGATGTTCGACTTTTCGATTTCCACTTCATCAGCAGTCACTTTTTGGCTGATGCGCTTGTAATGGTTGTAGACGGCAACGGCCAATGTGCGCTTGGCTTCGTCTTGACCGATGACATATTGGTCGAGAAAAGCCTTGATTTCAGCGGGCTTTTTCAGTGAATAGCCCTTGGAATCAAACTTTTGCCCGCTGCCAAATTGTTCCTTGACGATGGTATGAGCCTGCTCGGCGCAACTGTCGCAGATTTGGGCATCAATGCCTTGTATCATCAGCCGAACCTCGTTGGCCTTTCTTCCACAAAAGGCGCAAACGTCTGATTTCTTGGCCATTGCTTAAGCCTTTTTGTTCTTGATGAGTACCTCGTCAATCATGCCGTAAGCCTTGGCTTCCTCTGCGGTCATCCAATAGTCGCGGTCGCTGTCGGCCCAGACTTTGTCGTAGGTTTGGCCTGAGTGCTTGGCGATGATTTCGTAGAGTTCCTTTTTCAGTTTCTGGATTTCGCGTGCCGTGATTTCAATCTCCGTGGCCTGACCTTCCACGCCGCCCATAGGCTGGTGAATCATGATGCGGGCATGGGGCAGGGCGGAACGTTTTCCGGCAGCTCCTGCACACATCAGCACTGCGGCCATCGAAGCGGCCATGCCAGTACAAATGGTGGCCACATCGGGGTTGATGAACTGCATGGTGTCGTAGATGCCCAAACCGGCGTAAACGCTGCCGCCAGGCGAGTTGAGGTAGAGGTTGATGTCGCGCTTGGCGTCGGTCGACTCAAGGAAAAGCAACTGGGCTTGTATGACGTTGGCCACATAGTCGTCGATGGCGGTGCCGAGGAAGATGATGCGGTCCATCATCAGGCGGCTGAACACGTCCATCTGGGCCACATTGAGTTGGCGTTCCTCGATGACGGTCGGCGAAATGTAGCCCTGACTGCGCACTTTCGACATGTATTGCTCAAGGCTCAGGGTGTTCATTCCCAAGTGTTTGGTGGCGTATTTTTGGAATTCGGTGATCATTTGCGTTCCTCCTCAAGTTTCTTCATAAAGTCGGCGGAGGTGGTTTCAGCGAAATTGATGTTCATCTTGCCCTTCAGGAACTGCGTCATCTTCACGTCGGCCAATTGGTTCTTCAGTTGGTTCACTTGCTGTTCGTTCTTGAGGTAATTGGCGGCAATCTTGTCCAAGTTGGCCTTCATGTCGTCTTCCAAAGTGGCATAGTCGATGCCGGGGAAGATTTGTTTCAGCACAAACTGCTTCAGTTCCTCGTCGGTGATGATGAGTTCGGGGTTGGCCTTCACGATGGCGTCTTCGATGAGTTGCCAACGCAGACCTTTGGCATAGTCTTTTTCGTAGTTCTTTTCCACGTCCTCAGCCTTCACTTCGCCACGGCTGTTTTCCACAATCCAGCGTTTCATGAAAGCGTCGGGCAGGTCGAAATGCACGGCAGCCACCAATTCGTCAATCATTTTGTTGAAGAGAATCGGGTCGGTTTCGGCCTCGTGCTGCTTCTCCATTTCGGCTTTGACGGCCTTCTTGAAAGCATCGAGGTCCTTGATTTCCTCCTTGGGGAAAATCTTCTTGAAGAAGTCCTCGTTCAGTTCGGGCTTCTCGTTATGGAGCGAGTCGTCGATGATGATGTTGAAGTCGGAAGCGGCGGGTGCGCCTTCGCCCAGCACCTTGGCAGCGGCCTCTTCAGAGCCGAGAGCCTTGGCGAAGTTGAAGATAAACTCTGAACCTACTTCCTTGCCAATCAATTGCTTGCGGCTTTCTTCGTCCTTGATTTGATCCATGTGGACATAAAGTCCGTCCTTTTGGAAACCGCCTTCCACTTCCTTGCCGTCCTTGGCTTCGCGCACCTTCATTTCGAGGCGGTCGTTCTCGCCAACGTTGTCAGGATGCGAGGTGTCGGGGTTGCGTTCCACGAGGTCATCAATCACCTTGTCAACTTCCTCGTCGGTGGGGATGATATGGTAGAAGTCGACCATCGTGTTCGTGTAGTCGATGTTGATTTCGGGACGGATGGCGGCCTCAAAGTAGAAGTCGATGTCGTCTTGGTTTTCGAGGTCGGCGGGCTGTTGCTGTTCGGTGTCGCTGAGCGGATAGCCGAGCAGGTCGAGTTTGTTGTCGGCGATATGCTTGTTGAGGCTGTCAGAAACAACCGTGTTCAGGGCTTCCATTTTCGCGCTGGCGCCATACATCTTCTTGATCATGCCCATCGGCACCATGCCGGGACGGAAACCGGGCACGTTGGCACGCTGTTTCATTTGTTTCAAGGTCTTTTCGACGGTCTCTTGATAGTCTGCTTTTTCTACGCTGATTTTGATGGAGATGAGGTTTTCTCCTTTTGTACTTTGTGTGATATTCATTTCTAACTTGTTGATTATATATACTTTGTGCGGATGAAGGGACTCGAACCCTTACTTCTCTCGAAACCAGATCCTAAGTCTGGCGCGTCTACCAATTCCGCCACACCCGCGATTTTGAGGGCGCAAAGATACAACTTTTTTTTGAATGTTGTCATTAATTCTTCACGTCCAAGGCCTCGCGAAGTGCATTTCCAATCAGCATGAAAGCCAGCACGAGGAGCATGATGGCGATGCCCGGCAAGATGGCCAAATAAGCCGCGTCGAGGATGATGAAGGCATAGTTTTCCTTGATCATGCTGCCCCATGAGGGCATGGGCGGCTGCACCCCGATACCGAGGAAACTCAAGCCCGCTTCGAGCAAAATGGCCGAGGCGAAATTGGCCGCCGAAACCACAATGATGGGGTTGAGGATGTTGGGCAAAATATGCTTGAAGATGATGCGCAAATCCCTGAAACCTAACGCCCTGCCAGCCTCAACAAAGGTCGTTTCGCGGATGGAGAGGATTTGTCCGCGCACGATACGAGCCACCTCCACCCACATCGTCAGGCCAACCGCGATAAACACTTGCGCGATGCCCTTGCCCAAGGCAAAAGTGATGGCGATGACCAGCAGTAGGGTAGGGATGGACCAAACCACATTGATGAACCAAACGACAGCATCATCGACTTTGCCACGGAAAAAACCGCCCAAACTTCCCACCACAATGCCAATCATCAGACTGAGCAGCACGGCTATGAAGCCCACCGTCAGGCTGATGCGGCTGCCCAACACCAAGCGGCTGAGGAAATCGCGCCCAAACTGGTCGGTGCCGAGGAGGAATTTGCGGTGCTTCACGCAATGCGTTCTTATATAGGTGTCGGCTTCCTCCGCAGAAGTAAAGGTCGTTGAAACTGAGGTCGCTGAGCTTGTCGAAGGGCCGAACCCAACAAGTTCCTCGTTATCAATAATTTCCGTTCTAACATTCAGGCTTGCTTCCGATTGATAGAGATAAACCGTGGTTTGGCTTGCATCTACGCGGATGCTGTCGAAAGGCAAATAAATGCAGTCGTCGGGCCGACCATTGAAGAGAAACTGGAAAAAAGGCGTTTTTGAGGGTGGTGTTTCCTTCGGAATCATCAGCATATCCACCTCGAAGCCCGGTTTTTTTGTGCTGATTTCAAGAATTTGCCGGTTGGCGTTGGGCGTCTTGTCGGGGATGATGGTGTAGGCAAACAAGGCCAAAATCGCCCAAATGAGCACGAAGCCGCACGAAACCATTCCGAGCCGATTGCTTCGGAAACGCTTCCAAGCCAACGCTTTAGGTGATTTGTTCTGTTTCGTTTTTTCGTCCATCTTCTGCCTGCTGTTTGCGCCGTCAAAAATACGGATTTCGTCCCTGATATGGAGCCGAAAAAGAAAAAATTGAAATTTTTGCCGAAAAAGCATGGCTGTTTCAGAAAAAAGTCCTATTTTTGCAGCCGATTTCCGAGAAACGGAACAGATGGTGGGTGTAGCTCAGCTGGTTAGAGTACCGGATTGTGGTTCCGAGGGTCGTGGGTTCGAATCCCATCTCCCACCCCAAGCGAAAGAGGTTCATTGAGCCTCTTTTTTTGTTGGATTTTTGCTCGGTTTCTGGAAAATATGTAGTTTTGCAGGGTAAAAACATCAAACCATGACTGGACAACGATACATCAGCCCATATACCGACTTCGGCTTCAAGTACATCTTCGGCAGCGAACTGAACAAGGAATACTTGATCTCGTTCCTGAATGCTCTTTTCGAAGGCAGGCACAACATCATGGACATCACTTATCAGAATTCAGAACACCTTGACGAGGTGGTTTATTCGCGCCGTGCCATATTCGATGTGTATTGCACAACAGATAAGGGCGACCACATCATCGTGGAGATGCAAAATGTGGATCAAGATTATTTCGCTGACCGAATGGTGTATTATTCCACTTTTCCCATTCGTGAGCAAGCCAAGCGCGGCGATTGGGACTACAAGTTGAATCCCGTCTACACAATTGGCATCCTGAACTTCATCTTCGACAAGAGCAGCGAGGATGTCCATCATGAGGCCAAACTGATGAACGTGGCGACCAAGGAAGTGTTTTACGACAAGTTGTCTTTCATCACGATTGAGTTGCCTAAGTTCAACAAGAAAGAAGACGAGTTGGTGACGCTTTACGACAAGTGGTTGTTTGTGTTGCGCAACCTTTCACGGTTGATGGAACGCCCAGCTGCCTTGCAGGAACGAGTTTTTGCTTCACTCTTCCGCCATGCAGAGATAGACAAGATGCAACCCAACGAGCGGAGGCAATACGAAAAATCCTTGTTCGATTACAACGACATTAATAATAGTAATGTGAAGCATTTCCGTGAGGGCAAAGAAGAAGGCTTGCGAGAAGGATTGAAGGAAGGAGAAAGGAAGAAATCTTTGGAGATTGCCCTCAAGTTGAAGGCTGCTGGTGTGGATGAAGCCGTCATTGTTGCCACTACTGGGCTGACGAAGGAAGAAATAAGCCGTCTTTAGAAAGACCTGTTTCACCTGATTGGAATATGTGTGACTTTTGATTCAAAGCAAGAGTTTTTTGTTTTTCACATGCTGCCGATGCCTAAAAATTGTGTACTTTTGCGGCTCAATTCTAAAGGATAATGGCAAGGATAATGGCTATCGACTTGGGCAGAAAACGCAGCGGCATCGCCGTTACAGACCCGTTGCAGATTATTGCGAATGGGCTGACCACGGTGGAATCGCACAAACTCGTCGATTTCGTGATGGATTATGTGAAGAAAGAAGAGGTTGAGCGAATTGTCGTCGGCGAGCCGAAGGACATGAAAAACAACCCTTCCGACTGCTCGAAATACATCGAGCCTATCGTCAACCGGCTGAAAAAACTGCTGCCCGACATGAAAATCGTGCGCTACGACGAGCGTTTCACCTCCGTGATGGCACACCAAACCATGATTGACGCAGGTCTGAGCAAGTCGCGCCGCCAAGACAAGGAACTCGTCGACACCATCGCCGCCACCATCATCCTGCAATCGTATATGGAGTCCCTCAACTCTAAACTCTCAACTTTAAACCCTAAACTATGATATTACCAATAGTAGCATACGGCCACCCCACGCTGAAAGCCATCGCCCAGCCCATCACTCCCGATTATCCCGAGTTGGACAAACTGCTGGCCGACATGTGGGAGACCTTGGCCCATTCCGAAGGCGTCGGCCTTGCCGCGCCACAAGTCAACAAGTCAATCCGACTGTTCATCGTCGACGGCAACCCGTTCTATCCCGATTATCCAGCCGCCAAAGACTTCAAACAGGCTTTCATCAACGCCGAACTCCTTGAGACTTTCGGCGACGAGGTGCCTTTCAGGGAAGGCTGCCTCAGCCTGCCGAACATTTATGAAGAGGTGATGCGTCCCGACAAAATCCGCATCAAATACCTCGACGAGAACTTCCAAGAGCACGAGGAAGTCTTTGAAGGCATACGCGCCCGCATCATCCAGCACGAGTATGAGCATTTGCAGGGCCATGTCTATGTGGATCGCATCGCGCCGCTGCGCAAAACCCTGTTGCAAGGCAAGTTGAAGGCCATCATGGACGGTCGCTGTGACGTGGATTACCGTATGATTTTCCCGCACAAGAAGAAACACAGATAAATTTTGAAATTATGAAAAACACACTGAAAATGATGATGTTCGCCCTGTTGGCTTTCGGCATGATGGCCTGCGGCGAGAAGAAACTGACCCAAGAAGACCTGAAAAAAGCTGAAGCTACTTTGTTCAACCAAGACCAATCGATAAATGAGGCCGAGGCTCCCAAAGTGGCGGAGAAATACTGCAAGTTTGTGGAGCAAAACCCTGACGATGCCACTGCCGACAAATGGCTCTATCATGCATTGGAAATCAACATTTTGCTGAAGGATTCCGACAAGAGCATTGCACTTTGCGACCAGTTGGTGCGCCAATATCCCCAATCGAAATGGGCACCGACGGGATTGTTCCTGTTGGGTTCATACGTGTATAACGATCAACTCAATGACACGGCTCGCGCACACGAGACTTTCCAAAAGGTCATCGACAATTATCCTGAAAGTGAATTGGCTGATGATGCCAAGAAATCCATTGAATATTTGGGCTTGACGCCAGAGGAAATCATGACCTTGATTGTGATGTCGCAAATGGAAGAGGAGGAGGTCGAATTGTAATCTGCCTCTATGAAAGCAAGAAGCCTGCGAGTTGTTTCCCGCAGGCTTCTTTTTTTGCCCGGAACCTTAAACGCGAAAAGCCGCTTTCAGTTCGTCAACCAAATCAAGTTTTTCCCAAGCAAAGAACTCCACATTCTTGAAGATGTGTTCGCCTTCGCGGAAGGTGTCGCCGTCTTCGTAATAGACCTCCACCTTGCGGGTTTCGGCCTTGCGACCGAAATGCCCGTAAGAGGCGGTTTCCTCGAAAATTGGGTTGGTGAGGCCGAAACGCTTCACGATAAAGTAGGGTCGTAAATCGACTAATTCCTTGACTTTCATGGCGATTTCGGTGTCGCTCATCTTGACATGCGAAGTGCCGTCAGTGTTCACATAGAAGCCCACAGGCTCTGCCTTGCCGATGGCGTAGGCAATTTGCACCAAGGCTTGGTCGCAAATGCCAGCTGCCACAAGGTTCTTGGCGATGTGGCGCGCGGCGTAAGCCGCCGAGCGGTCCACCTTCGAGCTGTCCTTGCCCGAGAAGGCACCGCCGCCGTGGGCACCGCGACCGCCGTAGGTGTCGACGATGATTTTACGGCCCGTTAAGCCCGTGTCGCCGTGAGGACCGCCGATGACAAACTTGCCCGTCGGGTTCACGTAGAGTTTCATGTCGTCGCCGAAAAGTTTCCTCAGATGGGCGGGAAGTTGCTTCTTCACGCGAGGAATGAGGATGTTGCGCACATCGTCTTCGATTTTCTTCTGCATGGTTTCATCGTCGGCAAACTCATCGTGCTGTGTGCTGATGACGATGGTGTCGACGCGAAGCGGTTTCCAGCCTTCGCCGTATTCCACCGTCACCTGCGACTTGGCATCAGGTCGGAGGTATCTCATCTGCCGACCTTGGCGGCGGATGGCGGCCAATTCTTTCAGCAGCAGATGCGAGAGGTCGATGGTCAAAGGCATGTAGTTCTCGGTTTCTTTGCAGGCGAAGCCGAACATCATGCCTTGGTCGCCAGCACCTTGGTTTTCAGGGTTTTCGCGACCTACGCCTTGGAAAATGTCGTTAGATTGACCATGAAGAGCCGACAAAACGCCACACGACTGCGCATCAAACTGGTACTCCGACTTATTGTAGCCGATGCGATCGATGACGCGCCGCGCAATGTCCTGAATCTCAACGTATGCGTTGGTGCGGATTTCGCCTGCAACGACGACGAGGCCAGTGGTGACTAAGGTTTCACACGCCACCTTCGAGGTGGGGTCGTAACGAAGAATCTCGTCCAAGACGGCATCCGAAATCTGGTCGCATACCTTGTCGGGATGACCCTCGGAAACGGATTCTGAAGTGAAATAATAACCCATAACAAATTGTTTATTAGTTAGTTAATAATAAATTTGTGTGGGAAGTCTGAAGTTGAAAGGGTCCTTCGACAGGCTCAGGAACCCAAGGAAAAAGCATTGTTTTAGCATTTTTTCTTGTGGTTGCAATCAAATCAAATCTTTCCACGATTGAGGCTGCAAAGGTACGAATAATTTTTTGACGCGGCATGCCGCGTCAAAAAATTATTTCGTCAGCTTCTGGAACGCTTCCTCAATGCTCAAGTCCTCCTTCTGCAAAGTCTTGATGATGAGGCCTTTCTCCACCGACCACTTCATCAGGTTGGCGCGGATGTCGGTGTCGTTTTGTGGCTCGAGAATCCAGTGGTTGCCTTTCACGCGCTGCACGCGACCCACTTGCGGGATGCCGTGGAGCAGCACTTCATCGACTTCGGTCTCAAACTCCACGATAATGACGTTGCTCGCCGAGTTTTCCTGCTTCAGGTTCTCGATTTTGTCGTCGGCCACCACCACACCTTTATTAATAATGATGGCTCTTTCGCAGATGGCCTCCACCTCCTGCATGATGTGGGTGGAGAGAAGCACGGTCTTCTCCTTGCCGAGGTTGCTGATGAGGTTGCGGATGTCGATGAGTTGGTTGGGGTCGAGGCCGGAGGTGGGTTCGTCCAAGATGAGCACCTGCGGGTCGTGCATCATGGCTTGGGCGAGGCCCACACGCTGGCGGTAGCCTTTCGACAAGGCCCCGATTTTCTTGTGAGCTTCTACGCCGAGGCCAGTCTCATCAATCATTTCATTAATGCGCTTGTGTGCAGCTTCACCTTTTAGTTGGTGGACACCCGCCACAAACTCAAGGTATTCGCGGACGTACATATCGAGATAGAGTGGGTTGTGTTCTGGTAGGTAGCCCACGATTCGCTTGACGGCCATTGGGTCGTCCATGACGTCGTGGCCGTTGACGCTCACGGTGCCCGAAGTGGGCGGGATGAAGCAGGTGATGATTTTCATCAGTGTCGACTTGCCCGCGCCGTTGGGGCCGAGCAGTCCGACGATACCTTTATTAATAGTGAGCGAAACGTCGTTGAGGGCGAGTTGTTCGCCGTAACGCTTGGTGATATGGTTGATTTGTATGGACATTGTTTTTCTGTTTGGGCTGCAAAGATAGGAAATTTATTCCAACACAACCTTTTTTACGCAAGTATGTATGCCGTCGGTCAGGCGGATGAAATATACGCCCTTGTTCATTCCGCTGACATTGATTTGCTGCTCGTTATGGGCAACACCACGAATGACTTCTTGACCAATGGCATTAATCATGCTGTAATGAAAAGCGTCTTCACCACCCCTGATGGTGAACAAGTCTTTGGCTGGTATCGGAAACACCTCGAACCATTCCAAGTCTTCTGCCATATTTTCCTCCACTGCGTCATAGTCGAAGACATCCCTGATGTGTACGATCCAGTAAACGGCATTGCCTGGTGTACCACAAAGGAAATTGTTGGTGCATTCGAAATCTCCATGGTAGATATAATCGAACTCATCCCAGTTTGGCGCATAACCCGCCACCGTGTATTCCTTGTCATTGTGCTTGACAACAGCGTGTAACACATCTCGTGAGCCGCCCCTCGACCCAAGAGCACGCTCCCACAGCAGGTTGCCCTCGCTGTCGGTTCGGAAAATCCACCAGTTATTCTTCTCATGCACAACTGAAGGAAAATACCAGTGCGAAGCACTTTGGACATCGCCATTAAGTGATATCGAATTGGCAAACACAGTGAAGCCACCATCTTCGTTTTGAAAAACACATACAGGGCCATCGTTTGCATAGCCTCCATAACAACGGCTCCAAATGATGTTGCCGGCTCGGTCCAAACGCAGTAGCCAAATGTCGCATGTTTTTCTGTTTGTATGATTGTATCCCAAATGGTATCCAGCATTTTCGAGGTCTCCGTCATCTGATTCCGTATGTCCAATTAATAAATAGCCATCATTTGTCTCAATACCAGCACAGAAATTATCTGCCTCGGATCCTCCATAGCACCTATTCCATTCTATTTCACCATATTTACTGATTTTAACAAACATACCATCTGCCCAATTTGATGCAGGTTTACAAGGCTCGATGGATCCAGGCATGGCACTAGCTATAGATGCCATAAATGCGAGGAAACCACCATCGCTGGTCTCACACAATCCATACACCATATCCGTCCAATCTGTTCCAAGCGTGACCTCCCATTCCGTGTTGCCAAGACTGTCCAACTTGATGAGCCATCCGTCATAACCGCCATACCAATGCGAAATGTCACCGCCAGAATGACATGGTTTTGCATACCCTAAAACACCTCCGTCAGACGTAGCTATTGCTCCTACACCATAAGTGAAATCATAGTTCGGATCACCGACCACCCGTTCCCAAAAGGTGTTTCCATTCTCGTCAATTCGACGAATGCCAAGACCTGTTTTCCCCGTTTCGGGAAAGAGTCCTCCGCCAACTGAATAGATGGGGCTATCGCTTGCATACCTATAAATTTGACTTGAACTTGTTGTATAGCACCTGCCCCATTCCAAATCATGGTTTTGGTTGATTTTAATTAACCAGCCTCCCCCTACGTAATTGCCGAAGTCGCACTCCACCATTCCACTGTTCGGGGATCTGCTTATTCCTGAAACTAAGAAGCCGTCATCCATTTCAATAATACCATAGGCCTCATCGTTGTTTTCTCCTCCGTAGCACTGTTGCCAGTCGATGACAAACTGGGCGTTAAGAAAGAGGGAGCTAGCAAGTACTGCCAACAATAATATTGTTCTTCTCATATCGAATCAAAGATCGTGGCAGGTTCTCCACGGATTTAGTCCCTTGTTCCGACCAAAGGGAGATAGGTCGCCGTTGTGTTTTACGGCTAAATTAACCGTGCAAATATAATAGATTATTCTTTATAAACCAAATGATTGGTTTTTTTTTCTGAAGCAGGCTCGTTTTTCCACTTTTTTGTCGTTCATAAGATAAAAAATCAACTAATCTATTGTCAGTAAGCAAAAAATCTGTACTTTTGCGGCCTCGTTCAATCATCCAAAACTGTTTCTGGTTGGTTCTAACGCATTGATTTTCGGGCGAAAGTGAATTAATGCACAAAAAAGTTGGAACGAATTGGAGAAAGATGTATTTTTGCACGCCCAAAAGAGGGTAGTGTCTTATAGAATTGGATAAACATTATTAAACACAAAATGAACTACTTAAGTTACAAGACAGTAAGCGTCAACAAGGAAAATGCCAACAAGAAGTGGTATGTCGTCGACGCTGAAGGACAAATCCTGGGACGTTTGGCTTCCCAGGTTGCCATGATTCTGCGTGGCAAAAGGAAGGCATGCTTTACTCCCCACAGCGATTGTGGTGATAATGTCATCATCATCAATGCAGAGAAAGTGGTCCTGACTGGAAACAAAATGACACAGAAGTACTACATGCGCTACACCGGCTATCCGGGTGGCCAACGTACAAGAACCGTTGCTGAGTACCTCAAGCGCAAGCCTACCTTCGTTCTCGAACACGCCGTGCGCGGCATGCTCCCGAAGAACAGACTCGGCGATGCCATCTACAGGAACCTCTACGTCTACGAAGGTCCCAACCACAACCATGAGGCGCAACAGCCCATCGAACTCAAAATCAACACTCATAAGCAATACAAGAATTAATCATGGAAGTTATCAACGCTTTAGGTAGAAGAAAGACCGCCGTGGCCCGTATCTATATGAAGGCCGGCAGTGGCAACATTACGGTGAACAAGCGCGACTACAAGGAGTACTTCCCGACGAGCATCCTCCACTATGTGGTTGAACAGCCTATGATGCTGACCGAAACCCTCGGCCAATACGACATCAAGGTCAACCTCGACGGTGGCGGCATCAACGGCCAGGCCGAGGCCCTTCGCCTCGCCATCAGCCGCGCCCTGTGCGAAATCAACCCCGAGTATCGTCCCACCCTGAAGGCCAAAGGTTTGATGCGCCGCGACCCGCGTATGGTCGAGCGTAAGAAACCCGGTCAGCCCGGTGCCCGTAAGAAGTTCCAATTCAGCAAACGTTAAGCCCTCAGAAGCCGAGCGATTTTGTTTAGTATCCAAATTGCTGAGATTCTTCATGTCAAGACTACTCGGCGATTGTATTTAGCGAATGTAAACATTAAAAAGAAAACTCATGACACAAGTAACATTTGAAGAATTATTGGATGCCGGTTGTCATTTCGGTCACCTCAGAAGAAAATGGAATCCGAACATGGCTCCCTATATTTTCATGGAGCGCAATGGCATTCACATCATAGACCTTTATAAGACACAAGCCAAGATGGACGAGGCCGCCAACGCCCTCTGCCAATTGGCAAAATCGGGCAAGCGCGTCCTTTTCGTGGCCACCAAGAAGCAGGCCAAGGACGTGGTCGCCGAACTCGCCCAGAAAGTCAACATGCCTTACGTGACCGAGCGTTGGCCCGGCGGTATGCTGACCAACTTCGCCACCATCCGCAAGGCCGTCAAGAAAATGACGAACATCGACAAGATGATGAGCAGCGACGCCTACAAGAGCCTTTCGAAGCGCGAAAAACTGCAAATCGAGCGTGAGCGTGAAAAGCTCGAGAAGAACCTCGGCTCCATCGCCGACCTCAGCCGTCTGCCTTCGGCCTTGTTCGTGGTTGACATCATGAAGGAACACATCGCCGTTGCTGAAGCCCGCAAGCTCAACATCCCGACCTTCGCCATCGTCGACACCAACACCAACCCCAACCTCATCGACTTCCCCATCCCTGCCAACGACGACGCTTCGAAGAGCATCGCCCTCATCGTCGGCAAGATGGTCGACGCCATTGAGGAAGGCATCACCGAGCGTAAGAACAACAAGGACCTCGTCCAAGAAGAGGAAGAGGAAGAAGTTGAAGAGATGAAGGAAAACAACGAGGAAGAGGAAAACAAGGACGACCGCCGTCAGCGTGGCAACCGTCGTCCTCGCCGTCCCGTTGGCAAGAACTAAACTATAGCCTATGGCTTATGGCCTATGGCTAAGGTGCCTGAGCTTGTCAAAGGGCCATTAGCCATCGGCCATATTTAATAATAACCTTTAAAACAAGAAACAAAATGAATATTACCGCTTCTCAAGTCAATGAACTGAGACAAATGACGGGTGCCGGCATGATGGACTGCAAGAAGGCCCTCGTCGAGACCGACGGCGACATCCAGGCCGCCATCGACATCCTCCGCAAGAAGGGTATGGCCAAGGCCGCCAAGCGTGCCGACCGCACCGCTTCTGAAGGCTGCGTGCTGTCGAAAGCCACTGAAGATCACAAGTACGCCGCCATCATCATGGTGAACTGCGAGACCGACTTCGTGGCCAACAACGCCGACTTCGTGAAGTTCACGAAGGATGTGCTCGACATGGCCGTCGCCAACCGCGTGAAGGACATCGAAACTCTTAAGGCTATGGAAATCAACGGTCAGACCGTTGAGGCGTTGGTCGCCAACCAGAGCGCCGTCACCGGTGAGAAGACCGAATTAGGTGCTTTCAAGGTGCTCGAAGGTGCATACGTGGCCAACTACAACCACCCCGGCAATCGCCTTGCCACCATCGTCGAAATGAACAAGAATTTCGCTGGTGTTGAGGAAGTGAGCCACGAGGTGTGCATGCACGTCGCCGCCATGAACCCGCTATCGGTGAGCGAAGCCTCCATCCCGCAAGAGGTGAAGGACCGCGAGTTTGCCGTTGCTGTCGACAAGACCAAGGAAGAACAGATTCAGAAGGAAGTGGAGAAAGCCCTCCGCAAGGCTGGCATCAACCCCAACCATGTGGACAGCGACGACCACATCAACTCGAACATCACCAAGGGTTACATCACCGAGGAACAAGGCGCACAGGCCCGCGAAATCAAGGCCACGGTGCCCGGCACGGTGCAACTCAACGAAGGCATGATCCAAAACATCGCCAAGGGTCGTCTAAACAAGTTCTTCAAGGAGAGCTGCCTGCTCAATCAGGTCTCTCTGGTCGCCGACCCGAAGACCGTCGCCGAATATATCCAGGCCGCCGACAAGGAAGCCACTGTGGTGAACTTCGTGCGTATCAAGTTGGGCGAGTAAATCAGCCATCATTTGTAGAGACGTTGCGCGCAACGTCTGTACCAAACCAAATAAAAACGCATTCCAATATTTTGGAGTGCGTTTTTTTGTTTGTTTTCGGAAAAATGTGTAGTTTTGCATGTCTAAAACAATTTGTCATGCCAACGATATATGAATATTTGGGGATTATCATCCAATTCTATTCTCGCGAACACGAGCCTATTCATATTCATGCCGTGTATAATGGGAATGTCGTCAAAGTAACAAGCCGATAAAAATAACGAAAAAGATTTGACGATGACAAAGTATAATATAGTGAAAGCAGAATATGTGGGTGGATACAAAATCCTGTTCACTTTCGCCGACGGTCAGCATCGGCTTGCCGATTTTTATCCTTTTTTGTCGGGTAGCAACCACCCTTTAATCAACAAGTTCCTTAATATTGAACTGTTTAAGCAATTTCGTGTTGAATCGTGGGCGGTGCGATGGGGTGACAATGAATGTGATCTTGACCCGTATGAGATTTATTATGGTGAATTTGAAGCTGTTGATAGTCCATACCTTGTAGATATTCAAAAGATAAATCGTAAATCCAATAAGTCGCATCATACAAAAGAAGTGATTGTTTCATAGTTGAGGCGATGACGATAGAATCAAGTTTTAATTAAATCTTCAATTATAACAAAAGAAAGGTAAGTTAGAGTCAACCATAACATATTAATCAGATAGCGTTTTTAGCTGTCCTTGAAGTCCAAATTTCCACCTGTCCTCTTTATGAGGACAATCTGTCAAGGATGAGTTATTAAATGCCGTATTTGCTACGGCGTGGAATGACTTGTTAGACAGATGGGGCGTGGAAACCCTGGACTTCAAGCAAGAAACAAATTCCACGCTTTTATTATGTCGAAGGTCAAGGAGGTACATATCGGGAACAGGATTAAGGCCGTGCTGAAGCAGCAGGGCAGAACCACGGTTTGGCTCGCCAAACAGATTCCTTGCACGCCCAACCATTTGTATAAGGTGTATGCCAATGCCTCAATTAATACTGACCTGCTGAAGCGCATTTCCGAGATTTTGGATTACAACTTTTTTGGAGAGTTTATCCAAAATGGATAGAGTTCGACTTCAGAAGTTTTTTTTCGGAAATACCATTGCGGATTGTGGAATAATCCTTATTTTTGCCATAAATTTCATAAAAGTCGATGAAACAAGAGTTTGACAAGACCAAAGCATTGAATGCGATGCTCTATGTGGCTAATCGTATAGGCCGCAAGGACTTCCATAAGGTTTTCAAGATCCTGTATTTTGCCGACAGGCAGCATCTTGCCAATTGGGGCAGACCCATTACTGGCGACACTTACATAGCCATGGATGCGGGGCCTGTTCCGTCGCGCATCTATGATATGTTGAAAATTGTCAGAGGTGATTCCTATATGAATGACACGGAAGGTCTTGGCGAGTATTTCAAGGTGGAGCAATGGATGTATGTAAACCCACTGCAGGATGCCAATTTGTCAAAGCTCTCCAAAACCGAGCGCGACGAACTTGACGATGCTATCCGTCGCTATGGACAGATGCCATACGATGAAATCAAGGAAATCTCCCACGATGTAGCTTGGCAGTCCACGGCACGCGATTTTGCCATAAAATGGGAAGACATTGCCCGTGAAGCTGGCCTTGATGCCGATGAGATAGAATATCTTCGCGAGTGCAATCAATTACAGACCTCATTAAGCTAAATTCAGATGGCTGATAAGAATCTCATGGGCACCATAGCTGGTTTGAAGCAAGTTTCCATTATGCCAGGTGCTGTATTCATTGGTCCGTGGAAGGAGATTGACCATGACAAGTTCATTGTCATCGCAGGAGTTACCCAAGACAAGGTGCTGGCATGTTCGGTTTTGATTAATTCGCGAATCAATCCATATCTCATGCGAAGACAAAAAATGCTGGATTGCCAAGTGTATGTAAAATCGGAAAATTATGCCTTCCTGTCCCATGATTCTTTTGTGAACTGTGCCCAACCTATGGTTGGCAACACGGAACATTTTGTAGGCGATGAATACAAGTATTGTGGATTGCTCAATGAAACCGACCTTGTCCTTGTAAGACAAAGCATTGTGGAAAGCGGACAACTTACCGATGAAGAAATCGCACGATTCAGCTTATGAAGATGTCACCCAATGTATAAGAAAGATAATTTCATATTTTTGCACCCGAATACAACAACAAATTATTGCATACATGTAGAAAAGCAAAAACAACATAACCAAACATATTGATAGATAGCGTTTATAGCTGTCCTTGGGTTCTAAAATTCCACCCGTCCTCCTTTTTGGGAGGACAACCCTATCAAGGTTAGTTATGAAATGCCGTACTTGGTACGGCGTGGAATGACTTGTTAGATAGGTAGGGCGTGGAATCCCTTGAACCCAAGCAAGAAACAAATTCCACGCTTTTATTATGTCGAAGGTCAAGGAGGTACATATCGGGAACAGGATTAAGGCCGTGCTGAAGCAGCAGGGCAGAACCACGGTTTGGCTCGCCAAACAGATTCCTTGCACGCCCAACCATTTGTATAAGGTGTATGCCAATGCCTCAATTAATACTGACCTGCTGAAGCGCATTTCCGAGATTTTGGATTACAACTTTTTTGGAGAGTTTATCCAAAATGGATAGGTTTTTCAAATGAAAACAGATAGGTTTTTCTATCTTTTATGGATGGTATAAAACATTGGTTTCCAAAGAAAAAGGATTTTACTTTGTGTTTTGATTATTTAAGTTAAATTCTAAATTCTAATGTTATGAGTATTAAATCTTTACCTTTGAAAAGGGCGGTTCGTACTGCCCTGCTTGCCCTGCTGCTGGGGGCGGCGGGAATGACAAAAGGCTATGCCTACGACTTCTCGGCGGTTTGTCCGACAGGACAGACCTTGTACTACGACATTACCGATGCCACTAACCACTATGTGGGATTGGTTGCTCCTGGTGGAACCAGTTATTCTGGATTCACTAGACCTACTGGTGATATTGTATTGCCAGAAAGTGTCCAAAACAGTGGAGTCACTTATACGGTGACCACGATAGATGATTATGCTTTTTATTATTGCAGCGGTTTGACGGGCAGCCTGACTATCCCCAATTCCGTGACTTCGATAGGCAATTATGCTTTCTATGGTTGCAGTGGCTTGACGGGCAGCCTGACCATTGGCAATTCTGTGACTACAATAGGCAATTATGCTTTCTACAATTGCAGCGGTTTCACGGGTAGCCTGACCATCCCCAATTCCGTGACCACAATAGGCAACTCTGCTTTTTCTGGTTTTTCTGGTTGTAGCGGTTTCACTGGCAGCCTAACCATCGGCAATTCCGTGACCACAATAGGCAACTCTGCTTTTTCTGGTTGTAGCGGTTTCACTGGCAGCCTGACCATTCCCAATTCCGTGACTTCGATAGGCAATGGTGCTTTCTTTGGTTGCAGCGGTTTCACGGGCAGCCTAACCATCGGCAATTCCGTGACCACAATAGGCAACTCTGCTTTTTCTGGTTGTAGCGGTTTCACTGGCAGCCTAACCATCCCCAGTTCCGTGACATCTATAGGCAATTCTGCTTTTTCTGGTTGTAGCGGTTTCACTGGCAGCCTAACCATCCCCAGTTCCGTGACATCTATAGGCAATTCTGCTTTCTCTAATTGCAGCGGCTATACGGAAGTGTTTTACAACGCTACAAATTGCGCGGATGCAGATAGTTATAGTTCACCGTTCAAGGGTTGTAGTGGTACACTTGTCATTGGCAACAATGTGGAAAGAATTCCTTCTAATATGTTCTCAAGAGGCGGCTTCACTGGCAGCTTGACCATCCCCAATTCCGTGACTTCGATAGGCAATGGTGCTTTCTATTATTGCAGCGGCTTGACGGGCAGCCTGACCATCCCCAATTCCGTGACCTCGATAGGCTATACTGCTTTTTGTGGTTGTAGCGGCTTCACTGGCAACCTAATTATTCCCAATTCCGTGACCACGATAAATGGTAGTGTTTTCCAACTTTGCAGCGGCTTGACGGGCAGCCTGACCATCCCCAATTCCGTGACTTCGATAGGAGGAATGGCTTTCTATGGTTGCAGCGGTTTCACAGGCAGCCTAACCATCCCCAATTCCGTGACTTCGATAGGCAGCGATGCTTTCTCTGGTTGCAGTTTTATTGGGTTGGATATTGATATGATAAATATTCCTGATAATTTTAGAGGCAAAGGGGGGACTTATTCAGGCTCATTGACTATTGGCAATTCCGTAACCACGATAGGCAATTCTGCTTTTTCAGGTTGCAGTGGCTTCACGGGCAGTTTGACCATCCCAAATTCCGTGACCACGATAGGCAATTCTGCTTTTTCAGGTTGCAGCGGTTTCACGGGCAGTTTGACCATCCCAAATTCCGTGACCACGATAGGCAATTCTGCTTTTTCAGGTTGCAACCATATTTCTGTTATTATTAGTTTTGCAGAAACGCCTCCTTCATGCGGCAATGATGCTTTCGGCTCTTGGATTGCATCGCCTATAGTGTACGTCCCATGCGGCTTTAGTGAAGCTTATTCATCCATTTCTTGGGGAGGTTTCAACAACTTCTATGGATTGTGTCAAGGTTCGGTCACCGTGGTCGCTGATCCGGAAAATGGAGGCACGGTGAGCGGCGGCGGCACTTTCGAAGGTGGGGAGCAATGCACCGTGACGGCCACAGCCAACGATGGCTATACATTTGAGCATTGGGAATTAGACGGTGTATGGGTTTCCTCCGATGTTGAATACGCTTTCATTGTGGGTGGTGATATGGTTTTGACTGCCCATTTCGTGTCGGACGACAACATTGTCTTTGCCGATGCCAATGTGAAAAGCATTTGCATTGCCCATTGGGACACCAATGGCGATGGCGAATTGGGTTACGAAGAAGCGGCTTCGGTGACAAGTTTGGGCAATTATTTCCGAAACAATAAGCAAATCACTTCATTTGAAGAATTGCAATACTTTGTCGGATTGTCTTCCATCGGCAGTTACGAATTCTATGGCTGCTCTAATTTGGGCAGCCTGACCATCCCCAATTCCGTGACTTCGATAGGAGGAATGGCTTTCTATGGTTGCAGCGGCTTGGTGGGCGTATCTTATACAGGCAGCATTGGGCAATGGTGCACCATTTCGTTTAGTTCTCAGTCTAATCCACTTAATTATGCCCATAACTTATACGTTGACAATGTCTTGGTAACCGATTTGGTGATTCCCGAAGGTGTAACCGAGATTAAGAGTTATGCGTTTTACGGAGCTACATGTCTTACTTCCTTGACTCTCCCAAATTCCTTGACCACGATAGGCCAAGATGCTTTCTCTGGTTGCAGCGGCTTGACGGGTGTATATTACGAAGGCAGCATTGGGCAATGGTGCACCATTTCGTTTAGTTCTCAGTCTAATCCACTTAATTATGCCCATAACTTATACGTTGACAATGTCTTGGTAACCGATTTGGTGATTCCCGAAGGTGTAACCGAGATTAAGAGTTATGCGTTTTACGGAGCTACATGTCTTACTTCCTTGACTCTCCCCAATTCCGTGACTTCGATAGGAGGATTGGCTTTCTATGGTTGCAGCGGCTTGACGGGCAACCTAACCATCGGCAATTCCGTGACCACGATAGGCTATTATGCATTTTACGGAGCTACAAGTCTTACTTCCTTGACTCTCCCCAATTCCGTGACATCGATTGAGAGTGATGCTTTCGGCGATTGCAGCGGCTTGGTGGGCGTATCTTATACAGGCAGCATTGGGCAATGGTGCACCATTTCGTTTAGTTCTCAGTCTAATCCACTTAATTATGCCCATAACTTATACGTTGACAATGTCTTGGTAACCGATTTGGTGATTCCCGAAGGTGTAACCGAGATTAAGAGTTATGCGTTTTACGGAGCTACATGTCTTACTTCCTTGACTCTCCCAAATTCCTTGACCACGATAGGCTATGATGCTTTTTATGGTTGCAGCGGCTTGATGGGCGATTTGGTCATCCCCAATTCCGTGACCGAAATAGGTGCTGGTGCTTTTTCAGGTTGCAGCGGCCTGACGGGCAGCCTGACTATCGGCAATTCAATGGAGACGCTTGATCTTACATGTTTTGAAAATTGCAATTTTACGGGAAGATTGACCATCGGCAGTTCTGTGACAACAATTTACGACATTAATTATGGATGGGAGTATAAACAGTCACGTCAAAACTGGGGCTTCACAGAAATCCATTCAAAGAATGCCACCCCACCTGTTTTTAACACAGAATACCCATATTATGGAAAACCTGAAAACTCAGAATACGAGGTGCTAAACGGCGTGAGTCGCTCCGTTCCCGTATATGTGCCTTGCGGAGCAACGGAAGCTTATAGCAATGCCGATGTTTGGTCAGAGTTCACAAACTATCAGGAGATACCAGCATCGATTGTCGTAAAGTCCAACTCGGAGAACCTTGGCTATGCCGAGATTATCCAATATGGCACCTGCGAAAATCCCGAAAGCATAGTGGAGGCTTATCCATATTATTCAGAGTTTACAGACCAATCCTATGAGTTCATCAATTGGACGGTAGACGGCGAAGTGGTTTCCACCAATCCTTATTATTCTTTCGAACTTACCGAAGACATCACTTTGGTGGCCAACTTCGGGTCTAGCTACAGTTATGTCTTTGTGGGTGGAAACTCAAGCCTTTGGAGCAATGCAGAGAACTGGCTGCAGCAGGAACTGCCTGATGAGTTTTCAACAGTGGAAATTCTCGCCAATGTATACGTGAATGGAGAAGCGACAGTTGCGAATGTCAACCTATCGTATGGAATAGTGATGACGATTCAGCCAGAAGGTGTGCTTACCGTAACCGAGTCACTCAATAGTTCTTCGGATTGGGAGCCTTCTGTTATCATTGAAGACGGTGGACAACTCTATCATCCCAACGAAGGTGTCACTGCAACGGTTAAGAAAACGATAACGCCCTATACTTCTGGCACGAAGAACGGCTGGCATTTGATTGCTAATCCATTGTCCTACAATGCATATATCTATGACATTGAAAACCTGACGAGCAACGAATATGACCTTTATTATTATGACGAGCCGTCCGTTTATTGGATTAATCAAGAAGATGGTAACAACTATTATGAAGAGATGGAAGTTGGGAAAGGCTATTTGTATGGCAACAACCAAAATGTCACCTTAAGTTTCTCTGGTTATCTCCAAAACGGCTCCGCCACAGTCAATGTGCCTTTGTCATATACGACAGGCCACGCCTTGCAAGGCTTCAACCTCGTGGGCAACCCGTTTGCGCACAATGTCACCTCGTATGCTTCCGAGAACGTGGCCAACGGCTGCTATGTGATGAACGAGGCAAAGGACGACCTCATCGTGAGTGAGATTTCAGAAGAGAATCCGCTGAAACCCGCCGAGGGCTTCTTCGTGAAAGCCACGGCTGCTGGCGCTTCCATCACTTTCAACCCGGGTCGTGGCTCAACGGCAACACAAAGCGGCACCATCCGTGTGGAGTTGGTGGAGAATGACAAACTCATCGACCGTCTCCTTGTGAAAACCGCCGAGGGGCAGCCTTTGGAGAAATTCTCCCTCAACGAGAGAAGGACAAGACTTTTCGCACAAGGTGAGCGTCAGGAATTAGCCATCGTGCCTTGCGAGGGCAATGAGCAGGCTGTCAATTTCAAAGCCGCCAAGAACGGCCAATACACCATCTCCGTGAATGCTGACGGCATGGATTTCAGCTATCTGCATCTCATCGACAACCTCACGGGTGCGGATGTTGACCTGCTGGCTGAACCAAGCTATACCTTTGATGCCAAAACGAGCGATTATGCTTCGAGGTTCTTGTTGCGGTTTATTCCGAAAGACGGCTCTTCGACAAGCTCAGAGACCTTCGCTTTCATCAGCAACGGGAATATTATCATCACTGAAGCGGATACTAATTCCACGTTGCAGATTGTTGATGTGACGGGTCGTGTGGTCGTTAGTTCTGACGCGGCACGCAATGTCTCTACCAGCGGAATGTCGGCGGGTGTGTACGTTTTGCGTCTTATCAACGGCAACGATGTTAGGACGCAGAAAATTGTGGTGGAATAAACGATGGTGTTTGTAGGGCTGTCGTATTACGGTAGCCGCACCCGATCGGTTATATGATGCGGCTGTCACATTGTGACAGCCCTACAAGGCCAAACAAACCGTTTTGAATCTTTAAATATTTGAATTTTAAATCAATGGAAATATGAAAAAACTATCAATAACAATCGCAATCCTTCTCGGAATGAGTATTACAGCCTTCGCCGCCCCCGATGGCGGTGGATTGTTCCAACGTGGAATGGTTCCCGATGAGGAATATTTTGGCTCCCGCATTAATGAAAGGCCAATAATGCCATATCACGAACTGAATACCAACCAACCAGCCAGCACTCCCTTGGGCAGCGGCATTGCCGTTCTATTAGGTCTTGGGGCGGCTTATCTTGCTGGCAAGAAACGCAAGGAATAATGAATTTAGGTTAATGTTAAACAGCGCATCCGAACACTTCGGGTGCGCTGTTTTGCATTTGTCAAAGAACGATGCTTAATTCCTCCCGCAGCAGTTACTAGGTCAACAGTATGTTCATAACGGATGGATTTGGCGCAAAAACATGAAATTCTGATGTATCAATGGGCGCATTGAGCAAAAACGATTATCTTTGCCCCGATTAAACACTATTTATCATGAAAAAACTATCTCTTTTATGCCTTGCGGCAATCTTGCTGTCAGCCTGCCGACAGCCAATCCCCGAAGCCCATTACGACATCATTCCGCAGCCTCATGAGGTCGGATCAAGTTTTACATTGCAGGAGGAAACTACGGTTTATTATCAGGATGGGCTCCAGCGCGAAGCGCAATTCCTCAGCGAATATGTGAACGACATTATTGGCTATGCCTTGAACCAACAAGTATATCAAGACCAAACTGATGGCATCGTGCTGAAGGTTGTTCCAGAGGATTTCGAGCAGTCTGAGGCTTACGAAATCAATGTTACGCCGAAACAAGTCACTGTGAAAGGCTCTGATGCGGCAGGTGTGTTCTATGGCATCCAAACCTTGCGTAAAAGCTTGCCAATAGGGGAAAAGTCGGATAAGGTGGCCTTCCCATGCGGCACCATCCGCGATTGGCCGAAATTCGCCTATCGTGGTATGCTCCTCGATGTGTGCCGCCACTATATGGACTTGGATTCGGTGAAGATTTATTTGGACATGATGGCTTTGCACAACATGAACCAGTTCCACATTCACCTGTCGGAAGACCAAGGCTGGCGCATCGAAATCAAGCAATATCCCGAACTGACCGAGATCGGAGCCTATCGCGACGGAACCGTCCTCGGTCGAAACAGCAGGGATTATGACACTATCCGCCACGGTGGTTTCTACACCCAAGAAGAGCTTCGTGACCTCATCCAGTATGCCGCCGAGCGCCACATCAACATCATCCCCGAAATCGACCTGCCGGGACACATGCAGGCTGCCTTGGCTTGCTATCCCCAATTGGGCTGCAAGGGTGGCCCATACAAGGTGTGGCGACGCTGGGGCGTATCAGCTGAAGTGCTTTGTGCTGGCAACGAGGAAGCCATGCAATTCGCTGAAAACGTGCTCAATGAAGTGATGGATGTGTTTCCCTCACCCTATATCCACATTGGTGGTGATGAATGTCCCAAGTTGCGTTGGGAGCAATGCCCGAAGTGTCAGGCCAAGATTAAGGAATTGGGACTGAAAGCGGACGACAAGTTTTCCGCCGAGGATTATCTTCAAAGCTATGTGATGAACCGCATGGCGAAGGTGGTGGAAGCCCGTGGTCGCCGCGTGATTGGTTGGGACGAGATTTTGGAAGGCGATGTTTCTCAAAACACGATTATTATGAGTTGGCGTGGCACTGAAGGCGGCATCGAGGCGGCCCAAAAAGGTCACGATGTGATTATGACGCCGCAGAACTATATGTATTTCAACTATTACCAAAGCGATGACATTGCCAACGAGCCTTTGAGCAACGGAGGCTATCTGCCAGTAGAATATGTGTATGACTATCAGCCACTTCCGAAGGAACTGACCACCGAGCAGCAACAACACATCATCGGTGTGCAGGCCAACATCTGGACGGAATACATCGCTTCGTTCAGCCATGTTCAGTATATGGCTCTGCCTCGTATGGCAGCCTTGGCCGAACTGCAATGGAACAATCCCGATGAGCGTGATTATGAGGCTTTTGTGGAGCGTTGCAAACACATGGCGCAGCTTTACGACTTGTATCATTATCGCTATGCCAAGCACATTTTTGAGCCTCAGATTTGGACAGACACAGTGGCTCCGAATCTTGTAACTGGCAAACCCATCGTGTTGCGCGAGCAGCCCAATGAGCAATATGCCTACAAGGGCGCTCCTATGCTTAATGATGGCAATTTGGGACGAGGTGTTTATAACTCAGGGCTTTGGTTGGGCTTTTGGGGCAAAACTTTGGATGCCGTCGTCGATTTGGAGCAACCTGCCAAGATGCAACATGTCCGCTTTCGTGCGCTTGTTGACAAAGGCACATGGATCTACAACCCGCGCCAAGTCAAGGTGTTGGTTTCAGATGATGGTGAGAACTTCCGCGAAGTGGCTGAAAAGGACATCCCGATTTCCACTTGGCACGACAAGGATGGTATTTTCACTTACGAATTGGATTTCAAGCCTGTAGCGGCGCGTTATGTTGAGGTCGTGATTGCAGGCTACGATTTGCCTGAAGACCATGACGGCTTCGGCCATCCTGCTTGGATTTTCGTGGATGAGATAGAGGTTTGGTAAACAAACTGCTGTCAAAGAAAAAAGCCTGGCGATTTGCTCGTCAGGCTTTTTTAGGATGGTGTGGGAAGGTTTAGTCAACATCCTTCACCAACTCGATCACCACGCGGCGGTCATATTCCGTCGGGTTGAGTTCCTTGATGCCTCCGATGGGCATGAGAATAATCTGGTCTTCTGGGATGTCCATCTTCAACAATTCCGACATGATCTTTCTGCAACGGTTCTCCGAAAGGGTCTGGTTGTAGGAAGGCGTTGCGGTGGCACTATCGCATGAGCCTCTCAAGCGAATCTTGTAGTTGTATTCCTTGGCGACTCTGGCGATTTCAGCCAAGTTGACCAAATCTCTGCCCGACATCAATTCGTAGGAATCGCGGTGGAAGAAGATGGAGAACGGGTAGGAAACCATTTCGTCCGTTTGGATGGTGACAATCTTCACGATGGTGTCGCAAGGTCCTTTATCTGCTATAGCAGTGTCAAACGAAGGAAGATCGTAAATTCTGCTGAAGTAGTAGGTCAAGCCCAAAGCGGCGGAATACATGTTGTCGAATCTTTTCGGCCTGATGTTTTCGGCGTTGTTGTCGAAGAATGCAGGACCGCCATCGGGATATTCGTGTGCCCAAGAGTCTAAAGTCCATCTGTGGAAGTTCCATTTGATGTCGAGATTGATGTCGAAATGCTCGCTGATTCTGAAGTTGTTGAGCAAACCGGCACCCAATGACAACTCGAAATTGGTGCCGTCAACCTTTGTGACGTCTTTCGGCTTTGAGTAGTTGACGAAATTGATGAGGTTCTTTGTAAGGAACAACTCATTGGAAGTCAACGCGGCACCTGCGCTGAGGTAAAACACAGGTGTCCAAACCCTGTTGGGGTTATAATAACCTTGGAAAAAGTCAATCGGGCTAATCATGTATTGCGCCGAGAGGTTATGATAGTGCATCGAGGTCTTGTAGACTTCTGCGCCGTTTACCGCTTCTGCCACTACTGGATCGTCGCCATAAAGGAATTGGATGTGCTCCAAACTGAGGTGTCTTCCATAAATGAAACTGCTGATGACAGTATTGTCGTACGAAAATCTCAAAGCAGTTTTATGGTTGATCCATTTTCCGAAATTGACATGAACACCAAAATGGGGGTCGTTCCAATATACTTTGGTGAAACTGTTGCTGAAAGCTTCAGGCACTCTCAGGCTTCCTTGCCACCAACTGATGGTTGCATCCGCCGAAACGAACCAGTTTCTGCGCCATCTTGTGGTCAGGTAACGGACTGAGTCGACATGGCCATCGGCCATTACTGAAACAGACACTGCGAAAAACGCGATGAATGTGAGGAAAAGTTTCTTCATTGTATTGATTATTATGTCTTTACAGAAAGAGTCAAAAATTCTAAGCGGCAAAAGTACACATTTTTTCTATTCGCCGCGCATTTTTGGTTGAAAATTGGTGTTTTTTTCGGTCATGTCCGATTTTTTCCGTTAGTTTGACAATCTTTCCAAGGTGTTCAAAACTAATTTTTTTATGTATGGATGATAGTCGATGGCGAATTTTTCGGTCACGCGGTTGGCAATCACCACGCAAATGGTCAGACAATTGTGGCCCATCATCTTGCCGAGGCCATAGAGTGCAGACGATTCCATCTCGAAGTTGCACACGCGCCAGCCCTGATAGTTGAACGCCTCGATTTTGCGGTTGTTTTCGGGATAGGTCAAGTGCATCCTCAGTGTGCGCCCTTGCGGGCCGTAAAAGCCCGGTGCCGTGGCGGTTACGCCTTGGTAATAGCCTTCCGCCAAGCGGTCGAAGAGTGTTTTCGAGCCTTCCACGATGTAGGGGAGAGGCAGGTCTTTCGGGTAGTCCATCTGTTCGATGAAAGCATCGCGCATGGCGGTTTCGTTCACCTCTTTGTGCTTTTCGTAGAAGTAAAGTAGCCCGTCCAAACCGATGGCGTAGCGGGTGGCCACATAACTGTCGCCCACTTCAATGTCGGGCTGCAAAGCACCGCAAGTGCCGATGCGGACGAGGTTCAGCGAGCGGTGTTCCTCTTTGGGCATCCTCGTTTTCAGGTCGATGTTGGCCAAAGCATCAAGTTCGTTCATCACGATGTCTAAGTTGTCGGTACCCATGCCGGTCGAGAGCACGGTGATGCGCTTGCCGTTGAAATAGCCAGTGCAGGAAACAAGTTCGCGGTTCTGGCGTTGCAACTCGATTTTGTCGAAGAACGATGAAATCATAACGACGCGCCCGGGGTCGCCTACTAAAATGATGTCGTCGGCGATTTGGTCGGGATGGAGGTTCAAATGGTATATTGCGCCCTCGTTGTTGAGGATCAATTGTGATGCAGGAATGGGTTGGTTCATTTTAATTGTTGATTTTGAAGGCGCAAAAATACGAAAATAATTGCAATGGCCGTTTTTTCTGTCAAAACGGTCGAAAAATGACCTATCTTTGCGGAAAATTGATTCAACTATGAGCGAAATCATCATAAAAAATATCTCCATAGGAGATGAATTGCTTATTGGTCAGGTGATTAACACCAATGCGGCATGGCTCGGCGAGCAACTTTCGGGTGCGGGTTTCCAATTGGATTCCGCCTTGACTATCGGCGATTCCGAGAAAGCCATCCTTGACGCTTTTAACGCCTGCATGGATGCCGATTTGGTGCTTGTGACGGGCGGTCTCGGCCCCACTGCCGACGACATCACGAAACCCACGGTCTGCAAGTTTTTCGATACTGAACTGGAATTTTGCCAAGCGGCCTACGACAACATCGTGTCCATTTTCAACCGCCGAGGCTTCCAAATGAGCGAGCGCAATCGAGGCCAGGCCATGTTGCCGAAATCATGTCAATACATCCCGAACACATACGGCACTGCACCTTGCATGTGGTTGGAGAAAAACGGGATCGTGTTTGCCTTCATGCCGGGCGTGCCTTATGAAATGAAGGGCATTTTCAACGATGAACTCTTGCCGCGTATCAAGGAAAGGTTCCATGCGGTGCCATACGAGAAGCGCGTCATTATGACCACGGGCATCGGCGAGTCGTTTTTAGCTGACAAAATCAAGGGTTGGGAAGACCATTTGCCCGATTTCCTTTCGTTGGCCTATTTGCCTCAATACGGCATGGTGCGTCTGCGCCTGAGCGGAAAGCATGAAAACGCCGATTTCCTTCGCAAAACTTTGGACAGCGAAGTCGAGAAGTTGAAGGCCTTGATTTCAGAGTACATTTTCGCCATGCAAGACCAGCCCATCGAGCGCACGGTTTTCGACCTCCTTATTAATAAAGGTATGACTTTCGCCTCGGCGGAGAGTTGCACGGGCGGCAACATCGCCCATGCCATCACTTTGATTCCGGGAAGTTCGGAAGTGTTCAAAGGTACTGCGGTTACATACGCTACACCTATGAAAACCAAGGTGTTGGGCGTACCATCCGAAACAATTGAGAAACATGGTGTTGTAAGTCAAGAGGTGGTTGAAGGCATGGCTACGGGTGTCTGCAATCTGATGGAGGCTGACTTTGGCGTGGCCACCACGGGCATTGCCGGACCGAGTGGCGGCACGGAAGAAAACCCCGTCGGCACGGTTTGGATTGGCGTGGCTTCGGCGAAAGGCGTGGTTTCCAAACGTTTCAATTTCGGCAAGGAACGCGAAAATGTCATCAACCGTGCGACCATCATGGCCTTCGAGATGCTTCGCGAGGAAATTTTGGCTCACACAGAAAACGCAGTATCATGAAAAAAATATTCATCATTGCTTTTGCTTTTTTGGCCGTGTCATGTCAAGACAAGGCTCCGGCCTACAAAGCCAAACTCAACATCAAAACAGAGCCATACGACCTCGAATTCGACCGTTACGAAGACGTGCTCTTCAATCTCGATACGGCTGATTTTCAGGCTGAACTGATGAAAATCCAAGACCGTTACCGCGTGTTCCTCAGCGGCGACCTCAACAACCTCAATGCGGTGAAGTATTTGAAAGACTTCGCCACCGACCCTTACAGCATTGGCCTATATAATAAGGTGAAAGCCGCATTTCCCGACCTGAAGCAAGTGGAGCCGATGGTGGAGGATGTGTTTGCGCATTTCCACCATTATTACCCTGAAATTGAGATTCCCAAGAAAGTTTTTACTTGTGTGACGGGTGTCAATTACGACGAGCCGCCCGTGCAGGTCATTGACGGCAATTTGGTGATTTCCCTGGACTGGTACCTTGATGGCGATGCGGTTTATGACCAAATCGGGATGCCGAAATACATTCAGACGCGCACCAACGTGGCGACTTTGGCGAAAGATGTGGCCAACCGCCTGTATATGTATTATTTATACGATTGGCGCAAGCAGGGACAGATTGTTGGTGAGATGGTGTTTTACGGTCGCTTGAACTATTTCATCGAGGCCATGTGTCCCTCAATTGCCGACAGTGTTTTGCTTGGTTATTCCTCCCAGCAGTGGCAATGGGCGGTGGAAAACGAAGGTCAGGTTTGGGCCGACATTGTTGGCAATCGCCGCCTTTATGACGCTGGTCTGGATGCCTACATGATGTATTTTGGCGACGGTCCTTTTACGCAAGCCTACACCAACGACGCGCCCTCACGTTTGGGCGAGTTTTTCGGCCTGAACATCATTCGCGCCTACGCTTCTAACCACGACTATGACTTGGTTGAACTGATGAATCGGAAGGATTTGCAGAACATTTTCCAAGATTCGGGTTATAAGCCTAAGAAGTAAGGGCTTGTTCACACGCAGAATCCGCAGAACTTTGTGAAGCGCGAAGCGATGATAAGTTTGCGTCTGGCAGGGCCTGCGATTTCAGCGTATTCTGCGTGAAATAATTTCCAATTGAAAATCAGCAAACTATCCGACAGCAAACGACAACAAACGACTGCTGTCGACTACAAACGTTTAATCAACGGCTTTTTCTTGACAGGTTTTGCATTTTTGCAGCATCATTCAAAAACTAAGAATCATGTTAGTAAAGACATTCGGATGCGCCCTTTTCGGCATCGACGCGATTACAGTTACCATTGAGGTGAACATCGACAGAGGCATCAATTTCTATTTGGTCGGCTTGCCCGACAATGCGGTCAAAGAAAGCCAACAACGCATTGAGGCCGCCATCACCAATCTCGGCTATTATTACCCGCACAAGAAAATCGTCATCAATATGGCCCCCGCCGACATCCGCAAGGAAGGCTCGGCCTATGACCTGCCCATCGCCATCGGCATCATGGCGGCTTCGGAACAAGTGAACACTGACCGTTTGGAGCAGTTCGTCATCATGGGCGAACTTTCGCTCGACGGCACGCTTAATCCCATCAAGGGAACCTTGCCCATTGCCATAAAAGCCAAGCAGGAGGGCTTTCGAGGCCTTATCGTCCCCAAGCCCAACGCACGCGAGGCCGCTGTGGTGGAGGACTTGGAGGTTTTTGGCGTGGAGAACATTCATGAAGTTGTTTCCATCCTCAACGGCGAAAACACCATCCAGCCCGTGACCATCGACATGGCGGACTCATTGCACGAGATGGTTTACGAGTTCGATTTTAGTGATGTAAAAGGGCAAGAAAACATCAAACGGGCTTTGGAAATTGCTGCGGCTGGCGGCCACAACGTCATCCTTATCGGACCTCCCGGTAGCGGCAAAACCATGCTTGCCAAGCGTATGCCTACCATTTTGCCACCCTTGACGATGGCCGAGGCTTTGGAAACCACTAAAATCCACTCTGTGGCAGGTTTGGTTGGACGCAATGCTTCTTTGGTCAGGACGCGACCGTTCCGCAGTCCACACCACACCATCAGCGACGCGGGCTTGGTGGGCGGCGGCACCTATCCGCAGCCTGGCGAAATCTCGCTTGCCCACAACGGTGTGCTCTTCCTCGACGAACTGCCCGAATTCAAACGCACTGTGCTCGAAGTGATGCGCCAGCCAATGGAAGACCGTGTTGTGACTATCTCCCGCGCCAAAATGACGGTCGATTTTCCGGCCAGTTTCATGATGGTGGCGGCGATGAACCCCTGTCCCTGCGGCTATTACAACCACCCCGACAAGGAATGTACCTGCAAGCCAGGCATGGTGCAACAATACCTCAACCGCATCAGTGGTCCATTGATGGACCGAATTGATTTGCATGTTGAAGTCGTCCCTGTGGAATACAAGGACTTGTCGTCAAAGAGCAGCGGCGAGTCGAGTGCGAAGGTGCGCGAGCGCGTCATCAAAGCGAGAAAGATACAAGAAGGACGTTACGCGGATTTCCCGACCATCCACGCCAACGCGCAAATGACTTCTCAACTTATCCAAAAATACTGTGACTTAAACGAGCCTTGCCGCAACATTTTGAAAAACGCCATGAACCGCCTTGGCCTCTCGGCCCGCGCCTACGACCGCATCCTGAAAGTTTCCCGTACCATAGCCGACCTCGACAGCAGCGAAAACATCCAAACCGACCATTTGGCGGAGGCCATTAATTATAGGAGTTTGGACAGGGACAATTGGGGGAGTTGAAACAAAAAATCACCAAAATCTTTTGCTTGTTTTGGTTATTGACTAATTCCGCATCACGACGACTTCAATATCGTTGCCGACCAAAGTTTCACCGTTACGGGATGGGTGCACAATGGTGATATGATTCGTTATACTTCTGAAAACCAAGGCCATGACACAAGTCGTTTGCTACATTCCGCGCCTTACGGTGCAAATCGGGAAAAGGTGACGGTTCATGTCAGTTATGACGAGGGCGAGACTTGCCCGTGAGCAAGTGCATCGTGCCTAATAGTTCGGACTATTCCTCGCGTTGTGTCCTTCCCGACGGCACCATTGGCTTTTATGTGGAGGAAGCCTATGCAGCTGCTTCGGGCTATTCGATGGTGTTCTACAACATCAGCCTTGAATGGCTCACCGATGGCAACGACAACTTTGACCCTTTGGATGTCGCTGAAAACCAATTTCAAATGGAGTCTTTGAAGGTTTATCCTGTGTCTGCTTCGTCATTCGTAATGATTGAAACTGAGGGAATGCAGACCGTCAACATTTTTAACGCATTAGGTCAAATTGTTAAGGTCATTCAGGCCAATGGTATTTCGTTGAGGGAGTGGATGATAAAGGAATAAGAAGAGAAGGAAAGTTTATGAAATAAGTGGGCTTTCGGTTTCTTTGGTTTCCTTGAATTTTGCATACTTTGGGGCTTTAAAGCATAAAAAAATCGACTTATGGCCCGAAAGTCTGCATTTTTTGGCCGATGGTATCACAATTATTCCTACTTTTGCATCGGAAAAACATATTGAAATGGCAAAGCGAAACGAACCTTCTTCTGATTTGCTGGTAGGGCGCAAAGACGAAATCAAGCATCTGGAAACCATTATGGAGTCCAAGGAGGCCGAATTTGTGGTGGTCTATGGCCGCAGAAGGGTGGGGAAAACCTTCCTCGTCAATACATTTTTCAACGACGAGTATGCTTTCAAACTGACCGGTCTTGCCAAGAAAGGCAAACGTGACCAACTGGCCAACTTCACGGCCACGCTCAACAGATACGGCAACGGACGAAAATTCACCAAGCCGCGCACTTGGTACGAGGCTTTTGATAAACTCCGCGAATTGCTCGAAGCCAAACACAGCAAGACGAAACGGGTTGTGTTTATTGACGAACTGCCGTGGATAGACTCTCGCGGGAGCAACCTCATCTCGGCCCTTGAGCATTTCTGGAACGACTGGGCGGTCACGCAAAGGGACATCGTGCTGGTTTTGTGCGGCTCGGCCACCTCGTGGATTACGCGAAAAATCCTGAAAAACCGTGGCGGGTTGCACAATCGGGTGACGCAAAAGTTGTATATCCGTCCGTTCACTTTGGCCGAGTGCAAGGAATACATCCGCAACCGTGGCCTTGAGATGGAAGAAAAGGAAATCGCTGAGTGTTATATGATTATGGGCGGCATCCCTTACTATTTGAAGAATCTCAGACGCGGTGCAAGCCTTTCCCAAAACGTGGATGAGATGTTTTTTGCCGAGAAAGGTCGCCTCGACGACGAGTTTGATGCGCTGTATAATTCGCTGTTCGAGAAGTCGGAGAACTATATCAAGGTGGTTGAAGCCCTGAGTACGAAAAACAAAGGGCTGACGAGGGAAGAAATCTTGCAAGTGACAAAATTGGAGATGAACGGGCATTTTTCCAAAATCCTGCAAGACCTCATCGATTGCGATTTTGTCCGCTGCTACAAAGGTTATGGCAACAAGACCCGAATGGGAATTTATCAACTCGTTGACCCTTTCACCTTGTTTTATTACAAGTTCATCCAGAAATTCGGCCATTCCGACAAGCCGTTTTGGCAGTACCAAATCGGGACACGGCTGCACGACACTTGGGCTGGACTTGCCTTTGAGCAGTTGTGCTTGAACCATCATAGGCAAATTGAGAGAAGTCTTGGCATTTCGGGCATCATCACGCAAGTGTATTCGTGGATAACGCCTGCCGGTGCGGAGGAGAAGGCGCAAATCGACCTTATCCTCCAGCGGGCCGACAAGGTGATTAATGTGTGCGAGATGAAGTTTTATGACGGCATTTTCAAGGTGAAAGCCAAGGACTATGAGGATATGGAGCGGCGAGTCAGGGCGTTCCGTGAGGCGCGCAACATCCACAGGGCTATCCATCCTGTTCTCGTCACGACTTATGGCCTGACGCATAACAAATACAGCCACTTGTTCCAAAATGTAGTGACCTTGAAAGACCTTTTTGCTTGACTTTTTTTTGCATACTTTAGGGCTATAACGCATAAAAAAATAGACTTATGGCCCGAAAGTCTGCAATTTTTTGAATTGAAAAACTAATGAATTGCCATTTCAATAATTTTCCCTACCTTTGCAGCCCGAATCGAAAACCCGATTTGTATTTGCAAATAATTGATAATCAAATAAAATAATGAGTTTAAACATTTCAAAATTGAGAAACATCGGTATCGCTGCGCATATCGATGCTGGTAAGACTACGGTTTCGGAACGCATTCTGTTCTTCACGGGCGTCAACCGTAAGGTGGGTGAAACGCATGATGGACAAGCCACCATGGACTTTATGAAACAAGAGCAGGAGCGCGGCATCACCATCGCTTCGGCGGCCATCACCGCGCATTGGAACGGCTATCAGATTAACTTGATCGATACTCCCGGCCACGTTGATTTCACCGTTGAGGTGGAACGCTCGCTGCGCGTCATCGACGGGATGGTGGCGGTGTTCTGTGCCGTGGGTGGCGTGGAGCCACAATCGGAGACGGTGTGGAACCAAGCCGACAAATACCGTGTGCCGCGTATCGCTTTTGTCAACAAGATGGACCGCACGGGTGCCGACTTCCAAGAGGTGGTCAACCAAATGCATAAATACTTGGGAGCCAATGCTGTACCACTGCATCTCCCCATTGGGGCAGAGACTACGTTTGAGGGTATGGTTGACTTGGTGCAGATGAACTCGGTGCGCTTCATCGAGAAGGAACGCATCGTCGGCCCGATTCCTGAAAACATGGTGGAGCAGGCTCAGGAAGCCCGCCGCAACCTCGTTGAAAAAGTCGCCGACTTGGATGACGAAATCGCCGAACTTTACCTCGAAGACAAAGAAATCCCGACCGACAAGCTGATGGCCGCCATCCGTCAGGCCACCATCAAACTGATGATGGTGCCGGTGCTTTGCGGTGCAGCCTATAAGAACAAAGGTATCCAACTGCTTTTGGATGCCGTTGTTGACTACCTGCCTTCGCCGAAGGACTTGGGTGCCGTCATTGCGCACGACCCTGCCAACGAGGAGAAGACCTACCAGCGCAATCCCTCTGAGAATGAGCCTTTCTCGGCCTTGGCATTCAAGCTCATCAACGACCCGTATGTGGGCCAGCAGACCTTTATCCGCATCTTCAGCGGCAAGTTGGTGAACGGCATGAGCGTTTACAACACCAACAAATTGAAGAGTGAGCGTGTGGGCCGCATCTTCCGCATCAAGGCGAAGGAACGCGAGGAAATTGATGAGGCAAGTGCTGGTGAAATCGTGGCTCTCGTGGGCATGAAATACACCAAGACGGGCGACACGCTTTGCGATGAAGAACAGCCTATCTTATTGGAATCCATCAATATACCGCCTGCGGTCATCGAGATGAAAGTCAATCTCGACGACAAGAAGAACCGCAGCAAACTGAGTGAGGCCTTGGCCAAGCTCTGCAACGAAGACCCGTCGTTCCACGCCCATTTCGACGAGGAGACGGAAGAGACCATCATCGCGGGCATGGGCGAGTTGCATTTGGAAATCCTCGTGGACCGTCTGAGGGAAGAGTTCAAGGTGCCGGTCACGGTGGGCGCACCTTCGGTGTCGTTCCGCGAGACCATCACCGCGCCTTTCGAGTGCAACTACCGCTATGTGAAGCAGACGGGCGGCAAGGGCCAGTTTGCCCACACTGTCATTCGCTTCGAGCCTAATCCGGGCGGCGGTTTCGAATTTGTCGACATCACCAAGGGCGGCGTGATTCCGAAGGAATACATCCCCTCGGTGCAGAAGGGTTTGGCGGCTGCAATGAACAAAGGGCCTTTCGCGGGCTATCCCGTCGTGGATGTGAAGTGCGTCCTCGTGGACGGCAGTTCGCACCCCGTCGACTCCAGCGATATGGCCTTCCAACTTTGCGCCCAGATGTGCTTCAAGCAGGCCTTCATGAAAGCCAGCCCTGTGTTGCTTGAGCCTGTGATGAAGGTCGAGATTAACACACCCGACGACTACATCGGCAATGTGACGGGCGACGTCAACAAGCGCCGTGGCCGCATCGAGGCCATGCGTCGTTTCCGTAAGGGCTCGCAGAAGTTGGATGCCTTCGTCCCGCTGATGGAGATGTTCGGCTATGCCACCGCTTTGCGCAACCTCACCTCGGGCCGTGCCAACTACTCGATGGAGTTCCACCAATACATGCCGACCCCGAAGGACAAGCAGGAGGAGATTGTCAAGATGCGGAACGAGAAGGAGTAGTTTTTATCAAGAATTTGAGGATGTTCAGGACGTTGCCTTTCGGCAGCGTCTTTTTTTTGATTACACTTTTTGTGTAACACCTTTTGTGTAATTCTGACGAAGCCCTTCAATTCGTGCTTGATTGGACGCAACGAGTGACCTACTATACCCAGCAATTGTGCCACGCCATTTATGCTAACGGCAAGAAAACCATTGACTTGGCCGAAGTGAAAAGCACTTGCAATCAATTGTTGGAGCAAAGCGAGGCTGTTTATTTGCAATACCGCCAGATGTTGACCGACAAGCAATGGAACTATCTTATTGCAGTAGCCAAGGAGGGGAGTGTCAGGCAGATTACTGCTACCGATTTCCTGAAGCGATATCAGATTGGCGGCGCATCGGCTTCGCGGAAGTTGGCCGAGTCGCTTAGCGAAAAAGGGTTGCTCAATGTTGAAGTCAGTCTTGAGGGAATTGACTACTCTGTTGACGATGTTTTCTTCTCACATTGGCTTGGAAGGCTGTGATTTTTATCCTATTTCCCCAAAAATCATAGCGACAAAATTTTGTCCAAATAAAAACCATATTGTTGATTTTCAATAAAATAAAGTCGGACAATACAAAAAAAGTATGGACAAAACCGGGAGGCTCCCCGAAAACCTCTTGACAAGCGTTTTTTCTGTATATTTTTGCGATGTCGAAGCCCTGAATGGGCGACCAGACTTTAACGGGGATTTCAATCCCCAACCAACCAATAAAACATGTGCCTATGAAAGCAAAACTAAAATCACTCATCCTAACGACCGTCGCCCTCGGCGCGATGATGGCCGCCTGCGACTCGCCCGCCAAACGCCTGCAACAGGCGCGCGCTTTATATGAAGAAGGTGCCGATCTGCGCCAGCAACGACTCTCGGAAGAGGCCGCCGAGCGTTTCCTGCAAGCCTTGCAACTGATGCAAGGCTGCGAAAAAACCACCGAAAACCTTCGCTTGGAAGGCCAACTCAAGGACAACCTTGGAGCAATGTACAACAAACACGGCCTCTTCGAAGATGCCCTGAAAATGCACTGCGAAGCCATCGGATGTTTTCGCCAAATTGACGATTCCGCCGCCGTGATGACCACGATGCGCAACTGTGGCAGAGTGGCGAAGTCGTTGGAGCAATTCGCACAAACGAAGCGTTACTACGACACGGCCTTCAGCATCGCCACTTTGTTGAATGACAGGCCGATGCAGAGCGACATTTATTTGGAGATGGGCCGCGACTACTACCTGCCTGTGGGCAACTATCCCGAAGCCCTGACTTGCGTCCGCCGCGCCTTGGAGGGCGAGCTTGACGACAACAACACCGACATTGCCAATATGACGATGGGTGTATTGTACTACTACACAGATAACTACGCCGAAGCCAAGCCTCATCTCGAAGCCGCTTTGCGTAGCGAAAGGGCTGGACTGAAAATGTCGGTGTACCAAACGCTCTACGCCATCGCCTACAACGAGAGCGACTTGCAGAAAGCCCTTGAATACCAAGACCTTTTCATGCAAAATATGATGCAGGCCGACAAGGAACACGCCTCCGACAACCTCCAACGCCTCAAGGCCGAGTATGAACTGAAAGCCCAAAAGAGCGAGATGGAAGTCGTGATGCGCAACCGCAGCCTCAAACTTTGGCTTATCATTGCCGCAGCGGTGATTGCGTTGTTGGTCATTGTGCTGATTGTGAGGAAGAAAGTGAGCGACCACAAGTTGGCCGTGGAGCAGTTCCGCAGTCAGGTGGAGCGCGACCAAAACCGCATCCACGAGTTGGTGAGCGATATGGAGAACCTCATCCGCACCAACGATGACCTCCGCCGCGACCGTCAGACGCTCTCGCAAAAAGACCTGCTGATGACGAGCAAGATTATGGGGCGCAACAAGGTTTACACCACGGCGCAAACGCTCGGCGAACAAGTGACCGCCGACACGATGAACTTCGCCCTCAGCGACGACGACTGGGCCGACTTCATCAGCCTCACCGACTTGGTGTACGACGGCTTCTCGCAGCGACTTTTAGAGCAATATCCCAAACTCGGCAAGTGGGACGTGCGCATCTGCTGCCTCTCCAAGAACGGTTTCTCTAACCAGGTGATTTCCATCCTCTTGGACACCCAAACCGAGTCGTACTACCGCCGCAAGTCGCGCATCAAGCAGATGAAGATGAATCTCACGGACGACACACGGACTTTCGAGGAAATCGTCAACGCGGTTTAATCACAAAACATTCAAAAACAGACAAAATTTGAAATTAAATTATTAATAATCAAACATTTACAGTTATGAAGTACAACATCAGAAAAAACAGTTTCATCGTGGCCATCGTCGCCATGGTTTTCGGAATGGGCGTTCAAGCCTACGCACAAGACACAATCGGTATCCATGTTCTTGGGGGCTATTCCTCGGAATCATTGAGGTCTTCAAACATCGGGCAAAACAATCAAGCCAGAGGGTATAACTCTTTTGCCAGCGGTTATGGCTGCGAGGCAACGGGACACACTTCCACTGCTATAGGAGTGGAGGCAAAAGCCATTGGTCACTACTCCGTTGCTCTTGGAAAATATGTACAAGCCACACAAAATAATGGCATTGTCATTGGGTCGGGTCCAAGTGGATCATTCCCTTTGGTCAACGAAACCAATGGTATTATGATGGGTACCAATTCGGAGCACCCCACTTTAATCCTTACTGCTGGGGACTATATCAGAACAGGCAAAGTTGGCATAGGAAAACTTGACCCTCAAGCCAAATTACACATTCGGAGTAATTTTGATGAAGACGCGGGAATTATATTAGAGCCTGGACAGTTGCAAACGAATGGAGCCTTTATCCAATTTCGGGACGAGAACCATAAAATCTCTGTCGGTACTAATGGCGCAATGAACATCACCGCTGGAGCCAAGCCGCTGAGCCTTGAAGGGTCGAGAGTCACGCTTACGGGGAAAGTCGGGGTGAACACCAACAACACGGTTTCAGGCTATGCCTTTGCCGTTGACGGGGGTATTGTTACTGACGAAGTGCTCATCCTCGATGTGGAGGATTGGCCCGATTATGTTTTTGGCCAAAACCATAGGCTGATGCCGCTTGGCGAATTGAAAGCCTTCATCAACAAGAACAGCCATTTGCCTGAAATCCCATCTGCCCAAGAAGTGGAGGAAAACGGTGTCAATGTCGCTGAAATGCAGAAACTGCTGTTGAAGAAAATTGAGGAGTTGACGCTCTACACCGTTGAGCAGCAACGCCTTATCGAAGAACTTCAAGAGAAAATCGAGCGTTTGGAAAACCAATAAAACCTTGAAGTCATGAAACGCACCATAATCACATTCTGCCTGCTGTTGGCCGCCTCGCTGGTTTGGGCGCAGGAGATACACACGGCGGAATACTTTGAACTGAGCGCTCCCATCCCGTCAGCGGAGAGCCATGCGTATCGGGCTGCTTCGTATATCAAGTTGAAGCCGGGTTTCCAGTCGCGGCCGGAAGCGGGCAACTATGTCGAACTGAAGGTGAGCGATACGCTTGAAATGACGGAATGGTACTACGAGATTCATAATGACGACGGCAGCATTACCTATCAATACCTGATGTATGCCTCCGACTCGACGATTAACCACAAGGACGTGAAAATCATCATCCGCACCAACACCCTGTACGACAAAGGCGCGCATACCGAAGTGACACGCGAATACATCTTTGAGGAAAACGGCAAGGTGTATTGGTGGAACCCGACCTTGCAGGAATTTACCGTGCTCTATAACCTTGGTGCTCAGCCCGGCGACAGTTGGGTTATCAAGGTGGGTACGGACAGTATCACCATGCAGGTGGACACGATTGAGCAAATGGAATATGAAGGCACAACCTACACGGTGTTGCAAGTGAGCGACGAAGGCAATCTTTTCAGCGGTGCCATCGTGTGTGGCATCGGCCACTTGACGAGTTTCTTCCCCGAAAGGCTGATGGCGCAAGGCAAGAAATACCGCGTGGAGGGCATCCGCTGCTATTGGCGCGACGGCGAATTAGTGTTCAAATACGGCGACAAGGACTGCGACGAGGTGTATCAGGAATACCACAACGGCATAGAGGAAGACGGCCCTTCGACAGGCTCAGGGACCTTAACCGTATATCCCAACCCGACCAATGGCGTCCTCACCATTCTGCATTCAGCATTCCGAATTCAGCATCCAACATTCCGAATCATCAACCTCATGGGCCAAACCGTCCAGACGGGCAGCCTCACCGCTGAAACCCAACAGATTGATGTAACGAATCTGCCCCAGGGCATGTATTTCATCAGCGTGGGCGATGTGACACAGAAATTTGTGGTGCGTTAATCGCGGTCCTGTAGGGCTGTCACACCGTGGCAGCCGCCCGTGCAGCCATGACAATAAGCGGCTGCCGTGGTACGACAGCCCTACAGACTGAAACGGAAAACAAAACAGATTGATAAACAAATAAAAACCAGATAAAATGAAAAAATTATTCTTTACCTTAGCGATTTTGGCTGGCTTCGCCGTGCAAGCCTTGGCCTATGATTTTGAAAGCGTTGCCCCAACGGGACAGACACTTTGTTATTCAATTATCAGCGACTCTACAGTTTATGTGGAGATGGTCTATTATGGTGTGGAAGGTGCAGTGGAGATACCCGAAATTGTTTCATACAACGGAGTTGATTATCAAGTGGTTGGCATTGATACGAATGCCTTCGCTAACCAATCGGGAATGACCTCGGTGATTCTTCCCAATTCCTTGTTGTATCTGTCTGGTTTTAGAGGTTGTTCGGGATTGACTTCCATTGAGATTCCCAATTCGGTGATTTACATTGACGATGGCACTTTTGAATATTGTAGCGCTTTGTCATCGGTGAGTATCGGAAATTCTGTAACTCACATTTATGGTGGCGCGTTTTATGGATGCACCGCCTTGACTTCCATTGTCTTGCCTGATGCGGTCAGTTTTATTGGGGAAGATGCGTTTTATAATTGCTCGTCTTTGACTTACGTTTTCTTTGGGGCTTCGGTGGAAACCATTGGAACTTATGCTTTCATCGGGTGCGGCGCATTGGAAACGATTGAAGTCTCGGAAAACAATCCGTTTTACAAGTCGATAGATGGCGTTTTGTTTGACCACAATGAGAATATGTTGCTGTATTATCCTCGCGGAAAAACGGGAGAGCATTATTCTGTGCCCAGTACGGTGACTGCTATTGGCGACAATGCGTTTATTTACAACACTCATATTGCCTCCGTTACGCTTGGCGAATCGGTAATCTCCATCGGTGCCTTTGCGTTTAATGCCTGCATCAATTTGACGGAAATCAATCTGCCCAATTCCGTAACAACTATCGGTAATGCGGCATTTGCCGACTGCGAGGCTCTGTCTTCCATTGTTTTGCCCAAATTCCTTACCGAAATCAACGCGACTGTTTTCAGCAATTGTTCGTCGTTGCAGCACATTGTCATTCCGAGGTTTGTGCGGATTATCAAAGATTCGGCTTTCTCCAAAACGGGATTGTCTTCGGTGGAGTTCGAAGGCAATATGGTGGAAAGCATTCAAGCGGCATTCAGTTCGTGCAACAACTTGACCTCCATAATGCTGCCCAATTCGATACGAGGACTCAGTGGCGGCGTGTTCGCCAAATGCAGCCATTTGGAACACGTGGTTTTAGGGAGTGCAGTTGAAGCCATAGGAGGCTTTGCTTTCAATGAATGTACAGCTTTGCAGACGGTCACATTTATGACACCCACGCCTCCAGTTGATGGCGGAAGTTCATTCAGGGATTGCAATGATTCTGTTCGTTTGATTGTGCCTTGTGGTGCGCGAGAAGCCTATGAGGGTTTTTATGAATATGTCAATTTTGTCGAGGAAGACTGCAACCAGCACAATATCAATGTTATAGGAGATGAAAACGGAGGACAAGTCACGCTTTCGGTCAATTCGGCGATGATGGGCGAGGAAATCACCTATTCCGTTGAGGTTCAGCCTGATTATGTGTTTAACGGGGTGGTGGTCTATAAGGCTGACGACGAAACCTTCAGGATTCCCGTGGCTGACAACAAGTTTGTGATGCCCAATTTCGATGTGACGGTAAAGGCGGATTTCGAGTACCTGAACATCGGCGAAGGCCAACCCGAATGGTACTACGAAATCCAAAACGAGAACGGCAGCATCACCTACCAGCATCTGGAATATGCCGCCGACACCACCATCAACCACAAGAACGTGACCGTCATCATCCGCACCAACACCTTGTACGACAAGGGCGAACACACGGAAGTGACACGAGAATACATCTATGAAGAAAGGCTGAGAGACAATAAGGTGTATTGGTGGAACAAGGATTTGCAGGAGTTTACCGTGCTCTATGATTTTGGCGCCCAAGAAGGCGATAGTTGGGTCATCAAGGTCGGCACGGCGAGCCTCACGATGCACGTCGACGCGGTTGAGCAATACGAATATGAAGGCCGAGTGTTCAGGATGCTGCAAGTGAGCGACGACCAAGGCCTCTTCGGCGGCACCATCGTGTGCGGCATCGGCCACCTCAGCAGTTTCTTCCCCGAAAGACTGATGAGCCGAAGCAAGAATTACCGTGTGGAAGGTATGCGTTGCTATTGGCGCGATGGCGAACTGTTCTTCAAATACGGCAACCGCGACTGCAACGAGGTGTATGAGGAATGGCACAACGGCATCGAGGAAGACGGCCCTTCGACAGGCTCAGGGCCCTTCACCATCTATCCCAACCCGACCGATGGCGTAATTACCATTTCGGGATTCCCGATGGGTGAATATCGCATTGGTAATATGATGGGTCAAACTGTCCTCACGGGCAGCCTCAATTCTGAAACCCAGCAGATTGATGTGTCGGTTTTGCCGGAAGGGTTGTATTTCATTACCTTTGCAGGTGAAACACGGAAATTTGTGGTGAAATAATCGCGGCCTTGTAGGGCTGTCACACCGTGGCAGCCGCTCGTGCAGCCATGACAATAAGCGGCTGCCGTGGTACGACAGCTCTACAGACTGAAACGGAAATTAGAACAATTAAAATCCTAATACAATGAAAAAATCCATGATTCTTGCAGCCTTGATGTGCTGCTTCGTGTCAGCCACGGCACAACAAACCTACGATGAGCCGGAAGTGCTGAGAATACTGCGAATGAATCGCAATGATAATAGTTATATCGTGAAACTGGATAGCGTCACAACAGGATGGTCAAGGTGTTTGTATGAATACGATGCCCGACTCAACTGCACGCGCCAAACCGAGTATCGTGTTGGTACCATCGGATGGTATGTCTGTTCTACCCGAGAATATACTTATGACGACCTCGATCGTGTGACCTCAATAAGGTCAAACAATGGGGGGGGCGTGAATAAGACGGAATACACTTACAACGAACAAGGCCTGTTGTCGAAAGCAATCCAATTCTATTACAACGGTACCAACTGGCATTTTGAAACCAAATACAACTACGTGTATGACGGAGAAGGAAACCAGACGCTTTTCCTCAAATACAAATTCAAGGACGGCAGTTGGATAGAAGAGGAAAAGAAAGTTTGGGAATATGTGGATGGTCTGCCTCAAACGATGGTGCGTTATTTAGTCGGTTATGCTTTTGAAAAGACCTTTTACAGTTACAATGCCCAAGGATATTGCAACGAAATGACACGTTGCTATCGCAACACCGAGCCAGGTTCGACTGTGGAATGGGGCGCGTATTATAAGGAAGTCTACGAGTATGACGATGCAGGTAATCTGTTGTCAAGGGTTTCTCTTCGACTGAGTACAAATTCCCAAGAATGGTATTATAGCGAAAAGACCGAATTGGCATACGACGGAAACAACAATTGCACCAACATTAGCGAGTACAGTGGCTATGATAACAACACAGGACAATGGCTGTATCTGAATAAAGAATTTGGTTTTGTTTACGACTCGACAGTAAACATCAACAACATTGCAGGGCTTTCCTCATTTTGGAAAGAATACTTTGATTTGGACATTCCGTTATTCAATGAGTTGCAACTAGTCACAATAGACATGGGAGATGTCATTCAATATGATTTCTATTACTCAAATTCCACTGGCCTTGATGAGCCGACAGACGGTGTTTTCGCGGTGTATCCAAATCCCGCCACCGGCGTTTTGTTCGTTGAGACGCACGGCCGTGGGTCTCTGCCAGACCAAACTTACCACATCACCAACCTAATGGGCCAAACCGTCCAAACGGGCAGTCTTAATGGTGAAACGCAGCAGATTGATGTTTCGGGTTTGCCGCAGGGAATGTATTTCATCATTTTGGGCGAGGGGACGCGGAAATTTGTGGTAGAAAAATAAACAAATTTCCTACAGAAACGTGCCAAATCTTCAAAATTTTCCAAGATTTGGCATGTTTCTGTAGGATTTTTCATGTGGCCATCCAATTAGAACAAAGGTGGAAGTCAAAACCCCAAGGTAAATGACAGCCCCACTTGGGCGTATTGCGGCATCTTGAAAGGCGTTTCCATAGGCCTCAAATAAGGGTCGACGCTGAGGCTGAGGTCGTCGCTGATGTCGTAAGTATAAAGGTGCCCGTCCACGCAGGCATCCAAGATGTTCAGCCCGTACCACGCCACCGTGAGGATGGTAAAGAACTCAAAATCACGGCGATAAGATTCCTTATAGGTTTGCAATTGCGAGTCGGCGTACCTGTTGGCCAAATCGGTTTCATGCTCGGTGAGGGTCACGCCTTCGGGCAGGTCGCCCGTCTTGAACTCGTAGGCGTGAAGGTAGGCCCGATATTCGGAATAGTTGCTGTAAACCAAATAGCTGAGTCCGCCCAAACCTGCATAAACAATGGGCACTTTCCACCATTTGCCGTTGTAAATCTGTCCCAATCCGGGCAGGCAGGCCGACATGATAGTGGCTTTCGTCGGACTATGAGGCTTTTTCGCCTTGGCGGCTTTGGACGGTTTCTCTTGTTTTACGATGGTGTCGGCAGTGATGATGGTGTTGCCGATGGTGTCGAACACCACATTTTGCGCTTCCGTTTTCTGAAAGGCGAAAGTCAGGATGAAGCCCAGCAAAAACAAGAAGCGGTGCGGCATGGCATTTATTTGTTGTTGAACAGTTCCATGATGCGGTCAAACTCGGCCTCGTCCTTGAAGTCGATGACCACGCTGCCTTGGCCTTTCACGTTTCGCGTCACCTTCACTTTGGTGTTCAGGGTTTGCGACAAGGTCTTGATTTTGCTCTTGAAATGCTCGGGAATGAAGTTGGTCTGTTTCCGCTCCTTGGCCTCGGGGTTCTTGGCTTTCTCGGCCAATTCCTCAGTTTGGCGCACGTTCATCTCTCCTTCGATAATCTGCTGGAGGAGTTTCAGTTGTTGCTCCTTGTCGGTGATGTTGATGAGGGCGCGGGCGTGTCCCATGGTGATGTGTCCGTCGCGGATGGCGATTTGCACCTCGGCGGGCAACTTCAACAGTCTCAGGAAGTTGGCTACGGCACTGCGGCTCTTGCCAACCTTGTCGCTCACTTCCTCTTGGGTCATGTTACATTCGTCAATGAGGCGTTGGTAGGAGATGGCCACTTCGATGGCATTCAGGTTCTCGCGGTGGATGTTTTCGATGAGGGCCAATTCAAGCATCTGCTCATCGTTGGCCACGCGGATGAACACCGGAATCTTGGCCAAACCTGCCATTTTGGAGGCTCTCAGTCGGCGCTCGCCGGAAATGAGTTGGTATTTGTTGTAGCCGAGTTTCCTGACCGTAACAGGCTGGACCACACCTTGTTCCTTGATGGACTGTGCCAGCTCTTTCAAGGCTGTTTCGTCGAATTCCGTTCTGGGCTGGAAGGGGTTGGTTTCGATGAGGTTGATGTCGATTTCGGCGATGGCACCGGCCACGAAATCGCCGCTGATGTCTTTGCTGGTGATGTCGGTTTCGGGGCTTTGCAGGATGGCATCTAAGCCACGGCCCAAGGCTCTTCTGTTTTTGTCGGACATGGCGGTTTATGCGTTTTTAGTGATGTGATTCTTTTCCAATATCTCTCGCGCGAGGTTGAGGTAGTTGATGGCGCCCACGCTGGCCGCGTCGTGCATGATGATGGACTTGCCGAAACTGGGGGCCTCGCCCAAGCGCGTGTTGCGGTTGATGATGGTGTTGAAAACTAAGTCTTGGAAGTGCATCTTCACCTCTTCCACGACCTGTTTCGACAGGCGCAAACGGGTGTCGAACATGGTGAGCAGGATGCCTTCAATGTCCAAGTCGGGATTGAGGCGGGTTTGCACTATCTTGATGGTATTCAACAGTTTGCCAAGACCTTCGAGAGCGAAATATTCGCATTGCACGGGGATGATGACCGAATCGGCTGCGGTGAGCGAATTGACCGTGACCAGGCCCAACGAGGGCGAGCAGTCGATGATGATGAAGTCGTACTCCTTTTTAATATCGGCGAGGGCATGTTTCATCATCTGTTCGCGGTTGGGCAGGTTAATCATCTCAATTTCAGCGCCTACCAAGTCGATGTGGGCGGGAATCAGATAGAGGTTGGGCGTTTCCGTCTCGGTGATGACGGTTTTCGGGTCAACATTGTCGATGATGCACTCGTAAATGCTGGTTTCCACGCTTTTAGGGTCGATGCCCACGCCCGAAGTCGCGTTGGCTTGCGGGTCGGCATCGATGAGTAGGGTTTTATATTCGAGGACGGCCAAACTTGCCGCCAAGTTGATGGCCGTGGTGGTCTTGCCCACGCCACCCTTCTGATTTGCAATCGCTATAGTCTTTCCCATTTCAGTCAAAATTTGCGCTACAAAATTACGAGTTTTACCGTGTTTTATTGCCGTGGTTTGCGGAAAGTTATCAACATCGGCGCGATTTGTTGATAAGTTTGTGTTTTTCGGCAGTTTGCAACAAAAAAGGCCGCACCAAGGCGACCTCTGTTGTTTTCTGTTCGATGAAAATTACTTGTCCAAATTGTCGAACCATCTGTCGATGGCGCTGTCGATTTCGGTATGGCTTTCGCCTTCCACATTATTGTCGTAGCGGCGAGGCTCCGGCTGGTCGTAGTAGTCGGCAGGATATTCGCCCGTCTCGATGAAGTTGATGGCGTCGTTAAGGCCCTTCGAAACCTTCTCGAAATCTTCCTTGTAGAGGAAAATCTTGTGCTTCTCGTAGGAGAAACGCTGCAAACCCTCGTCGAAGCGGCGCTTGCTCTCGGTTATGGTGATGTACTTCTCATCATTCTTGGTTGATTTCACATCGAAAAAGTAAGTCCTCTTGCCTGCTTTCACTGCCTTTGAGAACAGTTCGTCTTTTTCTTTCATTTCATTTTCTTCCATCATGTCTTTCAATAATTTGATACTTTCTAAATGTTCATTTTTGTTTGAAAAGTGGGGCAAAAGTAAGAAAAAATTGAATATCGCTGCGTTTTATGTATTATTTTTGCGCTCAAATTTGAAAACTTCATGGAACTTAATCTGAAACGACCCATAGCCTTTTTCGACCTCGAAACCACAGGCTTGAACACTTCGCACGACCGTATTGTGGAGATGAGTGTGCTGAAAATCAACGTGAACGGCGAGGAGGAGCAACGAGAATGGCTGCTCAACCCCGAAATGCCGATTTCCGAAGAATCCACTTCAGTGCATGGCTACACCAACGAAATGGTGGCCGACAAGCCCACATTCCGCGAAAAAGCCAAGGAAATCGCCCAATTCATCGGCAACGCCGACCTCGCGGGCTACAATATTTTGAAATTCGACCTTCCTCTTTTGGTGGAAGAGTTTCTCCGCGTCGATTACGACTTCGACCTCAAGGACCGTGGTTTCATCGATGTGATGAACATTTTCATGAAAATGGAACCGCGCACGTTGAAAGGCGCTTACCGGTTCTTCTGCCACGCCGAATTGGAAGGTGCTCATGGCGCCATTGCCGACACACGCGCCACTTACGATGTGCTTCGCGCCATGCTTGATCGTTACCAAGACGTTGATTTTGAAGACGCTAAGGGAAACAAATCGCAAGGACCGACCAACGACATGAAGCAGTTGGCCGAGTTCTCAGCCCACCACAAAAACGCCGACCTCTCCGGCCAAATCATCTTCGACGATGAAGGCAAGGAGGTCTTCATGTTCGGCAAATACAAGGGTCGGCGCGTGGAAGACATCTTCCGCAAGGAGCCGCCATATTACGACTGGATTATGAAAAACGACTTCCCGCTCTACACGAAAAAAGTGGTGACGGCCATCCGTTTGCGCATGGGCGGAAAGAAGGTAAAACATTGAAAGCCATGAAGATTATCTGTATAGGACGCAATTATTTGGCACACATCAAGGAACTCGACAATGCCCTCCCGACCGAGCCGTTGTTTTTCATGAAGCCCGAAACCGCGCTGTTGCCCGAAGGCGAGGCGTTTCCTTATCCCGAATTCAGCAAGGAAATCCATTACGAGACGGAACTGGTGCTACGGGTCTGTAAATCAGGAAAAAACATCGCCGAGCAAGACGCACCTTTTTATTATGATGCCATCACTGTGGGCATCGACTTCACCGCCCGCGACCTCCAAAGCCGATGCAAGGCCAAAGGGCATCCATGGGAAATCGCCAAGGCTTTCGACTATTCCGCACCTATCGGCAAATTCAAGAAAATCAGCGAATTGAAAAACCATGCCGACATTTCCTTCGGCATGAAACTCAACGGCAATTGGGCGCAACAAGGTCACAGCCGCGACATGATTTTCACCTTCGACCGCATCATTGCTCATGTTTCGCGTTTCGTCACCTTGCAGGAAGGCGACTTTGTTTTTACCGGCACGCCGCAAGGTGTTGGTGAGGTGCATGTGGGGGATGGGTTGGAACTGTTTTTGGAGGGGGAAAGAGTGTTGAGGTTTGGCGTGAAGTGAAAACATTGGGAATGGTTTTGGAAAAAATGTACTTTTGCAAGCAATAATCTCCATTAGGTGCATGAACACGGAAAACCAAAACATAGAGTTCAAGGAATCTTGGCGCGACGAATACCTGAAGTGGATTTGCGGCTTTGCCAACGCGCAAGGCGGCAAACTGTATATCGGCATTGATGATAGCGGAACCGTTTGCGGAGTGGAAAATGCGCATCGTCTTTCTGAAGACATTCCCAACAAGATTGTGTCGCTTCTTGGTGTTGTGGCCGAAGTGAACATTTTGCAGAAAGAAGGGAAAGACTACATTGAGATCGTAACTCTACCAAGCAATGTGCCCATCAGCTACAGAGGCAAATACTATTACCGTTCGGGCAGCACCTTGCAGGAGCTGAACGGCACTGCATTGACAGATTTCCTGTTCAGAAAGACCCACACTACTTGGGACCAACATGTTGTTGAAGAAGGCACTCTTGACGACATCGACTCGGAAGCAATAGATTATTTCCTCGGAAGGGCAGTGGCTGCAAAACGATTGGATGAAAGTGCAACCAAACTAACAACGCTGCAAACGCTCCAAAAACTAAAATTGGTCAACAAAGACAACAAATTGACCATTGCAGCCCTGCTGCTGTTTGGCAAGGATATTGAACGGTGGAACCTGATGTCGGCCTTTCGCATTGGGCGTTTCCAGCATACACAAGACAATTTGCTAATCCAAGACCATATCGCGTGTCCTCTCATCAAAATGCCGGAAACCATTTTGTGGACGTTACGAAACAACTACCTGGTCGCACCTATTCATTACGAGGGATTACAGCGGGTTGAACCTTTGGAAATTCCTGAAGATGCCTTGCGGGAAATGATTTGCAACGCCATTGTGCATAAAAACTATAGCGGCCCGTTTATCCAAATGCGAGTGTGGGACGACCGAGTTGAATTATGGAACTATGGCGAACTGCCTATCGACTACACCATTGAAAAACTGCTGCAAACACACGAATCGTTTCCTCGAAACCCCTTGATTGCGCAAGCTTTTTATCTTGCAGGTTTTATCGAGCAGTGGGGACGAGGTTATGAAAAGATACACGATGCTTTCATCAGGGAACACCTGTTGCAACCCACTTTCGAGCAGGTTCGTGGAGGAATATTGGTTACCGTCCAACGCGAAAGATTCGTCGCCATACGTAGCGGCAAGCATATTGAACGGATGGAAGAAAACAAATTGAAGCAACTCATTGAGGGAATAAATGAGGGAATAAATGAGGGAATAAATGAGGGAATAAATGACGAGATGCAGCGAAAGTTGGCACTTGTCATCGGGACAATCCACGACTATCCTGGCATAAAGATTCCCGCAATTGAGCAGCGAACCGACATTCCAAAGAAGACTTTGGAGCGTTATATGTCGTTGCTGAAATCGTGGGAGATTATAGAATTTCGCGGGGCAAAAAAAACGGGAGGGTATTACATTAAAACTGATAGAGAACCCATTGAATCAAAACGAATTAAGGACACAGAATAATTGGCAATTATGGGGATGATATGAACACGGAAAACCAAAACATAGAGTTCAAGGAGTCGTGGGGGCGAGGCTGGCAAAAGATATGCGACGGCTTTATGGCTGCGGGGCTTCCGAAACCCTCTATTGAATCGAAGCAAGGGGGCGTCTTGGTCACATTCCAAAGGAACAATGTGAACTTGAACGCAACTGGGGTAGAAGGTCAAGAAAGCACACAGAAAGAGGGTGCTTTTGAAATAATGCCCAATAAAGGAAACGAAGAGGAGAAAACTACCCAGGAAACGCAACAGAAAAATACACTGGAAAGTACACTGGAAAGTGGCCTGAAAAGTGTACAGGAAAGTGAGGAGAAAACTACCCAGAAAACGCAACAGAAAAGTACACTGAAAAGTGGCCTGAAAAGTAGCTTGGAAAGTGGCCTGAAAAGTAGCCTGAAAAGTGGCCTGAAAAGTGAGCAGTCTATCATAGAAGCCATTATTGCGAATCCCAATGTTACCATCCCCATACTTCAAGAAATGACTGGTTTGTCGAGAAATGGCATCAAAAAGGCGTTAAACCGCTTAAAGGTCCAAGGCATCATCCGCCGCGTAGGCCCCGACAAGGGCGGTCATTGGGAATTGCTTCAGCAATCATGAACACCTATTTACAAAAACAATGTCGTGAATAAATCATCAACGAATAAACAAACTATGAATACAAACTTCACATTTTCAGGGCACGAATCATTCCCTTGCAAGTCGTTGTGGCTGAAGAAGGGGTATGATTTTTATGCGGCCCAAAAAGACTTCAATTCACCCGATGCAGTTGTTGAATTAGGAGTAGGGAAAAATATGGTCGCTGCAATTCGATATTGGTATAAAGCCTTTGGCTTGAAGAGTGAGGATGAAAGAATAAATTGGATTCCTGACTTTCTATTTAATGACAAAGACGGCAAAGACCGTTTTATGGAGGATTTGGGGACTTTGTGGCTGCTCCATTTCCTTTTGGTGTATTCCAATATCGCCTCAATATACAACCTGTTTTTTGTTGATTTCCAAAAAGAACGCCGAAGGTTCGACCGAAACCAAGTGCTGACCTTCGTAAAAAGGAAAACCCAAGAAGCGGGGAAAGAGTACCAGTTCAATGAAAACACGGTGAAGAAAGACATTGGCGTGCTGTTGCAGAACTATTGCCTTCCCCGAAATCCTCAATCAAACGAAGATTTTTCGACACTATTGATGGATTTGGATTTGTTGAGGCAGAAAGAAAAGAAGGATGAACACGACGATGATAAGGCATATTACTTCAATGTCGAGGGAAAGAAGAAAGTCAGCCCCGAAATATTCCTTTTTGCGATTCTGATATATAAGGATGCCGAAGACAACACCATTCCTTTCGATTTGCTCCAAGAAGTAGGCTTGATATTCTGTATGACAGATTTGGAAGTGATTGATATGTTGCGATTGTTGTCGGAGAAGTATTCCGCAAGTGTGGCATATAGTGATGTGGCGGGAATTAGGCAGTTGCAAATAACCCAACAAATTGACCCAAAGGTTTTAATCGAGCAGTATTATGAATGACACCTTCAACTTATCGGCCAATATTGAAAACGGCTTTCTGGCAGAGAAACAGTATGTTGTAACCCCAAATGTTAGAAAAGCCATCCAAAGTATATTGAAAGATTTCCATTCGGGAATCCATTCGTTCACCATCATTGGCTCATACGGGACAGGCAAATCAAGTTTCCTGTTGGCGTTGGAATCCGACTTGGACGCCAAAACAAAGCAAAAGCGCGTGTTAAGCCCCAAAAACCTTTCTCCTGCAAGTGATTATGAGATTTTGAATATCGTGGGCGATTATTCTGAGATGTCGGCTTTGCTTGCCAGAAAATTGAATGTGGACGGTAATTCTAATAGCATTTTGGATGAATTGAAAGCCTATTATAATCGGTTAAAGTCACAAAACAAATTCTTGTTGATTGTGGTTGATGAGTTTGGGAAGGTTTTGGAACACGCAGCAAAAAACAACCCTGAACAAGAGTTGTATTTCCTTCAAAAACTCGCCGAATTTGTCAATGTCCCAACTCGCGACATTCTATTGTTGACTACACTTCATCAGAATTTCAGTTCATACGCCAAAGGCTTGACTGATGCCCAAAAGAATGAATGGGTAAAGGTGAAAGGACGGTTCAAGGAAATCTCTTTCGTTGAACCTGTCGAGCAACTATTGTTTTTGGCATCGAGCCAATTACCCAAAAAGCAATACGACCGTAGTATTAGGCAAGGTTTTGATTTATACCAACTTGCCATAGAAACAAGAATTGTTTCAAGAGCTTTTACCGAAGAGAGTGCTAACCAATTATATCCGTTGGATGCTTTTTCGGCATTTGCAATCACAGCAGCGATGCAAAGATATGGTCAAAACGAGAGGTCGCTGTTTACTTTCCTGAATAATAGAGGACACAATTCTTTGATGGAGTTTCAGCCCAAAGAAAACCTTACATACCATTTGGGAATGGTCTATGATTATATAAATTACAATTTCTATTCGTATCTCAAAGATGCCAATGCGGATTCAATGAGTTGGAGTTCTATGCAAGTTTCCATTGAAAGAGTGGAAGGCATTGAATGGGAGTCGCCAGTTCAATTGAATGATGCAATAAACGTAGTCAAAGCCATTGGACTGCTGAATTTATTCGGTGTTGCCAGTTTCCAACTCAATGAGAATCAAATGGCGGTATATGCCCAACGCGCTATGGGAGTTAAAAACGCATTGGAACTGATAAAAAAACTGATTCGAATGAAAATTGTCAGGTTCGCTTCCTATAAAAACAGATTGATGCTGTTTGAAGGCACTGACATTGACATTGAACTTGAAATTCAGAAAGCAGGTGCAATGGTTTCAAGGCCAACTTCCTTTATAGATGATTTGCGTTGTTTTATCAACAATAGGGTTTCTCCCGTAAAAGCGCATTTTTTCCAAAAAGGAACTCCACGTTATTTTGTGTATGAGGTGCGCGAAGAGCCTTTGGATATGCGTCCGACAGGAGATACAGACGGATTCATAGAATTGATTTTTTCGCCCAAGCCCAATGCTTTGGAAGAAATCAAAACCTATAGCAGGGAAAACACGGAACACGCGATAATCTTTGCGTACTTTAATAACACGGAAGAAATCATAGAACACCTGTATAAAATAAAGAAATACGAGTATATACTTGAAAAAGTGCTGATTGACAAAAAAGCCGACTTTGTCGCGTATGGCGAAATCACAAAACTAAAAGACCACGAAGAAGATGTGTTGAACAAAAACATCACCGACAACTTGTTTGCCTATAAAAACCGTGTTGTTTGGATTTTCAATGGTGAACAACAAAAGGTTGGTTCATTGAAGGATTTTAACAAGCTGCTTTCGTTTGTGTGTGATAATGTTTACTCAAAATCTCCCGTGATGATTAATGAGTTGTTCAATCGCCACAAGTTAAGCAGTCCGATTTCGATGGCAAGGAAGAATTTCTTGGCAGCTCTAATTGAGCATTACAATGAGGAAGATTTGGGATTTCCGCAAGACAAGTTCCCTCCAGAGAAAACAATATATTACTCACTTCTGAAAAATACAGGCTTGCATCAAAATGGCATTTTTACTGACAGGCCAAACAAAAACGGAGTGGCTGAGGTTTGGAACGAGTGTATTCAATTTATGCAAAGCACGACAAACAAACCAAGAAGAATTTCAGAATTAATCAAAATCCTTAGCAAACAACCATACAAATTGAAGCAAGGTTTCCTTGATTTTTGGATTCCTACATTCTTGTTCATCAAAAGACAAGATTTTGCATTGTCTGATGCCAATACAGGTGCATATATCCCAAATATGGATATGACTTTCTTTGATTTGCTGCAAAGGTATCCTGCCGATTTTTGCGTAAAAGCGTTTGATGTTGATGGTGTAAAACTTGACTTCTTCAATCAGTATAGGCGATTTGTAAACCTGAATGATGAAACTGCTGTTACATCTGACAGTTTTGTCGAAACTATAAAGCCTTTCCTTTTCTTCTACAAGAAGTTGAACGATTACACCAAGCACACCAAGAAATTTGCCCATAAATCAACTATGAAGTTTAGGGATGTTTTGGCTACAGCAAAAGACCCTGAAAAAGCATTTTTTGAAGATTTGCCCGAATCGTTGAATTTCTCTGCCTCCTCTATCAAAAACGGGGAAGGAATGGAAGAGTATGGTAGGGTTATCCAGCGTTCAATCAGGGAGTTGCGTTCTTGCTATTCGCAACTTATAGACCGTATTGAGGAAAGGATAGTGGAAGAACTAAATCTTGAATCGTCAGAATATAACGAATATGTTGTTGAATTGAGAAAAAGGCTTGAAAACGTAAAAGTGTTTCTGCTAAACACCAAGCAAAAAGAGTTTTACAATCGGGTAATGACCGAATACGATAATCGCGTTTTATGGTACCAGTCCATTTGTTATCCTATTCTGGAGCATAAATTGGAAACCTTACGTGACGAGGAGGAGGAGAAATTGCTTGACGATATTGTGTTTCTTTTCCGTGAATGTGAGAAATATTCGGACATTTCCAAAAAGACAAAGGCGGACAATGATAAAGCATACTCTTTTGATTTGGTTACAAACGAAGGCACAAGTATCAGAACGCAGACTTTTGTTTTGCCCGAAAAAGAAAAAAAGCGTGCAGATGAGTTGGAAAAGAAAATATTTAGTATCTTGCAAGGCGAAAGTGACATAGAAATATGCACATTGTTATCTGTTCTCAATAAGAAGTTAAAACAATGAATGTCAGACATATATTAGGTATTTCCGGCGGTAAGGATAGTGCGGCATTGGCTATCTATATGAAGCAGAATTATCCGAAATTGCCCATAGAATACTATAATTCGGACACGGGATGCGAATTGGCTGAAACCGAACAACTGATTGAACGGCTTGAGGCGTATCTTGGCAAGGAAATCAAGCGATTAAGGGCGGCTGAAACCAGTTCGGAGCCAACACCTTTCCATCACTTCCTGAAAGCGGCTGGCGGTTTCCTCCCTTCGCCACAAGCCCGTTGGTGTACCCAAAAGATGAAACTTGCCGAATTTGAACGCTATGTGGGCAACGACTTGGCCATTTCGTATGTCGGAATACGTGGCGACGAGGACAGGGATGGCTATATTTCCACAAAACCTAACATTCAGGCCATATTCCCTTTCCGAAGAAACATTTGGAGCATCGATGTCATTAGCAAGTTTTTGGGCAATGACAATTTGGACCAGATGGTTTCCTTGTACGATATTATCTGCCCGAATGACTTCGTGCGCGAAGAGGTGATGGAAATAGTCAGGAAGCCTATCACGAAGCAGTTCTACTACTCCAAGAAAATGAACGCTTTGCTCGATTATGATGTCAAGATGTTCAACCAGGCCGTGTTTGCTTTCTTGAAAACGACGGATTATCCTGTCGGACAATTGGACGAGTTCCCTTTGATTGAAAACACTGATGTGCTTGTCAAAGACGACATTTTCAATTTGTTGCGCGAAAGCGGCGTGGGTGTGCCTGCCTATTATGAGGAAATCCCGTTTGAAGTGGACGGGAAGCAAGGAACATATTGCCGCAGTCGTTCAGGCTGCTATTTCTGCTTTTTCCAGCAAAAGATTGAATGGATTTGGCTGTATGAGCAACATCCTGACCTTTACGCCAAAGCGATGGAGTTTGAGAAAGACGGCTACACTTGGAACCAAGGCGAAAGCCTTGCCGACTTGTGCAAGCCTGAACGTGTGCGCCAAATCAAACTTGACATAATCAAACGCCAAGAAGAAAACCGCAAGCAAAGCAAAGGCACGACGCTTGTGGATATTCTTGGGGATGATATGATGTGCGCAAATTGTTTTATATGAATCTATTAATTCTGATGTAAATGGAAGAAAAAGAAAACATAAAAGAAGTCGGTTTTACAGTAGATGCAGGTTTGATTCAAAGGTTAGGTTATGAATTAGTTGGACGAGCAGAAACTGCTGTTTCAGAACTAATAAAGAACTCGTATGATGCAGATGCAACTGTTGTGGATGTCAATTTTATCGACACCTCTGTTGTGGGAGGCACTTTGGTCATTTCAGACAATGGCTTGGGTATGACAGAGCAGCAACTAATTAACGGTTTTATGCGTATTTCTTCTACTGACAAACTTCATAATCCCACATCTCTTCGCTTCAATAGGACGAAAGCGGGAAAAAAAGGAATTGGTAGATTTGCAGCACAACGTTTGGGAGAACGATTGATTATTATCACACAAACCAAGGAATCCACAAATGCTATACGAATTGAAATTGATTGGAATGAGTATTCTATAGACAGAGATTTGACATCCATTACATTCCCTATCGAAACAGTACAAAAGGAAAAAGCAGAGGGTACAATTATAGAAATACGTGGTCTAAGAGAAAAGTGGACAGATGCAGCGATTAAACGTATATACAGATATGTCTTAGATTTGTTTCAGCCTGACTATTTATCTGAACGTAGTAAAACAGACAATCTTGCTGTTCAAGACGAGGAAACATTTAAGGTGAATTTCAATTTGGTTTCTGAGAAAGGGAAACAAGCTTTCCTAAACGACCAAATATCCGTTTTTGATAAAGCATTAGCTGTTTTTGAGGGATATATTGATAAAAAACACAGCGGAATTGTTTCAATAAAAAGCGAAAGTCTTGGAATTAATGACATTCTTGAAATTTCACATACTGAAGAAGAAAAGCGTTTCACTGCTCTATCTGATGTGTATTTTAAAATACATTATTTCATTTATGACAGGCCACAATATTATGGGGATAGGGTTTCTGGTCCGGACTTGAAAAAAATACAAGAGTTATCAAAAACAGCGGGTGGAGTCAGGCTATATAGAAATGGATTTAGGGTGCTGCCTTATGGTGAGCCAAAAGATGATTGGACGAATATTGATAAACGTTGGAGTACAGCATCAGGTAAAACAAATATTCCTTTAAACAATCAAAACTTGTTTGGTTTTGTAGAAATAATTGACCCAACAGGTAATACATTTGAAGAAACAGCTAGCAGGGAAGGGTTGATCGAAAACAATGCATTTAATCAATTATCTGATTTTACTACTGATGCGATAATTTCAATAGTCAATTAATTGTACAGTCTATAGTTTGCTATATACTTGATTATGAATGATATGGAATCCATAGACTGGGAAAAATCCCCAAATTGGTCTCAAACACGATTTCAAATCAAAAAATCGAAATACATAAATAACAAAATGAATATCAATAAGTTACAAGCATATTTCAAAAATTAACGCATCAATACTAATCTGATTTCATTAACAAATCGCTTATTGCTGTGAGCGGTCGGATTGCAGAAAAAATAAAAGTGTTCAAGGAGAAGCAAAACAACGATGATTATACTCAAGACTCAAATAAAAAGGAACAGACAACACAAGAAATGTTCGATAAATTGAAGAACATCCTTGATAATAAATCCGACCAAAATACAGAAAGCCCAAAAGAAGAACAATACACAGAAAGCGATAAAAAAGAGGGACTTGAAATAATAAGGAAACTCGAAAATTTAATAGAAGAAGCTGGAATGCTTAGGGTTTTGGCGGGATTAGGTTTGACTATTGGAGAGTTCACACACGAGATGAAACAATTTCATTCATCTGTTTATGGGCATATTAATAGATTAAACCAATTGTCTCTGAATGATGAAGCACAAAATCAGATAAATGAAATAAAAATTGATTTTGATAATTTATTTGGCTATACCGATTATTTTGGTACAACTATTTCACAAAACACAAACAGAAAAAAATCTCCGATTGATTTGCTGGCGGTTTTAGATAGATTTCAAAAAACGATTGAAAACGATTTAGCGAAAAATAAAATTGATTTCAAGGTAGAAGCGTACGATTTTGATGCTATCACGGTACCAATGCATAGCTCAGAATGGAATTCTATTTTATACAATCTATATACAAATTCAAGAAAAGCAATAAAACGAGCTAATGTGATAGGGAAGATATTAGTTGAAGTTGGTGTAGAAGAAGATATGGTGTTCCTAAACTTTATCGACAATGGGGATGGTATCCCCAAAGAGAATGAGAGCCGAGTTTTTAATGCATTTTTTTCTACTTCTACACCAGCTAGTTTCGATGCGCCTAATGAAGAACAATTGATAGGAACCGGTCTTGGGCTTAAAATAGTGAAAGATATAATCATCTCTTATAAAGGTAATATCAGTGTTGTTCTTTCTCCCAACGGATATTCCACAAACTTCAAAATAACGATTCCTAAAAACAAGTAAATATAATTGTCTATGGCTATAAAATATTTTTACATTGATGACGATCCCAAATCTGAAAACAAAGTTGAAGGGTTTTCTGATGCTGAATTATCAATTGACACTATGCAACATAAGGATTCTTGGGAGGAGCAACTTAATTTCTTGAAAGAAAAAGAAAATGATTTTGGCGGTTTAATCCTTGATTTGAAACTCGACGATTTACCGAATGGCAACAACAAAAGAGCTGATTTTAGAGGCACATCTCTTGCTCAAGAAATTAGAACAAGACAGAAAGAAGGAGTGCTGAAGCCTTTCCCAATAGTTCTATTTTCTGCTAATGATAAGACCCAACAAGCATTAGAAAAAACAGGAATGGATTTATTTGATATTTTTATTGATAAATCAAAATTGGATGACAAAGCATTTCCAATATTCACACGTCAACTCATTGATTTACCCAAAGGATATAATGCTTTGGGTGATTCTTCAATGGCAATAAATGAATTATTGAAAGTTGATGAAACAGTTATTGATAGTAGATTTGTAAGTGAGTATAATGAAACGAAGAAATCTCCAGTTCATATTCAATCAAGATTTCTAATCACTGAATTTTTGACGAAGCAGGGCATACTTATTGATGAGGATGTGTTGGCAGCACGACTTGGAATAGATAAATCACAGTCAGAAGATTGGAAGATATTATTAGAGAAACTATCTTCAACTAAATATCAAGGAATATATTGCAACGGATGGCCACGTTGGTGGATGCATTTGGTAGAGCAATGGTGGAATAAAACAATTGAATCAGATACGTTTTTGCGTTCAACACAGGCAAAGGTTAGGGTGGAAAAAATCAAACAGGTTACACACTTGGAACAATTGGTTGTGGCGGAAAAAATTGATAAAGCAAATAGCGATGATTTTTGGACGGTTTGCCAAGGTTATAATCGTCCATTAGATCCTGTTGATGGCTTGCTTGTTCAAGGACAAGACAATTTATATCCTTGGCAGGAGCCAAAATATGTTTCGGTTGATGCCGCTTTGTGGCGAAAAAATATTGACAATTGGATAGGTGTCGCTGATGTTGAAAAAGAGAAATATGCGACTTTGAAAACATTGTATTCACGTAAAAGACAATGATGATATGGGAAACTATGCGACAGAAATAAATTTTATTGCTAATATTTTACAACGAGAAAAACTGTGTTCCGATATCTCTCCATTGAATAAATGTTGTAGCAATGGAATGTATCGGGTTGAGGAACTAAAGTTTAATATTAGAGAAGTCCCGAGAAACACAAGACCAAATGTAGAATTGATGGAGGTTCTATTGAATGTGTCTTTCCAAGAACTCCAAGATGATATTCCCGTGTCGAATTATTGTTTTAGGATTACTGCTCAAGGTCTTGATGGCAACGTTAATCTGGTTAAGTCATCTTGGCACTTGGATTATGACATTAATAATAATCAGGAGTATATTCATCCACATTTTCATTTGACTTGGGGTGGAGATACAATGAAAGGTTTGGGATTAGGAGATGTTTTACTATTGCCTACACCTCGTATATCATACCCTCCTTTAGATATTATACTTGGAATTGATTTTGTTCTTTCAAATTTTGTAAAAGCAGATATTTACAAGAAAATACAATGTGATTCACAATACAAAAATGCTGTAAAAAACGCACAAGAAAAGTATTGGAAACCATATATGCTATCTATGGCTTCTCATTGGAATGATGGTCTATGTAATTATAGTAAAAATGCAAAAGACTGTAAGTACTTTTATCCCACTTTGATTGACTAATCTATGCTCAAAGAAGTCTCATTTCCGGCACACCGTCATTTCAAGTCGCGGACGGAGTGGGAGCCGATAGGTTTCTTCTCCGATTGCCTGTGCAATGCCACGCAATTTGATTTGATGCTGGGCTTCTTTTCCTCTTCCGCAATCAATGTTTTGGCGGATGGCTTTGCTTCTTTCCTCTACAATGGCGGTCGAATGAATCTGATTGTAAACGACATTCTTACCGAACAGGACAAAGCCGCCATCGCCAAGGGCAAATTTGATACGCCAATCCCATTTTTCGACATCAGCGACATTGAAAAACTCAAAAACACTTTGTCGGAGCGTGATGTTCACTTTTTCGAATGTCTTGCGTGGCTAATCCGTAACAGCAGGCTTGAAATCAGAATCGTTGCACCCAAAGACGGCATCGGCATTTCACACACCAAGACAGGCATTTTCAGTGACGGCGTGAACAAAGTCGGCTTCGATGGCTCTTGCAATTTCTCACGGTCGGCATTGATTGACAATATCGAAAGCCTCACGGCTTTTTGCGACTGGGACGGCAACCCTGCATCCGCCACAATAGACAAAATCAAGGGCGAATTTGAACTCGTGTTTGGCGGCAAAGACGAGAGTGTCGTTTTTGTCCCAATCGACAAAGTGAAAACCCGTATCGTTGAATCCTTCAAGGACAAGGAACTGAAAGATTTGCTGGAAGATGAGTACAGAATCATTCAACAGGACATTGCCAACAAAACCTTGCCCAAGTCTGTGATAAAGGCATTGGACAAAGCCAAAAACAAGGTTGAAATCGAGATAGAGAAAACCAAGAAGCAAGGCGAAACCATTGAGCCTATCGACTTCGGCAAGCCTCGGTTCCCCTACGAATCTGGTCCGCGTGAATATCAGAAACAGGCATTTGAAAACTGGAAAGCCAACAACCAAAAGGGGCTTTTCGCAATGGCGACGGGTACGGGCAAGACTATCACTTCGTTGAATTGCCTGTTGGAGATATACAAGCGGAATGGCTATTATAAGGCTCTTATACTTGTGCCGACTATTACACTTGTAAACCAATGGGAACAAGAATGTGGAAAATTCCATTTCTCCAATGTCATCAAGGTTTACTCCAAAAACTCTGAATGGCGTTCAAGGATAGAACGTCTTCAAATGGCAGAAGAGTACAAAAAAGCAAATGAGGCTTCACAAAACTTCATCATCATTTCTACTTACGCTTCATTCACAAGAAGCAATGTCTTTGACATTCTCAACGGATTTGAGAAATCCAAGGTGTTGTTAATTGCTGACGAAGCCCACAATATGGGTTCGCCAGCAATTATGAAACGTCTTGGCGACATCAAGTATTTACGCCGCATTGGGCTTTCGGCAACCCCAGAACGGCAATTTGATGATGACACAAACAGGAAACTGTTTAGGTTCTTTGGGGCGGAGAATCAATACACATACGAGTATTCGATGGAAGAGGCAATTGAAAACGGTGTGCTTTGTCGTTACTTCTATTATCCCCACCTCGTCAGATTGACTGACGATGAGTTTGAGAAATACGTGGAACTGTCATTGAAGATTTCCAAGTATTTTAATTTCAACACCAGTTCTTTTGACAAGAAAGATGAGGTCCTGATGGGCTTGTTGTTGGCTCGCAAGCGAATTGTTCATAAAGCGGCGAATAAATTGGATGTTTTCAATCAAATAATCACTGAAAGATACAGGAAGAATGGCAATTTGAAGTATTCACTTGTTTATGTGCCGGAAGGAACCAAGCCCGATTATTTTGGCGATTCAGATGTTTTCGACAAGACCGAACAAATTAGCGATGATTCCGATGCCGACCGTTTGATTGACGAATATACGGAGGCGATAACGAAGTTGGATAAGTTTGTCACGGTAAAGAAATTCGTTTCAGGCCTAAAGGACAGGGACAAGATTTTGGATGATTTTGCCTCTGGCAAGTTGCAAGTACTGACTTCGATGAAATGTCTCGATGAAGGTGTGGATGTCCCAAGAAGCGAATTGGCCATCTTTTGTGCAAGCACAGGCAACCCTCGTCAATTCATCCAACGTAGAGGTCGTATCTTGCGAAAGCACCCAGACAAATTTATGGCCGAAATACATGATTTGGTTGTGGCTCCCGAAGTCACCCCAGGCTCTGACAGTTTCAGGATGGAAAGGGCTTTATTAAAAGGAGAACTGATGCGCGTTAGGAATTTTTCGTTACTGTCAGAAAACCCATCTTTTTCCCAAATTGAATTGAAATCCGTAATGGACCACTATGGTTTGAATATGTATAATAATGATCATATAGCATGACACAGAAAGACAAAATGTTACAAATGGTTCTGGACGACCCCAAGTTACAGGAACTATATGAGTACACCCGAAAAGACTATGACGAAGGTGTATATGAGGCGATTAACTCTAACAATGCCATCGTTTCAACCGTCGCCAGAATTATCATCGAGCTTAATGGCTCTGATGACCCGAGCGAACAAAAACGTGTTTACCAGACAGTTTTCAAATACCTTAATGACAATCTTTTAGCATGATTATAAAGAATCTGACCATCGAAAACTTCAGGAGTTATTACGGAGAAAACTCCATTGACATAGGCAACGGCTTGACCCTGATTATAGGAGCAAACGGTGACGGAAAAACAACGTTGTTCGAGGCTGTCGAATGGCTGTTTGATACCGTTGGCTCTTTGCCAAAAGCCGACAACAAATATGTTTCCAAAAAGAAAATCTCTGAACTCATGGATTCGGAATCGGCCTATGTCAAGGTTTCAATGACATACGTCAATGACGGTAGCGAAAGACTGATACAGAAGTCTTTTAGATTTACAAAAAGCTTAAGCGGGGAAATTTCCACTTCCAATTTCGCATACGATTTGTACATCCAAAATGGAGTGGAGAAAGATGTGGAAAGTGGAGCGTCTGCAATCCGACAATTTGACCGTGATTTTGCTCCCTCTATCAGGAAGTATTGTTTGTTCAAGGGCGAACAAAACCTGAACATTTTCAACAATGATGATGCCATGAGCTACCTTGTTGAAACCTTTAGCCAAATCCGCGACTTCGACCCATATCTTTCTTTTATGGAAAGCGCAAAAGCATGGGCAGAAAAAGCAACGGATAATGCAATAAAGGCTGATAGGAAAAACTCAAGTGAAGCCCAAAGATTACGCAATTTAATCACAGGCGAAGAAAGGCAAATTGGCGAGTTGGAAACTGAATTGCAAAACAAAAAGAATGAAGCTGTCAATTTTCAAACCTTGTTGGAAGAAATCGAAAAGAACAAAGAGGCTTCAAGCCTGTTAGTTGACACCAATTCAAGGCTTGAAAGCCTTAAAACGTCAAAAGAACAAGCGCAAAAAGAACTAAACGAGAACTATACTTTTCGTTTGTTGGATGACATGTGGATTCTTATGGGTTATGAGCCAATTGCAGAAGAATATCGTGATTTGGTTGGTCGTCTTGATAAAGAGCAGAGAAAGCAACAAAGCAAGTATGACCAAGAAATTGGCGCCAAAAAGATTGTCGCTCAAATCAATAGGGATTTAAGCCACGGCCATGTTCCTTTGGCGATAAACATTCCCGATGAAAACACCATGAGGGAAATGCTTGACGAAGAGTTTTGCAAAATTTGTGGTCGCCCTGCGCCAAAAGGCTCGGAGCCATATCTTTTTATGAAAAAACGTCTTGAAACTTATTTGGCCTCCTTGGAAAACGAAGAAGAAAAAGAGGTTGAGGTCGAGCCGTTGTTCAAAAATGCTTTCATCAAGGAACTGTATGACAGATATTCTGTGCTTCACAACAATATGAAGTTCCTCAACAGATTGAATGGCTTTATTGACAATGCAATTAGGGATAACCTAAAAAAGCACGAAACCATCGACAGGCTATCTTCAAACATAGAAATGGAAGAGGAGAAGAAAAAGCAGATTCTTGCCCAAACCGATGGGCTTTCGGAAGACGAACTTGTGTCGGCATATAACAACATATCCGAATGGTGGAAGGCGAGGTCTGATGCAGAACGCCGTTCTGACTTCTTACAAGCACAAGTCAAAAAACATTCAGACCTTTTGGAAGGTTATCGTTCGGAATTTTCAAAGATTTCAGAAGATTCTTCCGCCGCAATGTATAGTAGGACAAGCCAAGCCATTAGGAGAATACTTGATTCGTTTGTGTCGGCAAAGAAAAAGAACAAGAGAGATTTCTTGGATCAGCTTGAAGAAGTCACCAACGAATACCTTGAACTCTTGAACAAAGGCGATTTTAGGGGCTATGTGCAAATCGTCGAAAAGCCAAATTCAAGTGCTGAAATTATTTTGATTGATACAGATGGCTCACGCATATATAACGCTAATACTGCTTTGAAAACTACGATGTATATGTCGTTGTTGTTTGCAGTTGCCAAATTGACCACCGTCAAGCATGAAAACGACTATCCTTTAATCTTCGATGCTCCTACATCATCGTTTACGGCGGCAAAGGAAAGCGACTTCTTCGGTGTGATAGCAGGTATCAACAAACAGACCATAATTGTCACAAAGAGTTTCCTTGTTGAAGATGCCGATGGAAATTCCACTTTGGACAGACTGCGTTTAAGTGAGATTGACGCAAAGAAATACCGCATCGAAAAGGCAAAACCTTTCGACGAAAAAGACCTTTCGACTATTCGCACTTATGTTGAACAAATATAAACCTAAAGCTATGGCAATTACAAGCAAAAAAGAATATCGCGAAGACATTTTCGATGTGTGGGGAAGAAAAACGCCGTCGTATGAAAAGCATTACGAAAACGAGGTGATAAAGCCTCTTGCTGATGTCGGTATAGGGACGAATTCCGTTTCAGAAGCGAAAGGAAAGATATTGGGTACTATCTATGAAGTGCTAATTATGGCTTTCTTTATCGGATTGTATTCAAACAGGAAAAAACCGCTGGGGGACTTTGATTTAAAGGACTGCGGTCATCCGTTACAATATTGGGGCAACTTGGATTCAAAGAAGGGGAGAAAAGCATATCCGAAATTGAGGGAGTACATATTTATTTCGCTTGTAGCTCGCACTCCCGACATTGATTGGATAGCTCTCGACAAAGGCCAACGGACGGTAAGTGAAACGGTGAACATGCTGATGCTTACGATGGAGGAATACATCAACTACGGCCTATCGGTATTGGCTGAAAAAATGAAGGAAGACGAGGGATATTTCTATAACAAGAATTCGTTCTTGGACATCTTCAAAGGCTTGACTCATCCGAAACAAGAAAAGGGCGATGGAACAGAAGATGTTCCAGAGTCGTTGGATTAGTTGGCTCTTGCTATTGCCGTTTCAAATCACTTGTCCCATAAGCAACGCCTTGTCCAATCCCATCTTACTGAAGGCAAAAAGTTTCCGTCCCAGGTCCTTGAGTGATGCCCCTATGTGATAAACTTGGTTGTCGATGATTAGGAAGCGGTCGTGTACTCGTGTGCGTGTGGCTCGTAGTTCGGTTTTGCGGCCAGTCTGCATGAGGCAATCGGACTGCAACACCAACAGGGCAGGGGTGATTCGTTCCACAAAAATGGTCGCCTCCACGTTGGCGTTTCGACATTCAAGGATGTCAAAGTCAGAAGCGTCGATGTAATTGTCGATGAGGACGACTTCTTGCTGCGCCGTCTTTATCAAGTTTTCTGCAAACAGGCGTGCGTCAAGGACTTGGCTCTCAAACAGCACGCCCTCCACGGGCGGCAGGTTGGTGCGGATGAAGAAGTCTATCTTTTCCTCATGAGATTGTAATACTTTGTCGTGGGCTGACAAGCGTCGGTCAATTCTCTCTTCCATTTGCGCGAGACGGGTGTCGATACGGATTCCTTTGAGTAAACGCTCTTTCAGTACTGATGTCGCCCATTGCCTGAAATGTATGCCGCTCATTGTATTGACCCGATAACCCACCGAAATAATGACATCGAGATTATAGAATTCTATCTGTCGTGTTACGTTTCTGGAACCTTCCAATCGAACTAGTTCCAAAATGGAACATGTTGCTTCCTTTTGCAATTCGCCACAGTCGAAAATATTCTTGATGTGCTTGGTGATGGCTTGGCGTTTGGTCCCGAAGAGAACAGCCATTTGCGCTTGGTTAAGCCACACCGTTTCATTTTCTATCTTTAAATCCAAATAATTGCCTATCTTTGCAAACAATAAGATGGAATAACAAAAAATCTATAACCCTATGAAAAAGATACTGTTAACTCTCGTTTTGGCGGCAAGCCTGAGCCTTTCCGCCCAGCCTCTGTGGCTGCGTCACAATGTGATTTCGCCCAATGGCGACAAGATTGCCTTTACTTACAAAGGCGATGTGTATGTGGTGAACGCCTCGGGCGGCAAAGCCCTGCAAATCACCACAAATGCCGCTTACGATTCGGAACCGGTTTGGTCACCCGACGGCAAGCAAATCGCCTTTGCCTCCGACCGCAACGGCAATTTCGATGTGTATTTGGTTTCTGCCGAAGGCGGTGTGCCTCAACGTATTACGACCAATTCGGCAACCGAGATGCCTTTGGCTTTCTCACCCGATGGGAAGGAAATCTATTTCTCTGCCCAAGTGATGAAAGGGGCTGAGAATGTGCAGTTTGCCTCGGGCTGGATTACCGAACTCTACAAGGTGAGCACCGAAGGCGGTCGGCCTGAGCAGGTAGTGGCCGTGCCGGTGTGCAGCATGTCGTTCGACAAGGACGGCAAGTCGTTCCTCTATTACGACCGCAAAGGCAGCGAGAATGTGTGGCGCAAGCACCATGTTTCGTCCGTGGCTCGCGATGTGGTGTATTACAACGCCAAGAAAAAGACCCACACCATCCTCACGACCAATGTTGGCGAAGACCGCGATCCGCGCTATCTGCCCGGTTATCAGGAAGTTGTTTTCCTGAGCGAGCGCAACAAGGGCAACTTTAACGTGTATAAAGCCCCAGCCAACGACCTCGAAAAAGCGGAAAAGGTGACCGATTTCAAGACGCATCCCGTGCGCTTCTTGAGCGTGGCCAACAACGGCTTGTTGTGCTACGGTTACATGGGCGAAATCTACACGCAACGCATTGGCAGTGAGCCGCAAAAGGTACACATTGAAATTGTGAACGACCAAGAGCCTGAGCAGTTGGTGAAACAAGATTTCAAGGGCATCGGCGACTTTGATTTGAGCGACGACGGCAAACTGATTGCTTTCATTTCGCGTGGCGAAGTCTTTGTGACGGGCGTGGACGAATACTCCACCACCAAGCAAATCACGCATACCCCGCAGGCCGAGCGAAATCCTTCGTTTGCGAAGGACGGACGCACCATCGTTTATGCCTCAGAGCGCGACGGCTACTGGAACCTCTACCAAGCCACCATCGAGCGCAAGGACGACTACAACTTTGCTTACGCCACTTTAATTAATGAAGAGCCTCTGTTCGGCAACGACGGTATCGAGCGCATTGCTCCGACCTATTCGCCCGATGGCAAGGAAATCGCCTTTATTGAGAATCGCAACATTTTGAAAGTCTATAACATAGCATCGAAGGAAGTGCGCCAAATCACCGACGGAAGCCAGCATTACGACACGGATGATTATGGCTTTTCTTACCAATGGTCGCCCGATGGCCAATGGTTCGCCCTAACGCTGATTTCGCACATGCGCGACCCCTATTCCGACATCGGCATCGTGAAGGCCGACGGCTCGAAGACGATTTACAACATCACCGAGAGTGCCTACATCGACGGCAGTCCGCAATGGGCGATGGATGGCAATGCAATCATTTATCGTTCAAACCGTTACGGTATGCGTTCCCATGCCTCATGGGGCAGCCAAAACGACGCTTTCATTGCTTTCCTGAACCAAGATGCCTACGACAAGTTCCGCCTCAGCAAAGAGGAATATGCCTTGCTGAAGGAAACCGAAAAGGGCAAGAAGGACGACAAGAAAGACGAGCCGAAGGAAGAGAAGAAGAATGACAAGAAAGGCAAAAAGGACGATAAGAAAAACGGTTCTTCGACAAGCTCAGAGACCTCAAAAGATGACAAAACCAAGGAAACCAAGAAGATAGAGGTGGATTTGGAACATTTGCAAGACCGCATCATCCGACTCACGCCGATGTCGTCGGGATTGAGCGGGATGGTGCTTTCCGCCGATGGCGAGAAGTTCTATTTCATGGCCTCGTTTGAGAAGGGCTACGACCTTTGGGAACTCGACGTGCGCGAAAAGTCGATGAAGATCTTGAAGAAGATGGGTCAAGGAGGCGCACAACTGCGCATGAAAGGCGACAACATCTTTGTGCTTTCGGGTGGCAACCTGCAAAAGGTGGACAAGGGCGGCAAATCGACTTCGATTAAGTATGACGCCACAATGCAGCTCGACCTTGCGGAGGAACGCGAATATATGTTCAACCACGTTTTCCTGCAAACCGAGAAACGTTTCTTCATGAAGGACAAAAACGGCGTGGATTTGCCAATGATGAAGAAAGCCTACCAGCCTTTCCTTCAGCACATTAACAACAATTATGACTTTTCTGAAATGCTGAGTGAGATTTTGGGCGAATTGAATGTGTCGCACACGGGTTCGGGCTATCGTCCTTCGGGTCGTGGTGGCGATGCCACGGCTGAGTTTGGCGTGATTCTCGACCTCAATTATAAGGGTGACGGCCTCAAAATCGCTGAGGTGGTGGAAGGCAGTCCCTTTGACAAGAAAAACTCCAAGGTGAAAGCAGGATGCATTATCGAAAAGATTGACGGCGTGGAGATTACGAAGGATATGGACTATTATCCGCTGCTCAACAACAAGCGCGACAAAACCGTTTTGGTGACCATCAAGGACGGAGGCAAGACTTGGGACGAGACCGTGAAACCCATCAGCCACGGCGCGATGAACGAACTGCTCTACAACCGTTGGGTGAAGCATAACGAAGAAACGGTAAAGAAACTTTCAAAAGGTCGCCTCGGCTACGTCCACATCCGCAGTATGGGCGATGCCAGTTACCGCGACGTGTATTCGCAAATCCTTGGCAAGTACAACCTTTGCGATGGTATTGTCATCGACACGCGCTTCAACGGCGGCGGTCGCCTGCACGAAGACATAGAGATTCTGTTCAGTGGAGAGAAATATTTAGAACAGGTCATCAACGACAGCGTGGCTTGCGTGATGCCTTCGCGACGCTACAACAAGCCCTCAGTGATGATTATCGGCGAGGCCAACTACAGCAACGCGCACGGCACGCCGTGGGTTTACAAGTACAAGAAAATGGGCACTCTCGTTGGTATGCCCGTTCCCGGTACTATGTCGAGCGTGACTTGGGAAACCTTGCAAGACCCGTCATTGTATTTCGGTCTGCCCGTCATCGGCTACCGCACCGAGCAAGGCAATTGGTTGGAAAACACGCAATTGGAGCCTGACGTAAAAGTACGCAACACGCCTGAAAAGATGGCCACCGGCGTGGATGAGCAGTTGGAAGCCGCCGTGAAGGAACTGATGAAAGAGGTGAAGGGCTTCCATTATTGGGGGAAGTGAGGTAGGAGGTAGAAAGTAGGAAGTGTTTGTTTTTAGGGCTGTTGTAACACGGCAGCCCTATATTGCATATTCAAATTTCCTAATGGAATCGCTTGAGAGTATAAAAAACGTTAAAAATCAGTCTTTTACAATAATCCAGTCCGAAACTGTCTTGGTCTCTTGTGAAAAAGCAATGCCGATTTTCACTACAGGTTTTCCTTCGGTTTGGTAAGGAATCGCGTAGTTTTTCGAGTTGATTTGCGCCAAGGCTTCTTCCGCCGTGCCGCGCATCTTCAACTCCATCACATAGACGGCATCGCGCATAAACACGACGACATCGGTCTTCCCGCGAGCCACTTTCACCTGCGTGAAGGTGCGACAATTGAAAATGGAGAACACAACGTATGTAAGCACCTCATAATAAGCCTCGTATTTGGCAATATCATCCAATTCCTTCTCGCCAAATTCCAAATAAGGGATTGATGCAAAAAAGGCTTGCATAGATTTCATAGCCGAATCGGGGTCGTGGTCGTATAGGTGCGCATAGAAGTCGCCGGCGAACCCTCTCGTGTTGGTGTTGCAGAGGTTCATCATTCGGGAGAGGAAGTTGTCCATAAAGCCTACTTTCACCTCAGCGTTGGGGAAGTCGAGCGTGTAAACATCACGAATGAAGTTGTAGTCCTTGATGGTGAGGTAGCCGCTTTGGTAGAGCAATGGCAAAGCCGAAGTCATTCCCTCGGTGGGCACGTCGAACTGGGTGGACGGCACCTGCAATTGTTCCAATTCCAACAGATTCGTGTTGAATCGCTTCATCTCCTCGAAAAGGAAAGTCGGTGTACCGCTACCGAACCAATAGTAATCAAGTCGTTGAGAAACAAATACATTCATCAAACTGTATGGATTGAAGATGTCGGGCGAGCCGTCGCAGAAATGATAGCCGTCGTAATTGAGTTTCAAACGGTCGATCATCCACTCTTTTGTTTGCTTGTAGCGGTCGGCAACCATTTGTATGTCTTCGTCAAAAACAGTCAGCAGTTCTTCTTTTGTGATGCCACAAAGGGCAGCATAAGTCGGCTCCATCGAGATATTGCGCAGATTGTTCAAGGTGGAGAAGATGCTCAGTTGGCTGAATTTGGTGATGCCTGTGATGAAGACAAACTGCTCGTCCTTGTCGCAAATTTTGACTGTCTGGTAAAACTCCTGCATAATATGGCGCACCTCTTCAAGTTGGTCGGGTTTGTGCAAGTAATCCAACAAAGGCGCATCGTATTCGTCCAAGATGACAACGGTTTTTAGGCCGGTCTGCTCGTGGGCGCGTTCGATAAGCCCTCTGAGGCGTTTCCCCGGGGTGGTTTCCGTCTCGTCTCTTCCATAAAGGCGTTCATAATCTTTCAGTTCCCATTCCAAAGTCCTGACAATCTCTTGAAGGTTGGGTTGGTTTTTGCAGGCACTCAAATCGAAATGCAGCACGGGATGCTTGTTCCAGTCTTTTTCCAATTCCGTAATGGCGAGGCCTTCGAAAAGGTCTTTCCGACCTTGGAAATAGTATTTTAACGTACTGCAAAGCAGCGACTTGCCAAACCTGCGAGGGCGGCTTAAGAAGACGAATTTCGATTCGTGCGACAATTTGTAAACAAGGTCGGTCTTGTCAACATAGACACGTCCAGCCTGTCTGATGCTTTCAAAATCGGCGATGCCTGCGGTGTAGAGTCTCATAGGTTGCATAGCGCAAACGGGTTTTTCGCTGCAAAATTAGCGTTTTTCCTCTATTCCACCACGATTTCATCCATAAAAATCCAAGAATCAAATCCCGCGCCGGGAAGACCATCGGGAAGTTTTCCGGGGTTCTTCACAACGATGCGAAGCAGACGGGTGGAAATCGGTATTTCAAAACGCTCGCGGAAGGTGAAATTGCCCTCGCGGGTCACTTCGGTGGTAAGGGGGAAGGTGCCGCGCAGGGTGTAGTCTTTCCCGTTGTAGGAACCGTAAACTTGTATCGTGTCGGGGCGCAGAATCCAGTCGTGGGCGTTCACCAAGAAGCCGATGTTTAGAGCTTCCACTTTCGTCCAAGTGCCCAAGTCGATTTCAATGTCGGCATCGGTGCCATAGAAACCTTGCCAGCGTCCGTCCTTGTAGTCGTCGCTTCCGAGCGTACCATCCACGAGGGCATTGTCGCCGCCGCCGGAATATTCTGGGCGGTAGTTGCCCGCAGGACTGTTCAACTGTTTCAGCCGTCCCATCGCTTTATGGTAGCAGAAATAACGCTCGGCGCAAGTCGGTTCGCCCACTTCATTGAAGCAAGCCGCCTTCACAAGGCAAGGCCGTTCAAGTTGGATAGGATTTTCATAAACTGGAGCACTCTTTGTAACTTCTTTCCCATCAACTGTATAACGGATTTCCTTATCGCCAAAAATGGTTTTCAAAGCAATGGCAGTTCGCCCTTTTTCGTCGGTTATGGCTTCGATAAACGGCAGGTATTCAAGTTGTTGCAATTCTCGAGCAATGTCATCGTATTTCTTCATATTGACATCGAGCCAATACGGGCGACTTTCGATGTTCCATACTTTGACATATTCTTTCTTTAATTGATGAAGGTGCCACAACAATCCATTTATCATGTGCTGACTGAAATCAACGTTTTCCTCTGTTGGATCATTGTATGTTTTGTATAATTGACAACGCGCAATATTGCGGAGGGTACACCATTTCATTCGCATAATCGCATAGATGGCATTGTCTATCATGCCCCTGTTTTTTTTGATTTTTCCGACCGTAGCCCATTCAATTAGTTCTAAACGATCCAGTTTTTCAAAAAGTAATTGGTTAGCCTTTTTAGTGGAATCAGTGATTTGAGATGGGTAAAAAGGGGTGATATGTTCAGTCAATGCGCTAAACTTACCGATGTCGTCAATTTTGGAGATTTCGGAGATGCTGTCAAGATAGTTGATTAATGTGTTAGAGGTACTTCCAAAGAAATGGTTGGCAAAATTGGCTTCGGCGTTGCGTTCATCGGTGGAAACCGCATTCCAACTCATCTCCGCACCCCAAGCCAATCCATATAACGCGCTGTTAATCAGTGATTCGCCAAAATCATCCCAGCAGGTGTTGATAACGCCCAAAGCACCGTTTTTGTAACCGTCGCGGCAAAGGTTGCTGATGTTCTTTCTGAACTCGTAATGCTTGGGCCAAACCCGTTCCGAAAGGCTCACGCCAGGCGCGACGAAAAAACTCCGCCCCGATTCTTTGTAAGGTTTCAAGAAGTCGTCGAAATCGTTTTTGTTCACATAACTCCACGCGATGAGGAAAATGTCCTCGTCTAAATTGTCAAGGATTTCGGGGTGCTGGTCGGCAATGTCGCCCCACATCATCACGCGCTTGCGGTAGGGGCGAAGCATCTGATTGACGCGGTTAATGTGTTGGTAATAAACCTTTTCCGCTCCAATGGAATCGACGTATGCTTTGGCGTAGCCTTGTCCAAGGCTCTCGGTTTCGTCGCAGTTGATGTTGAAATACGGCGACTTGTAGGCTCTTGCCACCTCGCGGAGATGGTCTTCGAGGAATTTGTAGGTTTCTTCCTTGGCGGGGTTGAGGTTCCATTTCGTGTCGGCCAAATGGTTGTAGAACGGATTGCAAAGAATCTCCTCGAAATGCCCAAAACATTGCTGGTTTCCAATGATTTGGATATGATACGGCTTGCAAAACTCCTCCAATTCCTTGATTTCCTCGGCGGTGAAAGCATCGGTGGGGGCAATGTCGGGGTGGCATTTAGTCTTGAAGGTGTGCTCGGTGTAGAGCGAGAACGCATTGAGCTTGCACTCAGCCATTTGCGGGATGAGGCGTTTCAAATAGTCCATACTGACGATGGGGCCTCGGCTGATGTCGTCTTGCCAAGCGCGAATCTTGAAGTTGGGCCAGTCGGTGATGGTCGCGCAGGGTAGGGCGATTTCGTTTCCCTTGCTTTGCAGGAAGGCGTAGCGGTAGAGTTGTTTGAGGCTTTGCGTGGCGTAGAAAAGTCCCGTGTTGGTGGTGGCTTCCATCCTCACAAAGTTAGGATTGATGGTCAGGCGGTAGGCTTGGTCCTCGTTTTCGCTGATGCCGAGGTGGTCGGTCTTGATGAGTTCGATGAAGTGCTTGCCCTTGATGACCCCGCGCGAAAACTGCACTTTCTTGCCGCTGATTCGGTCCAGTTCCTGACGAAACATCGTAACGATTTGGCTGATTTCGGCATCGGAGGCGTCGTAGGTGAGGACGACATTCTCGTCCCAAACAAACTGGCCTTCAGCGGTTTTCACTTGCTGTGGTGTGGGGAGGATGTGGGTGTTTTGCGCGAAGGTGGTCATCGCGAAAAGGCAAAGGATGGTGAGAAGTTTGGATTTCATTGCTGGAAAATTTGTGCAAAGATAGTTTTTTCCAACGAAATGATTCTTATTCTTCAATTATCTGTTTCGCCCATTCGGGCAATTCGTTCACATATCTTTTCACGATGTTGCCGTCAGAGAGGCGCAATAACAAAGAAGCCTCGGCGCGGTCAACAGAATTGTCGTATAAATAAGTTCGGTCGGTTTTGTCGGAAAGAAACTTGCAATTAGCAATAGACTTCTGGTAACGCGAGATAACCTTTGTAATGGGAACATCATGGCCTCCTTCCATCACTCGCTTTGCAATTCTTGATGCATTAATAATAGGTGATTGGGTGCACACGAAAAACAATCTGACAAAGAATCCCGACTCTTTGGCTCTCAAAATGTAATCTACTTTGTCGGTTGCTGAAAGGACTGTTTCAAAAATCAAACTTTGTTTTTCTTTCAAGCATTGTTCTCTCCAATCTTCGCAATACTTCACAGCCTGCATGATGGCTTCCCTTGAGTTCCAATCTCCAAAACGCTCTTGAGCAACAATGTCAGGGTTGATATACACCGAGTCCTCCATCCATTCGTGTTGAAGGATTTTGCCCGTAATTGAGGTTTTCCCGCTGCCGTTTGGACCAGCAATTACTATCAAAATCGGTTTTCTTTCATGAAAGGTCATGCTCTGTTGCAGTATTGTTTTTGGTATAACTCTTTGATTTCGTTGAAATAGCGATCAAGAGCCTCGTCATATTTTTGATTGGCTTCCTCCGCCACTTCCTGCATGATATAGGCCAGCATCTCATCGGAGGGTTCCTCCAACGAAGTAAGGCGGTAGGCGTTGATTTCTTTTTCTGACATGATTTGCAATTGTTATCAACGGCAAAAATAGTGTTTTTTCCACAATTTGTGACCTTTTCCACCAACAATTCAACAATTAAACACTCAACACTTCAACAAAATCAATATCTTTGCCCCAAAATTTTGAAACTATGATTAGACTGGAAATTTGTGCCAACGGCATCAAGTCGTTGCAGAATGCGATGGACGGCTGCGCCCAATGCGTTGAGTTGTGCGAGTGCTTAGAAGTGGGCGGCGTGACGCCATCGTTTGGAACTTTGGCCAAGGCCATCGACATTTCTTTTATCCCCATGCGGGTGCTCATCCGTCCGCGACCGGGCAACTACATCTACGACGAGGACGAAGTCGAGATGATGAAAACCGACATTATGCTCTGCAAGAAACTTGGCTTTGAGGGCGTGGTCATCGGAGCCTTGAACAACAAGGGCGAGCTTGACGTTGAGACGATTAAGGCCTTGATGGAGGCTGGCGAAGGGCTGAAGTTCACCTTCCACCGCGCCATCGACGCCTGCGTGAAACCTTTCGAGGCCGTCGAAAAACTGATTGAACTCGGCTTCGACAAAATCCTGACTTCGGGCGGCAAGCCCACGGCTTTGGAAGGTGTCCCGATGATTGCGGAGATGCAGTTGCGCTACGGCGCCCGAATCGCCATTATGCCCGGCGGCGGCATCAACCTTGGCAACGTGAAGGATATCCTGAATATGACGGGCACGGTGCATTGCCACGCCTCGTTGGCGCATTGGGTGCCGCGCTTCAACGAGAAACTCTATCCCGACCAAAAGGACGCGACCGGCGCAACGATGGTCTGGACCGAGTCGAACAAGGACTTGATTTACGAAATGGAGAAATTGTTGAACCCGTAATTGTCTCACGCAGAATTAATTGTCTCACGCAGAATACGCAGAATTATATGAACCTATCGGCTGAAAAATCTGCGTCGCATCGCGATTCCCAAGATTCTGCGCATTCTGCGTGCCAAAAAAACTCAAAATGAAAAAACTACTTCCTTTAATTCTCCTGACATTCGCCTTTTCAGCGTGTCAACAAATTGAAAAGCAAAACATTGTCGTGCAACTCCTCAACCAAGGCTGGACGCTCACGGGCGACACCTTAAACATTAATATGCAGGTCGATGTGCCCTCGGTGGTGCAGCAGAGCCTCTACGAAAACGGCCTGATCCCCCATCCTTATCTCGGCACGGTGGAAAACCAATTGCTTTGGATTTCCGACCATCCTTGGGACTACACCTTGCGTTTCGATGTGGACAAGGATTTGCTTGAAAAACAGGTGGTTGAACTGGAATTTGAAGGCATCGATACCTACGCCGAAGTGAAATTGAACGGCGAGAAACTCTTCTTTGCCGACAACCAATTCCGTGTTTGGAAACACGAGGTGAAAGACTTGCTGAAAAAGAAAGACAACCTTTTGGAAGTGCATTTCCTTCGTTACGACAGCACGCAATTGGCTTTGTATGAGCAACATCAGCCCCGATTGCCAGAGAAATATGCCGTCACGCGCAAGGCACCTTACCAGCACGGCTGGGACTGGGCGCCGAAATACAAGAATGTGGGCATTTGGAAGCCTGTGAAGTTAGTTGCAAGGAAATGGAATGGGGCATGGTTGGAGGATGCCTATATCGTTACGGAAGCTGCCAATGTCGACAGTGCCAACCTTTGGCTGAATCTGGATATTTACAGCGATATGTATTCTGCGCTGGCTGAAGTGGAACTTGTTGTGGATGGGCTGAAGACCTATAATATTGAAGTTGGCCTTAGGGAAGGACATCAACACAAGTACCTTCCCATCACGATAGAGCATCCTCGTTTGTGGTGGCCCAACGAGATGGGTGAGCAACCTTTATATGATTTTGAGGTGCGTTTGAAAAAAGATGGTAAGGTATTGGATTCCAAAAAGTTCAAGTCGGGTATCCGCACTTTCGAGATGGTGGATGAGCCTGACAGCATCGGGCGGGCATTCTATTTCAAGGTGAATGGTGTGCCGATGTATGCCAAGGGTGCCAACTATGTTCCCGAGGAGATGATTGAGACTTGGATAAAACCAGAGAATACTTTGCGCCTGTTGAAATCCGCTAAAGACGCTCATTTCAATATGTTGCGCGTGTGGGGCGGCGGCATTTATCCCTCGGATGATTTTTTCAACATTTGCGACTCGTTAGGCATTTTGGTTTGGCAAGATTTTATGTTTGCGGGAACAATGTATCCCTACGATGAGGATTTCATCTATAAAAATGTCCGAATTGAGGCGGAAGAGCAGGTGAGACGATTGGCAAGTCATCCGTCGTTGGCCTTATGGTGTGGCGGCAACGAGATTTCGGAAGGCTACTATAACTGGGGCTGGCAAAAGTCGCTGAATTGGAGCGAAGAAGACGACAAGGCCATCAAGGCGGGCTATGACCGACTCTTTGAATCCATTCTGCCTCAAGTAGTTGAAAAATTTGACGGCACGCGACCCTATTGGCCAAGCTCGCCCTCGAAAGGCTGGGGCCGACCCGAAAGCCTGACGGAAGGCGATGTGCATTATTGGGGCGTTTGGTGGGGCGAGTTGCCTTACGAAATGTATCGCGAAAAGGTGGGCCGCTTCAACAGCGAATATGGCTACCAAAGCTATCCCGATTACCAAACCTTGCTGAAAATCGCGCAAGGCGAGGAATTGAGTATGGATGCCGAGGTGGTTGCGGCGCACCAAAAACACGCCCGTGGCACGCGCCAAATCGACGACTTTATCAAACGTTATTACCCTGACATTCAGCCGAAAGACTTTGAGGAATACGTCTATTTAAGCCAACTTTCGCAAGCCTACGGAATGGAAATCGCGATTGAGGCGCACCGCACGGCGAAGCCTTACAATATGGGTACGCTCTATTGGCAACTCAACGACGCTTGGCCCGTGACTTCTTGGTCGTCCATCGACTATTACGGCCATCCCAAGGTGCTGCAAGAGCGGCTGAAAACGCTTTTTGCGCCCGTGCTTTTAAGCATTGACCAAAAAGATTACGGCGTTTTCGTCACTTCCGACCTGCTGCGCAACATCGACGGCACGTTGTCCGTCACGATGTGCGACCTTGAAAATCATCCGTTGTTTGAGCAAAAAATGACAGTAGAGTTGGAGGCCAACGAGAACCGTAAATTCGTCGTGGAAGGTTTAAGTGATTGTTTGCGCAAAGCCGATTTGAAGAAGGTGTATGTGAAGTTGGAACTGACCGAAGGCGACACCCTCACCGCCGAGCGCAAATGCTATTTTTTCGCTTTTTTTGAGTGAGGGTTGTAACTTTTTCCCCCTTTCTCCGTATTACTGATGTTTTCGCGAAGAACAAAAGTAACAAGAGAAATAATTAAAACCTAAACGAAATGAAAAAACGATTGATTTTTGCAGCGATGCTGCTGCTGGCCTTTGGAAGCGTGAAGGCGCAAGACAAACCAATTCCTACACCCAATGGGGATGGTAGTAAAATCAACACTTTGGTGGTAAGTGGCACTGGCAGTGTGTGGCTTAAACAAGGTGACAAACTGACGATTAATGATTATCGGCATAACAATGCCAAGTATCGCGTTGAAGATAGCGTTTTGTATCTTGAAGGTACGGGGGCTCGTGAGTTAACTCTCCCAAATCTGGCTTATTTGAAGGTTTTGGGTACGGCGGGAGTCAGATCAAAGGGCCAGTTGAAAGGTGAGAATCTCTCCATCAACAAGACGGGTACTGGCATATTAAGCCTTGAGGTCGGCTATAACAACATCTATGTCCGTTCATGCGGGACTGGCGATGTGATTCTTCTCGGCGACTGTAATGTCTATTGCAGCGAGGTGAAGAGTTTGGGTAAAGTGAATGTAAGTAACCTGAATTATATGGTGTTACTCGAGAAAAGTGGCGATAAGTGGAACATGGCTATCAATACCTATGATGAACTTACCGATCCTAAACGGAATTTCCTGAATGGGTTGGTTAATAACGCCGCTCCTTTCTTCGAGGCCGAGTCGAACCGTTCTTGGGACTCTTCTTTCAACGTCAAAGCAGGTTATGAGCCACTTGATACGCTTCAACTTAAAGAACTGATGCGCGAACTTGGGGTAAACCTCCAACAACTTTCCGATTCGGTGGACTGGGAAAAGTTTGAGCAGGACATGGAAAAATGGGGAGCCGATATGGAAGAATGGGGCCGGAAAATGGAGAAATGGGGAGATCGTTTTGAGAAAAAGTATGGCGGAAACCATGAGTATCATTATGATTACCAATACAATAGTCCAGAGCCGAGGAAAGATGAGCCTGAAAAACCTGAATCAAAAGGCAAGCGCCCCGAGAAAAAGAACCTCCTTTTTGATGCCAACTGGAACGGCTTTGAGGCAGGCTTGAACATGCTGTTCAACATGCCAGTGGGCACGGCGAGCACAAACAATGGTGCCCAAGGGTTGGGTCTTAGGCCGTTGCGCAGTTGGTATTTCGGCTTCAACATTGCCGATGTGGGCATCGCATTCAGCAAAAGACATATTGTAGGCCTGTTTACGGGCGTGGGTATTGGCTGGAACAATTTCAGTTGGAACAACGACATCACCGTTGAGTATAATCCTGAAAATGTGGTTTATACCATTGTCCCGACTGACCCCAATAGAATCGTCAAGAACACGAAGAACGGCACGCTGTTTTTGCAAGTGCCTTTGATGCTTGAAATCCGCCCGACGCGCAGCATGTACATTGATGCGGGCGTGACCGGTGGCTTGCGCATCGCGCAGTGGAACCGCGTGAAGTATGCCGACGGGTCGCAAATCAAGAATTATTACACTGCTCGAGTGAACCAGTTCAAGTTGGATGCTTCGCTTCGCGTGGGCGGAAGGAATATGGGCTTCTTCGCCAACTATGCCTTGCTGCCGCTGTTCAACATGAGCGATGCTAAGGTGCATCCGCTGAGCTTCGGTTTCAGCGTCAATTTCTGATTTTTTCGCGTTGGGAATACCTTTCACGCAGAATCCGCAGAATTTTGGGAATCGCGATGCGACGCAAAACAAGCGTCCGTCAGGTTTCCTTAGATTCTGCGATTTCTGCGTGCCAAAATATTATTTCTCCTGTCTCTCTTCCCAGCGTTCCTTGGTTTCCTCAAATTGTTCGTTGAAATTGCTGTAGGCTGCCAAGGCCATGTCGGTGGCGGCCTCGGTGAGGTCTTGCTTGGCTTTGCTCACTCCCGCACCGATGAGGCTCGCGAAACTGTCGTGGCGACCATTCGTCAGCCAAAGCAAACCCTTGCCGATGAGCGAAAGTTCGCGGCCATAGTCCTCATCTTCCGAAAAGTCCTTGAAACGGTTGGCTTCGATTTGCGCCAAGGCTAAATGGGTGTCCATGCGATAAGCCACGAGGTCAAAATCGGGTTCGTTGAAGGTTGTGGAGGTCGGCAAAGTTTGTGCTTTTTGAGGCTCCAATTGGGCTATAAGCGGCGTTTCTGCTCTTTCGGAGATGGCTTCTGCAACGTTTTCGGAAACCGTCGGTTTTTTTTTCTTGACGACTTGGGGCTGAACGAACTGCATGGTTCTTGGCGGCAAGGTCGTTGTGGTTTCGCTTGCGGTGATGAGCCTTCCGGGAAGGATGGGCTTCAACTCGGCAATGGGTTCTACCTTGGGCATCGACTTTTCGGGCCACAGACTCACGGTGAGCAGTAGCCCGGCGGCAGCGGCAGCCGAGGCAATCTTGACATAGAGCGGCACGATAGTGTGTTTTGTTCGGCTTTTCGACAAGCTCAGGGGCCTTTGTTTCAACCTTTCCTTGCCTTCGTAGGCCACTTGCGGCGCTTCGAGATAGGGCAGGGGAGCGGTCAGTTCGTTCCAGTCCAAGCCTTGGGCTGCGACGAAAGCCTTCAATTGCTTTGTTTCGTCGGCGTTGAGGTTACCTTCCATGTAGTCAAGGAGATAGGCCTCGTAGTTGTCGGTGGTGATGTTCGTTTTCATGACGCTATGTCTATAAGGTTGTCGATGCTTTTCAGTTTGTTTTTCAGAGCGGTGCGGGCGCGGAAGATGTTCACTTTCACCTGTGCCTCGCTCATCCCCGTGATGTCGCCGATTTCTTGGTACGAGTAGCCCTCGTAGTCGCGCAAGAGCAGGGCGTTGCGTTGCAGTTCGGGCAGGGTGGCCAAGGCCTTGTGGAGCACTTCGTTCACGTCGGGGTATTGTCTTGGCGTGGTTTTCGCGTCGGCGGGCAAAGGCTCCTCGACGCTCGCAAAACGCTGGCGGTGACGGACTTCGTCAATCATGGCGTGGTGGGCGGTGGTGAAGAGGTAGTATTTCGCTTTCTCAAACTCCACATTTTCAACCTTCTCCCAAACACGGGCAAAGCTTTCCTGCACCACGTCCTCGGCCTGCTCGCGGTTGCGGAGGCTCGAGAACGCGAAGCGGAAAAGCCTGTCGGCGTATTGCTCCACGCACCGGTTGTATTGGGTTCTGTCCATCGTTTGCAAAGGTAATACGAAGTTTGGGACAAAAAGTTACACCAATATGGATTTTTTTCCTTTTTTTGCCTAAAAAACTTGCGTTTGAAGAAAAAGATGTATATTTGCAGCACAATTATCCCCCGTAGGTGAGACAGACTACGGCCCGCCACCCCCAAAAAGGTGGCTTATTTTTATGTATACTATGGATAAACAACGAATTATAGTGTATGTGGATGGCTTCAATTTTTACTATGGATTGAAACATGATTCGCATTGGAAACGCTATTATTGGTTGGATATGGTTAAGTTTTTTGAATTGGGACTGAAAGAGAATCAGGAACTTTTGGCGGTGAAGTATTTTTCGGCCATTCCAGACAATGAATTGAAAATGAAAAACCAAGATGCTTTTTTTCAGGCCAACAAGCAGAATCCGAAATTCCAACTGATATTGGGCAAGTATTTGAAAAAGGAAATCACTTGCAGGAATTGCGGTTACAAGATAAGGACTTACGAGGAAAAGGAATCGGATGTTCGTATTGCCACACAAATAGTGGCGGATGCGTTTCAAAAGGTATGTGATATTTCGATTGTTGTCTCTGCCGACAGCGACATGGTTCCCGCAGTGGAATTGGCATTGAAAGCCCATCAACGTGTTTTCGTTTATTTTCCGCCCAATCATTTTTCAAGCGTGTTGAATTCCATTTGCGGGGGAGCGGTGTTCCTTCAGCGTTACGAAAAGCGTTTCAAGCAATGCTTAATGCCTGATGTTGTGCATCTTGACAAGTATGATTTTGACTTGCATATCCCTGAAAAATGGAAGCAATTTCAACTGACTTGATTTTTTGTTTGCTAAATTCTTGACATTATGATTTTAAACTACATCACTTGGAACGTCGACCCCGTTTTGGTTCATTTGGGGTCGTTGCAGATTCGCTGGTACGGCCTGATGTGGGCCTTGGGCTTTTTCATCGGCTATTTCGTGATGAGGCGAATCTACAAGAAAGAGAGAATGACTGACGACTCGATGGATAAGTTGTTGGTTTATATGTTGGTATCCACCGTCGTTGGGGCGCGGTTGGGCCATTGCCTGTTCTATGAGCCGCAGGAATATTTGGCGCACCCGCTTGAGATGCTGAAGCTATGGGAAGGCGGACTCGCCAGCCACGGCGGTGCCTTCGGCATTTTGATTGGCCTTGGATTGTATGTGCGCAACTACAACAAGTCGAAGAAGGAGAAAGACAACTTGCAGAAAATCAGTTATATCTGGATTCTCGACCGCGTTGTGGTGGCCGTGTGCCTCGTTGGTTCGATGATTCGCGTGGGCAATGTGATGAACCACGAGATTTACGGCACTCCGACTTCGCTGCCTTGGGGTTTCGTCTTTTTGCGCGGCGAGGAACAGTTTTGCGGCACTTTCGACAACTACACGCCCTGCTTCGCTTGGGACGCGCCTTGCCCGCCGAGCGAGTGGCTGCCCTGCCACCCGACGGGCCTTTATGAGGCCTTCTTCTGCCTCGTGGCGATGGGTATCCTCTTGTGGATGTACTACAAGCGCGACCTCGGCCACAAGCAGCCCGGCCTGATGTTCGGCACCTTCCTCATCATCATCTTCGGCTCGCGCATCTGCATCGAGTTTTTGAAGAACGTACAAGTGGAATTCGAGAAAAACATGGTCTTCGACATGGGCCAGTGGCTCAGCATCCCCTTCGTCCTTGTGGGCATTGGGATGATTGTCTGGAGTTTCGCGCAGCGGAAGAAAAGTAAAATTAGAAGTTCCCATATATGAAACCGGCAAACCAAATTGTACTAACTTTGGGCCGTCTTATTAGCTTATGTTATGAAAATAATACTGATTGTTTTGTCCTTGTCGCTTTACTGCGCTAAAGCTTTCTCGCAAAGGGAAAGCTTTTTCAATGTGTATGAGCAGGCGGAAAAGTCGTTTTGCGCCAGTGCCGCCATCGAAACCGATGACGGTTGCTTTATTATCGCCGTGTATGACTATTATGGAGGCTGCGGCGAATTGAAAAAAATCTCCCAAGACGGCGTTTTGCTCAAAAGACTGCCCATTGGCAATGATAATGTGTTCTCGGGCATTGAAGGGTTGTACCGCGACCCTTGGCATACGGACTCTTTTTATGCCATAGGCCGTGTGATACATTGGGACGAGCAAATCACAAAGCCTTTTGTCATGCATTTCAGCGAAGAACTCGAACTGATGGATTATAAAGAAGTTGAGTTGCCAGGCGAATTCCCCCGGTTTCTTGTTGGGAGATCCTTGTTCACAAGTGAGGGCGATTTCTTGTACGCAACCACTCTTCGCCCAGAACAAGACTATCATCGCTTGTACATGAGAATTGCCTTGGACGGGACACTGACGAAATTTCACGAAGAAACTGAAGACTGTGGAATAGGCATTATGATCAACGCCATATTTGAGTTTCCGGAAGGCAACCGTTTTGGGGAATACAGAAACTCCTATAGGGTACCAGGGTATATTGCTTTACGGCCACGATTGTTCAGTTTCGATGATGATTTTGTGTTCGACACCTTGCATGAATATGGGAATATCCTTCAAACATTGGGCGACACCGTCCATTCGATATTGCATGATGCACAAGGCAACGGTACAGTGAGGGTTTTCAACGACTCCATTTTGTTGTTCTCCGCCAAAGCCTACGAGGACTGGCATATTGGACTTACAATTTATGAAACCGACCAATCTACACTGTTTTTCTCTTCGGACTTGGAAGGAAACATCAAGAATTATTTGGTCATCGGCAGCAAAAACAATTCAACTGAAGTTCCTATTGCCTTCAATGCCATTGACATTGATAAAAATGGGCAAGGTATTTATCATGGATGTTACAACCTTACATTTCCTAATCATATAGTTATCACCAAAACGGATGACACTCTTGGAGTCATTTGGGAAAAGACATATTCCTATCCATCAAGGTATTTGGAAGCCACTTACCTTTTTGCAACCAACGAAGGGGGATGCATTGTAACGGGCGGTGCGTATGATGAAGCATCAAGTCATTATGACTTTTTCGTCCTAAAAATCAACGCTGACGGCACGGTGGGGACAGACGAAATTTTAGTTCAGGAAATCCGCCCTTATGCCTATTGGCCCAACCCTGTCCAAGACGAGCTTCACCTGCAATACTCGCCCGATGTAACGCCCAAAACCATAGAGCTTTACGACCTGCAAGGCCGCATGGTTCAAACACAAAGCAAGAATCTGGAAAGCCTCAATATGGCTGGCCTGCCCGCAGGCACTTACACTATGCGCGTCATGTTGGAAGGCGGCAAGGTGTTTTCGGATAAGGTGGTGAAGGAATGAGAACCCCAAAGGGGTGACAAGAAACGAGGCAGGTGGTTTCAACCCCTGCCTTTCACATTATGGCATCCCGATAATTGTTTTAATACAGAAAAAAAATCGAAATAAAGAAGAAATTATTTGTTTGAAATGGTTTAATTTGTATTTTTGCTGCGTAATGTCTAACCTATAAAACCATAACACCATGAAGAAGCCCATTTTACCATTACTTGTTTTGGCGTTTGCGGCATCAGCCGTGCAAGCCCAGTATCGTGATATGTACTCGATCTTGTATCACGACACGACAGGGTTTTTCTATGACATCACCACTACCATGCAGCAGCGCGACGGCGACCACCTCATCGACATCAACCTTGCCGAGGAAATCGGAAACGGCGATGCCATTCCCCTCGGGAGGATGTGCTACAAGATTTCCCCCACATCCTTCCCCTTGGCCATTACCGACTCGCTGTTTGTGGCAGACACAGCAATCCAAGAACCTTCATTCTTGGCCCGCGACCCACGGGGAGAGGGCAACATCAGGGTCACCATCGAGTATCGTGAGGACTGCGACAGCACCTTTGTGCGCATATCCCATTTCCCCGACGACGACCTACATTCCAACCCCGAAGAGGATGTTGTGGTGCCCATCTGTGAAGGAGTGGCAGGGTGTGGCTCCAACGCTTTCCTGATAGACAGTTGGGGCGACCTGATCATGGCATACTTCAGGCCTGCCGTGCAAAATGCCAATCAGCACATCGCCCGCATCGGCCTCGACGGTACGCTGAAGCACCAGGCCTTGCTCACCGAAAACATCTTCTACGATGCAGGTTCGCTAAGGGTGCTCAAGGAATCACCTATCCAATACTACAAATGGTACTATTATGTAAACGACTACCCATACGCCAACCTCGACGTCTTCGTGATAGACTCGCTCTTCCACAAAGAAACCGTAAACCTCAACGGGATTCTGAGGCAAGAGCTTGTCGCCTCTTATCCATATTACGACACCATGTATTATATATATGAGCATGAGCGTCTCACAATCAACTATAATACCGAAGTGATTCCGGCGGGAGGGAACGATGTGTTGGTTGCCGCAGAGTACACGCACGACACGAATTTTTCGGCTATGACACAAGATCGCGGTGTGGCCGTAGCAAGATACGACCTCCTCACCAAGCAACTGAAAGGCTATATCGTGTTCAACGACTCCCATTGGTGGGACAGCTTTGGGATACCCTTGGGGCTGAAGATGCTGAGCGACGGCACCGTCTATTTCTTGTACAAGGAATATGGCTTCCCGGAAGAAAGCGTCAACATTGTGAAAATGGACGTCAACTTTAACGTGGAATGGAAACGCTTCTGCAAAACGGGGGACATTGTGCTGAGTTCGTATTCGCTTCTTCCCCCCATCGTGTACGAGGACGCGGAGGGTGAGGAGAAAGGCGTGGCTTGGAGTGGCTATGGCTATAAGAGTGGCCACCCCTCCAGACAAGGCTGGGTCTATTTTATGCTCAACCACGACGGAGCGGTGAGCGCGACTGAAGGCGGAATAGAGGTGCGCCCATACTCTTTCTACCCCAATCCAACCCGTGATGAGCTGCACCTGAATTATTCACCCGATATTCAGCCCGTCCGAATAGAACTCTACGACCTGCAAGGCCGCTTGGTGCAAACACAAAGCAAGAATCTGGAAAGCCTCAATATGGCAGGCCTGCCCGCTGGCACATATATGATGCGCGTCATGTTGGAGGACGGGAAGGTGTTTTCGGATAAGGTGGTGAAGGAATAAGAACGAACAATCATTGCAATAAAAAAAACAGCGCCCAATCATTGGACGCTGGTTTTCGTTTCAAAACACTTGCGGCTCACTCCCCGTAATATGCAGTAAGATACTCCATCATACGGTCGGAAATCGTTTGGCTGATTTCGGAGCGGTCGTATTTCTTGGCCACGTCGCCGAAGTGCCTCAGCAGGCTCATGCCTTCGTCAATCTCCTCCTCGAAATATTTCCTGAACTTGGGCTTCATGTTGCCGTAGTACCTCACCTTGTCGCAATAGTTGGCGACGAGGGTGTTGAGGTAGGCGTCGCCCTTTTCGGTGGCGCCGCAGATGTAGTACATCTCCGGGAACTGGTAGGTGTGGATTTCGGCGGGGAACTTCTCGTTGGGGAAGAACTCTTGGAACTTGTCCATCACGATAACAGCAGAGTCGAATTGGCCGTGGTTGACCAAGGCTTGCGCCAAGCGCGAGTAGGCCAACTGGGCGTAGCTATGGTTGCGCACGCTCTCGCGGTCGGGCACCACGCCTTCTTGGTTCATGTTGCCCCAGTTGGTGATGCCTTCGTTGGCTTTGGTGACCAACAGGTCATAGCTGCCGTCGCGATACACGCCGCCATAGCGTTTGAGGTAGTCTTCGGCCTCAACAGGGATGAAACGGTAGGCCAAGCCTTCCATGTGCAGGTACCTGTCGATGCCTAAAACCTTCGCCATGTCGCTGAACGAGGTGAAATACACAGGGCGTTCCCAGTTGTTGGTGGCCATGAAGTCTAAGAGCATGAGGCTCGATTTCCAAAGGTTGTTGTCCTTGATTTCCCAAGTGATTTCGTCGACGATGCGGTCTTGCATACTCTCGGGTACGATGCCGTTGCGGATGCAGGCTTCCTTGTCGACGGTGAGTTTCACGTTGCGGCAAGGCACGTAATTGTAGGAGCCGCCCACGTAGCGTTTCACGGCCTTGGGGTTGTGGATGAAATCGATGACTTGCTTCAACTCCACCGTCTTGCCCTTGAAGTATTCTTCCTCCTCCACTGGAACCTGCTCGTTCACGCCGTTGTCGTATTCCTTCGGGGTCAAGGTGAGCGGAAGCCGCTCCGATTCATACACCTTGCGGCCCATTTGGTGGACATACCAATAGCCGCCCGAAAGCATGTAGTTGCACACGCGCACGTCGGTGCGGAAGCCTTCCACCTCCTGCACATACCACAAGGGGAAGGTATCGTTGTCGCCACGGGTGAAGATGACCGCGTTGGGTGGCAGTTGGGCTAAGTAGTTCTTCGCCCAGTCGCGGGCCGAGGTCTTGCCTGAGCGGTTGTGTTCCTCCCAACCGTTGCTGGCCAACACGCAAGGCACGGCCAAGAAGCAGGCCAACCCAACAGCCACGGTGGTTACCATGCTGTTTTTCTTGGTCAACTTGCCGATCAAGTCGATGAGGGCAATCACGCCGAAGCCAATCCAGATGGCGAAGGCGTAGAACGAGCCAGCGTAACTGTAGTCGCGCTCGCGGGGCTGCTGTGGGGTTTGGTTGAGGTAGATGACGATGGCCAAGCCGGTCATGAAGAAGAGCAGGAAGATGATCCAACTTTGCTTCAGGTCGTTCTTGAGCAGCCAGAAGAGGCCAATCAAACCGAGGATGAGGGGCAGGAAATAATAGGTCGTGCGGCCCGGGTTATGCAGGCAGGCCGGGATGTTGTCTTGGTCGCCGAGGCGGGCATTGTCGATGGCACTGATGCCACTGAGCCAGTTGCCGTGGGTCAGTTCGCCTTGGCTTTCGATGTCGTTTTGGCGGCCAACGAAGTTCCACATAAAGTAGCGCCAATACATCCAATTGCATTGGTAGTCGATGAAGAACCTCAGATTTTGCCCGAAGGTGGGCTTGGTGATGGTGAGCACTTCGCCTCGATAGTTCCTGACGCGCACCGGTGTGCCCATGATGGCGCCGTTCTCGTTCTTGCGGTAGTTCTCATAGAAGGCTTGCTTGTCCCTGTTCCACATGCGCGGGAAGAAGGTCTTCATCTCGGCGGGATAGTCGGGCTTGCTGCGCAGGTTTTCGTCGGTGACGATGTAGCGGCCTTTCTCCTTGTCTTTCACATAGGTAGGCGTGCCTTCAACGAAATCGGAGATGGGGGCGTTGTAATAAGGGCCGTAAAGCAAAGGCCAACTGCCGTATTGGTCACGGTTGATGTAGGCCAACATCGAAAGGGCTTCCTTCGGCTCGTTCTCGTTGATGGGCGTGTTGGTGTTGGCCCTGATAATCAGCATGAAGAACGACGAATAGCCGATGAGGATGAACATCAGGGAGATGATGGCGGTGTTCCAAATCACCTTGCCTCGCTTGGCGGTGAACCACAAACCCCAAATGATGAGTGCGATGACGACGGCAAAGTAAACGATACTGCCAAGGTTGAACGGGGCTCCCAGTGTGTTCACGAAGAACAACTCCGTCTTGCCCGCCATGTTGATGACCTGCGGCACGAGGAACATGTTGAGGAACCACAAAAGCGCCACCGAAACCACACCAGCCAACACGAAGCCCCAGAACGAGGTCTTTTGCCACTTCTTGAAATAGACCACATACACGAAAGCGGGCACACACAGCAAGTTAAGCAGGTGGACGCCGATGCTGAGTCCGATGAGGAACGCGATGAGGATAATCCATCGGGTGCTCTTCGGGTCGTCGGAAACCTGTTCCCACTTCAGGATGGCCCAGAAGGTGACGGCGGTGAAAAACGACGACATGGCATAGACCTCGCCCTCCACGGCATTGAACCAGAACGACTCGGTGAAGGTGTAGGCCACCGCGCCTACAAAGCCAGCCAAAAGCACACCTATTTTATTTACCCACGGCGCATCTTCGCCTTCTTTCATCCACACTTTTCGAGCCATCATCGTGATGGTCCAGAAAAGGAAGACAATGGTGAGGCCGCTGCAAATGGCCGACATCACATTGACCATCATGGCCACTTTGGTGACATCGCCGCCCGCGAAGAGCGAGAAGAAACGCCCAATCATCTGGAACAATGGCGCTCCGGGCGGGTGTCCCACTTGCAGTTTGTAAGCCGTTGAAATGTACTCGCCACAGTCCCACCAGCTCACGGTAGGCTCAAGGGTGAGAAAATACACGATGGTGGCGATAATGCCTGCCAACCATCCTGTAATCGTGTTTAACCTTTTGAAAGTCATAATGATATAAAAGTGTTTTGTTGATTTTTGAATCGTTTTCTGCCTTTGCCAAAATCATTTTTTGACGTTGGTCGAGATGTCCTTTTCTCTTGCGGGTGTCTCTTGGTCTTGCAAGTGCTCGGCCCTGTATTTGCCTTGGGGCACGTCCTCAAAGACGAACTGGTTGCACATTCGGGCGGCAATGATGTGGTCGGTCAAGGCCGTGTTGATGGCCGAAACAGCAACGTTGGCCAACACTCCAGCAAGGCCTCCACCATAATAGTTGTTGTCATTCAGGTCGAGGTAAAGGTTGCAGGTGCGGTCAAACAGCACTTCGTTGGTGCGCGTCGATTTTATGATGAACTTCAGTTTGGTCTGGATGCCAAAACCGACCTTCTTCCACTCGTCGATGACGGAGAAGATGACGGCATCGGCACCAAACACCCTGCCGAACATGCCCACGCTCTGGTCGAAGAAGTTCTCGGCATCGTAGGCACTCTCGGCCTTGAAGATTTCCATGGCCAAGTGGGGCGAAATCACATAATAGCCAGCTTCGGCCAAAGGCAGGCTTATCGAAGTGTAAAGCAACTCCTTGGCTTCCACGTTGTTGGAGTTGTTGATGGGCGGCATGACCAACAAGGTCACGGGCTTCTCTTCGTACATCTTGGGATACAGTTCGCCTCGTGTGTGTTTCATTGTGTTGCACGATGCAAAGCACAACGAGCAGGCCGCAATCAGTATGATGAATAGTTTTTTCATGGCTTATTGTTGGCTGAATTTTTTTACAAGAGGTGTGATGAAAACCGCCGATTCAGGATAGAGTTCCATCTCCTTTTGGAACATTTCCAGGCCTCTCTCCCTGAACAAGGCGCCATAGTCGCTCAAGTTGCCGAAGGTTTCCTTTTGCTTTTTTGTGGCATTGTTGAGGAAAATCTCTGGCGTGTCGGGACTGAGCAGCAGGTAGCCATACTCGGCGCAAATGCCGGGAGGGACTATCCCTCTCGCTCCGCCCGGGTGTTTCACCATGTAGGCGTATTGGCACAGCAACGCGCACACGCTTGAAGGGCTTTGTGTGTGATAATAGTCATACATAAGCACTTCATAATCATACGCTTTCTCGGTGCTTTTGTAGTTTCCCCAATTGTATAGCATTGCTTTTTGGGGGCCGCACGAACTGAACAGGACGGCTAAAAAGGCAACAGCGAGGAGTTTCTTCATAACTCGATGATTTTGGTGTCGCCGGTCGAGAGCATCACCTCTTTTGAATAGACGGTTTGACCGTTGCGGGTCACTTCCACTTTGTGACGGCCAGGCGTGGTCACGATGGACTGCTTGGCGGTCTGCTTGATGTTGCGGCGGGTCTTGTGGGCGATGTCTTTCACGGTGGAAGTGGTGTATTGTTGCCCGTCGATGGTGACATCAATATCGTAGGCACTTGAGGCCGAGAAGCATACGGCGGCCTTGTCTTCAATGCCCGAAGTGACTGAATAATTGCCTACGCCACATGAGTTGAATAAAGTGGCAACAAAAAGGCAAAGGGTGGCAATAATGATTTTTTTCATGGCTTATTCCTCCATTAAGTAATAAAGTTCAAGGTGGTCAATGTCGATGGCTTCGCCTTCGTAGGTGGCAAACGAAATCTCGGTTTCGGGCGTGTCGCCGTAGTTGGAGTTCACTGTGATTTGGCCCATTCTCTTGCCAGGAAGTTCAACGGTGGCACCCGTCTGCGGGTTGTTCACCATCTTGCCTTTTTTGAATAAACCGAACTTGCTGCCGGGGGTGATGCCTTGCGTTGCGCCGCCCGAAATGACGTAGTTGCCGTCGTCCACAGTCAGCACATAGCCGCGCCACGGCTTGTCCATGCACTTGTTGATGATGTTTTCCACCAATTGAGTGAGGGCAGCCGAGATGGCCTTGTCGCTCAGTGTGGCATCGAAACCGGCGGTGCCGCCAATGCCCAAAGTGGTCTTCGACGAGGTTTCGGCTTGGCCTTTGGCTTCGTCGGAATAGATGATGAGGCCCGTAGCGGCGTCAACGAGGCGCACGTTCACAGCGGCCTCAACGGTTTGGGTCTTCGTGGTGCTGAAAATCCTCTCGTCGCCTTCGGTCTTGCGCCCGAATTGCGTGATGGAGCCGAGGATGATGTAGTCGGCACCGATTTTCTTCATGTCAGAGCCTGATTCCTTCACGAGCACGTCAAGGTCGTCGCGCTCAAGTAGGATGAACTTGCCGCTGGCAGCCAACTTCGACGAAAGGATGTCCATGGCTTGCTTGCGCATGGGGTCGTTCTCACGGTCGTAGAAGATACCTTTGCCGTATTGGGTTTCGTTGGAGAAACGGCCAATGGCCACTTTCCGTTTCAGCGTCTTGCCCTCTTGGGCACTCGCGGTGGTGCCAAAAATGGCCAACAGCGCGAGGATTGCGATTAATTTGATGTTTTTCATCTGTTTTTGAATTATTTGATAATGATTGTTGTTTGATGTTTTGTTCAAATCGGCAAAGATAGCCATTTTTGCGTTACGCAGCCCTCAAAAATGCGCAAAACCTGTCGAAAAACCTGTCTGAAATCGGAAAATGGAAAATTTTCGAAAAAAATCGAAAAAAATGCTTGCGCGTAACGAAATTAGTTGTACTTTTGCAGCCGCATTCGGAAACGAATGATGTCGAGTGGTGTAATGGCAGCACTGCAGATTTTGGTTCTGCCTGTCAAGGTTCGAATCCTTGCTCGACAACTTGAGGTGGAAGAAAGACCTGCTACTTTGAGTAACAGGTCTTTTTGTTTGAAGTATTGAAATGAATGGTTTGAATCCCTCGCCCTGCGGGCACTTCCTTTGAAAAAGGGAAGCGCAAAGCGACGCGGAAACGAAGCCCTGAAAGGGCGACCCAAAAACAACCCGATGTGAGCGTTGCGAAACTTCGGGCAGAAAGAAATAAAACATAATAATAATGATTACAAAAGAACAAGTGGCACCCCTCTGCGAAGAAGCCTTAGCCGACACCGACCGCTTCCTGGTGGAAGTGAAGGTGAAGCCGAACAATGTGATTGAAGTCTACATCGACTCCGACACGGCCGTCAACATCGACCATTGCGCCGAATTGAGCCGCTACGTCAACGAAAAACTCGACCGCGACGTGGAGGATTATGAACTGAGCGTGCTGTCGTGGGGGCTTTCGGGTGCCTTGAAGATGGACCGCCAGTTGAGGAAATATGTGGGCAAGGACGTGGAAGTGAAGACCAAAGAGACTGGCAAGATGCAAGGCAAGTTGGTGAGCTTCGATGCCGAAAAGGTGGAGTTTGCCCCTGCACCCAAGAAAACCTCGAAGAAGAAACCTGCCGAGGAGCAAGCCAACCTGTTCTTCGAACGCAAGAAAACGGAAGTCAAACCGGCAATAATCTTCTAAAGCCCTGAAGGGGCGACCCTAATTCAAGCAGGCGATTTCAATCCCTGCCCAACAAAAGAACAATAAACAATCAACATACAAAAATGGACAACTACAAATTAGTAGAAACTTTCTCAGAATTCAAGGAGTTCAAGAACATTGACCGCGAGGCCATGATGCGCATCATCGAGGATGTGTTCCGTGGCATGTTGAACAAGAAGTTCGACACCGACACCACCGACTTCATCGACATCATCGTGAACGTCGACAAGGGCGACTTTGAAATCTACCACAACCGCACCGTGGTTGAGGACGACGAACTGACCGACCCGCTCCGCCAAATCAAATTGTCGGACGCCATCAAGATTGAGCCCGATTTTGAGGTGGGAGAAGAAGTGAATGAAGAATTGCGCATCGAGAGTTTCGGTCGCCGCGACATTTTGGCCCTGCGCCAGAATTTGCAGACCAAAGTTTCTGAATATGAGAAGGAAAACATCTTCCAGAAGTACAAGGAGAAGGTTGGCGAAATCGTCACTGCCGAGGTGCTTCATGCTTGGAAACGCGAAATCGTCGTTGCCGACGATGAAGGCATCGAACTGATTCTGCCCAAGTCGGAACAGATTCCCGAAGACAAATATAATAAAGGTGACACCCTCCGCGCCATCGTGAAGAGCGTGGAGAGCATCAACGGCTCGCCGGTGGTCACGCTTTCGCGCACCTCCGAAATCTTCCTGCAACGCTTGCTCGAAGCCGAGGTGCCCGAGATTTACGACGGCCTCATCACGGTCAAGAAGATTGTCCGCGAACCCGGCCAGCGTGCCAAGATTGCCGTTGAGAGTTACGATGACCGTATCGACCCCGTCGGTGCCTGCGTCGGCATGAAGGGCACTCGTATTCACGGCATCGTCCGCGAGTTGCGCAATGAGAACATCGACGTCATCAACTGGACCACCAACCCGACGCTGCTCATCACTCGCGCCCTCAGTCCGGCCAAAATCACGAACATCGTCCTCAGCAGCGACAATACGATGGCCAACGTGTACATGGAGAACGACCAAATCAGCCTCGCCATCGGCAAGGGCGGCTACAACATCAAATTGGCCGGCAAACTGACGGGCTACGAAATCGACGTTTATCGCAACAGCGAAGCCAACAACGCCGAGGAAGACGTTGACCTGCAAGAGTTCTCCGACGAAATCGACCAGTGGGTCATCGACTCGCTCGTCCACATGGGTTGCGACACGGCCAAGGCTGTGCTGTCGTACACGCCCGAAGAGGTGGCCACCCGCGCCGACCTTGAGATTGAAACCGTCAAGGATGTGTTCCGCATCCTGAAGGCCGAATTTGAACAAGATGCCGAATGAGGCAATGCAATAATCAACTAAACGAGAAACAAAGAAAGAAACTATGTCCGAAGAAACTAATTTCACGATTCGATTATCCAAAGCGGTAAAAGAATTCAATGTGGGAAAGGACACCATTGTGGAGTTCCTCGCCAAGAAGGGCTTCCAAGTGGATCCCTCTCCCAACACGAAACTCACGGCAGACATGTATAGCCTGCTCGTGAAGGAATATCAGGGCGAGAAGGAAGTGAAGAACGAGGCCAAGAAATTGGGCAACCTCTCTTATAAAGGTGGTAGTGTTTCCGTTGATTCGGCATTGCAATCACAAAAGGTTGCGGAGGAAGAGGACCACGAGGAAATCATCATCCGCTCGAATACCATTTCGTCGCCAGTGAAGAAGACGCCCAAGCCCGCGCCCGAACCTGAGCCTGAACCAGAACCTGTGATAGAGGTGAAGGAAGAAGCGCCAAAGCAAGAGCCTGCACCCGAAAAGGCTGAGCCTGAAAAGAAGGAGGAGAATCCCTCTGGCATTTCGCTGAACATTGTCGGCAAGATTGATCTTGAGCCGAAACCTCGCAAGGACAAGAAAAAGGACAAGCAGAAATCTGACAAAAAGCCTGAACAAAAGCCTGAACAAAAGCAGGAAAAGAAACCCCAACAGCAGCAACAGCCCAAGCAGGAAAAGAAAAAGGAACAACCCCAACCCCAGAAGCCAGCACCTGTCAAGAGGGACGAGCCGAAGACATCCTTGGAGGCTCGTGTCATCAAACTTGAGGCACCCAAACTGCAAGGCCCGACTGTTCTCGGCATGGTGGAACTGCCCGACGAGAAGCGTCGCACCAAGGCCACCCCTGAAAAGAGAAAGCGCAAGCGCATCAAGGGCAAGCCTGAAGGTTCGTCGGAGAACCCGACCGGCCCGAATGTGAATCCCGGCGGCAAGAAGCAGGGCGGCGACAACAAACAGCAGCAAGGCAAAGGCCAGAAACCGCAAGGCGGCGACAATGCCAACAAGAAGAACCAGAAGGACAACGCCAAACTGAGCAAGAAGGACAAAAAGCAAGGCAAGCGCGAGGAAAAGCCCGAACTGACCGAAGAGGAAATCTCGAAGCAGATTAAGGACACTTTGGCACGCCTCGCTCCTATGGGCAAGTCGAAGACCTCAAAGCACCGCCGCGAGAAGCGTCAGCAGGTGGCGGGTAGCATGATGGAGGAAATGATGCGTCAAGAGGAGGACAAGAAAGTCCTGAAGGTGACCGAGTTTGTGACCGCCAACGAATTGGCCACGATGATGAACGTGCCAGTCGTGAAGGTCATCGGTACCTGCATGAGCCTTGGTATGCCTGTTTCCATCAACCAACGCCTTGATGCTGAGGCACTTTCTGTGGTGGCCGAGGAGTTTGGTTTCCAAGTCGACTTTGTTAGTGCGGATGTGCAGGAAGCCATCGCCGAAACAGAAGAAAACGACCGTGAGGAAGACCTCGTGCCGCGTGCGCCTGTCGTCACCGTCATGGGTCACGTCGACCACGGTAAGACCAAACTTTTGGACTACATCCGTAATACGAATGTGGTGGCTGGCGAGGCTGGTGGTATCACGCAACATATTGGTGCTTACGAAGTTACTACCGAAAGCGGAAAGAAGATTACCTTCTTGGATACGCCCGGTCACGAGGCATTTACGGCCATGCGTGCCCGTGGTGCTAAGATTACTGACGTGGCCATCATCGTCATCGCCACGGATGATAGCGTGATGCCGCAAACCGTTGAGGCCATCAATCACGCGCAGGCCGCTGGTGTGCCTATTGTCTTCGCACTGAACAAGATAGACAAGCCTACTGCTAATCCCGACAAGATTCGAGAGCAGTTGGCCAACATGAACATCCTCGTGGAGAGTTGGGGCGGCAAGTACCAAGATCAGGAAATCGCCGCCAAAATCGGTTTGAATGTGGATGCCTTGCTGGAAAAGGTGTTGCTTGAGGCCGAATTCCTAGACCTGAAAGCCAACCCGAACCGTTTGGCCAAGGGCACGGTCATTGAGTCGGCCCTCGACAAAGGTCGCGGTTATGTGGCCAAGATTTTGGTGCAAAACGGCACCTTGAGAGTTGGCGACATGGTGTTGGCTGGCACCACCTACGGCAAGGTGAAAGCCATGTTCGACGACCACAACAAACAGGTGAAAGAGGCTGGGCCGTCAACGCCGGTGCTGTTGCTCGGTTTGAACGGGGCGCCCATGCCCGGCGACGCTTTCAATGTGATGACTGACGAGCACGAGGTGAAGTCCATCGCCAACCGCCGTGAGCAGTTGCAGCGCGAACAGACCCGCCGCACCAGCCCGCACATTACCTTGGACGAAATCGGTCGCCGTATCGCCATCGGCGACTTCAAGGAGTTGAACATCATCGTCAAGGCCGACGTGGACGGCTCTGTGGAGGCTTTGGCCGACAGTTTGCTGAAACTCTCCACCGAGCAGGTTCAGGTCAATGTCATCCACAAGTCGGTGGGTGCCATCAGCGAGTCGGACGTCATGCTGGCTTCGGCTTCCAACGCCATCATCGTGGGCTTCAATGTGCGTCCTACCGCGCAAGCGCGTAAGATGGCTGAGAATGAGAAGATTGACATTCGTTTGTACTCCATCATCTACACCGCCATTGAGGAAATCAAGGCCGCTATCGAAGGCATGTTGGCTCCCGAAATCGAAGAAGTGGTCACCTGCAACCTCGAAATCCGCGAGACTTTCAAGATCAGCAAGGTCGGCACCATCGCGGGTTGCATGGTCTTGGACGGCAAGATTACCCGCAACACAAAGATTCGCGTCATCCGTGACGGCATCGTGGTCTACACGGGCGTGCTTGGTTCCTTGAAGCGTTACAAGGACGACGTGAAGGAAGTCAGTGCTGGCATGGACTGCGGCCTCAACATCGAGAACTTCAACGACATCAAGGTCGGCGACATCATCGAGGGCTACACCGAAAAGGAGATTGCCCGCAAACTGTAAGGCAGTCGCTTTACAATGATTTGGAAAAGCCTCGGCAACATGTTTGTCGAGGCTTTTTTATGCACTTTTGAGAATTTTGTAGAGGAGATTTGAGAATTTTGTAAGCAACTTTTGAGAATTTTGTAGGATAGATTTGAGAATTTTGTAACGGAGATTTGAGAATTTTGTATATCTTTGCAGCCGCAAAACCAACGTATTATGTATAGAAGACCACAATTTGATGAATTAATGTCGCGCATGAAAGAGCCTCGGCGTTTCATACAAGTGTTATCTGGTCCGCGACAGGTGGGGAAATCGACCTTGGTAAAACAAGTGTTGCAAGAAATAGACTTGCCCTATTTGTTTGTCACGGCGGATAGCGTTCCTCCTGAGAACACGGCTTGGATTGGCGAAACATGGTCGACGGCGCGTGCAAGACTGCAAATAGCCCAGGCATCGGAGTATCTTCTTGTCATTGACGAAGTCCACAAGATTGACAATTGGAGCGAAGCCGTAAAGAAGGAGTGGGACATGGACACATTCAATGACGTTCCGATAAAGGTGGTGCTGCTTGGCTCTTCGCGGCTGCTGCTGAAAGACGGATTGACCGAGTCGCTTGCCGGAAGGTTCGAAATCATTCGCATGTCGCATTGGAGTTATCTGGAGATGCGCGAGGCTTTCGGCTTCGACATCAACCAATATGTGTATTATGGCGGCTATCCCGGCGGGGCGCTTTTGATAAAGGATTTCCGCCGTTGGCAGCGGTATGTCAAGGAAAGCATTGTGGCTCCGGCCATTGAGCGGGATGTGCTGTCGACGAAAATCGTCTATAAGCCTGAATTGATGCGCCAATTGTTTGATTTGGGCTGTGTGTATTCGGGCAAGGAACTGTCTTTGAACAAGATGCTCGGCCAACTGTTGGACGCGGGCAATGTGACCACGCTTGCCAATTACCTGACCACATTGGACGAGTCGAGGCTGCTTTGCGGGTTGCACAAATATGCCAATGATGCGGCTCGCAAGTACAATTCGGTGCCGAAACTTATGGTTTACAACACCGCCTTGCTTTCGGCGCAGTCTGGGGTTGCTTTCGAGAAGGCGTTCACGACACCAACCGAGTGGGGGCGATGGGTGGAGTCGGCAGTCGGGGCGTTCTTGCTCAATCAGGCTGATGAAGTCGGATACAAGATGTTCTATTGGCGCGAGCGTAATGATGAGGTGGATTTCATCATTGAGTACAACAGGAAGTGTGTCGCCATAGAGGTAAAAAGTGGCCGCCGAACTGATAATGAGGGACTTAAAAAGTTCAGGGAGCAATTCAACCCTGCCCATTCGTTTATAGTGGGCAGTGGCGGAATACCTGTTGAGGAGTTTCTTACATTCAATTTGGAGCGGCTTTTTTGAAAATAAACTGCCAAATGCTCTGCCGTGAGTGCAACCGGCGGAAGAGCGGGAAATGATAATTGGCTAAAAATGAAATCCGAGCTGGGGAGGAGCAATCTTTTCCGGCTTGGGGTGGTTTCACCCAACATTTTGAGAATTTTGCGGAATCTGGCGAAATAAATTTTTCAATCACTTCATTGTTGCATTTTCGCCATCACTTTCAGCATCTGTTCGCCCAAGCCGATGGTGTAGCCTTGCTTTACGAAAACCACTTCGCTGTTGGCGTTGGCAATGATGAAGATGGGACGGCTGTCGTTGCTCAGATGCAGGCTTTCGACGAGGTCGTCGCGGATGGAGCCGTCGTCTAAGCCGTAGATGATGCCGTCGGGCAACTCGCTGAAATTCTTCAACTTGAACTTGTCGTAGTCGGCTTTGTTGCTGAAGATGAAGATGAGCGGCAAGTTGCTGGCTTCAAACTCCTTGCGGAAGGCGGCGATGTCTTGCATGGCGTGGGTGGTCGGCTCGCTGCCTTGGTCAAGGAGGCCGAGGATGTAGTAACTGTCCTTGATGAGTTGTTTCGGGTTGTATTCTTCGCCCGTTTCAGGGTCGGTGAAGCGGTTGTTGGAGTAGAAACTCCCGATGACGCTCAAATCAGCATTCGGCTCGCGCAAAATGAGGTTCACCTTGGTGGTTTTGCCCGCCTTGATGGTGAAGAACTCGCTGTGGGTCAGGGCGGTACCGTCGTCCAAACGGGTGCCTGCCGTGAGGATGTAATAGCCTTCGTCCAAAGGTGTGGGGCGCTCGAAGGTGGAGAGCGTCATGCCGTCGTCAATGCCGGGGTCTTTGGCATCGTAGGCCAAGAGGCGGAAACTCTTGCCGTCAAACTTCTTGATGCTGAAGTGCGTGTAGTATTTCGGGTCGGCGACGGATGCGATGGGGCGGTATTGGATGTCCAAATAACCGATAGCTGTTTTGGCGGGTTCGGCGGCCTCGAAATCGACATTATTCCATTGTTTGTCAAAGTATTGCACATTGCCGTTCACGGGGTTGATTTGCGCCGCGATGCCTAAGCTCCGCGCCATGCTGACGAAGAAGATGTTGCGCGAATGGCGGTCGGCCTTGCGAGCTTTCAGCACGCCCAAGGGCGAGATGGGATAACGTTGCGGATTCAGGTTGTCGCCGGTTTGGATGTTTTTCTTCACCCAATCGACCAACAGTGCGGGGGTGTCATGGAATTGTTGTCTTTCCGTTTCGGGGAAAAACTCGGTGAGGGTTTTGCGGTAAGGTACGAGCATTTCGTTGCTCACACGCGGACTGAGGATGTATTGCGCGTAAAGGTCGGGCGGCATGGAGATAATCGAAGAAGTGAGGTCGGGTGTGTTGTCGAAATGGTCTTTCAGCACTTCAAGGCTGATGTCGCGCAAGTCCTTGTCGGAGATGTTTTTAAGCAGTTCCACCGCCTTGATTTCCTGATTCTTGCCTTGGGCGTACTTCACGAAGTCGGCGATGGTTTGGTAGTTGCCCCAAGTCTTTTCGTAGAGGCGGCACAGGGTTTTGTTGCCCGTGTTCATAATCAGTTCTTGCTGGGCTTTCTTGCAGTCGGCGATGTAGGCGTTTCGCAACGAGTCCTCGTAGGCGAAACGGCGGTCGTTCTCGGCACGCATTTCAGCCGTCACTTCGGGCAAGACGCAGGTCGAGGCGGGCGGCACCATGTCAAACTCAAAACTGTCCATCGTGCCTTCCTCGTGGTCGAGGGTGATGGTAACGCTCTCATTTTCACCCGATTTGAAGACTTGGTAGCCAAACTTACCGTCTTTGGCAGCGTAGGCCATCATGCAGCCCAAGCCAGCGGTGAGCCAAATCTGACCGTTTTCGTCAGTCGTCTTGATGACCACTGTGCAGAACTCGGCATAGTTGTAAATCTTGAACTCCACAGGCAGGTTGGCTTGAGGCGTTCCGTTCTTGTCCACGACGGTGAAAGTCGTCTTGGCTGTCTTGCCATAATTATCCACCACGTTGATTTCCGTGTAGTTGTCGCCGCGACTGATGACTTCCTCCGGACCATCGTAATCGCCGAAAACGCGGGTATGTAATAACAAAGTGCGCGAAGCCGGTTCGTTGAACCAACCCAAGTCGAGCACCGGCTCAGGCTCGCAGGCTCCGAGGAAATGCCATTGGCCATCGACGTAAGCCTCCACCCAAGCGTGGTTGTCGTCGCAGTGCGCCCAACGCGGCGTGTAAACTTGTCGTGCGGGGATGCCCACGGTGCGCAAGGCCGTCACCAACAGCGTCGATTCCTCGCCGCAACGCCCCCACGAGGTCTTGATGGTGGCCATCGGGGCGCTGGTGCGGCTGTCGCTGCCCTTGTAATTCACGTGTTCGTGGCACCAATGGTTCACTTCGAGGACGGCATCATACAGCGAAAGGTCTTTCACGCGGCCTTTCAGTTCCTCGTAATAGGTGGCGCGAAAGCGGTCGAGGTTCTCGTTATTGACGCGCACGGGCACCACGAAATGCTTGAACTCACGCTCGGGGATGCTTGCACCCCATGGCATTTCCGCCTTGGCGCGGAAGGCATAGTGGATGCACTCGTGGTAATAGTTTTCCGAATAGTCCACGCTGTCGCCGAGGGGCATGTAAGTGTAAAGGAAGTCGAGGGCTTCTTTTTCGGTGAATTGATGGTTTTGTTTTGTTTCTTCACTTCCCTTGCAGGCTGAAAACAGCAGGGCGGAGAAAGCGACAATAATTAATAAGGTGTTGCGCATGATAGTAAGAGTTTTGTTTCTGCAAAATTAGAAAAATTTCAACATTCAGCTTGCATGTTCCTACTACTTTTTGTCTCGCAAAATGGCTTTTGGAAAAGTTTTATCGCTTGATTTGCGCCAATTTGCTTACAAATCCCTACCTTTGCAGCCCAAAACTAATACCATCAAAGACATGTCAAACATTGTAGCAATTGTGGGAAGACCCAATGTGGGAAAATCGACGCTGTTCAACCGTCTGCTGAAGCAGCGCATGGCCATCGTGGAGGAAACGAGCGGCGTGACGCGCGACAGGCACTACGGCAAAAGCGACTGGAACGGAAAGGAATTCACCGTCATCGACACCGGCGGCTATGTGGTGGGGTCGGACGACATCTTTGAAGAAGAGATCCGCAAGCAGGTTGACTTGGCCATCGAAGAAGCAGATGTTATCATCTTTTTGGTGGATGGTCGCGACGGGCTTCACATCTTGGACGAGGAAGTCGCCCAAATTTTGCGTTTGCAAAAGAAGCCTGTCCTGCTGGCAGTCAACAAGATAGACGAGCCAAACAAGGAAAACCTGATTGGCGAATTCTATAGTTTGGGCTTGGATGAGCCTTGGCCAATTTCCGCCATGACGGGCACGGGCACGGGCGAACTGTTGGACAAAATCTGCGAACTTTTGCCCTCCAACACCACCGATTTCAACACCGACCTGCCGCGCTTCACCGTGGTTGGCAGGCCCAATGTCGGAAAATCGTCATTGATCAACGCCTTCCTCGGCACCGACCGCCACATCGTGACCGACATCGCCGGCACCACCCGCGACGCCAACTACACGCGCTACAATGCCTTTGGCATGGAGTTCATGCTCGTCGACACAGCAGGCTTGCGCAAAAAGAGCAAGGTGGAAGAGGACATCGAGTTTTACTCCGTGCTGCGTTCCATCCGCGCTATCGAGGACTGCGACGTGGCCATCCTTATGCTCGATGCGACACAAGGCTTCGAGGCCCAAGACATGAACATCCTGCGCCTCATCGAGCGCAACAAAAAAGGTTTGGTGATGGTCGTGAACAAGTGGGATTTGGTCGAAAAGGATTCCAACACGCACAAGGCCTACGAGGAACTGATTCGTTCACGCACCGCACCTTTCACCGACTATCCCATCATCTTCACTTCTGCCATCAACAAGCAACGTATATATAAGGTGCTGGAGACCGCTCATAAGGTCTACGAAAACCGCGAGCGTCGCGTGCCCGTGCGTGAGTTGAACGACAAGATGCAGGAAATTATCAATTCCGTGCCGTTGCCGACTGCTTCGCGCGGACGTTTCCTAAAGATCAAATACATCACCCAACTGAAGAGCATCGCGCCGCAATTCATCTTCTTCTGCAACCTGCCAAAGGACGTAAAGGACAATTATAAGCGCTTCTTGGAAAACAAGATACGCGAAACTTGGGACTTCAACGGGGTGCCGATTCAACTCATCTTTAAAGAGAAGTAGTTTTTCGGGATTGCTTCGCAAGAAATCAATCAAAAATCAATATTAAAATCAATCAAAAATTCATTATTTTTGTTTTTGCATTTTTAGATTCGATTTTGAAAGATTTCTTGGCCGCAGGCCAATCCCCAAAAGAACACACATTATGACCGAAGAAGAAAACATCGTCCGAATAGACAAATGGCTGTGGGCGGCGCGTCTGTTCAAGACGCGCTCGCTGGCTGCCGATGCCATCAAGGGCGGCAAGGTGAAGATGGACGGCAACCCCATCAAGCCCTCGCGCGAGGTGAAGGTGGGCGACGTCATCCAAGTGCAGATTGAGCAGCTGCACAAGGTGGTGGAAGTGAAGACCGTCATCAAGAACCGCGTCTCGCCCAAGCAGGTGCCCGAGGTCTACAACGACCTTACGCCCAAGGAGGAATACGAGCGCATCGAGTTCATGAACGCCTACAAGGCCGAGTGGCGCGACCGTGGCGCAGGCCGCCCGACCAAGAAGGAACGAAGGATGATTGAGCGGTTGAAGGATGAGATGTGATAACACCAAAGGCGACCCCAAAACGGAGTCGCCTTTGTCCTAATTGGTTGTCCTCTCGAAATTACACCATCAGTGCGCCCACAAGGCCCAAGATTGCGTAGAACTCGGGAAGAGCGGCATAAATCAAGGTGTTGGTGAACACGTCATGGCCTTGGCTGATGCCCACGATACCGTTGGCGCAGACCTGTCCCTGACGCATGGCGGAAATCATACAGACCAAGCCCACGCAGAGGCCCACACCAAAGATGATGAGACCTTGCGTCGGGTCAGCCTTCATCTTGCTCAGCAGCATGAAGAATGCCACAAAGCCATAGATGCCCTGGGTGGCCGGCAGTGCCGACAGCACCATGAAATTGCCCGATGCCTCGGGACGTTTCTTGAGGCCGCCCTCGGCAGCGTTGCCCGCCGTCGATGTGCCGATTGAACTTCCGATACCGGCCAAAGCCAACACAAGACCCAAGCCGAGATAACCTAAAATTGTTGCTAACATGATATTAAGTGTTTAATTGTTAATTGTTTATTCGTTTAATTGTTGATATTTTCACTAAGTGGTTTATACCTGCGGCCAGTGCCTTCGTAGCCCGAGTTCTTGAAGAATTCGAGGAAGTTGAGTCGCAAGGGGTGAACGAAAGCGCCCAGGACACACATCGCCACATTGAGCGTGTGGCCAATGACGACGATGAGGATGAACCAAATCCAACCCACGCCACCGTCGCCCAAAGCCTGCACGCCAATGGCATTGAAGGCCTCGCCGAGTTTGGCACCAGCCAAGCCCAAGGCGTACAAGCGCAAATAACTCAACACGTCGCCGAGCAAGCCCGTGGCCGTGTTGTAGGTATCCCACAAGCCTGAACCGAAGTTAAGCAAAGGATTGCGTTTCAGGTCGTTGAGGAAGAAAATGCCCAAGGCGGAGAGGCTGCCTAATACGATGACAATCCACTTCGTCAGGGCCTTGTCCATCACGCCCATCAAGGCGAGACCGCCCACGATGACGCCGCCCACAATAAGCAAAGTCCAGCCCCAAGTGCCCAAGGAGTTGGCGAAGCCTTTCACCTTGGTACTTTGGTAAGTCTTGACAATCATAGCGAGGCAGATGTGTACGATACCTACTAGCAAGGCCAAAACCATCGTGCCGTCGTATCCTGCAATCTTCGAGGGTAACATGATGCGTTTCACCCCTTCTGGGAGCCAGCTCCAAGTGAGCATATCGACCGAGAAGAAGGTGTGGAACAAAAGTCCCACTACCGTGGTGGCAATGCCCAAGGTCACGCCGAGAGGCGCAATCTTGCCCAACACTTTCTTCAGCCCGAGGCTCGCCAAGATGAGCACGAGGCCGTAGCCCGCGTCGCCCATGCAGAAGGCGAAGAACAGCATGAAGAAGATGGAAATGAACACGGTCGGGTCGAACTCGTCGTATTTGGGCCGACCGTACATATCGGTCAGCATCTCAAACATCGAAACGAACTTGTTGTTTTTCAACTTGATTGGCGGATTATCATCGGCTTTGGCCTTATCGACCAAATAAAGGATGTTTTCCTTTTCCAACATATCGTGCAAGGCAGGCTCGTTTTCGGCGGGGGCAAAGCCTTCAAAGACAGTGATATAGTCTTCGTCAGCCTTCTCGCCCGCAACATTGGCCAAATGCAAATCGAGTTTCGACAAAGTCTTGTCCAACTCGGCTTGAATCACTGGTTCGTGCCATTTCAGTTGGGCCAAACGATGTTCTTTCTCTTTCACCTGCGCCTCCAAGTCGGCAATCTGCTTCTCGATGGCGGCATAGTCGCGGTCGGGAGCAGGCAGTTCCTTCAACGGGAAATCGTAGTCGTCGGAATCGGAAACGACCACGAAATAACTGTTGCCGCCGAGATTCGAAATCTCGCTCAGCGCATATTGTTCCTTCCAAGCGGGGTCGATGGCTTTCGCCTTGTAGAAGTGGAGTTTCAGTCCGGTTTCCTTGAGGCGGTCGAAACTCTTGGCGTCGAACTGTCCCCAAGGCACCAACTCATCCGCGTCCTTGCGAAGCTGCGGCAGTTGGGCTTCGATGGCTTCCTTGTCGCGCACGGTCTCCATCACCTCCACGGCGAAGTCGGTCGGCTTCTGGCCCGGGTCTTCCGCTTTCTCGACTTCCTTCAAAGCCGAAAGCGCATCGCGGTAAACCTCCGCCCGTGCCGACAGCTTCTCCGATTCCTCGTCGATGGGCTTCAGCGAGCGGGTGATGTCCACCACGCCCACCGATTGCAACTTCTCCAAGAAGGCATCGGCATCGCCGCTCATGAGGATGAAATCATATTTCGTCATTTCAGTTACCATATTCTGCCTCCTCCTCTTCTATGTGTTTGTTTTTCACGATTTTCTGCGAAGCCTTGTCGAGGTTCTCCGCATCTTCCATATATCGCTTGATCTTACGTATGGCTTCGTTGTAGCCAGGAATTTGCACCTTCTCGTAAAGGTTGACTTTCTGTGTGGTCTTTTTCCGTTGGTAGTCCAAAACGCGGCTCACCTCGGTATAGACCTCCGACTCGATGCCCAACTGTGCCAAGTTTTTCAGGATTTGAACGCCGTCGGCATACCACATCGGCTTGGTGAAGAGGTTGATGTCCTTCACGTCGAACAGCACCTCCTCCAACGACGGCACGGGCACGCCCGCAATCTTGACGGTCTTCAGCTTGACATCGGTCACCGAAATCAGTCCTGGCTCAAATTCATTCCAAAGCCGGGCCATATACTCATACGACTTGAGTTCGGCCTCTAACTGTGCGACAAGCGCCTCCGAATGTTGCTTGGCTTTCTTCACCTCAAGGCGCAGCGCGCTCTCCTTGCTCTTCAGCGTGGGCAGGGCACGGGTTCGCGTCTTGAGCTGCTTGTTCATCTCATTCAGCGAGGTCTTGTTATATTGAAATTTGATGGCCATTGATTTTAGTTTAGAGTTGAAAGTTTAGAGTTGAGAGTTATTTATCAACGGCTTTCCAGTATTTTTCAATGAGTTTCTCCTTCAGACCCGTTTCGGCCTTGGTGAAATACTTGCCGAACAACTCCCAAGCGGTGTTGAGCATCTCGGTAATCGGGATGTTGACATCGATGGCAAGGAGGCGCGTGGCGTATTCCTTAGCGTAGTCGAGGCAGCGAAGGTCGTAGTCGCTCAGGTCGAAGCCGTTCTCCAACTTCGTCTTGGCGTTGGAAGCATCGGCGTAGAGTCGCACCGAAGTGTTCATCACAGCGCTATGGTCCTCACGGGTCTTCTTGTTCTGCACGTGCTGTTTCAGACGCGACAGCGAGCGGAACGGGTCCACAATGACCTTGCCCGAGTCGGGGTCGGCACGGAGGAACAACTGTCCCTCGGTGATATAACCCGTGTTGTCGGGAATGGCATGGGTGATGTCGCCATCGTTCAAGGTAGTCACGGCGATGATGGTGATGGAACCGCCATCGGGCAACTGCACGGCCTTTTCGTAAATCTTCGCGAGGTCGGAATAAAGCGAGCCGGGCATGGAGTCCTTGGACGGGATTTGGTCCATACGGTTGCTCACGATACTCAAAGCATCGGCGTACAAGGTCATATCAGTGAGCAGCACCAACACCTTCTCGTTCTTGTCAACGGCGAAATATTCCGCAGCGGTCAAGGCCATGTCGGGAATCAGCAAACGCTCTACAGGAGGTTGGTCGGTGGTGTTCACGAAACTGATGATCTTGTGCAAGGCACCCGCGCTCTCAAACTCGTTTTTGAAAAACAGGTAGTCGTCGTTAGAAAGACCCATGCCGCCGAGGATGATCTTATCGACATCGGCGCGGAGGGCAACCATGCTCATCACCTTATTGTAAGGCTGGTCGGGGTCGGCGAAGAACGGAATCTTCTGTCCCGAAACCAAAGTGTTGTTCAAGTCGATGCCGGCGATACCCGTTGGAATCAGCTCGGAAGGCATACGACGCTTATAGGGGTTCACGGAGGGGCCGCCAATCTGGCGTTTCTCGCCCTCCACAGCCGGACCGCCGTCGATAGGCTCGCCGTAGGCGTTGAAGAAACGGCCAGCCAGTTCGTCGCTCACGTTCAAGGTGGGCGGCTCGCCAAAGAAGGTCACTTCGGCGTTGGTCGGGATGTCTTCCGTGCCGCCAAACACCTGCAAGGTGACGGCGTTGTCCTTGATTTTCACCACCTGCGCCAAACGACCTGCCACGACAGCGAGTTCGTCATTAGCCACGCCTTGCGCCTCAAGGGTCACGGTGGCCTTGGTGATGGCGGTCAGCTTCGTATAGATGCGTTGAAAGGCTTTCTCACTCATGTTTCAGTTCCTCCTTTAACTGTCCAAGATATTTTTCAAAGTTTTCCGACTTGAATTCCGAGTAGTTCATCTGTCGGCAGATGTTAATCAAGCCCTTGAAGTAGGTCGTACACTCCTCGAAGTTGTCGAACTTGAAGCTACGGTCGCAGATTCCAAGCACAAGGTCGAGCATGAACTTTTGGCGTTCAAGTGGCGTTGAGCCGTCGATTTCGTCGAAAGCGTCTTGTTGAAGTATCACAAAGTCAATGAGTTCCGACTTCCAATATTGCTCATGGTACGACATCGGCACGCCGTCATCGCCCAAGATATTGATTTGCTCGTAAGCATCCTTTCCTTTGCGGATGATGTATTTCGTCTTCGTCACCTTATCGACCCAACCCTTTTCAATCTTGTTGTCAAGATATTCAATGATTTCGGGGTATTCGAGGTATTTCGAGTAGGAATCCACGGGATCGACGGCAGGATAGCGCTTCTTGTCGGCGCGGTTCTGCGAAAGTCCGTAGAAGCAACGTGCAGCCTTCTTTGTGGATTCGGTGACAGGTTCCTTCAAGTTACCGCCGGCAGGCGACACCGTTCCGATGAAGGTGATGGAACCCGACTGGCCGTTGTTCAGTTTCACATAACCCGCACGAGCGTAGAAGTTGGAGATGATGGCCGACAAATCGACAGGGAAGCCGTCCTGACCGGGCAGTTCCTCCAAACGGTTACTCATTTCACGCAAGGCCTGCGCCCAACGCGAAGTGGAGTCGGCGAGCAGCAAGACTTTCATACCCATAGCGCGGTAGTATTCGCCGAGGGTCATGGCCGTATAGACCGAAGCCTCACGAGCGGCGACGGGCATGTTCGACGTGTTGCAGATGATGATGGTACGCTCCATCAGGCTGCGCCCCGTGTGCTTGTCTTTCAGTTCGGGGAACTCGGTGAAGATTTCCACCACCTCGTTGGCACGCTCGCCGCAAGCCGCCATGATGATGATGTCGGCATCGGCTTGCTCGGCCAAGGCATGTTGCAGCACGGTCTTGCCGCAGCCGAAAGGTCCCGGTATGAAGCCCGTGCCGCCTTCAGCGATGGGATTGAGCGTGTCGATGGTGCGCACACCCGTTTCCATCACCTTGAAGGGACGCGGTTTCTCCGCATAACCGCCCACGGCCACTTTGACGGGCCATTTCTGCATCATGGTCACCTTCACATCTTCGCCTTCCGCGTTGGTCAGCGTGGCGATGGTGTCGGTGATTTTGTATTGTCCGGCTTTGGCCACCGCCTTCACGGTGTAAGTGCCCTTGAAGTTGAACGGCACCATGATTTTGTGGGGCAGCCAGCCTTCCTTGACTTCGCCCAACCAGTCGGCGGCCACCACTTGGTCGCCAGCCTTGGCGAGGGGCGTGAAGTCCCAAAGTTTCTCTTCGTCCAAGGCCTTGGTGTATTCACCGCGTTTCAGAAACACGCCCGTCATGGTGGCGAGGTTGTTCTGCAGGCCGTCGAAGTTGCTCGAAAGCAAACCGGGACCCAAGGACACTTCAAGCATATAGCCTTGGAATTCCACCTTGTCGCCGATTTGGAGGCCGCGGGTGCTCTCAAACACCTGCACGGAGGCTTTGTTCCCGTTCACCTTGATGACCTCTGCCATCAGCTCGACGCCGTCGAGGTCGATGAAGCAGATTTCATTCTGTGCCACAGGGCCGTCCACCTCCACAGTGACGAGGTTTGCAATGATTCCTGTAACTTTTCCTGTTGTTTTCATTTATTTCAAGATTTCTAATTTCTATATTTCTTATTTCAAATTTCAAAATTTCAAGATTTCAAGATTTCAAAATTAATACACAGGCAACCCCCGATAGAATCGCGATGCCAAAACTCAACAAAGTGCCGACCAAAACATATTCCGACTTCACCGTATCCGTTTCCCTAAATCTCAGCAACGACTTGGCAGCCAACAAAAAGCCTATGGCTTCATATTGCCCCAACATGACAAAAACCAGCGTAAGCATCCGCTCCACATTGCCAATCACACGACCCGCATTGGGCAAACTTTGTTCTTTTCCGCTGTCAGGAATAGATACTTTTGCCTCCCTGAAGATGTTCTGGATAATGAAATTGGCCGGACGCAGGCAAAACACAAACGCGACCATCCACAACAACACCTTCGTTTCGGGCAACCATGCCGGGAATGAGATTTTTCCTTTATTATTAAAGAGAGCCACCACCACGACAATGACCGCCAAATGAAGGATTTGGTCATAGAAAAACGCACCTTTCAGGTTCTTACAAACCGATTTCAGGCCGTCAATGATAAGGTGCAACGACGCAATCAGCAACGCTGCCCACCAAAAGCCCAAACTCAGCGAGAACAACCAAGCGAGAGCAAAGGTAATCAACGCATGTATGTACAAATGCCTCGATTTGAACGCATTGTCGGCCTTGCTCTTGCAGGACTTTTCTGTCTGCAAATAGAAGTCGCTGACAAGGTGCGCCAAAAGTTGCAATATGAGGAGTTTGCACATCATGATTCGAAGTTCAGTTTTTCAAAGTAATTGAGTGCTGATTCAACGGCTTTCCATCCAGCCGAATTACTACGTTGATTTACAGCAGATTGTTTAATGTTTAAAATTGCTGCTATCTCTTTTTCATTCCTTCCACACAACCTATAATAAAGGATTTCATTTTGGCGTGAAGTTGCATTCCTCAAAAGCGTATCAAGCAAGCCCACCATTACATCCACAAATTCATTTAATAATGAATTGGGGCAAGCAAAAAACATGCTCCGTTTGATGGATTGTTTCTCTTTGGAAGCCTTTTCCAACAATCTTCCAGAATTATATATCGCTTCTCCATCCAAAATATCTTGTTTTCGGTCTGCGGTACGCATCTCACCGATGCCAATGGCCAGTCTAATACCATATTTTCTGAACAACTCTCTTTTGGCATTTGTTTCTTTCCCCCACGAAAATGTCTTTTTCACCAAAGTCTTCAACAACAATGCAACTCTAAGGGCTTCATGCGGGTCATACATGAAAATCTCGACCGAATCGCCTTTGAACAATCGCCCCCAATTCTTACCTTGCGACTTTTCTGAAAGTCTTTCAAGAAACAGACGAATCTCCGATTGCAAAAGTGCCAATTCCTCAACGCTCAGCGAGGTTGAAGAAACGATGTCTGCCGAAATTGTTGCTCTTACCATTTTCTTTATCTATTTATAAGCCTCAGAACTTATATTTATTATTTATAAGGTCCAGAACTTATATTTACCATTTATAAGGCTCAGAACTTATTTTTGTATTTATAACTTCTTTTTGTTGCATTTATTGTTATTTATCGGTTTTAGAACCGATATTCATCAATTATCGGCTCTTATACCTATACATTCCCTCCTCCGCTCAAATCCAAATTCGCGCTCGTGCCTCTAATCTCTTGAACCAGTTTCTTGAACATTTCCTGTCCTTTGGCCGCATCGAGTTCGGCCCAACGTTGGACGGTCTTGGCTTTCACCAAGAAGGCAAGGATGGCATTCATGTTGAAATAGTCCATGCGGGCGATGTCGCTGGCCTTCTCCCATTTCAGTTCGTCCATTTTCTGCTCGCGCTGCACGAAATCTGCATCGTTGAGAATCTCACTGATTTGCTTCTCTTCTTCAAAATCAGCCTCTTCAAGGTTCACCAAATAAGGATCGCTTTCCTTTCCGAGGCGTTTGGCCAAATAGTTCACCTTCATATTGCGCAGGCGACCGTCAAAGTCAAAATACTCGCGGATGAAGCGGTTCTTGCTCATGGCGGCCTTGGCGTAGAAGTTGGCATTAAGCGTGTCCTCGTTGAAGCCTTCCTCCATGAGTTCAACCAACTGTTGGTCTTTCTCGGAAAGCAGCTCCATAATCGACTCTTTCACGGCGGCATAGTCGAAGCCCGCGTTTTCGAAGCCCGAAGTCAGTTCCGGCAGGCCGGCCACGATATAGACGTAGTTATCCATCAGCCGAAGAGGATTTTCTTGGTGGCGGGACGCAGGTAGTTGGCAATGAGTTGGGTGAACTCCTCGTCGGTGAAGTTGAGCATGTAGCCGCCTTCCTTGGGCGAAATCTTGAAGCCGCCGTTCATCCTCTTGGAATAGTCAACCTTCACCTCGCCCTTGAATTGCTTGGCGATTTCGTTCTTCACGAAAGGCTCCACCTCTGCCTTCAGCGATTCGGGCAGGATAAGGCTCAAATCGACGGGCGAAGCGTTTTGTGGGTTGAAAGCCTTCACTACGCTGGTAATCAATTCCTTGACGAAGGCAGCGTTACCCATGTTGGCTTTCACGCCTTCTTGGGCGGCCTTGGTCACCAACATCTTTTCAATCTCTTGTTTCGTCACGGCGATGCTTTGCGTGGCGGCCATCTTCACATCGGCGGTCACCTTGGTTTTCAGTTCCTCGGCTTCCTTGTTGGCTTGGGCGATGATGCGGTCGGCCTCGGCCTTGGCGTATGCCACAATGCGATTGGCCTCAGCCTGAGCCTTTTGCACCAGTTCTTCGCCATCATGTTTTCCTTTCGACAAGCCCTCGTTATAGAGCCTGTCGGTCAATTGTTGCAGTTTGTCTTGCATATATTTTTCGTTTTGTTGTTGCTTTATGATTTGGGCGCAAAGATAGCAATTTCGTTGACACGGAACAAAAAAACAAAACGAAAAGTTGAGGATTTTTTCGAGGGTCAGATTACCTTGCTGAACAAACCAATCGCACCGACCGACCATAGCAGCGATTACTCGCATTGTTTGTAGTGAGGTACGATTCTTTGATGCTCGTAAGATATGCGTAGGTGCTGTTGAAGTATGATGCTGACCAATAATAGCCACACAAACCGATTTCGCCGACCGAAGTGCCAAACCGATAGCCGGCGGCAGGAAAGAAAACTGCACCAGCACCTTCAAGAATGGTCCATTGTGTTGCTGAAATGGTGTTGCTGTCAAATGTTGATTCGCTACTGTTAGTGTTGTTTAGGCTATAGGTGGCTGCTTCCCAATCGTCGGGCAACAGAATTACGCCGTTTGTGCCGTTCACCTGCGCCTTGGCGTAACGAATGCCTGATGAAGTGCTTCTCGTGTTGAAGACATAGCTCCATTCATCAATGAGCAAAGTGCGCCATGTGTTTGTGGTGTTTCCGCCGTTGCTGATAGGATTGTAAACGCCCCAATCAGCATTGGCATACATTCCAGTCAAATTGGATTGTCCGGGATGACCGTATTGGCTTCCACTTGAATAGCTGTAATCCCACGGATGATAGTAAGTGTTGCCGTTGTTCCAGCCGCTTGTAGCCCAACCAAACAAATCAATCCAACCATCGTAGGTGGGGGAGATGTTGTGGTTGTCACTACCAACGTAGTCCCATTGGTTTTCGGCAAAACGCCATGTGTCGGTGGAGGCTTGGTATTGCAGGTTGCCTTGCGAGAAATACACTGTAGTTGTATCACTCACCGAAAAGATGCCATCAATGGCACCTGTGGGAACATTGCTTTGCGGATTAGGAACGCTGAAAGTCACCGTAACAGGTACCGTCCGGGTCGAATAGTAGTGGTAGCCGTATCCAGGATAAAACTCCGATAAGGTGCCTCTCCATTGCCCGTTGCCCGCGTAATGGGCAATTCCCCATCGCGCCTTGATGATGTCGCCTGTTTGTGGAGTGTATGACCCAAACGCCGTGGAGAAGTCCACTGTGTCAGTTCTCGGGCAGCTAATCCAAGTCCATCCTGGATGTAAAGTGATTGTAACTTCTTGAGCCTTAACATTTAGAATTGCAGCCATTATTGCCAGCAGGCACAAAAGAATTGTTCTCGTTTTTTTCATGTTTTGTGTTTTGTTGTAAATTCTTTTCTGTCAAACATTTTCCCTCAAACCCGGTAATACGACGCCAAAATTCGAGCAAACCACTTGGCAGGCAGGATGTGCTTCAGCAAAACCGACAGTTTTTGCTCAAACGATGCCACCACATAGCCGTTTCGGGGATTGCCTTTTCTGATGATTTGGCTGATTTTACGGGCTAAAACAATGGGCTTGAGTCCACCGTTTTCGTCGTGTTCCACCTTCTCAATGGCGGTTTTGTAAATCGGGTAGGCTTGCAGGGCGGCTTGGTTTTCGGCTTTCTTGCGGCTGCCCGTGAATCCCGTGCTGAAATCGCCTGGACGAAGAACCACTACTTTGATTCCCAAAGACTTGGTTTCCAATCTCAAAGCCTCGCAATAGCCCTCGATGGCGAACTTGCTGGCGGAATAGAAGCCTTGGAACGGCAGTCCCATCAGGCCGCCGATGCTGCTCAATGCGATGATTTTGCCGCTGCCTTGCTTGCGCATGTGGGGCAAAACGGCATCCACACAATGCACCAAGCCCATGAAGTTGGTGTCCATCTGCAAGCGGACTTCCTCTTCGGAGGCAAACTCCAACGGACCGCCAATGCCCATGCCGGCATTGTTGACCAATACGTCAATACGACCTTCTTTTTCAACGATTTGTGCCACTGCATTTTCAATGGCTTCCTTGTTGCGAACATCGACATTGAAATAATGCACATTAGGCAAAGGCTCAACCGAGCGGCGAACCGTGCCATAAACAATATGACCTTCATTCGACAGCAACCTGGCTGTTTCAAGGCCAAATCCGGAAGATATGCCTGTTATGAAAACAACCATCCTCAAATCACACCAATCTCTCTAAATGCCTTGGTAATCTTTTCGATAGCCTCATCCACCTGTTCAAAAGTATGGGTGGCCATAAGTGCGAAACGAATCAGGACATCGTTTTCGGGTACGGCGGGCGCAATGACGGGCGTGACGAATACGCCATCCTCCAAAAGCCTGTTGCACAGCCAAAATGCCTTCTCTGAACTACGCACAAACAACGGAATAATCGGAGTCTCGCTGTTTCCTGTGTCGAAGCCTCTGTCTTGGAACTGTTTGCGGGCATAGTTGCTCAAGTCCCACAGGTGCTGGATGCGCTCTGGCTCGCTGAGCATGATGTCGATGGCCTTGCTCACCGAAGCCACATTTGCAGGCGGCATACTCGCGCTGAAAATCAAGGATCGAGCGTTGTGTTTCAGGTAGTTGATGATGTCGAAATCGGCGGCAATGAAACCACCCAACGAGCCAAACGACTTGCTGAAAGTGCCCATAATCAAATCGACCTTGTCGGTAAGGCCGAAATGGTCGGCGGTGCCGCGACCCTGATGGCCCAACACGCCGAGAGAGTGGGCATCGTCAATCATAATATCGGCATTGTATTCCTCGGCCAGTTCGACCATCCTGGGCAAGGGAACAATGTCGCCCTCCATTGAGAAGATGCCATCGGCCACAATGAGTTTGACGGAATCGGGATTGCAAAGTTTCAGTTTGGCCTCGAGGTTGTCCATGTCGTTGTGGTTGAATTTCCAAACTTTACCGAACGAAAGCCGGCTGCCCTCGATGATGGAAGCGTGGTCGAGGCTGTCCAAAAGCAGGTAGTCGTTGCGGCCACAAAGTGCCGAAACCACGCCTAAGTTGACCTGAAAACCCGTGCTGAAACACACGGCCTGTTCCTTGCCCACCAATTTGGCTAATTTTTCTTCCAATGCCACATGAATGTCAAGTGTGCCGTTGAGGAAACGTGATCCTGAGCAACTGGTGCCATATTTCTTGATGGCTTCGATTGCGGCCTCTTTCAGGCGTGGGTCGTTGGAGAGGCCGAGGTAGCTGTTAGAGCCGAACATCAGCACATCTTTCCCATTGATTTTGACCACCGTACTCTGCTCAGACTCAATGGGTTTGTAGTAAGGATAAATACCTTTGGCTTGGGCTTCTTGTGGTGCCCTATATTTTGCACAGGATTGTTGTAAAAGGTGAGTTTTCATAGGTATTCAGATTTGTTTTATATACGTTCTCGCTCTCTTGGTAAGGTCGTGTTCAAGATAGCGCCAAAGATTCTGCACGCTGGTGTTGTCCTCCAATTCGCGCGTCGATTCAATGAATTTGATGCCGTTTTTCGTGATGCCTTGAGCAAACTTGTGGAATATCATGGCATTCACGCCCTTGTTCTTGTACTTTTCGTCGATGGCGATAAGAAGCAGGTCGATGGTGTCGTTGTGTTTCAGGGCTTTCAGCATGTGCAGCCAACCGAAAGGAAACAGCGAGCCTTTGGCCTTTTGCATGGCCTTGGCCAACGAAGGCAAGGCTACACCAAAACCCACCACTTGCTCGTCGGCATCGAGAACGATGGAAACGTAGTCGACATTGATGTTGGTTAGGAATTGCTTCTTCAGATCTTCGCATTGCCCTTCCGAAAGGTCAGAAAAACCGTGCAAGGCGGCATAAGCCGAGTTGAGGCAACGGAACAGGCCGTCGAGATAGGGATGCAGCTCCGCACGATTGTGGAATTCGGCCTGATGCAGTCCGTTTTTGACGGAAACCAACTGGGCCATACGCTCATAACGGTCGGGAATGACCTCTGGAACCTTGATGAGATATTCCACATAATCAGCATCTTTGGCATACCCCAATTCCGTCAGGTGCTTTTCATAATAAGGTGCATTGTATTTGCCGTAGGGGGTAGGCAGTTTGTCGAAACCCTCCACCAACACACCTGCGGGGTCAAACTCGAGGAAGCCCATAGGACCGTTTATCGTGTCCATGCCTTTTTCCTTGGCATAGCGTTCGATGGTGTCAATCAAGGCTTTGGAAACATTGCAGTCGTCAATGAAGTCAATCCAGCCGAAACGACAAATCTTTCTGCCTGTCTTTTCGTTGTATTTGCGGTTGATGATGCCCGCAACCCTTCCGACCACCGTTCCTTTTTCGTCGTAGGCAAGCCAATACTTGCTTTCGCAAACTTCAAAGGCATGGTTCTTTTCAGGGGTTAAGGTGTCTAAATCCATCGACTCGATTTGCGGAACATAAACAGGATTGTTCTTGTACAAGGCGTTTGGGAAATGCACAAACGCCTTCAATTCCTTCCTCGTATTGACTTCTTTTATCTTCGCAATCATCGTGCAAAAATACGTTTTTATGGAATACAGCGCACCAAAACCTTAAAATTTCTCGGATTTCAACCAAATTTACTACTTTTGCACTTGCTTTCCACATGCACCGACAACTAAGATATAAAACTAATATTGAGAATTTTACCATCATGCAGACCCTGAAATCCAACATACGCACCGACTCAGAGGAGTTCAAGCAGAACGAGAAGAACATGCTCGCGCTGATGGCGCAATACCGCGAGGCGATGTCGGCCTCGATGCAAGGCGGCGGCGAGAGTGCCGTGGCCAAACACAAGAAACGCAACAAACTCCTTGCCCGCGAGCGCATCGACCTCCTCATCGACCCGAACACGCCGTTCCTCGAACTTTCGCCGATGGCGGCCTACGACACCTATAACAATGACTTCCCCTCGGCGGGCATCATCACTGGCATCGGCGTGATTCAAGGCAGGGAGGCGGTCATTGTTGCCAACGACGCCACCGTGAAGGGCGGTACCTACATGCAATACACCGTGAAGAAACACCTTCGCGCCCAAGAGATTGCGATGGAAAACCACTTGCCTTGCGTCTATATGGTCGACAGCGGCGGTGCCTTCCTTCCCGAGCAAGACACCGTTTTCCCCGACCGCGACCACTTCGGGCGTTTCTTCTACAACCAGGCGCGTATGTCGGCCATAGGCATTCCCCAAATCGCTATTGTGATGGGTATGTGTACGGCTGGCGGTGCCTACGTTCCGGCCATGAGCGACGAAACCATCATCGTGCGCAACCAAGGCACGATTTATCTCGGCGGACCACCTTTGGTGAAAGCTGCCACGGGTGAGGTGGTCACGGCGGAGGAATTGGGTGGCGGCGAGATGCACACCTCCATCTCTGGTGTGGCCGACCATTTGGCCGAAAACGACCAACACGCCTTGCAGATCTGCCGCAACATCTTCAAGACTTTGGAAAAGTCGCATCGACAAAAACTTGACATGTTGCCCGTTGAGGCACCTCTCTACGACCCTCACGACCTCTACGGCCTCGCGCCCATCGATTTCCACAAATTGGTCGACCCTCGTGAGATTATCGCCAGAATCGTGGACGGCAGCCGTTTCCAGGAGTTCAAGTCGCGCTATGCCACCACGCTTGTCTGCGGCTTCGCCCATCTGATGGGCTTCCCCGTGGGCATCTTGGCTAACTACGGCGTATTGTTCTCTGAGTCGGCACTGAAGGCCACGCACTTTATCGAGCTATGCTGCCAAAGGAACATCCCATTGGTGTTTTTGCAGAACATCACGGGTTTTATGGTGGGCAAGCAGTACGAGCAGGGCGGCATCGCCAAGGACGGTGCCAAGATGGTTCATGCGGTCTCGAATGCCAACGTGCCGAAGTTCACGGTCATCTTCGGCGGCTCGTTTGGTGCGGGCAACTACGGCATGGCGGGTCGCGCCTACAGTCCGAGGCTGCTTTTTATGTGGCCCAACGCCAAAATCTCCGTCATGGGCGGCGAGCAGGCGGCCAGCGTCCTTGCCACGGTGAAGGAAGACCAATACAAATACAAAGGCCTTGAAGTGCCGAAAGACGAAATCGCGCAACTGAAGAAGGAAATCTTGGCCAAGTACGACTACGAAGGCTCGGCCTTCTACAGCACTGCCCGCCTCTGGGACGATGGCATCATCGACCCCGTCGACACGCGCAAAATCCTCGCCTTGGGCATCGCCGCCTCATTGAACCAACCGTTCCCGCCGCAGCAGTTTGGGGTGTTTAGGATGTAGTATTTAAATCGAAAAACCACAACTATGAAAAAAATGAACATTCCCCTCATCGGGACATTGATTGTGCTCTCGCTTGTCGTGTGCCCAATCCTTTACATCAATATGGGGCCTGCCCTCGATGCTTCGCAACTCGAAGTGCTTAAAACACTTGGTGTCATTGCTGGATGCAGCGCGTTTTTGTGCTTTGCGTTAGGCGAAATCACGGGCAACAACAGCCAAGTCGACAAGATTTGGAGCTTGCTGCCTATCGCTTATTGCTGTATTATCGCCGTCAAAGGCGGGATGCATCCCCGGTTGGTGGTGATGGCGGTGCTGGCAACCGTTTGGGGCTTGCGCCTGACCTTCAACTTTGCCCGAAAAGGGGCTTACAAACTGAAATTCTGGGAAGGGGAGGAGGACTACCGCTGGAAAGTGCTGCGGTCAACGCCTCCGTTTAAGAACAGGGCCGTGTGGCTCGTTTTCGATTTGTTCTTCATCTCGATGTATCAAAACGCCCTCATCCTAATGCTGACATTTCCAGCCCTTGTTTGCATGAATTCCACGGCACCATTCGGCTGGGTGGATGTGGTGGCAGCGGTCCTAATGTTGGGCTTCATCGTTTATGAGACTGTCGCCGATGAGCAACAATGGGCTTTTCATTCCAAGAAGAGGAGACTTCTCAATGAGGGACGAAAACTCGAAGACCTTCCAGCCCCTTATAATAAAGGATTCAACACCACAGGTTTATGGAATGTGAGCCGTCACCCGAACTATTTGGCAGAGCAGTCCATTTGGGTGAGCCTTTACATTTTCTCCATCGGGGCAGGCATTGGCATTGTCAATTGGAGTATGATTGGAGCGTTGCTTCTGATAGTCCTCTTCCTGGGCAGCACAAGCCTCGCCGAGGAAATCAGTAGCGGAAAATACCCCGACTATGCCGATTATTGCAAAAAGGTGAACAAATATTTTCCGGGAAAGAAATATCAATGACCCGAAAGACCGAACCAACATTTATAGCAGGCTCTTCGTCGACAGCAGCCCGCAAGCCGCATCAATGTCCTGCCCGCGTGAGGCGCGGATGGTGGCGATGATGCCCTTGTCGTTCAGCGCGTCGCGGAACCATGTCATGGTGGCCATGTCGGGGCTTTTCAGCGGAATGTTCGGTACGGCGTGATACCTTATTAAATTAAAGCGGCAACGGGTGCTTCCGAGCAGTCGTGCAATCTCCTTGACGTGTTCCTTGCTCGCGTTGAGGTCCTTGAAGAGGATGTACTCAAACGACAAGCGGCGTTGTCCATGCCAGTCATGTTGCTTCACGGCGTGAATCACCTCCTTGATGGGATAGGTCTTCTCGATGGGCATCAGTTTGAGACGCTCGTCGTGGAAGGGGCTGTGCATTGAGATGGCCAAATTGCATTTCGACTCCTCTAAGAAGCGTTTCAGGTTGGGAATCAGGCCACAAGTGGAAACGGTGATACGTGTCGGGCTCCAGCCCAAGGCCCACTCCTCGGTGAGGATGCTCAGACAGCGCAAGAGGTTGTCGTAGTTGGCCAAAGGTTCGCCCATGCCCATAAATACGATGTTGGTCAGCGTGTCGAATTCAGGTAGGCTGAGGATTTGATTCATGATTTCGGCCACGGAAAGGTTTTTCTGGAAACCTTGTTTGCCCGTGGCGCAAAAGAGGCAATCCATTTGGCAGCCCACTTGTGTGGAAACGCATAGCGTGGCGCGTTCCCTGTCGGGGATGTAGGCCGCCTCAACGAAATAATCACCGGCAGGGAAGAGGAATTTCTTCGTGCCGTCGGTCGACACTTGTTCCTTGACGGGAGCCTTCAATCCTGTTTCATAATGTTCTGACAGCAAGGCGCGTGAGGCTTTGCTGAGGTTGGTCATGTCGTCAAACGAGGCGCAACGTTTCAGATAAATCCAGTCCACCAATTGTTTGCCCGTGAACTTGGGCAATTCCAATTTCTCGACCACCTCTTGAATTTCGGCAGGGGTCTTGCCTAAAAGTATGTGTTTTTCTTCCATGCTGCAAAAATAGTGAATGTTTCCGAACTATCTGGAAAAATGTTGTACTTTTGCGGTTGGGAATAGGCAATAAAAAAACCCGGATTCATCACCAGCATCTGATATCTGGGAGAGGAACGCCCGGGACTGCACGACAAAAGTACAAAAAAAAAGGAATACAACAAGCAGTTTTTTGAAAAAGTTTTCTCGACGGATAGAATGGAGCGTTATTTTTCGCTTTATCCAGATGACGAAGTGCGTGCAATTACGCATTATGAGTGAGAAATTAGAAAAACAATGAATTGGACAAGTTGAGCATTGTCTCAATCATAACCTATTCTTCTCCTCGTTTCCGGCACCGGTACCTTTGTACTTGCTGCGCGTGGTGTTGAACTTGTAGCGCACGGTGAGGCCTATCGCGCTTAAATTAATCTTCAATCCACGAAATGCTCAGTTGCTCAAACAGATAAGGGATGTGGGCATAGGTGTCATCCTTAAGCCCCAGCCGCACCATAATCAGATTCTTGTAAGGATTCACATAGAGTACCTGTCCGCGGATGCCCATAGCATAATAGCCAGGGAACTCTGGCTCATCGGCTCCGATGCAACTGGTGTTGTACCAACAGAAATGGTAACCCTCATTGTCCTGCGAATATGCTGTCGATTGTTCAATCCACGAATCGCTCACAATTCTCTTCTCGTCATATACGCCACGATTCAAATACAAGCGGCCGATTTTGGCAAGGTCGCGCATCGTCAAGGCAAGCCCGCCGAAAGCGTGTGCCGTGTGGTGCTTTTTGCTGTCATAATTTATGTAGGCCGGCGACTCCATCCTGAGTGGCGTCCAAATCTTTTCGCAAAGGTACTCGGCATAACTCCTCCCAACCGCTCTTTCAATAATGATCCCCAGCACTTCGCTTGTCATGCTGTCGTAGTTATATTCCGTGCCGGGTTCGCATCTGAATTTCAGCTTCCTAATCTGTGCCATGATATTGCGGCCATAGTTCAACTTGGCCATTGCGTTCAGGCGCTTGATGTCTTTTGTTTTTAGGCTCAGCGAATAGGTGTCGTCGAAGTCCAGACCGCTCCGCATATCCAGCAGATGGCGGATGGTCAGTTTTTGCCACATCGGGTCTTCCTTCTTCAGTTCGGGAAGGTAATCAGTTACGGCATCGTCAACACTTTTGATATAACCTTCGTCCACTGCAATCCCACAAAGAAGTGAGGTGACCGACTTGGTCACAGAGAAAACGCCTGCAATCTTGTCGGGGGTGATGTCTCCCGTACATTTCTCATAAACGATGCTGTCATTATGGATGATGAGTACGCCCTGCGTCTCCGTCTTGGGTCCGATGGCTTCCCACATCGTACAATTTGAATACATCCGGCCCTGATTAAAGAAATGCAAGGTGTCAATCCAATCAGCCTGTTTGGTTGCGCGGCAAAAAGTAAATACATCAGAACGATTGACGATGGTATCCTTCAGTTGCTTCTCATAGCTGAAACTCGTCGGTCCATAGGCCCCATCAGCCAAATACCCCCGTACAATCGAGCAGGATGTAAATAATAATGAGAGAGCCGAATAAAGGATAATTGATGTCTTGTGTTTTTTCATCGCATCAGAGATTTGGTTGTTGAACATGAGTACTACGGATTTCTTTCGAAAAAGTTACAGTCTCGGTTTTTCTTGGTGCAAAAGAAGAGAATCGCCACGACAGCACCGCTACCCAAATGGGTGAAAGAAGTTTGCCAAAGCAAAGAATTACCCATTGGGGTAAGGGAATTACTAATTTTGTACTTTTGCAAGGCAAAACAAAGCAGAGAATGATTCAAAAAGAGGATTTTTTCATCGAGGCAAACCGTGTGGAGGGCATCACAGAGGCCGATTACCTGCGAACCAAGCCATATATCGAAACAGCTAAAGCCTTTGCGCAAACGACTTACCAGTCTATTTACATCATCGATTACTTCAAGAAAAGTTTTCTGTATGTATCTGACAATCCGATATTTCTTTGCGGTCATTCCGCTAAAGAGGTGATGGAGATGGGCTATGGATTTTATCTGAATCAGGTGCCAGAAATTGAAATCCCAATGTTGACGGAATTGAATCAGGCAGGTTTTTCGGCCTTCAATGCCACGCCGCGCGAGGAAAGAATGTGTTGCTTGATGTCGTATGATTTCCATATTCTTTCCAATAAAAAGAAACTGCTTGTCAACCACAAGATTACACCGCTTTTGTTGAACGAATTGGGGCAGGTATGGTTGGCGCTTTGCACAGTGTCTCTCTCCTCGCACAAGGAGGCTGGACATATTGAATTCCGTCGGATGGGAACGAGTCAGCATCAAGTCTATTCCTTGACCGAGCACCAATGGATTCCACAAGAGGAAATCAGGTTGAAGACCGAGGAAAAGGAAGTTTTGGTGCTTTCGGCGCGAGGCTACACGATGAAGGAAATCGCCGAAAAGGTATGCAAATCCATCGACACGGTAAAGTTTTATCGCAAGCAAGTGTTTGAGAAATTGGAGGTTGAGAATATTACTGAAGCATTGTCGTTTGCTATTAATTATGGGTTGTTATAGTTTTTTTCTTATTTTTGCACAAATAATTGAAAGCAAATGAAAACCAAACAAGAGATAGTTGAAAACTGGCTGCCGCGCTATACGGGCTTGCCGTTGGACCAGTTCGGGAAATACATCCTGCTGACCAATTTCCAGAATTATGTCGACCGTTTCGCCGAATGGCAAGGCGTTGAGGTGGTTGGCCGCGACAAATCGATGCCCTGTGCCACCGATGGCGAAATCACCATCATCAATTTCAGCATGGGCAGTGCCAACGCTGCTACGATTATGGACTTGCTGGTTGCCGTGAAGCCCAAGGCTGTATTGTTTCTTGGCAAGTGCGGAGGTATCAAGAGAATCAACAGGGTTGGCGACTTGATTTTGCCCATCGCCGCTATCCGTGGCGAGGGTACTTCAAACGACTATTTTCCGCCCGAAGTGCCTGCGCTGCCGGCATTCAGTCTCGAAAAAGCCATCTCCACCACCATCCGCGACTATGGCCGCGACTATTGGACGGGCACGGTCTATACCACCAACCGTCGCGTTTGGGAACACGACGACAATTTCAAGGACTACCTCCGCAAAATCCGCTGCATGGCGGTCGATATGGAAACAGCCACCATTTTCATGGTCGGGTTCCACAACGAAATCCCGACGGGCGCGTTGCTTTTGGTGTCCGACAACCCCATGGTGCCCGAAGGTGTCAAGACCGAGGAGAGCGACAAGCACGTTAGCAAGAACTTCGTCGGCGAGCATCTGCGCATTGGCATCGACTCACTACGGCAACTTATTAATAATGGTATCACCGTCAAGCACTTGAAGTTCTGATGACTTACGAACAGATTCTTTCCGAAATCCACAAGAAGAACTTCGCGCCCATCTATTTCCTGACGGGCGACGAGCCGTATTTCATCGACATGATTTCGGATAGCATCGAAAACGAAGCCTTGGACGAGGCCGACCGCGCTTTCAACCAAATCGTACTGTATGGCCGCGACGTGGATGTGGAAACCATCGCCAACCACGCCCGCAGCTTCCCGATGATGGGCGAGCGCATGGTGGTCATCGTCAAAGAAGCGCAGGATGTGAAGAACTTGGAGAATTTCGAGGCCTATCTCGACACCATTCCCGAAACCACACTGCTCGTTTTCGTCTATAAATACAAGAAGTTCGACAAGCGCAAGACTTTGGCCAAGAAGATTGACAAGAAGGGCGTTTGGTTCGAGTCGAAGAAACTGTACGACAGCAACATACCCGGATGGATTCAGAATTACCTGAAGGCTGACGGTTACGGCATCACGCCGAAGGCAACGCAGATGTTGGCCGATTTCCTCGGCACCGACCTCCACAAAATCGCCAACGAACTGAAGAAACTCACCATCGCCTTGCCCAAAAACAAGAGCATCGACGATGCCGACGTGGAGCGCAACATTGGCATTTCCAAGGACTTCAACGTGTTCGAGTTGCAGAACGCCATCGGTAGCCGCGACGTGCTGAAAGCCAACCGCATCGTGAACTATTTCGGCGACAACGGCAAGGACAATCCTCTGTTGGTCACGGCGATAACGCTTTACGGCTATTTCACGAAGATTCTCAAACTGCATTTTGCCACCGACAAGTCGCAAGGGGCTTTGGCGAGTGTGTTGGGTGTGAATCCTTATTTCGTCAAGGATTACCAAGTGGCCGCCCGCAACTACCCACCCGGAGCCTGCATCCGCTGCATTTCCATCCTCCGCGAGTTCGACATGAAGTCGAAGGGCTACGATAGTGGCGAGGTGAGCGAGAAGGATTTGTATAGGGAGATGATTTTTAAACTAATGCATTGTTGAATCGGCCCTTCGACGGGCTCAGGGACCTTGACTTATGAGAATTGTAGCACAAAGAGTAACTCACGCATCCGTCACGATAGACGGCAAAGTGAAATCGGAAATCGGTTTGGGAATGATGGTTTTGCTCGGCATCGAGGAGGCCGACACGCAAGAGGATGTGGAATGGCTTTGCCAGAAACTCACCAAACTACGCATTTTCGACGATGGCAACGACGCGATGAACTTGGACATCAACCAAGTGAGCGGTTCATTCCTCGTGGTGAGCCAGTTCACCCTTCATGCCTTGACCAAGAAAGGCAACCGCCCGAGTTTCATCCGCGCCGCCCGTCCCGAACAGGCCATTCCACTGTATGAGATGTTTCTAAAACGTTTGGCCGAAATCTCAGGCCGCGAGGTTCAAAGTGGCGAATTTGGCGCGATGATGGCCGTGGAATTGCTCAATGATGGGCCTGTGACCATCATCATGGACTCGAAGCGGAAGGAATAAACTTGTTTTATCATTCTTCGGAGTCATCATTGTCCTTAATAATGTGCAAGTCGCGCTGTGGGAACGGAATGGTTATGCCGTTGGCGTTCAGGGCGTTGTAGATGACCTCCTTGGCACGGTCGGCGTAGCCGATGTGCTCAGCGGCCAAGACATATTGCTTTACGTAGACTTCAACACCACTGTCGCCAAACCCTCCGAGTACCACATAGATGCCTTTCTTCGGCTCCACGATTTCGCGTCCGTAGGCGTCTTTGGTGCGCATCACCTGCATGGCTTCGACAATGATGTCGCGCACGCGTTGCATGTCGGTGCCGTAAGCCACGCTCACAGTCACCCTGAGGAACTCGTAGGAGTCGCTCTTGGTGAGGTTGGTGAAGCTCTTGGCAAACAACTCCGCATTGAGGAAAGAGACGGTGGTGCCGTCGATGGTCTCCACTTGGGTGGTTTGGTAATTGATGTCGGTGACCGCACCACGCACGCCGTCGCACACAATCCAGTCGCCAACCCGCAAACGTCCGCCCATGAGCTGGATGCCGTAAACGAAGTTGTTGATGATGTCCTTCAGCGCGATACCGATACCGGCTGACAAACCGCCTGCGATAAGCCCCAAAGAGCTGGTGGGGATTTGAAGGGTAACGATGAAGATGTAAACATAAACAAACCAAACGGATACGCTGATGAGGCTGTTGCCCAACGAGAGGTTGATTTCGTTGTTGCGGATGGCTTTTCGGTTGTACTTGCGGAGGAAGCGATTGTATTGGGTCTGCTGCCAGATGGTGCGGATGGCCTTGTTCAGGTAGCGGAACACATAGAATAGCCCTGCAAGGAACAGAAGGTTATACAACGACACCCTAAACCCGTCGGCTCCATCGTGTTGGATGAAAGGCTCTATGAAAATTTGGCGATACAAGTCGTTGAATTCAAAGATGTTAAGTGCCCATCGGATGCACAACGGGAACAATATCAACACTAATAGCGGGACAATTACATCGTGAATCAGGTCGTAGAACCATGTGGCTGAGAACAACAGCTTTTCCTTGGCTGCGCCCGACAGATAGGTGATTTTGGCTTTGTAGTCTTCCACTCGCTTGTCGAGGCGATGTTCTTTATACCATAGTAGCAGGTGCCAAATGGTGGCAATGGCAAGGATGGCAGTCAGCAGGAAGAACCACCAAACCAAGATGATGAGTGCCATGAAAATGTAGCCGGCCCAACTGATGAGCATGGCAATGGCGGTAATGCCAAAGGAGAACCAGCCAATGATGGCATCGGTCCGCTCCGAAAGCCTGCTCCGTCGCAGATTGGAGATCAACTGCCACACGGTCATAATCAGTAGAAGGGGAGGGAAGATGAAATTCAGGAAGGCGTTGGGCAGGAAAAGCGCCCGACAGCTGATGACGAAGAGTGCCGTGAAAATAGTGGACAGGTAGCTTCGAATGCCGTGTTTGAGGTTTTGGGGTTCCAAACGGATGAGTTGCGACATCGTAATGGACATCAGTAGGCAGATGAAGGTGTGGGCGAGGCTGAGCGACTTGGCTGTCCTGTCGTCAGAGATGGTTTCGTAGCTGAGCACGATGAACAGTACGCAGGCCAACAGGAGCGCGATATAGCGTCTCTGTTCTTTGGCTACTGCTTTATTCAGAGGGTTCACGAGATGGTAGACCAGCCGCATCAGCAGGGCGGCAATGCCCCAAAGGACGAAGAAGGATAATATATAAACCACCAACCAAAACAGCATAGCCGAGTTGTTGAAACGGCTGTCCTTGGTGTTTTCGCTTGATTCGCCGTCGTTTGACCATTTTTGGAAGAAATTCGAGGAGAATTTCTCGGCCATGGCGTTTTTGGCCTGTCGCCAATAGGTACTTGGGTTCATTAGGATTGTTCCCCAAGGAGTTTGGCCGTCCACGAACACGTTTTTCTGAAGGATCTTGTAGTAATCCTGAGCATAGTCGTAGGATTCCTTCATGCGCAGCCAGGCTTCGATGTAGTAGGTGCTGTCGGCCATGACCACTTCGCGCGTCTGGGCATAGATTCGCAGCAGTTGCGAAGCGTAGAAAATACATGAGTCGCGTTCCATCTGCCCCATTTCGCTCAGGATGAACGGCGAAGTGCTTCCCTCTTTGGCAGCTGTGTCCTGCACCGCCATCGGGGCAACGAGGGTGTCCTCCTGCTCAGGCTGCTCCTCTTGCATGAGGGTTTCGTTGTGAGCCAGCAGGGCATCAATCGTGTCGTCGAAATAGGCAAGGCTGTCGCCGATGGCCAACGAGTCGCTGGCCAATGTGTCTTGTGATGCAATGAAGGCCATGACGAGGTTCACCTGCTCATACAGTTTTTGCTCCAAGAGGCTTTCGTTGTGTTGCAAGTGGGCGTCCAGTGTGTCGTTATGATAGGCGAGGCTGTCGGGCACCAGTTCCACTTCCTTCAACTCGGGAGGAAGGCGGCGCAGTGCTTCAATAAGTCGCGCATAGCGGTCGATTTCGATGTTCAGCTTCGTCACGGCGCGGTCGTAGGGCGTGCGGTTCTTGTTGAAGTCCTCGTATTCCTGGGTCACTTTCTCCAGCGCATAGCTGATGTCGAAGGTGTAGTCCTGCTTTTGGGAATACAGCATCAGTGGCAGGTCGTTGCATTTCTTCGCAATCTCCACCATCTTCTGGTGCTGCCCTTCGTAATGGTTCTTCAGCTCGTCTTGCGTTTGTGAGATTTGCTGGTAGTCTTGAAACAGTTCGCGCCGCAGGTTGGCCAAGGTGGCGTCAAGGTCCATCCCGGTGAAAACGGCCAAGGCCGGCACGGCAATGACTAACAATGCCAATAGAATGCAAATGGTTTTGCGCTTTTTATTCATACTTTGTTACTTCTTTTTGGTTTCCGCCACGAAACAGGCCACCAGCCCATAGGTGATGGTCGGGCGTATCCAGATTTCGGTGAGCAAATACGCAGTCAATTCATCGGTAGGCTCAAGAAGGATGTCGACGTTATAAAGTACGGCGATGAGCATGTCGATGATGCAAATCAGCCAAAGATTCCGCTTGGTGTAGCTCTTCCAGTCTTTGCGGGCATAAAAGTAGGTCAGTAGGATGATTAATGCCACCGACAGCGTTAAACATGCCAAGCTGATGGGGTAGTAAGCCAGCTGTGGCGGGAAAAGAATATCGCGCAACATCACCGTGATGCCGACGGATATGGTGCACCAATAGTTGAACTGCTTTGCTTGGAGACGGTTGAAGAAATACATCCAAATCATCACCACACAGGCGATGTAGAAGATGTTGAGCACCAGTTCGGGCCAGGTGTCCTTGAGGCCGTAATGGAAGATGCCGTAAAGCATCGTGCCCACCGAAAGCATGACGGCCAAGGCGGTAATTACAATGTCTATGATTTTGGCCCTCTCTTTGAATCTTGTTTGCATGATTGTTGTTTTTAGTTAGATGGAATAGCTACGGGACATTGGATTGTCCCGTAGCTTCTTTCGTTTACGAACAGGTTGGTTTGTCAGTCGCGCCTGTACAATTCCGGAATAGGGGCTCCTGCGGGCATCATGCCTGCCATGAACGACAAGAACTCGTCTTTGTCGAAGTCTTCTTTGGAGCAGGCAATGATAAACTCGGTGCCATTCAGCTTTGCGAACCAGCCGGTCTCATAAAAGCCGTTCCTCAGATGGAATTTGCGTCTTCTTTCGCGCTGCTCGGCGTTGTCGCTTTCTTCAAAGGGGCTTTCGTATGAAAACAGGAGCGTTTTGCCTTTATAGTATTCCCTGATGGCGCTCATGGCCTTGCCGCCTATGCCGCTCGAACGCTGTTCGGGACGGATGGCGAGATAAGTCAGATAAACGCTTGTTTCGCCCTCAGCCGTAAGGAAAAATCCGGCAAAGGTGTCGGGGGTTTCTTCGGGATAGATGCCAAGTAGCTTGATGGGCATCAGCTTTAGGTTTGCGAGTATGACATCCATGCTCACGGTACGCTCATTCTCAGGAAATGACTCCTCGAACAGTTTTTTGACCGCAGGAATGTCGGGATGATTAGGTGTGAGTTCTCTAAAAATCATAATGTTCTCCTTATATAGATAAACTTGTTAGGTGTCATGTATTTAACGCGAATAGACTTCCTCGCCGTCCACGATGGTTGCAATGATGTTGGCCTTCTCAATCTCTGCAAAATCGTCGTGCATGAAGTCACGGTCCAAGACAGCGAAGTTGGCGAGCTTGCCTATGCTGATGGACCCCATCCTATCCTCTTCATGCCACATGTAGGCCACATTGCTTGTCAGGGTTTGCAGTGCTTCATACCGGCTGACAGCCTGGTCGATATTTCTGATATATTCGTCAGGATATGACGGCAGCTTCTTCAATACTCCCATGCAGAATGCCTGGACGGCACTGAACAGGGGGGATACAGGGTAGTCTGAATGGTTGGCAACCACACCGCCTCCATCCATGATGGATTTGACCGGATAGGCATTGTTGGACTTCTCTTCGCCCACATAGGCAACCTCCTGCGGAAAGCCGGCAGGATGCTTGATGGCCCACATGATACCGCATACAGCCATAATGTTATATTCACCGATTCTCTTCACATCTTCTGGAGTCACTTCTTGTAGATGAGCGAGGGCATTTCGCATGTCGAAATTACCCACTTCGGTCTGCGCCTCGGCAATAGCGTCGATCCATGCCCGGGTGGCGCCGTCGCCGATGGAATGGATGTGAACGTTCAACTGGTGCGTCGCCGCCGCCTTGACGAGTCTTACCATCTTGTCATGGTCATCGAATCTTCTTACGCCTTTGTACCCCGGTTTATCCACATAGTCGTCCAGCATCCATGCGGTATGACCCTCCACGACTCCATCGGCAAAGACTTTGGCGCCGATTACCTTCACATGCTTGCCGTTATATTCCTTTGCCTCCTGAGCAATCCTATCCATGTCCTCTTCAGGGGTATCGGTGTTGTCGTTGACGAAACTGCCACAGAAGGAATACATCTTCAGCTTGCCTTCATCGTCAAGCTCCTTGTAGGCACGGGGGTCATGCTTGGTCAGAAGCTGGTAACCGGCGTCATATACACCCGTATACCCGTTTGAAAAAGCGTATTGCTGGAAGCCCAGCAGCTCCTTCTTCGCCTGCGCAAGATCCGGTTGGACCCTCTTGACCAGATCGATAGCGGGCTTTTCGGCAAGCAGGCCGTTCGGCTTGCCATTCTCATCTACATGGATACATTCCGTCCCCCACTGTTTCACGGCTTCTTCATTGATGTCGAAGGCCTCCATAGCCTTGGTGTTGACCCACATCATGTGGCCGCCGCTGCTTTGATTGATCATGGGCTTGTCCGGACATATCTGGTCCAATTGCTTGGCATTGAGCTGATACAGCAGATCGTCTGCCCAGCCCGAACCCACAATGTGTGGTTTATCCTGGTTTTCTTCCACATACTTTTTCAGAATGGCCAGGTAGTCCTCCGGTGTATTTCCTTCTGCCAGGTTGGCCCTGCCGAACATGATATTACCTGCAAATCCGGGATGGCAATGTGCCTCAAGGAAACCCGGATAAATGGTATTGCTCCCATAATCCAAAACCATGGTCTTATCCCCCTGAAGTTTCATGGCAGCATCCTTGCTTCCGACATAGATGATTTTTCCATCGGCCACCGCTATAGCTTCAGCATAGGGTTTGAACGCATCCATTGTGATGACATTCCCAAGAATAATTTTCTCTGCTTTCATAATTTCAATTTTTATGCTTTGTGTATTTTATAGTGTTTCTTTTACGTCTTTTTCAACTTCGGAATACAATTTGTCCACTTCTTTTTCCGTGTAGTCGGACTCGTCGAAGTGTTTGGAGAACTTCACTTTGACACTCGCAAGCCGTCCGGCCGTCCGCTTGTCCTTGCGGAGATCGTACCCAGTCAGGAAGATATAGTCGCACAAGGTGTCACCCAAAAACCAGAACAGGACATAGAACATTTCGCGCGGCACCTCTGCCATTTCTTGCGAAAGCCACAGCAACACACCAGACAGAATCATGCCGAAACACATAAGGATGAACCTTTTCGTATGTCGCTTCAAGTCCTTTTCCACCATGCCGAGATTATAGGCGAAATACTCGCGGATGGTTTCTGTGATGGTCTTCTTTTCTTCCTGCGACAGGGTGTCTTCAACGAATTCCAAGACAAGGGGGTATTCGGACGGTATCACCTCGGCGGATATTTTAAGATACTCCACGAAGTCCGTATTCAGTGTCTCAAAACTCTTGATGCTATAGGTGCTGATGATATCGTAGTAGTCGGAAACGCGGCAGGGAATGGTGGCGATTCCATTACTGATATAATCCTGCATCACTCGTGAATCAAGATGACCTTTCCTTGACTCAAATAATCTGACGATTCTATGTTTACGCATATTGTTAGGTTCTTTGTTTAGTAACTGCTCAAAATCAAATTATATTGTCTTTTTGTGCCATTTTTTCCCGTGGATGTACACGATACACTGGATCCAGATGCAAAGCGAATAGATGCCATCTGCGGTCCAGCACAACGCTATACTGGATTTGAGGATGCCGATGATGATGGTGCAGTACACGGCGTAGATGCACAAAGCCACCACATCGAAACGGAGGCATATCCGCGTGTTTCCGGTCCCGGCCACCGATTGCAGATACACATTCCATGGCAGCGTGACGAGAGTGGCGGCGCACATCACCCAAAGCGTGGCAACGGACCCTTCGACCAATGAGGGGATGTCGGTGAACAGGCTGATAATCCAATGCGGGAAAAGGGCGAAGACGGCCAGCAGCGGCAGCATGGTCAGAGCACAGAGTATGACTACCCGCCGGATAATGGGAATCACGCCTTCGGGATGACCCTCGCCGATGATGTTGCTCACCAACGTTGCCGCAGTAGAGGCAAAGGCCGCCGAAAATACAAACGGCACCTCGGAAATGCTTCGGACGATATTGGCGATAGCCAACTGCTCCTCGCCCAAATGCTCGATGAAGAGGAAGAAAAACAGCCACACCGAGATGTTCAGCACATACTCCACCATCACCCAAGAGGCGGTGGAGAGCATGTGCCTGAGTTCCTTCCACACGGGTTTGACGGGCTTCTGAAGACCATATTTCTTATCGGCCGTAAAGCCAGCCCATATCACAAAGAAAAGCAACGAAATGCCTTCCGAAATGGTCGATGCCAACGCGGCTCCCTTGATGCCCATTGCGGGCAGCCCCCAGTGGCCGAAGATGAGCAACCAGTCCAACAGGACGTTGCAGCTTACCAATACAATGGAATTCCATGTGAGGCAGGCTGTTTTCCGCGTCCCAACATAGAAAGCACGGAACAGCGCTGTCATAAAGGCAAAGAGCAATCCGGGAAGTCGCCAATCAACATAGATTTTGGCGGCTTCAAAAATGTTATCCGATTTCAGGAGCGACCGAAGAAGCGGCGGCGACAGGAAGTGCGACAGGACGATGGTCACGAGCGCCAAGGCTGCCAGGAACCAGATGCCCTGCCAGAAAACACGCCCGATGGAATCAAAGCTTTTCCCGTTCTCATTAGCCTCTCCGTTGCGCCAACCGATGATGATTTGGACACCGATGGAGAAGCCAAAGCCGAGCATGTACAGAATGCTGAAATACACACCCGCAATGGCCGAGGCGCCCAATTCAACCTCACCGACACGGCCAAGAAAGGCCGTGTCGGTCATGCCCAGCAACTCCTCCATCACTAAAGCTACAAGGATGGGGAATGTAGTCTTCCAGATGGATTTGAAGGAATAACGTTGCGGAAGCTGATATGTCGAATCCATTGCTGACACTACATCTTCATTCCGCCGAAATACACTTCCTTCGGCATGTTGTGGCTGAAGCCCTCGTGCTCCACCGTGAGCAGGTCGTTGTCGAACACCAAGAAGTCCGCGTCCTTGCCGACGGCGATGGAGCCTTTGTTGGCTTCGATGCCTAACTGCTTGGCGCCGTTGATGGTGTAGCCCAGAATCATTTCCTCAATGCTCATTCTCTCATTGGCGGGATCGAGCGGTTTAAGCGTCCTTTGGCTTTCCATGATCTTGGTCTTCTCGTTGATCCAGCGAGTCATGCCGATTTCCATGCCATAATATGGGTTCCAGGTCAGGAACTCGCCGAAGTCGACGTCGTCGCTTGACCAGGTCACCAGTGCGCCACTGTCCCAGACGGTCTTGCTGCGGAACATTTTCTTGGCGCGGTTCTCGCCAATCAGGTTGGGCCAGAACTCTGAAGGTTCGCAGCCCAAGCCCATGTTTCCGTTGTGCCATGCGGGCGTGTAGTTGGCAATCACGCCAAGTTCCGCGAAACGTGAGAGGTCGGCATCGTCCTGAACCCAAAGATGGCAGCAGGTGACCTTCACACGGAAGCTGTCGCCCAGTTCCTTCTTGGCTAATTCAACGCCGTCAAGGACCACGCGCGACGAGCGTTCGCCGACACAATGCACGTGAAGGTCAAGTCCGGCCTTGTTGAGTTCCTTGAGGATTTCCGCGATTTCCTCGGCAGTGAAGGTCGTGGCTCCAACCGCTCCGGTGTCTTCGTATGGCGTCACCATTGCCGCAGTCTCAATCTTCAAGGTGCCATCCATCATAATCTTCAATGTATGCACCTTCAGGTGCTCGGTGGTAAACTCGCGGTTGAAACGCTTCGTTTCTTCCAGGGCTTCCTTTACCTTCTTCGGATTCGTGAGGATATAGCATCCGTCAACGTAAACCGGCAGTTTGCCTTGTCTGTCCAAATCGCGCATATAGGCGTAGATCCGCTCGTGGATGTCGTTGTGCTCAGGGAATCCGGCATCAAAAACAGCGCTTATGCCGTATTCCTTGGAGAAATCGATCCAGCGCGAGACCGCTGCCCCTATCTGTTCATTGGTCAGGCTCTTTCTCAATTGGTTGAAGAGGAAAGGCCAGCTTGCCGATTCAAAGGCGTTTCCGGTCACGTGGCCGTCCTTGCGCACGTAATAGGCAAGCCCAGGCACGGGGTCGGGCGTGTTGTCGTTGATGCCGTGTTGCGCGAGCATCTTGGAGTTCACCCAAACGCTATGCGCTTCGCCTTCCAGAATGACGAGTCCGCTGTCGGGGCAGATGGCGTCGAGGTCCTCTTTCAAGAGTTCTTCTCCATTCAGGGCTGCACGCTCCAACATGAATCTGTAAGGCTCCAGTCCGGGGTTTTTGGCGATATGTTCCGACATAAAAGCCAAGGCTTCCTTTTTGCTGTTGCATGGGACGTACACGCCCAAATCAGCATACTCGAATGCGGTGCCTGTCGTGATATGCACATGGGTGTCGATGATGCCCGGCATGATGAATTTTCCGCCGAGGTCGGTGACTTCGCCCTCATACGCCGAAAGGCCAGCCTCGTCGCCCACGTAGACGAATTTGCCATCCTTCACGACAATGGCAGTCGCTTGCGGATTGTCCTTGTCCGCCGTGAAGATTTTTGCGTTTTTTATGATATGATCTGCCTTCATGTTTGTTATCCTTTGTTAAACCTGTTTCTATCGACTCGCCTTATAGGCTGCAATGCGCTTTGCCACGTTGTCTTTGATGTTGTTGTAGAACAGCGCGTAGTCCTCGCCATGGCGGCCGTCAGGGCCAAAGAATGCCGTGGCTACCGCAGCCTTCTCTTCCGTCATTTTCTCTCCCTTGGCATGCGTCACCACCACGCCTCGGTCGGGGAATACCTGCGCGTCAGCGCCAATGTCCCCCATCTCCACCTCGTCGGTTGTCTCGTTCAGGAAGAGCGAACCCAGGTTCATGCTGGCCGGAGCGTAGGTGTCGTCCAATTTCCAGTTCAGCGGGTTGATGCTCATGGAACCCGGTTGCAACACGCAGGTATTGGCATTCACCTCCCTGTTCTTGGGACCTTCGGTGTTCCAGGTGATGATGACGCCCGTGTCACACTTGCCTGTCGCAAACTTCCGAAATCTGGTACCAATTGGCTTTTTGGGAATAGTCGATGGGATTATTTTTGTTCATTGTTTGATAGTCTTTTAATTAGGCTTATTTGTTCATTTCATTTTCTTTCCACTGAAATACACTTCCATCGGCATGTTACGGCTGAAGCCCTCGTGCTCTGCCGTGAGGAGGTCGTTGTCGAACACCAAGAAATCTGCGTCCTTGCCGGCCGTGATGGAGCCTTTGGTGGCCTCGATGCCCAGTTGTTTGGCGCCGTTGATGGTGTAGCCCAAGAGCATCTGTTCAATGCTCATTCTCTCGTCCTCGGGCGGAAGTACCTCGGCACTTCTGGTGAAATCAGGAGCATTGGTCTTTTCCGTGATATGGCGGGTCATGCCCACTTCCATACCCAGATAGGGATTCCAGAGATCAAAAGCAAAGACCACGTTGTCGCAGGACCAGGTCACCAGGGCGCCACTGTCCCAAAGCGTCTTGCAGCGGAACAGCTTGCGGGCCCGCGGCTCACCCAGCCAGGAAGCCCATAGCCTGTAGTCACCAGAATGCCACCAGGGCGTAAAGTTCGCGATCACGCCCAGTTTGGCAAAGCGGTCCAAATCCGCGTCGTCCTGCACTTCCAAGTGGGCGCAGGTGACCCGCATGCGGAACTTGTCGCCCACTTCCTTCCGGGCCAGCTCCACGGCGTCAAGCGCCACGCGGGAGGCTGCGGAGCCTACGGTGTGCATGTGAAGGTCCAGACCTTCCTCGTTGAGTTTGACCATCAGGGTGGCGAGGTCCTCCTTGTTGAAGGCGGTGGCTCCCATCTCATCGACATCCACGTATGGCGTCACCATGGCGGCGGTGTGAATCTTCTGGGTGCCGTCCATGAAAATCTTCATCGTATGGACCTTGAGGTGCTCCGTATCAAATTCCTGCCGTAAACGCTTGAGTTCCCTGAGGCCTTCCTCCGCCTGCCAGTTGGCGGCAATCACATAGCAGCCGTCAATATAGACCGGCAGTTTGCCCTGCTTGTCCATCTCTTTCAGGCGTTGGTACACCTTTTCGTGGAACTCCGGGAAGCCGGGAATGCCGGCATCGAACACCGCCGACACGCCGTTGCGGACAGAGAAGTCAATCCAGGACTGGAGCGCGGCGTCAATCTGCTCGTCGCTGAGGTCCATGGAACCGTCCAGGACGATGCGCACCTCCGCAGAGCCTTCAATGATGTAGCCGGTCAGCTTCCCGTTCTTGCGCTCATACACGCTCAGCCCCGGAACGGGATCCGGCGTTTCGTCGGTAATGCCATGGCGTTCCAGTACCCGGGAGTTCACCCAAACGCTGTGGAACTCCCCTTCCTGGATCTGTAGCTCCGCGTCAGGGCAGATGGCGTCCAAATCTTCTTTGGTGAGATTCTCGCCATTCAAGAACTTTTTCTCCAGGATGAAGCGATAGCACTGTTGGCCGGGATGCTTGCCAATATAGTCGGCCATATAGTTTAGGGCTTCCTGCTTGCCGTTGCAGGCAAAGCGTTCGCTCTCTGGGGCATAAGCGAAGCCTACAGGCAGCGTTACGTGCACGTGGCTGTCAAAGATGCCGGGCATGATGAACTTCCCGCCCAGGTCGGTGACTTCGCCTTCGTATGCCGAAAGGCCAGCCTCGTCGCCCACATAGACAAATTTTCCGTCTTTGACCACTAAGGCTGTCGCCT
>CAMVCZ010000004.1 GCA_947166105.1 uncultured Bacteroidales bacterium
AGAAGAATGAAGTTTCGTCCTTCACCAAGAAATTGATGAGCGGCCTCGACCTCTCGATGCAACGCCTGCTCACCATGCGCTGCCGCCACAACGGCACCTTCTGCTTCTGCGACGCCAACGGCAACATCTACACCGTGAAAGCCAAGGAAGTCAGGGCCATGATGGAACAGGAATAAAAGCTATTCGTCACATAAAAACTAACCACGATTTGCAGAGTACTTTGCAAGTCGTGGTTTTTTATAATTATTGGATTACCCCAATTTGTTTATTTCAAGATATAATTCCTTTTTTCTTCAGATAACCCTCGTAATCATCATCGGAAATGATTTTGTCATACACACTTTTGACTTTTGCAACTGTCAAATCCTCCTTAATGTCAGAAATGAAAGCCTTAAAATCGGGAGAATCTTCAGCCAAACGGTCTAATGTATCCCAATCAATAATCTCTCTTGAATGAGCATTACAAATAATCTCTGACTCTTCTATGTTCACAGGATTAAGTTTAATGATTCCAATGCCAAAAGAATTGGAAAGTCTTTGGATTTCATTTCTAAAACTTGGATCCTCGTCAATTCTAAAGCTCACCAAATATCCTTCGTTTGCCCAAGATGAATTTGAAACTGCTTGGAAAAAGCTTTCTCGCAAATTGGAATAATTCAACTCTTTCTTCATCTCAAAAGAAAAAAGTCTTATCGAATTGACATTCAACGCTTTTTGCAAATCAGTCGTTTCTTTGCTGTAATCGCCAAAAGGGAAATAAACGCCCACCAAATCAGGATGCAACCATTCGTTTGCTCCTTTAGCTCTTTTTATCGATTTTTCGTGAAATATTGTCTTGACATAACATTTAAAATGTTGGTTGGTATAGACATATTTTGCTAAAAGCGGATGCAAGTCTCTTTCGTTAAATTTGTACTCCGTTTTCTCTTCGCTCTTCAGTTTCTTTTCAATTACTAATTCGATTTCTTTTTCTTTAATGCCTGAATTGCGCAAGATGAACCGTGCAGGACGCTTTGAGATTTGCACAAAAACGCTCTTCTCTCCATTATCTTTTATATCAGTATAGAGCCTTGCACCTATAGTGGCGGATGGCGTTTTCCCAACACTGCCTATTTTTTCAGCCAAACCATCTTCGAGAGCTTTTTGCCAGATTTCATCAGGCGACATCGGGCTATTATACTTCGACAGTATTTCTACGCACAAATCGGTAAATGTGTATTTTGTTCTCATTGTGTATTGGTTTTATTTGATAGCAAATCTTTATTTGACAAATATGTGAATGATTGAGGAGCAAAACTTAAATTGTAATCACTCAGATTACGAGCCTGACGATAACGAGTAGTTTTTCCTATTCTTATTGCATATGCTTTTTCTTTATTGGCAAAATATGACATATAAAAATCGTATGAGATACCTGAATATCTGGAGGTCTCTTTCCATATGGTTTCAACATTATCACTTAGTATTTCCATAATTGAAAATTCGCCAATAACTTTCCGAACAGGAGTAGAAGCGTAAACCACAACCTTTTGGACATCGGTACTTTTAAAGATAGATTTACGAAACTCGTATTTTTTCGTTCCGTCAAATATCTTTTCCGCAAATTCGGGCTTAATGGATAATAAAACTGTCTTCACTTTTAGTCTCTTTTACAATTGTCAAAAACTGTTCTTTAGTAATCTTCTTAAATCCTCTTGGAGCATCATTAACGCCCGTCAAAACATTCAAATCTATCAATTCCTTCATGTTTATTCTATGAGGAAATGAATAAACATATAAGAAACTTACAACAAAAGGCTTGCCATCACGGTAATTCCACATAGCTCTTAAGTCTTTCTCAGGGAAAACGCTACCTTTCCTGCAATGACGGACAAATTCTTCTTCATTTTCAAAATCATAACGCAAACCTTCAACCAATCCAATAGTTGTCACAACACTTTTATAATAGCCTCCAGTTCTATAGAAAACCAAAACATCACCTTTACTTGGATGAGGTTCAAACGCCCATGAAACATACACTTTTCCAATTGCATTACGATGCGGAAAATCCTCAACAAACTCTTCTGGCGATTCAGTATTCAGAATGGAATCAGGTAATAACTCCGTATGGTATTCAGGATAAATTGGAACTATATAGATGTTTTGATTATCTGAAATATAAGGGAATGTTTTTCGCAAATTGACAAAATCAACTCTTGGACGAAAATCTCTAACATATACTCTCTCTCCATTTTTCATCCCCCAAAAAATGAAGCCCCATCGTTCCAATAAATCAATTAAGCGCTTTTGCTCATCTCGTTTATCAAAAATGGTTACATAGATTTCTTCTACATGGTTTTTCAGCGCATTATCAAAGATGATTTTTAAAAAACGCTCACCTAAACGAAAACCATTGTTTATCACCTTAAAAGTGCCTACTTTTAATCGCTTTTTGGGCGGCAATATAGGATTGATATTCGAATAGTTTTCATCCATTCCTTCCACCTTCAAATACAAGAATGAAAGCAACATTCCGTTTTTTGAGTTTATGGTTATGTATGCCTCGTCATCATACTTCTTGATAAACCATTTGTCAAAGCCAGGATAATCCTCCTTCAAACTATCAAAGAATTTATCGTTTAGGTCAATTTTCCCAAACTTAAGTTTCTGAACATTAAGAACCTTGTAGTCAACTAAATCTGGATGTTCAGCAAACACTTTCTCCAAAAACGTATCAATAGTGAAAATTTTATCTGACAAATTCAATTCAGCAGCCTTACGATGGATTTTCTTATCCTCCGTTATCAATATGTCAACTCTTCCAACATACAATTCGTTCAGCAGCAACGTGTCAATCTTGTCATTTTCAGTTGAATCCATTTGTTCAGACACTGCAATGACCTCATTTCGTAACGGTGATGGTATTTCAATCACCTCATAACTTTCCAGTTTCACCAAGAATGTATCAACTGTCTCCTTATTTGGATTCTTTTTGATTTCATTGATTGTAGCAGAATGGATACATTTTGTGTATTTTCCACGATCTAACCAACGGTATAGAATCCCAATATCCTGAGAAACAACTTTATTTGCTTCTCGATGAATAATAATATTAGTATCAAGTAGTGCTTTCATTTTTCCCTATTGATTAAGCGATTGCAGTATCTTAATCCGTTCCTCTTGCGGTGTTTGCGATTTTCCGTCCATACAATCATTGATTTTACCGAGCAAAAGTAAGCAAATTTATTATTGGAAACTGGTTATCGGACTTATTTTTGTGTTATCACGCCAAAAACAACAAAAGAAAAACCCTAACTGACTGATTATCAATTAGGGTTATCTTCTAAATCGTACTCCCGCAGGGGGTCGAACCCTGGACACCCTGATTAAGAGTCAGGTGCTCTACCAACTGAGCTACGGAAGCATCGTTTTGTGGGTGCAAAAGTACAACCTTTTTCCTTATGATGGACATTTTTCTGCAACTTTTTTTCATTTAATTAAATAAATTATTGAAATTCAATCGATTAAAATAAACAATTTATTCCAACATACAATAAACTCACATTCGCGAAGTTTTTCTTGAAACTATTTCGCCATAAAAACCTAATTTTGCCACCTCAAATGAAGTTCATCCCCATGAATAGCAAATCCACAAACCAAACCAAAGGCACATTTTGGAAAAACGACATTACAACACTGATACTCAGGCTTTTGTTTGCATACGCCGTCATAGTCATCCTGCAAATCGCGTTCTACATGATCGACAAGCCCTATATCGGCCACATCCACGACACCGCCGAGGCTTGGCGCATCGCCAAAGGCTCTCTCGTCTTCAACACCATGTCGCTGCTTTGGACCAACTGCCTTTTCATTCTCCTCTCCATCCTACCCTTCCGTTTCCGCGAAAAAAGGCTGTATCAAGGCGTATTGTACTGCATTTTTCTGATTACCAACACTATAACCATCATCATCAATAGCGCGGACATAGTATATTTCTCGTACACAATGAAGCGTGTGACCTTCGAGGAGACTCACTTCACCACCAATAGCAACAACCTTCCCATCCTCATCGACTTTTTTCAACACAACATCCCTTTGATTATCATCTGTATAGCCCTCATAGGGCTGCTGATTTATGGCTGGCACTACATCAAATACCAACCCACCAAAATCGAAAGCAACAAACGCTATTATATAGTCAACTTCATTGCGGCGGTGGTCGTTATTTTTCTCTGCATCAGCGGAATGAGAGGCACCTTTAACCCCAAAAAGCCGTGGGTAAAGATGGGTGAGGTGGCAGCCTACTCGCCCGAAAAGTCGTGGCTCATGCTCAGCAACCCGTATTGCTTTCTGCGCTCGCTCGACAAAAGCACCGGATATGACAATGTGGAGTATTTCCATCCTGAAGAACTCGACCAAATCTTCTCACCCATCCACCAAACCGACAGCATCGGCCACGACTTGGGACAGCGCAACGTGTTGGTTTTCATCTTGGAAAGTTTCAGCAGGGAACATTCCAAGTTCCTCAATCCCGAACTCTACAAGCATGAATCGGGCTGCACCCCTTTCCTCGACTCGCTGATGCAAAAAGGCTACACTTTCACCCGTGCCTACGCCAACGGACTGAAGTCGATAGAAGCAGTGCCTGCGGTATTGGCCTCCATCCCATCGTTCAAGACCTCTTTTGCCACCATGCCTGAACATTTCGGCGGCTTTGAAGCCATGCCCGAAATCCTATCCAAGCAAGGCTATCAAACCGCTTTCTTCTGCGGCAGTGAACGCAACTCTATGGGTTTTGAAGACCTCGCGCTCAAGTTCGGCGTGCAAAAGTATTTCTGCCGCGACGAATATAAGGCCGCTTATCCCGTGAACGACAGCACCATAGAGCCGTTTTGGGGTGTTTACGACATGCCTTATTTCCAATTCATGGCAGATGAAATCGGCAAGATGCAAGAGCCTTTCTTCGCTTCGGTTTTCAACCTGACTTCGCACCATCCTTACCGCGTGCCGCCCGATTACGTCGACGTGGTTCCTCGCGGCCACACTCCCGAGCAACGCGTGGTGGCCTATACCGACCTCTCCATCCGCAAGTTCTTCGACCGCGCAAAGGCCGAACCGTGGTTCAACAACACGGTTTTCGTCTTCGTTGCCGACCATGTGTCGCCGATTTGCCATGACCCGCACTCCTATACCATGCAAGGTCGCACCTCCATCATCGAGTTCCTCTACACGCCCGACGGCACTCTGCAAGGCTTGGACAGCACCTCAGTGCAGCAATTGGACATCATGCCCACGGTTTTGGGATTGGTGGGAAACAAGGAGCCTTACTTCGCCTTTGGCCGCGATGTGTTCAATGAGCCTGAACGCAAACCCGTGGCCTTCAATTGCATTAATCAAGTGTACCAATATATCAGCGATTCAACAGTTTTCTACTTCGACACCGAAAAGGTGCTGAAAACCGTTGAAGGTCATGCACAAAAAAAGGATGAGGACTTTCTGAAAGCCGTGTTGCAACACTATGCCGAAAGCCTGAGCAACAAAACCTATTCGGCAAGGAAATAACTCAACTGGAGAACCAGTGCTTGAACTCAGCCACACGAGCCTTGCTGACGATAATCTTCTCCGGCACCTCCACGTTAAGGTTGATGGACAATTTGTTGCCAAACCAGATGGAAACATCCTTGATGGCCATGCGTGAGACCACAAACTGGCGGTTGGCACGGAAGAAAAGCTGCGGGTCGAGCTTGGCCAACAGGTCGTCCAAGGTGTGGGTCAGGTAATAGTTCTTATGTTCAAACGTCACCAACTTCACCGCCTTGGCATCAATGTAGGCATAGGCGATGTCTTTGGCGGCAAGGGGAACCAACTTGTCGCGCTCAGGAAGCAGGAAATAGTTCTTGTGCTTGTTTTTCCCGGCCAATTGAGACAAAAGCCTTTCGATTTGCTCGGAATTGATATGGGTTTCCGACAAGGTGTGGTACTTGTTCATGGCACGTTCCAAGGCCTCCTTGCTGATGGGTTTCAGCAAATAGTCGATGCTGTTCACCTCGAAAGCCTTCAAAGCGTATTCATCATAGGCCGTGGTGAAAATGACCGGGCACGTGATGTCGACCCTCTCGAAAATGGCAAACGAGGAGCCGTCGGCCAAATGGATGTCCATAAAGACAAGGTCGGGCATGGTGTTTTCTTCGAACCATGCCACGCTATCCTCGATGGATTCAAGTGTAGCAACGATTTCGATAGTGGGGCTGACCTCTCCAAGCAACTTCCTAAGCGTTGTGGCGGCCATGATTTCGTCTTCGATTATCAGTGCTTTCATAGTGTTAATCGTTTAGTTTAAGAGGCAAAGTTACACTAAAATTCTTTCCGTCATCAAAAATATCGACATTTTCGTTCCATTTTATTCGATAACGCTCAGCCAAATTGGCCAATCCGATTCCCGTTCCCTCTTCCTTTCCAATTTTTGGCTGTATTTTATTGCTGATTATCAAATTGTTATCATCATCAGTATAAATATGTACCGTCAACGGCTGTTTCGACGAAATGACATTGTGCTTGATGGCATTTTCTATCAGTCCTTGGATGGAAAGCGGCAGCACATGGTAGTTGTCGTACTTGTCGTGGTCGATGTGGTGGTCGAAAACGAGGTTGTCGCCATAGCGCATCTTCATCATCTTGCAATAGGAGCGAGCGCATTTCAACTCTTCTGCCAAAGTCGCCACTTCATTGTTCTGCAAAGAGGAACGCAACACCACCGAAAGTTGCTGGACAAAATCACCAGCTTTGTCGACATCCACATCGATAAGCGACTTCAAGGTGTTCAACGAATTGAAGAGGAAATGCGGGTCCATTTGGTTTTTCAAGGCTTCGTAGCGCGAGTTGAGGTTCTCGGCCCGAAGGGTTTCGTTCTCGACGGCAACCAAATTCTCAAGATACATCGAGCGCAAAAGATAACTGATCATAATGGGAAGGACAATCATCGGCATATCACCCAACCAGCATCTGTAAATGTGGCCGAAAGAAAGCCCAGGATGAAACCCCGGAGGAGGTGTAGGAGGCGCCCAAAACACATGGTTCAACAAAGTAATCAACGTACTGATAACCAGACCTATTAGCACTGAACCTACGATATTGGCCATCACCTCATCGCGCTTCAACTTGAACGGATAGCCCAAAGCAACCCGCTCATAAAGGAACAAAAGGAAGGCCATGATGAAACTGAACACGATGTTGACCGAAACAATGACCCAATAAGGAGACCTGTACTCCACAGGCGGGATAACGGGCAACATAGGACGGCTGAAATAACGCTTGAGGACAAACAGCACATAGAAACCAACCGTGATGGCTAACGAAATGAACGCTATCCTCTTGATAGACAGATAACTGTTTACATTATTCTTTTCATTCTTATTCATAGCGCAAAGCATTAATCGGGTCGGTGCGCGAGGCCTTCAAAGCGGGGAAGAATCCAGCGATGAGGCCCAAAATGGCGCACGAAACAAAGGAAATGACCATCCAAAGCACATTGACAACATAGGGCAGCGACATGGCCATCGAAACCACGTATGACAGCAAGAGACCCAACAAAAGGCCAATCACGCCACCTATCAAACTGAGAATCATACTCTCGGTGAGGAACTGCATCAGAATGGCGGCGTTTTTTGCGCCGATGGACATGCGCAAGCCTATTTCCTTGGTGCGCTCGGTCACGGTGACATACATGATATTCATAATGCCAATGACACCTACAAGCAACGAAATCAGGGCGATGGCCACCAAAACGGTGGTTATCATGCCCGTCATCGACGACATCATTTCAAGCATTTCCTGCTGGGTGCGAACCTCGAAGTCGTCGTTACCGCCTTCGGGAATCTTGTGGGAGGCACGAAGGATGCTCTCGACTTCTTCCACGGCGGCTTCGGCCACGTTTTCAGAGGCCGCCGAACACACAATCTGCTGGATATAATCGACACCCAACATGCGCTTTTGCACGGTGCTGTAAGGCATCACGACGAGGTCGTCTTGGTCCATGCCCATGCCATTTTGACCCTTTTCCTTCAGCGTTCCAATGACCTTGAAGGGCATGTTGCCCACGCGGATGGTCTTGCCGATGGGATCTTCGCCCTCATCGAAAAGTTCTTTCACAATGGTTTGGCCTATCAAGCCGACCTTGGCGTATTTCTTCACGTCCTCGGCGGTAAAGTTCACACCCGTTGCGATTTCGTATTTCCTGATTTCAAGATAATCGGGCGAGCCTCCATACACCGTGCCCGACCAGTTTTTGGAACCGTTCACCAACTGTCCGCCGCTGTTCACCACGGGACTGACCATCGTGATGTTTTTGGCGTTTTTGGCAATCAAATCGCAGTCTTTCACCTTCAACGACTGCACATTGGTAGAGCCCATGCTGACGCCGCCGCGCCTCTGGTTGGCGCGCATCACCATGATGAGGTTGGTGCCCATGTCCGACAATTGATTGGCCGTGCTTTGCTTCAGACCTTCGCCCAAGTTGACCACCGCGATAACGGCAGCAATGCCGATGACGATGCCAAGCATGGAAAGGGCCGAGCGCGTTTTGTTGCGCAATAGGGCTTTTGCCGAGATTCGTATGAGATTAAGTATATCCAATGTGAGTTGAGAGTTTAGGGTTTAGAGTTTAGAGTTAATAATCGTTTTCTATGGGTAGGGCGGCCAGGGCTTCGGCTGCCGATTTGGTCGCAACAGGTTCATCACGGAGGATGTGACCGTCGCGAAGGAAGATGGTTCTGCTTGTAAACACTGCAATATCAGACTCATGCGTCACGAAGGCGATGGTCTTGCCCTGCTCGTGCAAATTCTGGAAAAGGCTCATGATTTCGTAGGAAGTTCGCGTGTCAAGGTTGCCTGTGGCTTCATCGGCCAGCACAATAACAGGGTCGTTCACCAAGGCGCGGGCGATGGCCACACGCTGTTGTTGGCCGCCCGAAAGCTGGTTGGGCATGTGACCCATACGGTCTTTCAGGCCGACGAGTTCCAAGGCATGCTGCGCCTTTTCGTGGCGTTCCTTATGCGAAATGTCAGGGTTATAGACCAAAGGCAACTCCACGTTTTCCAAGGCCGAAGTGCGCGGCAAGAGGTTGTACGACTGGAACACAAAGCCAATCTTGCGGTTGCGGATGTCCGACAGCTCGTTTTTCGTGCGCTCCCTGACGGAAATGCCATCAATGAAATACTCGCCCGAAGTGGGCTGGTCAAGGCAACCGAGAATATTCAGCAAAGTCGACTTGCCACTGCCCGACGAGCCCATGATGCTCACAAACTCGCCTTCGCAAATGTCGAAACTGACACCTTTCAGTGCGTGAACTTCCTCACTACCAACGATAAACGTCCTTTTGAGGTTCTCAACCTTGATGATGGATTGCTTCTCGTTCATAGCGGCAGGCGTTATTTTTTTTGTTGCTGGTTGTTGTTCCTGTTTCTTCCGGGAGGGCCAGGCATGAAGGGGTTCTCGCCTTTCTTCACTTCCTTTTCCTTCGCCACAAACTGCGCCGAAAGCACTACTGAATCGCCAGCCTGCACACCTTGTTCTATAATCTTATAAGCACCATCGCTCATACCCACCTTAACAGGGCGCGGCATCATCTGGTCGCCGTTTTTCAGCCATACCATTGAGCGATCCGATTGCTTTCCTTCTTGCATCTTAGGCGGCTCAGGGCGTTGGCCTTCAGGCTTTTCAGGCTTGCGCAAAGCCTTCAATACCTGCTCGTCGGGCGTGAAGTTGAAAGCCTCGGCAGGCACGGCCAAGCCCGTCTGCTCCTCTGTGACGATGGTCACGCTGGCAGTCATGCCGGGGAAGAGTTTCTGGTCAGGATTGGGCGCATCGATGATAACGGTATAGGTCACCACATTGCTCGTGGTGGTCGGTTTCATTCGGATTTGGTTCACTGTGCCGTTAAACACATCGTCCATATAGGCATCAACGGTAAAAGTCACCTTCTGCCCCACTTTCACCTGTCCGATGTCAGCTTCGTCCACATCGGCTTCCACCTGCATTTTGGTCAGGTCGTTGGCCAAGGTGAACAGCGTCGGTGTGCTGAACGAGGCGGCCACCGTCTGGCCCACTTCCACGGCGCGGTCGAGCACAATGCCATCGATGGGTGAATAGATTTCGGCGTAGCCCAAATCCACCAAGGCTTGGTCGTAGGCGGCTTGCGCGTTCTTTTTACTCATTTGCGCCTGAGTATAAGTGTTTTGCGCATCCTGATAGGCAGCCAAGGTTGCCGCATTCGCTTCGTAAAGTTGTTTGGTGCGCTCGTAGGTGAGTTTGGCGTAATTCAACTGGCTCTCAGAGGAAGTGAGTGAGGCCTTTGCACGGCTAACATTCTGATTAAGTGTCAGTTTGTCCAACTCAGCGAGCAACTCACCTTTTTTCACCACATCGTTGAAATCGACATAAATCTTTTCCACCTTGCCCGACACTTGCGTACCAACCTCGACGGTTTCGACCGGCTCAATGGTACCCGTTGCCGTGACGGTATTCTCAACGGCGTATTCCGCAACCACATGCGTGCGAATGACTAATTCCTTGTTCGCTGATTTCGTTGCCTTTACAATCAGAATTGCTGCGATGGCCACCGCAATGATTCCAAGGATAACCAGCCAGATTTTTCTTTTCTTTTTCATTATATAAAATTTTCAACGTTGTGTCGGCGTTTCGACAGGCTCAACGACCTTAGACCCCTGAGCCTGTCGAAGGGCCAACTATTATAATGTAATCTTCTTGCCCATGTAAATGTCCAAAATCTTGCGTTTCATCACCAAGGAATACTTGATTTGGATATAGGAATTGAGCGCGTTCAAATAATTGTTCTGCTGCTGCAACAGTTCCACCGTCGTGATTGTACCGTATTGATATTGAATGTTATAGGCATTGAAACTCTTGCTATAGGCGTTCTCCTTTACTTGCGCGACCTTGTAGGCATTGTAGGCCGAAACCACATCACGGTAGGATTGCACAACCGTTTGTCGCACAGTCAGTTGCGATTGTTCGTAATCCAATTGAGCCTGTTCGAGGGCAATGCGGCTTTTCTTCACATTGGCCTTGGTTTGGCCACGGCTGTAAATCGGGATGCTCATCGAAACGCCAACGGATTCGGTCGGCTTGCCATACCATTGCTTGTTGCCGTCGCCGTCAAAGGACAGCACGCCCATGCCCACATTGGCATTAGCCGAAATGGACGGGAAATAGTTGCCCCGCGCCAAATCGACACTTTTTTCGGCGAGGCGGATGTCATAGTCGCCGATGCGCAGGTCGAGCATGTAATCCATAGCCAACTCAATGGCCTCCTGCTCGGTGGGCAAGGTTGTATTCATGTTGTCAAGGTTGTCAGTATTTGGCGAGATAATTTCAAGATCATCAGTCGGGTTCATCGAGAGCAAGACCTTCAAATCCAGCAGGTTATTCTCGATATTGATGCGCGTGTCGACCACATTGTTCGAGTCGCTGTAATATTGCGCCTCAAGCAAAAGCAAGTCGCTTTCAAGGATGGAGCCTACCTTGTAGCGTGTCCGTCCTTGCTTCAATTGCTCCCGACTTGTATTCAGCACTTCCTGCTGGTAATTCAGCAATTCCTGGTTGCCGAGAATAGTGAGGAAACTCTGCAAAATCTGCGTAGTCAACTGATTGTCATAGCGTTCCAACTGAACCTCATTGCGTTCCACATTGAGGCGGTTCTGCTCAATCGTGTTGTTGATGTTGCCGCCTTGGTAAATCGTCACATTAGAGCCTACACCCACATTGCCTGAAACCGACCAGCCATTGTCATTGTTCGAGAAATTCTCTCCAAATGAAGCACTTACACTCGGCAAACGTTGTTGTTTCGACTGCTCGTAGGTCGTCGCCAACGATTCCCCCGTCAGTTCCATCGACTTGCGCTCGTTGCTGTTGGCGAACGCGAAACGGATGCAATCCTCAAGCGAAAAACGATAGGATTTTGGCTCTTGCGCCATGCCCGAAAAAACAAGCGACAAAAGCAAAGCAAAAGCCGACAACTTCTTCATATCCAGCATAACTCCTTGTTATTTAGAATCGCAAAAATAGAAAAAAACATTTTTTTATTGCGACAACTAAATGCAAAAAAAATTGCTTGCTGAAAAGTTTTTCGTATTTTTGCACAATTCAAAAGAACCATTAGAACGGTGGTTTCGGTCGAACTCAATCATTTAATTAACTAATAACTCATTAAATTTCAAAAAGTTATGAAAACGAGTAACAAATTCTTCGCCGAATTGTTCGGCACATTCGTTCTGGTATTCGGAGGCTGCGGCACTGCACTCTTCGGACATGTCGGTTTCCTTGGCGTATCCATCGCCTTCGGTTTGACTGTGGTGGCTATGGCCTACGGCATCGGTCACATTTCGGGCGCGCACCTCAATCCCGCCGTCAGTTTCGGTGTGTGGGCCAATGGTCGCATGAGCCTGAAAGAAATGCTTTGCTATTGGGCTGCCCAGTTCATCGGCGGCATCATTGCCGGTGCTTTGCTCCTCGTGATTTGGAATGCCACTGGCGCTGGCGATACCGGCGTTTTCGCTTCCAACGGCTTTGGTGAAGCTTTCCAGAAAGCCTGCGGCGGTGCCGAAACGGGCTATCAGGCCATTTCCACTGGTGGTGCCTTCCTCGTTGAGTGCCTGCTGACCTTCGTGTTCCTGATGGTCATCCTCGGCGTCACCGACAGCAGCCACGCCAACGGCAAGTTCGGCGGTTTGGCCATCGGTCTCACCTTGGTGCTCATCCACCTCATCAGCATCCCGCTGACCAACACTTCAGTCAACCCCGCCCGTTCACTTGGCGTTGCCCTGTTCTCCAACTGCGGCGGTACTTGGAGCGCTATGGGTCAAGTGTGGCTCTTCATCGTTGCCCCGCTCGTGGGTGCCTGCCTCGCTGGTTTGGCCTACAAATGCCTCGCTGGCTGCAAGAAAAACTGACTTTGATTAATATTAAAAGTTGAGAGTTGAAAGTGGCTTAAGCCTTTCAACTCTCAATTTTTATATAACCCCAACTCTAAACTCTCAACCCTAAACTCTAAACTTCAATCCATTGGCTGGCATATACATACACATTCCCTTCTGCAAGTCGAAATGCGGCTATTGCGGTTTCTATTCTTTGCCTTCAACGAAGTTGAAAGACCGATTTTTGGAGGCATTAAAACAAGAAATCGTGCAAAGGAAAGACTATCTATCCCCAAGTCCCGTCTGTTGCGTTGCCAACGCAACCCCCAAAGCCATAAATACCATCTATTTCGGCGGCGGCACCCCTTCCCTGCTCGGCACGAACGAAATTGGCGATTTGCTCCACCTTATTAATACGACCTATTCCGTTGCAAACGAGCCTGAAATCACCCTCGAAGCCAACCCCGACACGCTGTCGTTGGAATACCTTGAAGACCTGCGCAACTTGGGCATTAATCGCCTCAGTATCGGCATCCAAAGTTTTTTCGACAACGATTTGCAGTATTTGGGCCGCAAGCACAACGCCGAACACGCCCGCCAATGCCTTGATTGGGCCAAACAAGTTGGTTTTGAAAACATTAGCATCGACCTGATTTACGGCCTGCCCACCTCCAATGCTGAACAATGGAACAGGAATTTAGACATTTTCTTCTCCTACAACCTTCCCCATCTTTCCGCCTATGCTTTGACCTTGGAACCCAATGCCATACTTACCAAACAAATCGAATTGGGAAAAGCGCAACCCATTAATGAGGACGATGCGCTACGCGATTATGAAATCCTTTGTAGTCGCGCCGCCGAAAACGGTTATCTGCATTACGAGATTTCCAATTTCTGCCGCCGTGGGATGCATTCCAAGCACAATGCAAGCTATTGGTTCGGAACACAATACGCAGGTTTCGGTCCTTCAGCACATTCCTACGATGGTAATTCGCGGCAATGGAATGTTTCGAATATGGAAGACTATTGCGATGCTTTGCTATCGCCCAGTAGGAACAATGGGGCTTGCCCACCTGTCGGCAAAGCCCTGAAAGAGAAAGAATTGCTTTCTCTTGAACAGCAATACGACGAATACGTCATGCTGTGCCTGCGCACCCATTGGGGCATCGACCTGAAATGGCTGAAACGCGAGATGAGCGAGCGTTTTTCCGATTATTGCCAGCAACAAGCCCTGCCGCTCATCGCCCAAGGCCGCCTCACGCAAACACGGGAATTCCTCCACCTCACCGATCGGCAGATGCTCTTCGCCGACGGCGTGGCAGAGGAATTGTTTTGGTAACCAACTGTATCAGAAATAGATATGAGCCGAAACAAGGCAACTGTTCAAATCAAACACCAAGGAATTGCTTGAAAAGAATTTTTTGCCTTCGTCAAAATAATTCCGATGGGTATATTTCAGGCAGCCCACCCCAGCCCAAAGCGCGAAATGAGGCCCTACCCGATACTCAAATGCCAACAAGTTGGCATACAAAGAATAATCCCTGTAAGGATAATTCCAAGTTTTGGAATGTGTTTCCTCATGCGTGTACTTGCCAAAAGCAAACATCACACCAACTTCAGGAGCATAGTAGAACCTATCAGCAAGCCTCACATAATAAGACAGGCTTGGGCACACATAAAAGCTCGTGAACTTATTGTACAGCCAATCATTGTCATACGCCAACTCCCACGGATTCTTTCCATAGGAAACGCCCAAACAGAGTTCCAAACGGAAATTGTTTGCAGCAAACCAGCCAAAGCCTGCATCGAAACCCAAATAGGTATCGTAAGGCTCCTCCGTTGTGTTGGCAATGGAGCCATTGATATTATAAGTGTCCGACCTCACTTTTCCGAACGAGGCCGAAGCCGATGTGAGGACATACATTTCACCCTTGCTTTGCGCAAAGGCCGTGATGGTAAAGGCCACAAGGCCGACAAGTAAAGCCAATTTTTTCATGACATTCGATTTTAGGGTTATTACTGCCTGCAAATATAGGCAATAATAGGATTTGTCGAACAATTCCTCAAAAAAACTCCCCGAATTTTCCGAACCTACCGTTTTCTTTCCTATTTTTGGACTCACAAATTCCATACTAAGCAAGCCATGGGTCCTGAGCTTGTCGAAGGGCCGACCTTATCGAATAAGACAAATCATCAAAACATAATCATTATGCTCAAATTCAAAGCTTTACTCTTATCAGGTCTTTTGCTCATCGGCATCAACGCCAAGGCACAAGACGAAAACGAGCGCCTTGTTGGCGCCAATTGCACCAGCATCATGGTGGGCAAGAAAGCCTCCACCGACGGCTCGGTCATCACCTCCCACACTTGCGATGGCCGCTACCGCACTTGGATGCGCTGGGAACCCGCCGCCGACCACGAAAAAGGCGAAATGTACAAGGTGTATAAAGGCACCATGCACACCGAAGACCCCTTCGACAACCGCAATGTGGAATTGGCTGGCGAAATCCCACAGGTGGAACACACCTACGCTTACCTCAACACAGCCTACCCCTGCCTCAACGAGAAACAATTGGCCATCGGCGAGACAACCTTCTCAGGTCCAGACACTTTGGTCAACAAGAAAGGCATGTTTATGATTGAGGAATTGGAGCGCGTCGCCCTGATGCGCTGCGACAATGCCCGCGACGCCATCAAGCTCATCGGCCAATTAGTGAAAGATTACGGCTATGGCGACGGCGGCGAGTGCATCACCATTGCCGACAAGAACGAGGTGTGGCAAATGGAAATCCTTGGCGAAGGTCCCGACAAAATCGGTGGCGTGTGGGCGGCCAAGCGCATCCCGGATGACGAAGTAGGCGTTAGTGCCAATATCGCCCGCATAGGCAAACTCGAGCGCAAAAGCAAGGATTTCTACTGTTCCGACAACTGCGAGGCCGTAGCGAAGAAATATGGCCTTTGGGACGGCAAGGGCGACTTCATTTTCTGGAAGGCTTTCCGCGCCGAATATGGTGGCGGCAAGAATTACAGCGACCGTGAGTTCTTCATCCTCAGTCAATTGGCCCCCTCATTGAACCTCAACCGCGATATGCCTGAATTGCCTTTCTCGGTGAAACCAGACGAAAACGTCGATGTGCGCAAGGTGATGGAACTTTTCCGCAGCACTTACGAAGGCACCGATATGGACATGACGCGCAACGTGAAGATGGTCAGCAAGAAACGCCAAGACGACGGCTCGATGAAAGAAGACACCATCATCAGCCCCGTGGCCAACCCGTGGGTGGGCAGCGCAATGATGAACACCATTAATTACCTTGCTCCCGGCACCATCAATTTCCAGCGTACCGTGGCCGTGGCTTGGAGCAGCTATCACCACATCATCCAATGCCGCAGTTGGATGCCTGACGAAATCGGTGCCATCTGCTGGATGGCTTGCGACAACCCTGGCCAAAGTCCGCGCATCCCGATTTTCTCTGGCTCGACCACCGTGCCCGACGGCTTCGACAAATGCGGCCAACTGCGTTACCGCGACGAGGCTTGGATTTGGCACTACCGCAAGGCCAATAAACTCGCCACCGTGCAATGGGGTCGCTGCAAAAAGACCTTGATGGACAACGCTAACCGCTTCGAGCAGAAGGCTTTTGATGAGATTCCCACCCTCGAAGACAGAGCCAAAGCCCTGATTGCCGACGACAAAGCCAAGGAAGCTACCGAACTGCTCAACCAATACACCTCCGACTTCGCCGCCTCCACGCGACAGGCTTGGAAAGAGATGGAAAACAAGTTCTGGTACTGGTTCAGTTTCGGTTTCTGAGAGAGTATCGCATAAACAAAAAAAGGAGAGCGTTTGCCCTCCTTTTTTTGTTTATGCCGCACTTATTGGTGCTGGTTGACCGTTATGGTCACTAATTTTCCTGATGCAGCTTTCAATTGGATATACCCTATTCGAGGGCGTGTACCCATCATGGCATCAACCCTCAATTCGATGTCACCGTTGCCAAAACCTGTGGTCGGGTTACAATTCATCCACATCACATCCGTCAACGCTGACCAACTTTGGTTGGAAGTCACATGAATCACGAACACGCCACCTTCGGGGCCAACCTCTATTTCGGTAACATCGGTCTCCAAAAGGTCAGGCTTGCCGTCTTGGGCAATAACGATTTCGGACATCACCTGACCATTATGCATCGCCCTGACAAAGCCATAGCGAGGCTCTTCCGAAGAATTCAAGTCAACGATGAGATACAACATGGCATCGCCCTGCTGGACGGAACTTGGCAGATTTGTAATCCACGGCGAAGCCTGCAAAGTCCATGTGGTATTTGAGGTCACATTGACTATGGCATTGGCAGTACCGTTATGGCTAACAGAAAGAGTATCAGGCGCAAGCGTCACAAACAGGATCTCGTCGCCCGCTTCTTGCGTCACAAAGACACGGCGTGACAAGGACTCGGAAACCACCTCAAACTCTATACTTCTCGGCTCGACAATGGCATTTGCAGTAGCGGTCAGGACAACCGTACCGTTTCCATAGCCCAACACCTCCGACACCGACAACCAATCGGAACTCAAATCTATTTTCCACTCCGAATCGCAACTGATGCTGAGTTCTTGACTACCGCCTTCCTTGCTAAAGCTGAACAAGTTGGGCGTAACCTCAAGGTAGCTCGGATTGGGTGTGGGTGCAGCGCCTTGCCGTACTGATACAACAGCCTCCATACCCGTGGACGAGACCAACACAACCGAAGCCTGACGCGACTCAAATGTAGGATTTTCACTCAACGTAACCATCAATTCCGCATTGCCTTCGCCTTGGGCCGCGTTCAAAGTCACCCAATCTTCACTGGCGGAAGCGGTCCAAGCACCATCGCACACCACAGCAACAGGACTTGTGCCACCCTCATAACCCATGTCAATGACCTTGGGCATAACCGAAATATTGACCTGTGGCTCACGGCTTTGCATCACATGCAGAGCCGTATGAATGGATTCGTTGCCAAACACCAAATCGGCTTCACGCCCATCCGAAATCTCGCTTGCAATGGCACTTACAGTCAAAGTGACCACTGCTTCACCAGTGCCTTCCAACGGCGTGCATGTCATCCAATCAGGCACACCCGAAACCATCCAAGCAAAATTTGACGAAACCTCCACCTCGAACTCGCCTCCTTCCTCTCCGCATTGATAGAGGTTGGGAGTAATGCTGATAAAGTCCTCCACTGGTTGCGTCGCAGCCGCTTGTGTCACCGTCAGCGTGGCCGTGTTGTCTTTTGCCGATACCTTTACTTCACCCACACGTTCAACTTGGTCAGGATTGGCCGAAACCGTGAGCGTAAGTGGTGTGTCGCCCGAACCGTAAGTTGGTGAAACAGTGAGCCATTCAGGACTGGAATCCAACTTCCAGTCGCCATTTGAAGTTAAGGATGCCACTACATCGCCGCCTTCGGCAGCTACATGAACCGAGGACGTGGTAAATGCAACATTCACTTTCTTCTGGCAGCCGACCGCAACAAACATCATGCAGGCCAGCAAAAACAAAACATTCAATTTTTTCATATCAAGTAAGTTTACAATTCAAATAACGGATGAAAACTTCGTTTATTATCCTACCACAAAAAAGGTACGCCATTATGACGCACCTTCTTCACAATATAAATCAAATTAGTATGAAAAAGCCTTTAGAAAATATCAGTTCTGTTGTCCTTAATCTTGGCTTGGTTTTTCAGGGCATTGTAGACGCCTCCACCCAGCACCTTATTGCTGAATTGGCTGGTCTTCTCCCTGATGATGTCAGAATAATCGGTGGGAGCGGCAGGTTGCGTGAATTTCACATTCTTGATGATGAATGCGCTGCTGTTGCCTGCAATGGGTCCCACTTCCTCGCCTTCCTTCATGCCAAGGAGGGTACCGATGATGTCGGCCTCAACGCCAAAGTTGCTCAACACACGCGAATCGATACTGATATCGGAAACCGTTGTCGACTCGGCACCCAATTCACTGACCATGCGGTTCACATCGTTGCCGCAAGCCTTCATCTTATCGACAGCCATTTGGCCTTTCTTCTTGTTGAGAATCTGGTACTTGGCCTGATCAGCAACCACATCCAACGGAGCATAACCTTCATGGACAACACCCGTCAAGGCAGTCACAACCAACATATTGTCAAGCTCAAACACTTTCTCGGAAATGTCGCCTTGCTTGGTCTTCTCATCGAAAGCCCAACGGACAATCTCACGAGGATTTTCGATACCGGCAATCTGGTAGGTCGACTTGCTCATTCTCGGCATGGAGCGTTTGGTCAAGCCTTGTTCTTCAATGGTTTGGTTGAACTTGTCATAAGTCCTGTTCTCGATGACAAACTTGTTGGCATCGGCATAAATCGATTGGTAAGTCTTCGTGCTCGGAACGATTTCGTGCGTCAGATAAGCCAAACGGGCCTTGGGTTGGGGCTGGGTCTTGTCGGTCACCTTGATGATGTGGTAGCCAAACGGAGTTTCCACAATACCCATCGAGCCAACAGGATTGTTCACCACATATTCATTGAAAGCGGGAACCATCATGCCGTCGGTAAACCAATCAAGGTCGCCGCCCTTTTCTTTCGAACCCGGGTCTGTGGAGTTGGCTTGGGCCAGTTCGGCAAAGAGTTCATCGTTGTTCTTGGTGGCTTGCAATTGGGCGAGCAAGGCATTGGCTTTGGCCTCGGCATCTTCCTTGCTGATGGTGTCCTGACTGTTGTAGGCGCCCTTGTAGCTAATCAAGATATGGCTGGCCTTGAGGGAATCGGGGCGGCTCTGGAGGTCGACGATGCGAACCAAATTGAAGGATTCGCCATCTTCGTATGGACCGTAAACATAACCCACACCGTTGCCACTTTCGAAAATGGCACTCTCAATTTGTTGCGGAACACCGCTTCTGCCCATCCAAGTGCTGTCGTAACGCTTGTCGGAATTGGCATTGACAAAGTTGGCCACATTATCGGTTGCCGTGAAATCGGGTTTCATATTGCGGACAAACTCCAAGGCACTCTGGCGGTCTTCCAACGAAGGCTTGATTTCGAACACCACATATTCAATGTCGCGGCGCTCGTCGGTCTCATAGCGATATTTGTTTTCCTCATAGAAAGCCTTGTTGTCGGCAGGCGTGACGACCACTGTCGAATCCGGGATTTTGTTATAGCGCAAAGCTATGACATCGGCAGAGGCCTTCATGTTCTTGTTCTGATAGTATTTCTCAGCCAAGGCGGTGGGAAGGAAATAGGAAGCCTTCACCAAATTGTCGAACTTGGTCGACAAACGGTTTTCCTTGACGGCTTTCTCGAAGTCAATCCAACGGTCGTAGTATTCGGCCGGAAGTTGGTCGAGGTTTTGGAGGTAGTTCAACACGTTTTCCTTGCTGAAGTTGCCGTCAGCATCGCTGAAGCTCTGCACAATCCACTGGTGAGGGTTGTCGCCAGTCATTTGGTCATAAAGCTCCTCTGAAGTGATGCCGATGCCCGCAGCCTCGTATTCCTTGGTCATAAGGTTGTCCTTGATCATTTCTTCCAACGTGTTGTTGTAGACGCTGTAAGTTTCGGCTGAAGAAAGGTTGTTGCTGTTTGATTGAGCCCTTCTGCTTTCAAGATTCTTCTCCTTTAGCTGTTCAAAATCCCTGACGGAAATCTTGTCGCCATCGACTACCGCAACGACCGGTCCTGTGTTTCTGCCTTGACTTTGGAAAAGGTCTTGCAAGACGAATGCTAACAATGCAATGCCGATGATTGCGATCAACAATCCTGAATGTCTTCTGATTTTTTCAATTGCTGCCATAATACAAATACTCTATTTTTTAACTATTAAACTTCAATTTTGAGCGTGCAAATTTAGTAAAGATTTCAACTCAAGGAAAAAAATGTGCGATTTTTATTTTTCAAACCGCCTCATTTCATGCCTTAAAAACTATTTATCAATTGATTTTCAGTTATTTGTCAATGATTTTCAATTCCACTTCATCCAATTTCATGTGGGATGCTTTCAATATTTTGACCCTATATTTGCCGATGGTGAGCTCCTCTCCTTGCTCGGGAATGCTCTCGCAATAGTGCAGCACCATGCCGGCAAGGGTCTCATAATCATCGCTCACAGGCAAGTCGAGCTTGTAGGTATTGTTCAGATAATCAATCTCCAAGCGGGCCGAAAAGACGAAAGTGTTGTCGTCAACCGTTTTTTCCACTTCGTCTTCCACATCGTATTCGTCGTCGATTTCGCCAAAAATCTCCTCCACCACATCTTCCATCGTGACGATGCCCGCCGTGCCGCCAAACTCATCCACGACAGCGGCCACCCCCTGGCGTTTCTGGATGAAATGCTTCAGCAAACGGTCGGCGGTGTAGGTTTCTGGGAAGAAGTCGATGCGGCGCACAAGGTCTTTCATCGTCACGTTACGATGTTCGGCCATCACACGCACCACATCATTCAGGTGGACATAGCCCACAATATCATCGATGCTTTCACCGATTACAATCAGCTTGGAATGTTTGGTTTCCTCGAAGCGGGCTTTCACGGTTTCTATGTCGTCAGTCAATTTCACTGACTCAATCTCATTGCGCGGGCCCATGCACTCACGAAGTTTCACCGAGCGAAATTCCATCACATTCTGGAACAACTGGATTTCCTGCTGCATGTCCTCGTCTGCCTCGGGCGTGTCGGCATATTCGGCGATGAAGTCGTTCAAGTCGACCGTGCTGAACTTGTATTCCTCGCTGTCCACTTTCAGGCGAAGCAAATAACGAATAATGAACTCCGAAATGCCTGTATAAATGAGGATTAAAGGATAGAGCAGGCAATAGCAAAGGAAGGTGGGGAAGGCGAAAAACGAGAGGATGGCATTGGGATTAATGCGAAACAGCATCTTGGGCAAAAATTCGCCGACCAACAGCACAAGCAAAGTGGAAAGGATGGTTTTCACCAATAGAACCATGAAATCGTTGCTGAGCGAAATGGCCTGAAGCCAATGCACGACAGGCGCATCAAGCAGTTGCGACATGCTCATGCCGTAGATGATGAGCGCAATATTGTTGCCCAAAAGCAAGGAGGTGATGAATCGCGACTGGCTCTTGAAAAACAAACCGATAAGTTTGGCCGAAAACGTGTTTTTGGTCAGCTCCACCTCAAGTTGCAGACGATTAATGCTATTGAAGGCGATCTCCAAGCCCGAGCAGAGCGCGGAGAAAAACAAGGTAACCGTAACGACAATCCAACTATCCATAGGTCATTTCTCCTCATCCACATCCAACAACGCGCTGCCTGAATACATGGTATATTCCGAAAAATCCTCCTTGGCCACAAGGCTGTCGGCCTCGATTTGCTTGTCGGGTGCGACAATCTTCACATGCGAGCGGGTGTAAATCATCTTCAGCTCCTGATACCAAAAGAGTTTGTCGGAATACATGGTTTCCGCGCTGCCGAAATTTTTCACAACCACATTGCCTGCGGCCTCAATCCGACGGGCCTTGCCGAAACTCTTGCCATAGTCGGCATGTAATTCTGTGGTTTTCTTTCCCTTGTCGAACATGTAGACATCAAAGCCGAGGGGAAACTCCATGATGTCTGCCTCGGTTTCCATGCGTACCATGCGGGGCGTGTGGAGTTCAAGATTAATAATGCCGGAATCACTACGATAGAAAACAACGCTGTCGGCAATAATACCCGACAGCGTGTCGTCCGACCCCATCTCCATTACCACGGCATCGGGGTTTGAACACGAAAACAACATCACAGCCACAAAGGCTGTGATGTTGATAGTCAATCCTATTTTAAGCAAGTGCTTCAATTATCTCTTGGCTCTGATGGTGGTCGACTCACCAATCCAACCACCCACTTGGAAACTCTGTCCCTCGCTGTAGTCGTTGAAGAAGATGGTCTCCATCGACGGGAAGGCAGCGGTGTAGGCGCGAATCAGGCCGTTGGCTTTCTCGGAGCACGAGGGGTCGACTGCCTTGGCCTTGTTGCACTTGTCGACAGCAGCCCAATACACAGCCTTGCTTTCGATTTCGCCGCTGAACTGCTTGGAACTTTCGGCGTAAAGCATGGCGATGAGGAGGTAAGGCTCGCCGTTGGTCGGGTCAACTTGGGCGGATCTTCTGAAGATGTCGCGGGCGCGTGAGAGGCTGCCCATGTTCTGGTAGCACATGCCCAAGTTGCGATAGGCACGGTATCTGCGGTCGTTGTTCTCCGTCTTGGTGGCCTGCTCAAAGAAGGTGGCGGCATCGCTCCATTTCTTGTCCTTGAAGAACTTGATGCCCAAGCTGTAGGAAGCCTCGGGGCTGGGTTCCAGCTCGTTCAGCTTGACAGCGGCGTCGAGGAAGAGCTTCGAATCGGTGCAGTCCTTCTTATCGAGGATGGTGGTGATGCGCTTGAGGAGTACCACATCATCGGGCGTTTCAGCCATCTTGGCACTGAACACCTTGATCAGGTCTTCGCAGGAAGCGTAGGGCTGGAACAGGTTGTCGAGGTTACTCTTCACACCTTTATTAATATTAATGGACTTCTCAGCCTTTTCGATCTGCTTGTCGAAACCTGACACGGCATCGGCATCGCCTGACGTCTCGGCATCAGCCTTGGCTTCTTCGAGTTGGGTCACATTCTCAGCCAACACCTTGATGTTGTCGTCGACCACTTCAGCAAGTTCTTGATACACATTGATGACAGTCATCTTCTCTGCCTTGTCGTTGTTCACCATGTCGATGGTGGCCTTGAAATAAGCATCGATGTAGGCACCTTGCAGTTGCGAAGGATCCAATTCGACGGCACTCTTCAGCACATTGTAGGCTTCCTCATAGCGGTTTTTGTTGTAAGTGTAGATGAGCAAGCCTTTTCTGCCCATGATGTTGGCTACTTGCGAAGTGCCCGTCTTCGGGTCAGTCGGGAAATACTTGGCCCTGTTGTCCATCATCATGCAGATGGTGTCGATGTAGGCATCCTTCTCCTTGGGGTTGGTGCGGATGAAGTACTCCATGATCTTCTCACCTCTTGTGTAGATAAGTTGGCTGGAGCGGGGGCAGTTGAGAAACACCTCTCTCCATGCCTTGACCATTTCCATGCTGATGGATTCGGGCGCGAACTTGCTCGCTTCCCACTGCTTGTAGGCCTCACCATAGATGGACAGGTTGGTGACGCAAGCCACACTGTCGGCTCCGTACTTCGATTCCTTTGCCTCTTGGGCCGAAACGCTCATTGCCATTCCAAACATGACGGCAATCAACACAAATCTTTTAGTTTTCATTTCTCTCTTATTTTAATTGTTTGACTTGTTTGTTCTCTATTCAAATATCGTTCCAAAACATTTGTTTCGCGAAATCATCTGTATTTCCTCTTCATAAACCAGTGCTCAAATACCGAAACACCCACATTGGCCTTGATATAACGCTCCTGTATCAGTCCAGCCTCGCGCGTACCATATTGGCCAATCTCAACAGCCAAGTTGACCTTCGATAGGGTTTTGGGCAAAGGAAGCGACATGCCCGCCGTTAACCCCACCTTATTAATATTGTGCCCCTTGAGGTTGAGGAAGCCTCGCTCATAAAAGCCTCCAATGCGATAGGTCACACGGGTAAAATAGCCCGAAACCGAAGTGTGCCGTGGCATGAACTCGGCACCAAGGCTCACCCTCCAAGAGTTCTGTAGGGTGTCGTTGACCCCATGACGGGCAAATTTCGACCATTGCATCCAGTTGAAATCGGCACCCACACACCATTCCTTACCTTTTCGCAATGCAAAACCGCCACCAAAACCCTGTGGCATGGTCAACTTTGCCGGATACGTAGAGTTGAAAACCGAATCGATGATATATTCAATCTCGGTATCCATGTCCTCCTCAATGGACCTGACGAACAAGGTCTGGGAACCCCTCAAATTGACCTTCTGCGTATAGGTGAGGCCAACACCCAAATGAAGGTCATTGCCCAATGGGGTGTCAAAAAGCAAGCCATAGTCGAACATGAAGGACTTCACCATCAAGTCGACGCTACGGCGCGTGCCAATCATATAAAGCGAATCAGGGAAATAGAGTGTGGTTTCGCTCTGCGTGTCGCCAAACACAAAATAGCCATTCGCACCCAACGAGAAGTGATTGCCCAACTTGAAGGCTGTGCCCACAAAGGCTTGGTTCAATCCGCCAGTACCTTTGAAACGTGTGGTATAGTTACCCACCTCAGGATCATTCCCGCTGACAAGAATCTTGTAGCCCGAAGTGCTGTAAGGCTGCACGCCTAGAGCCAGCTTCCACCACGGAGTGAGGCCAAAGGCCATTGCGACATGGTCGAAAGAGGCATTGGCCGACTTTTCGGAAAGAGTGGATGTGCTGAACATGGAAGACTTGAAATAGAAACCAGCATCGAAAAGGAAAGCCAACGAGTCGATTTTGGCGTATGAAGCCGGATTACCGATATTAATCATACCTTCGCCAAACATGCCATTGGCCACACCCCCCATTCCTTTCAGCCTGACATTAGTCGATTTGTCTCTCACCTGCCCCACACCAAACAGGGAATAGGGCGAATCCACATCGGCTTGGGCGAATATATCAAAGCCCAATCCGATCAACAATGTGACTATTAGAAAGTTTCTCAACAATACAGTTCTCATAACCATTGTAAACTTAGGCAAACTCTTGCCACAACAATCCTCTCATTTAGGATGGATGGAGAGAAAGAGCGTGCAAATATCCGATTTTTTAACTCCATGAGCAAGTTTTTATTGTTTAAATTCAAATAAAAACTTTTCAAATCATTGAAAATCAGCACAAAACAATTTTTAAAACAAAATTTTCTCTTTTTTTATACTTTTTTTCTTGTCAATTCAGAAAATTGTTGTAATTTTGCAGGCGCAAAAACGGAGGTACCGTAGCTCAGTTGGTAGAGCAGAGGACTGAAAATCCTCGTGTCACTGGTTCGATTCCCGTCGGTACCACCAGAAAAAAGCCGAACATTGAGTTCGGCTTTTTTGTTTTATTGTAGTTTCATCTCACACTAATACACAAAAAAAGCACCCCAAATCCGAGGTGCTTTTCGTTAATGGATTTCCTTCCTTTGCTTACGGAACCATGTAGTTGTCAACATTCGTAGTGGTGATTCTAATCACACCAGGAGCCATCGTACGGCTGAGGTTGTTGTCAATCACAGCCTTACTGCCATCAGCAAAGTTGAAAGTGATGACACAGCCAGCATACCAAGCCAAAGGACGCAATACGATGTAGAAAGGCTTATTACCAGTACCATCAATTACAACACCTTCGCCGCAATCGAGAGTAACGGTCTTACCCATTTGATTACCATCTACAAAGTAACCAGTTGCAGTTTTGTAGTCATTCAGACGTTGCAGGTAAGTATCGGAGGAGGGATTGTAATTGTTGAACAGATACAACATCTCATCAGGATCAATTTTATGAATCTTCAGATGCACATCACCAGTGAGGTGGAAGGTCTTGTCTTCGAAAACGATGCTTGTAATGGTCTTTTGTTCACCGTTCGTTCTCGGCTTCAAGCATAAGGCACCCATAATGTTTTTGAAACTGAAATAAAACTCATCGTTGATGTCGGAAATATCCGTTCTCTTTCCAGCCATTGCCCAACTACGCTCAGAAAAAACAGCATTGCCATTGATTTCACGATAAGTCTGGACATTCGGGATATCGAAAACGCCATAGTTGCCTTGTGCCAAAAAAGCATTGTTCACTCTTTGGCCAGGATAGAAACCAAAGAAAGCACCACCGTCTTCCTTGAGAGGATGATCTACCAGCGGGCCACTTTGATAATCGAACAACACACGAGGACCAGTAGCTCTCGCAGTGTAAACGCCATAGTAGGAATGTGGAGTCGCATTCCCATCCTCATAGATGTTGTAAAGCACAACTTGCTCACCTTGTTCGAAAATAGGAGTATTTGCAACCTGAGGATCTATGTAAGCTCTATCCTCATCATTCACAACCACAACTTCTTCAGTGGTGGCAACGAAAGTGAGAGCCTTGTTTTCATTTTTCTTGCATGATGCGAAGGCCAAGGCTACCATAGCCATAATGCAAGCTCCTTTTAAAATTTTCTTCATTTCTTGAATCTGTTTGATTTTTACATTGAAACTTAATAGGGATAGATTACGAATCCTGAACTTAAAGCTCTGGATCGACAATAGTTTGGGTGCTTTCACCTTCACCACCCGCCATGAAGTTCTTGTCCACGTTCATTTGGATCATCTCAGCCTTGGGGGCTTCGTACATTTTGTTCATCTTTTTCATTTTTTTACTTTTTTTAGTTAGACTTATTTGTTAATTGTTTGAATGTTTTCATTCATAATTCGGCTGCAAAAATAATAATTATTTCAATGCGCGGTCAAAAAAAATTCATTTTTTTTCAATATTTTTTTTCGACTGCTTCAAAAAACCGTTTTTCAGCGAGATTTTCATCTCCCTAAATGCCACTTGGGGAAACACACGGGCACGGTAGAAGAAATCGACGAAAACGCCCATGAACGTATGTATCTTGTGGACATACTTATTTTTGGGCTGGCGTCGCTTGAACTGGTTGTTGCGTCTGAAATTGCCCACCTTCATTATGGTGACATACAGCTTTTGCGCTGTACGTCGGCAAGAGGCATCATAGAAAGGCATTTCATCTTGGGGAAGCCCAAGATGCTCCACCATCAGAAAACCAAAAGCCTGCCAAGGCTTCATAATGTGCATATCAGTGAACCATTGGCGCAACTTGTCGAGATCGAGTTGGCCATTGTAGGCATGAAGGGTCATGGCCACATCGCTGATTTGCCTCCAACCCACGCCAGAGGTCAGGAAATGGTGCCATGCATGGTAAAATGCAAAAAACACCATGAACTCCTTGGATGGTATGGAGATGGTAGTGCCATCCAAGACAACATGTTGGGGAGCCTCATAAAGACCTTCGCACTCGATGGCAGCGTAGCAGGCTTTATCCTTATGGTCAAGCAAGTCGGCTGTAATACAGTGCATTTCCAAAATGAACTTGAGATCTCCTACGTTGTAGTCCAAGTTGTAATGGTTTCCTGTTTCCCATTCCATGCACCAGTGGTACATGTTCGGGATGGAGCGCATTAGTTCGCAAGCTTGATGAAAGTCGTCAGGCCTGAAAAACAAGTCGACATCGCCCATCTGACGAAGATCAGGATTAGGATAGAGCAAGGCCAAACCAAATCCTTTGAGTACCACAGGCTCGATGTTGTTCTCGCGCAACTTCTTCAGCACCACGCCCAACATCTGTTTCAGTTGCATCAAATGGAAGAAATGTCCACGCATTTCGTTCTTCATCTTTTCCATCAACTCAGGCGAGGGCTTGTTGGAACCAGTCATTTGCGAGGCCTTGTCGTAAACCAATACGCCATTGGCCTGGTGCCGAGCCAATCCCATAACCCCTTTCCAGTCAATTTCTTCCGCAATGGAAACAGGCGTGTCCCAAAGAGCAGCCCGAAGCAAGGCGAAATAATGCTTTTCTACGGTAGACCTCTCCATACCTTATTAATTAATTAATATTAATTAGGTGCGCGATTCTTGTGACCTGCCTATCAGTCCTCAATGATGTTGGCTTCTTTCCACGAATCCAACAATGCAGCCACATCTTTTTGGGCCACTTCAGGCGTGATGTCGTATTCTTCTTGCAAGAGATGCGCCAGTGTTTCAGCATCGAAATCCTTGCTTTCCACCGCTTTCCATAGGAAAGCGGCAGATTCGTTCATCGAAATCATGCGGCTGAAGTCAACCGCATCCAATCCTTCGGCCACAAGGATAGACTCCTTGCCCAAGGAACGCAATGTATAACCTTTTCTTGTTCTCATATTATCTTGTTTTACTTTTGTTAGTCAAATATCTTATGCCATTTCCTGTCGATTTTCAGCAGGTATCTCCTAAGGGGAAGCAACCTGCGCCATAGCTTGCCTTTGGTGGGCTTTCGATGACGGCCATTCGGCGAAACGATTTCAACCACCGTGCCACACACTTCTGACACATCACCTTGCTCAACACCTTTTAAATTGCCATCACCCATCAGCGTTACACTGTTTCCCTCCACGGAGACCACCCGATGCATGACATACTTTCCATCGAATCGAGCCAAAACAATGTCGCCCACACGAATAACACTTTTCTTACGCAACACCACCGAATCCTTGTCGCCATGTATGAAAGGCAACATGCTCACACCTTTCGGTACCATCGTCACATCGCGCCCCTCAGAGAGCAGTCGCGCCACTTCATCAAGTAGCACATCCTTGGGCAAAACCACTTTTTTCCCCATTACCTCTTACCTGTCACAGTATCGTAACAAAGGAAGGCCGCTTCAGGGTTAGGAAGGCAGTCCAACGAATAGCAGGGCACTGAAGAAACAATCTTCGCATTGGTGGCATGGTAGCCGTCCGCCATGTTCTTGATAAACCTATATCCCGAAAACGACACATAAATGGAAGCGTATGCCTCGGGCAACGATTGCTGTTTGATAACATTCTTCTTGGCCTGATGTAAATCGACAATTGCTCCCACAGGAACATCAAGATTGCGATAACAAGGTGTCTTGCCACTCCAAGGTGTGCCATAAACACGCACCACACCATCATCGCACACACGAAGCGCGGGATTGTCATCGTTCAGCAACTCACAGCCTTCAATATTTTTTATCCACAACTGGCTATGGGTACTCTTACCCGTTCCGCTCTTGCCTAAGAAAAGATAGCCCTTGCCTCCATTCATCGTCACCGAAGCATGTATAAGGAGTGTATCCATAGATGCAGTGGAAAACGAAAACATCATCATTAGCATTGTGGTGACGGAAAACCGTATGCACCCTAACACACGGAATTGCACTTTGGAGAAAGACTTATCCGTAATCATGCAAAGCCTTATTGGAGCTTCAAGCGTAGGTGCAACTTCCATTAGCCATTTTCCATTCCATTCATACAATTCCGACCTCGGCATGTCCACATGCTTATTCCCAATAACTACCAACTGCTTGCTGGATGTGTCAGGCATGTTTTCTATCAATTCAGCTGCAAAGATACATCCATCAGCATCATCGGTCAAAAAAGGCTCATAATTCTGCATTTCGTTCCATGCCGGATAATCATCGGGCATTACGATAGAGAACTTGTGACCTGCCACTTTATAAACTTTCTTCATTTGGACAAAAATTTGCGCAAAGATAGTTTTTTTATTGATATGAAAACCGCTTTCGGATAAAATAGATTGAAAAAAAGCGTCAGCCACCAATTTTTAGTACCTTTGCCCGAAATTTTTGAATGTTATGGTAAAGGCTAAAAAACACTCTTCCTCCTTTTCAGATTCTCCTTCCAAAAAAGGGAAAGGACAACGGATATTGGCGGCATTGTTGGCGGGAGGACTACTTACAGCAGCATGGCCCACATGGGGCATTGCGCCGCTGATTTTCATAGGGTTGGTTCCCCTGCTGCTGATGGAAGACCGCATTGCGCAAGGCGGAAACGGCAAACTGTTTTGGCTTTCGTTTCTCGCCTTTCTCGTCTGGAACGTGGCCACCACCTGGTGGGTTTGGAACGCTACACCTGCCGCCATCGCAGCATGGACGCTGAACGCAATCTTTATGACCATCGTGTTCAATATGTTCCACCTCACGAAGAAAAAAGTCTGCAACAACCCTTGGGGCAACTTTTTTCTCATTCCTTATTGGATGGCTTTTGAAATGCTCACCTATTGGTGGTCTATCAAATGGCCGTGGCTCAACTTGGGCAATTGTTTCTCCACCTGCCACAAGTGGGTGCAATGGTACGAATTTACGGGCGTGGCTGGCGGAACACTTTGGGTATTGATTGTCAATATATTAATCACAAACATCTTCTTGTTCTTCAAATCCAAGGCAACGAAGCCTTTATTAATTAATATAGGTGTTGAGCTGATTGTGCTCTTATTGCCCATTTTAATCAGTACACGCATGTACAAGGATTACGAAGACCAAGGTGAAGACACGGAAATCATCGTCGTGCAGCAGAACTGCGACCCGTGGAACGAGCAATTTGACGAAAAATACTACGATCAAGTCATTCAGAACAACATTAATCTGTCGTTGCCCTTGGTGACACCCAAAACGCGCTTCATCGTCAGCAGCGAGTCGGCCATCCAGGAAGGCATTTGGCTGCATGAATTGGATCAGGTGCGTGCATTGAAAACCTTGCATGAATATATGCAGCGTTTCCCGCAAGCAGCCTTTGTCATCGGAGGAACCACATACGAATGGGTACCCCGTGGCATGGAAAACGACTTTGCAGCACGACCAATCGACAACATGAACCACTACTATTTCAGCCACAACTCGGCACTGCTCATCGACAGCATCAATGTGCAGCACCGCAACAAATCTCAGCTCGTAGTGGGTGTGGAAGCCATTCCCGAATGGCTTGGTTTTTTGAAAAACTACAGCATCACTATGGGCATTGCGCGAGGCACCCTGAAAGGCGACCCCGAGGCGAAGGTTTTGGCTTATGGCAAGCATAAAGCAGGCGTGGCCATCTGCTACGAGTCGGCTTTCGGCGAGTATGTTGGCCAATTCTGCAAGAAGGGCGCGGATTTGCTTTTCGTCATCACCAACGACGGCTGGTGGGGCGACACTCCGGGCTACCGACAGCATTTCGAGTTCTCGAAACTTCGCGCCATCGAAAACCGTCGCTCTGTGGCCCGTTCAGCCAACACCGGACGCTCCGGATTCATTAATCAGCGCGGCGACGTGCTGCAACAAACCCATTATTGGGTTCCAGATGCCATCAAGGCGACCTTGAAAGCCAACACTAAAGTCACCTTCTACGCCCAGCACGGCGACTACCTCAGCCGCATTGCGGTTTACCTTACTTTTGTGCTGCTTCTCACCCTGATAGCCAAAACATTGTTGGGCCTTGGCAAAAGCAAGAAAACCTCTTCACGCAAGAAAAAGAAATGAGCGGTACTGATTGTCATCTTTCTTTAGGCCCTTTCCAAGGCATCACCGATGCGCCGTTTCGCAACGTGTTCAAGCGGCATTTCGGCGGCATCGACAAGTTCTATACGCCATTTTTCACAGGGATTCACAAAGAAGAACACGCGAAAAACCTGCAAGGCGAGGAAATCGACCCGAAATTCAATGATGTTGAAACTTTGACACCACAAATCCTCAGCACCGATGCTGAGGAAATTTTGCGCTTCGCCAAACAATGCAAACAATTGGGCTACAAGGAAATCAACCTTAACATGGGTTGCCCGTTTCCGAGGGTGGCCAACAAGAAACGGGGTTGCGGCCTCCTACCTTACCCTGACATGGTGGAAGCGATGTTGGATCGGGTTTTTGAGGAAATTGACATCAAGTTTAGTGTGAAATGCCGCCTCGGTTATTTCAGCCCCGATGAGATTGAGGCCATTATCCCGATTTTCAACAAGTTTCCTCTTAGTGAATTGATTATCCATCCACGCATTGGAAAGCAACTTTACAAGGGCGAGGCTGATGTGGAGCGGTTCAAACGATTAATACCTTATATTAATGCGCCGTTGGTTTATAATGGGGATGTTTTCTCTGTCAATGGTTTTGGGCGCATCCGCAATGCGGTGCTGCCTATGAACCGATTTATGTTAGGGCGAGGATTGCTGACTAATCCGTTTTTGGCGGAGGAGATTCGAGGGGGCGCATGGAATGCGCCAGAACGGACGGAACGGCTGCACGCATACGTCATTGACCTTTATAAGGATAGGCTGCGCCATGCGGGAGGAAGCCCAAAGGTATTGGGACGAATGAAGGAACTATGGTCTTATCTGATGTATTCTTTTGAAAAGCCTCAGAATGTTTGGCGGAAAATCAAGAAGATTAATGCTTTGAGGGAATACGAAGAAGCTGTTGAAGAAGTATTCAAGTCAATAGAATTGGGTTTTTAGGTTTTATATTTAAAATTTCAAAATTTAAAAATCGCATCTTTTTGATTTTTAATAATATATAAAATCAAGATAATGAATAGAAACATTATTTTCATATATTTTTAGTATTTTAATATACTATAATTTGACACTATTTAGTATTTACAAAACTATAGTTTTGACAATATTTAGTGAACAGAAACATTATTTTTATTGAAATAATGTAGATTCAAATATTATTCGTATCTTTGCGGCGAAAATCTAAAACGCCATGAAAGAATTGGAAGGCTTGGAAGAAATTATGCGAAGCCATCGCAACAGATTGGCCGCTGTGGGAACAAATTTCCACAGGAACCTCTATTACCACATCGACTGGGACGACCGCCTGATTGGCATCAAGGGGCCGCGCGGCTGCGGCAAGACCACCCTGCTGCTGCAACGCATCAAAGAAAACTTCGGCGACACGGGGCAAGCACTCTATATTTCGTTGGACAACCTCTGGTTTGCCTCGAACAGCCTGATTGACCTCGTGGACTACCACTACACGCACGGTGGAACGCACCTTTTCATCGACGAGGTACATCATCATCCCTATTGGCAAACCCTGCTGAAGAACATCTACGACGACTATCCACAAATGAACGTCGTCTATACAGGCTCGTCGATGCTGAGGATGGACCACAAGCAAGGTGACCTTTCGAGGCGACAGTTAGTGTATCACCTGCCTGGGCTATCGTTTCGCGAATATCTTGAATTTGAGGGACTTTACCGATGCGAACCGTTGGAATTGGAAGACATTTTGAAAAACCACGTCCGAATTGCCAACGACGCTTGTGCGAAAATCAAGGTGCTGCCCGCATTTGAGAAATATTTGAAGCAAGGCTACTATCCCTTCTACAAGGAAGTGAAAAAAGGCTATGACATGCGATTGCAACAGGTTATCAATCAAGTGATTGAAAACGACTATCCGGCCATTGACGAGGTGTCGATGTCAACCATTCGAAAGACCAAGAAAATGCTGATGCTTTTGGCGGAAAAGGTTCCTCAAACGCCTGTGATGAGCGAACTTTACGCCGAGTTGGACACCGACCGCAACCAAGGCCTGAAAATGATGCACGCTTTGGAGCGCGGCGGCTTGCTCGGGCTGCTCTCAAGCGAGGCAAAAAGTTTCAAAGGGTTGGCGCGCCCCGACAAGATTTTCCTGAACAACCCCAACCTGATGTATGCCCTGGTGTCAAAGCCAGAAATCGGGACGGTGAGGGAGACTTTCTTCTTCAACCAACTCAGTCAAACACAAACTGTTACCTTCCCGAAAAAAGGCGACTTCCTCGTGAACAAGACCTACCTCTTCGAGGTGGGGGGCAAAAACAAGAGTTTTGACCAAATCAAGGACATTGAAAACAGTTTTTTGGCGATGGACGGTATCGAGGTCGGGCATCACAACAGGATTCCGCTTTGGGTGTTTGGGATGATGTATTAATCGAAAAAAGCCTCCCTTACGAGAGGCTTTTTTTCATTCATCCGTCAAAATCATTCAAACGAAGCAATTGCCTTCTTGATGATTTCGATGGCTTCGCGGAGCTCGGCCTCGGTGATGACCAAGGGCGGAGCGAAGCGGATGATGTGCTGGTGGGTGGGCTTGGCCAACAAGCCGAGGTCGCGCATCTTGAGGCACACATCCCAAGCCTCTTTGCCATCTTTGGGTTTGATAATCACGGCGTTGAGCAAGCCCTTACCACGGACTTTCTCAATCATCGGACTCTTAATCTTGCCGATTTCCTCGCGGAAAATCTTACCGAGACGCTCGGCGTTCTCCATCAGGTGCTCTTCCTTGATGACCTCAAGGGCAGCGATGCTCACGCGGGCAGCAATCGGGTTGCCACCGAAGGTCGAACCGTGCTCACCTGGCTTGATGTTCAACATGATGTCGTCGTCGGCCAAAACGCAGGATACTGGCACCACACCGCCACCGAGGGCCTTGCCCAAGATGAGGATGTCGGGGCGCACGCCTTCGTGGTCACAGGCCAGCATCTTACCTGTGCGGGCGATACCGCACTGCACCTCGTCGGCCATGAACAGCACATTGTGCTTCTTGCAGATGTCGTAGCACTTCTTCAGGTAGCCTTCATCGGGAACGTAAACGCCAGCCTCGCCTTGGATGGGTTCCAGCAGGAAACCAGCGATTTCGTTGCCTTCCTTCTCAAGCACTTTCTCAAGAGCATCGGGGTCGTTGTAAGGAATACGGATGAAACCGGGAGTCATGGGACCGTAGTTGGCATAGCTCTCGGGGTCGTTACTCATGGTGATGATGGTGATGGTGCGGCCGTGGAAGTTGCCTTCGCAGCAGACGATTTTCACCTTGTCGTTCGGGATGCCCTTCTTGACTACACCCCAACGGCGGGCGAGCTTCAGGCCCGTTTCGTCGGCTTCGGCACCCGAATTCATGGGCAAAACTTTATCGTAGCCGAAGTATTCGGTCACATATTTCTCCCACACGCCGAGTGCGTCGTTATAGAAGGCGCGGCTGCTGAGGGTGAGGCGTTCGGCCTGGTCAGTCAAGGCCTTTAGGATTTTCGGGTGGCAATGGCCTTGGTTGACAGCGGAATAGGCCGACAGGAAGTCGAAATACTCTTTTCCTTCGACGTCCCACACCTTGGCGCCCTTACCTTTGGCGAGGACGACCGGCAGCGGGTGATAATTGTGGGCCCCGTATTTGGCTTCGAGGTCCATGGCTTGTTGCGATGATGTGATTTTTTCGATCATGATTTATTATTTAAGAATTTGAAAATTAAAGATTCAAGATTACAGGGTGCAAAGGTAAGTTTTTTTTCAACCCTTTTCATTTTTAGCCTGATTTTTACGAATAATTTTATAGGCCGCAAGCAAAACCGAAGCTGTCAAAGCGATGGCGAGCAGCCCGAAAAAGGCCAAACGGTATTGGTTGCGCTGGGATTTTAGCATTTCCAACTCGTTATTTTGGGCTTCATAGCGTTGGAGAAGGTCTTCGGCGTCATACCGCAATGTGCGATTTTGCTCATAAACATCCGAGTTTTCACGCATCAGTGCAACATTATCTTCCTCGAAGCCTTCAATGATGGAGTAAAGGTCGTCGAAACGGCCCAATCGGGCATAATCCATAGCCAAATGCTTGCTTATCAGGGGACGAATTACGGCAATGCCCGACGACTTTTCCATTTCAACATATCGCTCATAATACTGGAGCGACTTCGCCGCCTGACCCATTTGCGAATACAATACCATCAAACCGGCACAAGCCTCCATTTGGCCATATTGGTATTTCCGCTCAACAGACAAATCCAAGGCTTCGAGATACTTCGCCAAAGCAGCAGCATAATCGCCGCGATGAGCCAATACATTCGCTATGCCAACCATAGCTGAGGACTTGTCGTTGTTGACAAACATGTATGTTTCCCAACTTGACATGGGCTTCTCCGAGCAATCAATGGCCTTTCGATAATAATACAAAGCCGAATCGTAATCGATGATGCTACTTTCATATATAGTTCCTAAATTCTTGAGAGCAAGGAACAAACGATAGTTATCCTCTATTTCCTCAAACATTGGAATGAGCCTCCAGTACATGCGTCGAGCTTCGTCTGGCTGTCCCTTTTCGAGGAGAAGCGTGGCCAAATACGATTCTTCTCGAAGTGCCCAAACCTCATCTTTGACCATTCGGAACAACCTGATTGACATCCTATAATAATCGGTGGCAGCCTCAAAATCATTCCGTTTATAGCAAATCAGGCCTAAATTTGCGTTCACGTAGGCACACGCAGAGGTGTCGTCATTCTGACGCGCCAGCTCCAAAGCATCCTCAAACATCAGAAATGACGTATCAATGCTTCCCAAATCCATCTCATAGAAAGCGATATTCCACAGCGACTCGAAAGCGTTTTTAGTGTCACCCAAAGCGGTAAATTGGCTATATGCCTTTTGCAAATACTGTTTCGCCAAGTCCAAATCGGTATGATAAGCATATTGAATACCCAAAACATAGTTGGCTTTCGCTTCCAAATCAGCCAAGCCCTGATTTTGAGCCTCTTTCATGGCTTTTTCTCCCCAATTAATGCAATCGTCAAATGAAATGGGGTAAAACTCCCATGTCAACTCGATCATAGTCAGCACTTTCTCTCGGCCTTCTTGGGTAGGCAAGATGTTTTCGAGGCTGTCCACAATACGGGTGTCCATTTGCGCAAATGCAGCCGTGGCGAAAAGCAGGGAAAGCAATATGGCGAGGCCTCTGCGCATCATCAATTAACCCAAGAACATGTTGTAGCGTTGCTCGTCGAAAATGGTGGTGCTTTCGCCGTGGCCTGAGAAGACTTCCGTGTCGTCGGGCAGGAGGAAAAGCCGCTCTTTTATGCTCTCAATCAGTTGCCTGAAGTCGCCGCCCGCGAGGTCGGTGCGCCCGATGCTGCGATTGAAAAGCGCATCGCCGGTGAAGACCCAGCCCTCGATTTCGGCATAAAGACTGACGCTGCCTCGGGCATGACCCGGCGTGCAAATCACCTCCAAAGTGCTCTCCCCCACTTTGATGATTTCGTTGTCTTTCAGGTCAATGTCGGGCAACGGAAACTCGCCATCAGGAGAAAGGCCGAGCCACGCGCCGTGACGTTTGGCTTGAATGAAGTCAGGCTTTGTGTCGGGATGCGCCGCCACTGGGATGCCATAACGCTTTTTCACGGCCTCATTGCCGATGATATGATCCACGTGGCCATGCGTGTTGATGGCCATCAGCGGCTTCAGTTGGTGGCTGTCGATGAAACCGAACAGGCGGTCTTCCTCGCCTTTGTTGGAGCAGCCCGGGTCGATGATGACACATTCCTTGGTGTCGTCGTAAAGGATGTAAGTGTTTTCCGAAAATGGATTGAAGATGAGTTGTTCGAGTTTAAGCATATTACAAGAATTTCGGGCAAAGATAAGGATTTTTCCTCAGTATTCAGAAATTGCCTATCTTTGTACGCTAATTTTGATTTGATGCCCTCTAAAAAGACATACGCGCTACTCGTTCTGTTGCAGTTGGTTGCAATTTTGCCCGTCAAAGCCCAGTTCTACAACGGCATGAACATGCCTTTCGGGAAGAACCGCGTGCAGTACGGTTACTTCCATTGGTCGTACTACATGAACGACAACTTCGACGTGTATTTCTACCAAGGCGGCAACGACCTCGCCAAATATGCGCAGGCCTACGCCAAAGAGCAGATTCCGCAACTCGAGACCCGCCTCAACAGCCGTTTCGGGAAGAAAATACAGTTCATCGTGTTCAACAGCAAGGGCGACTTCAAGCAGAGCAACATCAACCTTGAGGAAGAGGAAAACGGCAACACGGGCGGCATCACAAAAATCATCGGGACGAAGGTGATTCTCTATTTCGACGGCGACTACACCCACTTCGAGGCGCAAATCCGAGAGGGCATCGCGAGCCTGCTGTTCAGCCAAGTGATGAACGGCATCTCGATTGGGTCGCAAATCAGGAGCTCTTACCGCTACAACATCCCAAAATGGTTCCAAGACGGCTTGGTGGCCTTCATCGCGGGCAATTGGGACAGCCACAAAGAAGCCCAACTGCAACGTGGCATCACATCGGGCAACTACAAAAAAATCAACCATTTGCGCGACGAAGACGCATCGATTGCAGGCTACTCGTTCTGGAACTTCATCGACGAAAAATACGGCAGCAAGGCGTTCAACGACATTTTGACTTTGGCCGAGAACACCCAAAACGTCAGAAAGGCATTGCTTTATGTGACTGGCAAGGAATACAAGAACTTGGTCGAAGAATGGTATGCGTTCTACAAGGCTCGTTACGAGGCACTTATGAGCAGCCAACCTAACGACCTGATGAAGTTGAAATACAAGAAATACCGCACTTTCACGCAGCCTTCGATTAGTCCGAACGGAAAGCATATCGCATACGTCAGTAACGATGAGGACAAAATCAGGCTTTGGTTGGAGGATTTGCAAAGCGGCAAGCGGCAGCAACTTTTCAAGGCTGGCTACTATTCGGACGAGAACATCGACACCTCGTTTCCGCTCTTGGCTTGGCATCCCAACGGCGAGATTCTGTCGTTCATCCTTGAGGAAGAAGGCAAAATCCAACTCTACAACTTGGACATCAACTCAGGGAAGAAAGCCAGCACCTATCTATTTGATTTCCAAAAGGTCAGTTCGTTTTCCTACGCCCATAAGAGCCGCAAAATCGTGCTCGCCGCAACGCGCATGGGCAAGCCCGATATTTACGTTTACAACCTGTTTTCCAACACTTTGGAGCAAATCACCAACGACTGGCACACCGACCTGAACCCCATTTTCACCTTCGACGACCGCCAAATCGTGTTCAGTTCCAATAGGCAAAACGACACTCTGAAATCCGACAAGGAAATCACATTCCAAAACAAGCAATTCGACCTTTACGCTTACGACTATATTAATAAAGGTGCGCTGCTCCGCAACCTGACGCAGCAACGCTTCTCTAACAACCTCTTGCCCGAACCACTGAAGGACGGCAGCCTGCTCTACCTGAACGACACGAGCGGCTACTACAACCTCTACCAAATCCGTTTCGACAGTGCCATCAGCCACATCGACACGATTGTACACTACCGTTATTTCAGTAAAAAAGAGCAACTTACTGACTATTCCGCCAACATCATCGACTATAGTTACCAACCCCGCGACCACAAAGTAGCCATGCTCATTGCCGACCAAAACGGTGAGAAATTCTACATGTCGCCCATCCTGCGCGGACACGAGCAAAGCCTCAGCCAACTGAGTCCCTACGCGCAAAAACGCCTCCTTACCGAATTGATTCAGAAGGAGAAAGATACAGTTGTTGAACCCATTTCGAAGCATAGGTTTTCAGCCAGTTACCGTTATTCACGGCGTAAGAGACAGAATAATAGCCTGTTGGGAAATGATTCGACTTTTGTGGTGCAGCAAGATGCTGTACCTCCTAAGCCACGCCCGAAAGACACCATACAACGCCCGAACAACTACTATGTGGAACTCTTCGCCGACCAACTGATGAGCCAAATCGACTTTTCGAGCATGAACTACAGTTACCAGCCTTTCACCGGCGGCAACGCCCCGATCTACCTCTATTCCGGCTTCAACATTTTCCTCGGAACGACCATGAAAGACCTCATGGAAGACTACAAAATCGACCTCGGCGTGAAACTGAACACCACCCTCGTCAACAATGAATACATGTTGCGTTTCAGCGACTTCAGCAAGCGTTTGGACAAGTCGATCACGCTGCACCGCTTTGTGACTGACAACGCGACAAGTTATTACTACCGCACCTACACCAACGAGGCTTTCTACACGCTGAGTTATCCCTTCAGCGAAATCCTAAGTTTGCGAGGCACAGCCATTTACCGTAATGACCAGCGCGTCAACTTGTCCGTCGATGACTACAGCTTGGCCGACAAGGATGTCTTTGAGAACTGGGGCGGACTGCGCGGCGAACTCGTCTACGACAACTCGAAGAAAATAGGGACCAACCTGCACGTGGGCGCACGGGGCAAAATCTTCGCCGAATACTACCAGAAAATCGCGAAAAACACCGCCAATATGGTGGTTCTGGGTTTCGACTACAGGCACTACACCCGCATCAGCCGCAACTTCATCTGGGCCAACCGCATTGCGGGAAGCACCTCCTTCGGGCAGCAGAAACTGATTTATTACATGGGCGGTGTCGACAACTGGATTTTTGCTTCATTCGACCAAGGCACCTCCGTCGACTATACGCAAAACTATGCCTATCAAACCCTTGCGACCAACCTGCGCGGCTTCAGGCAGAACATCCGCAACGGCAACAACTTTGTGGTTTTGAACAGCGAACTGCGCTTCCCCGTGTTCAGTTACTTCATGGACCAGCCTATCAACATGAGATTCATCCGCGACTTCCAAATCGTGGCCTTTGGCGACCTTGGCACCGCTTGGACAGGCTGGAACCCCTATGCCCCGACCAACTCGCTCTACAACACTTACATTACCGACGGCAACTTGGACATTACCGTCACAGAGATGAAAGAACCTTTGGTGGGCGGCATCGGCGTGGGCTTGCGCACCACCATTTTCGGCTATTTCATACGCGGCGATGTGGCTTGGGGCATCGAGGAAGGACAGATTGCCAAAAAGCCTCGGTTCTATCTGTCGTTCAACCTTGATTTTTAAGCGAAACAAAGCGAACTATCGAAATAAATGCTACTTTTGTAGGCTGAAAAATGAAGCGACCATGAAATACCCAATCGGCATACAGAGTTTTGAGAAAATCCGCACAGAAGGATTCGCCTACATCGACAAGACGACGCAAATCTATAACCTTGCCACCTACGGAACACATTACTTTCTTTCCCGTCCGCGCAGGTTCGGCAAGAGCCTGCTGCTTTCCACCATGAAGGCCTATTTCCAAGGCAAGAAGGAACTGTTTGACGGCTTGGCCATTGCGGAATTGGAGAAGGAATGGAAATCCTATCCCGTGCTGCATTTGGACTTGAACACCTCCAAATTCTCCACGCCAGAGGCTCTCGCGGAACTGCTGCGCTATCACCTTGCCAATTGGGAAAAAGAGTTTGGCATCACAAAGGAGAGCGACGACATATCAGTCAGATTCCGCAATGCAATCACCCAAGCCGCGTTACGGTCGGAAAACAAGAAAGTGGTCATTCTCGTCGACGAGTACGACAAGCCGCTTTTGGAGGCCATCGGCAAGCCGGAGTTGCAGGAAGACTACCGCCAAACGCTGAAAGCCTTCTATTCCAACATCAAAAGTTGCGACGAATACATCCGCTTCGCCTTCCTTACAGGCGTGACCAAATTCTCTCACCTGAGCGTTTTCAGCGGACTGAACAACCTGATTGACATCACCATGTTGCCACAATATGCTGAAATCTGCGGCATCAGCGAGGCCGAACTTCACCACGATTTCGACGAAAGCGTGAACGATTTGGCCACGGCCAACAGCATGACAAAGGAACAATGTTACGCACGGCTGAAAAAAGAGTATGACGGCTACCATTTCTATCCCAACTCGGAGGGCATGTACAACCCTTTCAGCCTGCTCAACACCCTTGCGTTTGGTGTGTTCAAGCACTATTGGTTCGCCACAGGCACGCCAAGTTTCCTCGTGGAGGTATTGCAACGTGTCGATTATCCGCTCGACCGCCTCACTTCCGAAGATGTTGACGCCCAAACGTTGGACAGTGTCGACTTGTTGTTCCGCGACCCCATTCCGCTGTTCTTCCAAAGCGGCTACCTCACCATCAAAGACTATAACCCCGAGTTCAGAAGTTACCGCCTTGGCTTCCCGAATGAGGAAGTGGAGGAAGGCTTTGCGCAATTTATGACCGCTTACTATTACAACGGCTATATGGGCAGCAATTTCTCGGTGAGGAACTTTGTGCAAGAGGTGGAAAGGGGCGAAGTGGAAAGTTTCTTGAACCGCCTACAGGCTTTCTATGCCGATGGTGACTACCAACTGACTGGAAAATTGGAGGTCTATTTCCAAAACTCGCTGCTGATGCTGTTCAAGTTGATGGGTTTTTATGTGCAGGTGGAACGCCACACAAGCCGTGGCCGCATGGACGTGACCATTCAAACCCGCGACTACATCTACATCCTTGAACTGAAGGTGGACAAGACTGCCGAAGAAGCCCTACAGCAGATTGAAGACAAGCAATATGCCGCCCCCTTCGCCGCCGACCCGCGCACTCTCTACAAGATTGGTGTGTGCTTCAGCAGCACGGACAAGGGCATTGCCGAATGGAAGATTGAGGAATGATTATACCATCATTCGTAAAACCCATGCTGTTTCATATACTTAAACGCCCTCTCCGGCACAAAATGCCGCACATCTCGGCCTTCCTTGATGCACTGGCGAATGAAGGTGGACGAAATCTCCAGGATCGGGGTTTTCAGGACGGTTACTGAAGGATAATCGGCAAGGTCGCCGCCGTCGTAGCCCTCGCGGGGGAAAACGAGGAGTTCGTAATTATCGAGGATTTTCTGGTAGTCGCGCCAATGCTTGAAGTTTTGGAGGCTGTCCATGCCGCAGATGAAAACAAACTGGCCATCAGGGTATTGCTCCGAGAGCGTGTTCAAGGTGTTGATGGTGTAGGAAGGTCGGGGCAGGTGCATTTCAATGTCGCTGACGCTGAAACGCGGGTCGTCGGCCACGGCCAATTGCACCATTTTCAGACGCTCGTTGTCGTCGAGCAGTTCGGCTTTCTGCTTCAGCGGGTTTTGCGGCGTGACCACAAACCACAACTCATCCAAATCGGAGAATTCGACCAAATAGTTGGCCAACATCACATGGCCGTGATGGATGGGATTGAACGAACCTGAATATATGCCGACTTTTTTCATGATGTTGTTATTAGCATGACCCTTCAGCCCTTCGACAGGCTCAGGGACCGAAGGCTCATAGACCTCACTTTATTAGGCTTCGAGGAAGGCTTGGACTACTTCGAGGATTTCGCGTTTGGCGGTTTCGAGGTCGTCGTTGATGATGGTGCGGTCGAACTTGCCTTGTGCAAACTCCGTTTCCCACGCGGCCTTGGCCACACGCTTCTCGATTTCCTCCATCGAATCGGTCTGCCGGTTGATTAATCTCTCGCGCAGCACCTCAATCGAGGGTGCTTGAATGAAGACGGAAAGGGCTTGGTCGCCATAGTGCTTCTTGATGTTCACGGCACCGCAAACGTCCACATCGAAGGCCACATGCTTGCCGTCGAGTTGCATCTGTTCGACCACGGAGAGCAGGGTGCCGTAGCAGCGGCCTGGATAGACCTCTTCCCATTCGAGGAACTCGCCGTTGGCGACGCGCTGTTTGAAGTCGTCCATCGTCAGGAAATAGTATTCCTTGCCGTTCACCTCCTCGCCGCGTGGCGGGCGCGTGGTGGCCGAAACCGAAAAGGCCATCTCAGGGATTTGGCTCATCACATAATTGAGCAAGGTGGTCTTGCCTGAGCCTGATGGGGCACTGAAGATTAGAAGTTTTCCTTTTTTCATAGTTCATGTTTTTTTGTCGGGGCCTTCGACAGGCTCAGGCACCCTAACCCTCTGTAAAAGCAAAGGTCCCTGAGCTTGTCGAAGGGCCGTCACTATAAAATATTACAAACCTGTTCCTTAATCTTCTCCAATTCATCCTTCATTTGGACGACCAATTTCTGGATGCTCACTTCGTTGGCTTTCGAGCCTAACGTGTTGATTTCGCGGCCCATTTCTTGCGCGATGAAACCGAGTTTCTTGCCCGCTTGGTCGTCGTCGCAACTCTCGTTGAAGTAGTTGCAATGTTGGCGCAGACGCACTTTCTCCTCGGTAATGTCCAATTTCTCAAGGTAATAAATCAGTTCCTGCTCGAAGCGGTTCTCGTCGTATTGGCCCGAAGTGGTCAGTTCGGCGAGGTTCTTCGTGATGCGCTGCTTGATGACCTCGTGGCGACTTTTCTCGAAAGGTTCGACTTGTCCCAACAGATTGAGAATCAATTCAACGCGGTGCAACAGGTCTTTCTTCAAAGTTTGTCCTTCCTGAATACGGAAGCCGTCGACTATGTCGAGGGCTTGGTCGAGGGTCTCCCCTACCTTGGCGATGAAAGCCTCGTCATAATTCTCAACCGGGATGTTGAAAATGCCCGGCATCTTGAACAACACGGAGGCCATGTCGGCAGTAGGCGGAATGTCGAGTTGAACAGAGATGGACTCGATCTGTTCCTTGTAGGCCTTCACAATGTCTTGGTCGATGTGGTAGGTTTGGGTCAAATCGGTGTCGGTGATGGTGATAACCGTATCGATTTTGCCACGTTGCAACTTGGCGCCAATCCTGTTGCGGAAGTCCAACTCGGCGGCACGCAATTCGTTGGGCAGTTTGACCTGCAAGTCCAACTGTTTGCTGTTCAACGTCTTGACTTCGACGGTAATTTTCTTTGCATTAAAAGTTTGCTCGGCTATACCATAGCCAGTCATGGAACGAATCATAAGAAAAGGTTTTTGATTAATCACTGCGTCACGAATCCCCACGGCTTACCAAAGAGATCCGACTGGGTGCGAGACGAGATGGTCACCGGCTTCACCAAATTCACACGCGAGGAAAACACGCCATAACCGCCCTTGACATTGGTATAGTCAGGAACAGTTTGCGAGAAGCCCGACTGCATATTCACTTGGATGTAGTTATACAATTCTTCGCCACCGGCGGAAAGGAAAATCTGCATCGGATACTTTTGGGCAGGGTCGACAAAGCGGATGTGGCGCACCACATTGGGATGGTTGGGGTCAGTCACCGTGTCGCCACCAATGGCATCGGTCAACAGCCTAAACAGGACATTCTCGCCGTAGGTCATGTAGAAACTACCGTCCTCAATGCTCAAATCGTCTTTGCTCTTTGTGCCCACCGAATAAGACACCTGCTTCTCGACGAAAGGCCCGCCATTAATGGATTCCTCATAGTAAAACGCAATCTTCATGTCGTAAAACACCGCGTTCTCAGCCGCCTTGAACTTGATTTTACCTGTTTTGTCGCTCGGTTCGGCAGAAAAATTGAGTCCCGTGGCGATAATCCTGAAATCCTCGCCACCCACAATGTCCGTTTCGGCGGTGATGGTGTCGTTGCCTTTGTGGACATAAAGTTTGTATTTATACTTGCTGCCGCTCGTGCTCACTTTGAGAGGCTCATTCGTCCAATACACCTTCTGGTCGGGCGAATAGAACACGCCTTCCTGCTTGTTGTGAATGGTCATCGTATCAAGTTCGATGGTAAGGCCTGTAGGGTCATAATTGTTGCCATAAACAGACTTGTATTCCACGATATAAGCCCTGAGTTTGCCCGGATAGTTGCACGAATCGGCAATCAAGGCCACCTCATTGGCATTGATGGGATGGTCGTTATTGCTTGAGAAAGCCCTGTTGATTCTCACAAAATTGGTGTCTTGGGAAGCGTCCAACAGGCCATAAATCACTGGAATGTCCTTGTAGTCGGCATAAAGGTCAACTCTGGTGGTGCAAGCACCGAAAAAGGCCACGCAAGCCAGCAGAGAGAAGTACAGAATGTGTTTTTTCATCGTATGAAATCGTTTGATTAGAAGAGGCAAAAATAGTGTTTTTTTAGAAAATAGCGCTTCACTTTGTCAGATTTGTTATTTTTGTCCCCAAATTCAAACAAAAATCCTATGAAAAAATCATCTTTACTCGCATTGTTCTGCCTTTTGGCCACGGTTGGCATGGCGCAGGTGGAATACGTTTACGACTTCAACAGCCTCGCTGAAGGCTCGCAAAACCTCAACGGACAAGACGGCTGGAAGACACATTACCAGACCGCGACTTCATCGCAAGACTTTGATGTTTCGTATGTTTGCGGCTCCGACATGGCCCCTGACGAGACTATGGCCGTTTGGTATCCTTACGGCGGCTCAGGCGTAGGTCGTACGGCCACGCGCAAGGCTTCCGACAATTTCAACTTCAATTTCCAGAACGGCGGCATCATGGACCTTGAAATCGACATGAACCGCACTTGGTGGGGCAGTTTCTTCGGCGTGGGCTTCGATGCCGACGGCGACGGCCACATCCTGCCCGGCATGACCGACCCCGACGGCGGCGTCTACCTCTTCATCAAGAGCCAAGGTGACAGCGGCCATGCTCGTGTACACCTGCCCGACGGCACTTCCATTCCCTTCGACTACGAGGAAGGCGGTTGGACGCGCTACAAAATGTCGTTCGACTTCACGGCCTACAATGGCGCGGGCGCGGTGACGGTGTTCGTGAAACCTGGCTGCGAGGGCGAGTGGATTCAGATGGCGGGCTGCACCAACGTCTGCATGAACCTCACGCCCGGCAGCGGCGACAAGAACGACTACCAAGTGTGGGACGGCCTTTTCTTCCACTCGCAAGGCGGCACGGGCGGTTTCGACAACCTCCTTGTACGCCAACAGCCCGACGGCAACGCCCAACTTATTGAGATGGCCGACATCCCGAACCAATTGGTTTTCAACGACCCGATTACCTTGCAAGCCACGGCCTCATCTGGACTGCCTGTTTCCTTTGAATTAATGGAAGGCCCCGCCACGATTAATGGCAACATCTTGACCTTGACGGGCGAGACAGGTATCGTGAAGCTGAAGGCCACCCAAGCCGGCAACGCCAACTGGCTACCCGCTCCCGATGTGGTGAAATCGTTTGAAGTGGTCGACCCTGATGCCTACGATCCAGAAGTGAAGATTCGTCGCCCGTATGAAGGAACGAAGGTTTATTTGGATGAAATTCAACCCGTTATGATTGTCGTTTCGGCGTATATCGAGCATCCTGAAGTCATCAAGTTCACCGAAATTAAGGCGAGCGTCGATGGAGTGGACATCCCTTTAAAGACCGACTATCCCGACAACCCTGAAAACGGCTATTATTATGGTTTTTGGACACCTTCGGGCTTCGGCACCTATTCTATGACGGTCAGCGTGACGCAATCGGGCGACAAGACGACGACCTTCAGCAATAGTTTTGAGATCACCGACCAGATTGACAACCATTTGGATGTAGTGACGATGAACGGCGACCTCGTTTGCACCCCTTCGGTGCATAGCGCAAAGGGCGAATATGTGATGCCTACGCATGTGGGCGCGTTCAGCGAGATTTTGGCCCACTACGACCACACCTGCGTGAACAACAATTGCGACCCCTACGACCGCGTTGGCGGTGTGAAGGTGCGCAACTATCGCGGCGAGTGGGTGGAACTGTTCCGCTACACCACCCCCTTCGGCGTGCAGTGCGAGGATGATTTGGATGTGAGCGACTACACTTCTTTATTGCAAGGCTTGGTCGAGTTTGAATACTACATGGAGAGTTGGGGCGGCAGCGGCTACAACCCCACGCTGATTTTCAGTTTCACCAAAGGCACGCCCGCCTATCTCTATGCCGATGTGGATGAGATCTGGTTCGACATCTATGCTTTCGGCGACTACGCCAACCAGCAACCCGTGCCCGTGGTGAACTATGAGTTTAGCGACAAGGCGCAAGCCGCCAAACTGAAAATCACGACGACAGGCCACAATTGGAGCAGCGGCACCAACAACTGCTACAACACGGGCAACGCCGCCGAGTTCTACGAAGCCACGCACCACATCCTCGTGAACGGCCAAAACAAATTCGACCAGCACCTGTGGCGCACCTGCACACCCAATCCCGCTGGCTGCCAACCGCAAAACGGCACTTGGACCTACAACCGCAGCGGATGGTGCCCAGGCAGCATCGGCCTCGTGTGGGACTACGACCTTTCGGAGTACCTCGCCGCCGGACAAGCCGAGTTGTTCTACCAATTCGACCCGACCTATCTCGACCTCTGCCATCCCAACCACCCCGACTGCATCGACGGTGTGACCTGCACCGAATGTGCCGCCCCCGACAACCCAGTGTTGCGCGTGGCGGGCAAGGTGGTCACCTTCAGCAACGACGAGAACCTGCTGGTAGGCCTCCACGAAACACACGCCGAGCCTGCCTTCACCGCCGACATCTTCCCCAATCCCGCCAAGGGCCAATTCACCCTCCGCACCGACTACGACAAGGGGGCCGTCAGTGTGATGATGCTCAATATGCAGGGGCAAATGGTGATGTTCTTCACCGTGGAAGGCCAGCGCACCATCGACGTGAGCCATCTGCCTGCTGGGGTTTACACCTTGCAGATGCTGGGGGGTAGCTTGGTGACGCGAAAATTGGTGGTGGAATGATTTCATTATTTGCAAAATCCAAACAATTTGCGTATTTTGGTCCCATCTTCTTAATTTGAAAACTGAATCATGGCGAAAATCATTGTCAACGAAACCGAAATTACCATTTTGGAAATCAATGAGAAAGACTATATCTCGTTGACCGATATGGTGAAAGGCATAGAAAACGGATTGGCACTAATAGAAAAATGGTTGCGCAACAAGAACACCATCGAGTTTCTCGGCATTTGGGAAGAAATGTACAATCCCGATTTTAATTCCCCCGAATTCGAGGGAATTAAGAATGCCGCTGGATTGAATAGGTTCATACTTTCCGTAAAGCAGTGGATTGAAAAAACCCATGCAATAGGCATCATTGCTAAGGCCGGACGCTATGGCGGAACTTATGCACATAAAGACCTCGCTTTTGAATTTGCCTCGTGGGTCTCTCCTCAATTCAAGCTTTATTTGTTGAGAGAGTTTCAAAGGCTGAAAGAAGAAGAGCAAAAGCAACTTGGCTGGACGGCGAAACGCGAACTTTCAAAAATCAACTATCACATTCACACCGATGCCATCAAGCAAAACCTAATTCCCGCTGAATTATCACCAATTCAAACCAGCATCATCTATGCCAACGAAGCCGATGTCCTCAATGTCGCCTTGTTTGGAATAACCGCTAAACAATGGCGTGAAGAACATCCCGACCTAAAAGGCAACATCCGTGACTATGCATCCATCAATCAACTCATTTGCTTATCGAACATGGAAAACCTCAATGCGGTTTTCATCAACAATGGTGTTCCACAATCTGAGAGATTGAAGGAACTGAACCGCATCGCCATTCAGCAAATGTTGGTTTTAGAAGAAATAGAAAACAGAAAACTCTTGAAATAAAAAATCATGAAAAAAGTAACCTTACTCCTCTCCATGATGGCCCTGTCCATCAGCTTGTTTGCCCAGACGACGGCAACTTGCGACTTCAACAATTACACTGAGAACGCCCCGCTCAACGGACAACACGGCTGGGTGGCGCGGCCCCACAGCGCGGGCGGCGGACAACTGAAGACCGAATATCTCGGTGGCGGCGGACAAACCACGCCCGATGAAACCATGGGTGCCTTCTTCGACAACGCCAACACCAACTTCGGCGAAGTGGCCACCCACAAATCAACGCCCGACTTTCCCTTCGACTTCTCGACGGGCGGCACCATCGAGGTGGAAATCGACATGTTCCGCAACTGGTGGGGTACCTGCTTCGGCATCGGCTACGACGCCAACGGCGACGGCGTTGTGCTGCCCCCGATGAGTTACGAGGCCACCTGCCCCAACCCCAACCTGAACGTGCAGGACGGCGGCATCTATTTCATCACCACGGGCATCGACCCACGCCCCAGTTTTGTCAACGGCATCGTGCTGCCCGACAACACCATGCCCGTCGATTTCGACTATCAAAACGAATACGGCACTTGGACACGCTGGAAAATCATGATCGACCTTGAGGCCAACGGTGGCCAAGGCTCCGTCACCCTCTTTGCCGACCACGGCTGCACGGGCGAGTTTGAACCCGTGCCTGAAATCCAAGGCATTAATGCAGGACTCACCCCGGGCAGCGGCGACCGTTTCGACCCGGCTGCATGGGATGGTGTGTTCTTCCTCAGCAGTTCGCATGGCGGCTTCGACAATATCGTAGTGCGCCACACGCCCGCAGGATTGGCTTCGCAATTCATTGAGTTTGAGGCCATCCCCGACAAACTCGTTTTCGACGAGCCTTTTGAACTCAACGCCACGGCCACTTCGGGATTGCCAGTCAGTTTCGAGGTTTTGGAAGGTCCCGCCACGCTGAACGGCAACACCGTAACCCTAAGCGGCGAGGAAGGCACCGTGAAAATACGCGCCACACAAGGCGGCGACGGCACGCAATGGCAAGCCGCACCTGCCGTGAACCGCACCTTTGAGGTGGTCAACCCCGACAACTACACGCCTGAAATCACGATTCGCAGGCCTTACGAGGGGCTGAACGTCTACATGAGCGAACTGAAGCCTGTGATGTTGGTTTTGAGTGCCCACGTCGAGCATGGCAATGTCATCAAGTTTGAGGATGTGTCGTGCAGCATTGGTAGCCAGACCGTGAAATTGCAGACCGCCTATCCCGACGACCCCGACAATGGCTATTGGTACGGCCTCTGGGAACCTACTTCATTCGGTGACTTTAACATGACCGCAACCATCACGCAATCAGGAGGAAAAACGACTTCGGTGAGCAACCATTTCACCGTGACTAACACCTTCAACAATGTGGATGCCGTGGCCATGAACGGCGACCTTGTCGTGACGCCTTCGCAGCAAACCGCCCACGGCGAATATGCCCTGCCCTCGCATGTGGGCGCCTTCGCCACGATTAATGCCCACTATGACCACCGTTGCGTGAACGGCGATTGCGACCCTTACGACCGCATCGGTTATGTGCGCGTGAAGAACTTCCGTGGCGAGTGGGTCGAGTTGTTCCGCTACTGCTCGCCATTTGGCGTGGAGTGCGACGACAACCTTGACGTGACCGACTACACCTCCATCCTGCAAGGCTTGGTGGAATTTGAGGTCTATTACCAAACTTGGGACGGCAGCGGCTATTGCCCGATTTTGACTTTCAACATGCAAAAAGGCACACCCGAATACCTCTACAGCGACGTGCAGCCCATCTGGTTTGGGGCATACGATTTCGGCGACTATGCCAACCAACAGCCCGTTCCCGAAATGGACTTCGAATTTGCCGAAAGCACCGAGGAAGCCCATCTGAAGCTCATCACTTCGGGCCACAACTGGAGCAGTTCCATTAGTGGTGGATCGGCTTACAATACTGGCAACGCGGCGGAGTTTTACGAGGCCACACACCACGTTTATGTGAACGGCGGCCTCAAGTTCGACCAGCACCTGTGGCAAAACTGCAACCCCAATCCGGCTGGTTGCCAACCTCAAAACGGCACTTGGCCCCACAACCGCAGCGGCTGGTGTCCGGGCAGCATCGGAATGGTTTGGGACTACGACATGAACGAATACCTCCCGCAAGGCGGCGCACATCTGTTCTATCAGTTCGACCCGACCTATATTGACTATTGTCACCCCAATTATCCCGACTGCCACGACGGACAGAATTCATGCCCCCACTGCTCCGACCCCGACAATCCAATTCTGCGCGTTTCGGGCATGGTGGTGAGCCGCTCCAACAGCGAAGGCACTTTGCTCGACATCAAGGAATATGTTGACTTTGAGAAAGACCCATTCACAGTGAGCATTTCGCCCAACCCAGTGAAAAGCCAAATGACCATCGCCACTGACTATGAGTTGGGCAAACTCAGTGTCCACATCATCAACGCGCAAGGCGTGGAAGTGCGCGGCTTTGTGATGGACAAGCAAACGACTATCGATGTCAGCGACTTGCCGTCGGGCCTTTATTTCGTGAGTGTCATCGGCGGAAAAGTCGTGACGAAAAAAGTCGTCATTGAATGATTCCTCGAATCCTATTAATCAAAAAAAGACCGCAAACACGCGGTCTTTTTTTCGTTATTGGCAATGATTGGGTCAGAACATGTAGCGTATGCCCAAACACAACCCCCATCCGAATCCAGCATAATTGCCAATGAAATTCCACATGGGCCGAAAATCCAACGAGAGTTGCAATGGGATGGGCAGTTCATAGTCGAGACCTACTTGGCCACCCAAAGAAACATTGAAATAGTTGCTTCCTTCCACAGATTGGAAAATGCTCAACTGGGCGCCAGGACCCACATACCAGCCAAGTCGGTCCACAATGTTCCAATGCCATTGGTAAATGCCCGTAAGGCTGAAATAACGGTAAGTGTTCCAAGTCGCGAAGCCGTTGATACCAAGGTCAAGTTCAAGTCGGTTGGTGTTGCCCAACATTTTCTGCCATGAAACTTCGGCACCCGTACCAAAACGCAAGCCCAAATTGTTCTGTGCATTGGCGGCAAAGGCCAAACCCATAACCGCCACCATGATTAGCAATACTTTCTTCATCTTTCTAAATTTTGATTGATAAATAATTGATTAATAATAGATTATTCTTCATACACCACATGCAAGAGTAAATCGCCAACCATGCCGAGCGTGGTTTTGTCAATATGCTCAAGGTTGTCATTAATGGTGTGCCACACCTCGGGGAAGCATCCGTTGCTGCTGCTCGGTTGCAAGTCGATGATGTCAATAGTGGGAATGCCCGCGATTTGGTTCATCGGAATGTGATCGTCGCTGACCATTGCGCCCATTTCGTTGGTGAAATAAGGCCGATAGCCCAAATCATACGCCTTGCGCCAAACCTTGTTGCTCACCCATGCGGCATAGCCTTGCGAATAGTATTCTTTCGGGAAGTTGGGGTTGCTGCCGCCCACCATGTCCAAAAGGATGCCATAATAGGCCTTGTAGCCGTAAACATGCGGCGTTTTCGACCAATGCTGCGAGCCTAATGCCCAATAATTGACACGGTCGTCATAAAACTTTTCGGCTTCCTCCTGATGCGGACCATAGTCCTCAAGGTCGAACAAAACGATGTCAACACCCAAATTCTCTGGCAAAGGCTGCAACCTGAACTGACGAGCACATTCAAGCAACACACCCACACCGCTGGCTCCATCGTTGGCACCATCAATGGGCTTGCGCATGTTGCTTTCGTCCACATCGTGGTCGGCAAATGGACGTGAGTCCCAATGGGCGCAAAGCACAATGCGTTTCTTCGCCTCGGGATGGAACACCGCCACGATGTTCTTTCCATCGATACCGTTGCCGTTGAACAATCGAGTCCTGAAATCTTGCACGATAACTGTGTCGGCGAAATCAGACAATTTCTCAGTAAGCCATTCAGCACACTTGGCATGGGCCTGAGTTTCAGGCACACGCGGGCCGAATTGGGTTTGCTTGGCAACGAACTGATAGGCCGAGTCGGCATTGAACTGCGGAATGGCTACAGTTTTCCTGGGTTTTTCGGTAGGTGTGTTTGTTTCTTTAGGCTCCTTGTTGCCACAAGAAGCAACTATCAGCAACAAGGCGATGACGATGAAAGTCCTTTTCATTTGAATTGACAATTTGGCTGCAAAGGTACAAATTAATGGCTTATGTGGAATAAAAAAGGGCGACAACTTGCGTCGTCGCCCTCTCATTTCTGAACTAAACCAAGTTAGTTCTCCAAGGCGCTACCCTTCAGTGTCGTGTAGTTGATACGGAAGGCGCCCACCTTACGGAGTTCCTGCTTCACGTCGGTGACGACACCCATACGGGTCTCTTTGTGCACCTTCAGAGCAGTGGTCAGCAGGGGACGGTCGGCTTCGCTGCGCGAGTCACGTTCCTTCTGGATCCAGTCGGCGATGTCAGCCGTACGGGCGAAGGCGTCGTCCAACTGGATACGCGATTCGGTACCGAGTTTGGCGTCACGCGGTGGGCCGATGTAGATGGAGCTCACCAAAGCCTTGCGTTCGAGCTTTTGAATCTCTGTAGCCTTAGGCATGGCGGTTTTCACCTTTAGCTCGACGTCACGCATCGAAGTGGTGATCATGAAGAAGAATATCAACATGTAAACGATGTCAGGCAGTGAAGAGGTGCTCACTTGCGGCACTTCCTTCTTTCCTTCTTTTCTGAATTTACCCATATCTTTATCCTCCTTAAGTTTTAGTACACAACGGGCTCGGCCTCGCTAACACGCACAGGCACGGCATCGTTGATAGCCTTGGTTTGATCTTCCGTGAGTTGGTCGAGGTGCTTGTGGAACTTCTTCCAAGCCAGGTCTTCCTTCATTTCATTGAAGGCGCGTGCCAACTCATTCTGCACACTGATATACATAGCATACGAGGTACCGCGGTCGTTCTGGAGGGAGATGACGCCCTTCGACATGAGCACATCGCCCACGAGGTCGAAGGTCTTGGTCTCCACTTCAGGAGCGGTCTCGTCGCCAGGACGGGGCGTCATGAAGCGTTTGGCTTCGTCCTTCAACAGACTGATGTCCATGGGACGGCCATTCACCAGCAGACGGTCGCTCTTGTTAACCATTACATTCATCACATTTCTTTCCTTGACCTTCACGTCCTCGTCGTTTTGCTCGACGGGAGGAGGCAGACGACGGGTGATACCGTAGTCCACGTCCATGGAAGTCGTCATCAGGAAGAAACACAACAGCAAGAATGCTATGTCAGCCTGCGAACTTGAATTGATTTCGGGAGTTTTTCTTGCCATGATGAAATGATTTACTTTTTAACTGCCTTGTAGAGCACCGAGAACAGGATGGAGCAGATGGCTACTACAAGAGTGATATAGAAGGCATTAAGGCCGAATTCGACCCATCCGTTAGTCTTGCCTGAATAGGTAACTTCACCTGCTTGATAAGGCACGGAGAAGGCACCCTTCGACATAACATAAGCTACAACTGCAATAACAGCGATTGCAATGACCGCAATCAAGAGTTTCTTTCCCTTGACGCCTTTGACGGCGGCAGTGAAGACGACTGAGATCAATGCGATGACGATGCCAAGTATAATCAAGATGTAGCCCCAATTCAGGAATAAGTCGGTGCGGGCATCACTCTTGAGGTCGAGGTAGAAATAAACTGCCACAGCCACGGTGATCAATGCCAGCAGGCCAAATACCCATTTACCGATGTTTGAAAGCTTACTATTCATGATTGATACTGATTATTTGTGGTATTTTGCAAGGATGTCCATGAACGAGATGGAAGCGTCTTCCATGTCGTTGACGATGCTTTCGATTTTGGAAGCGATGAAGTTGAAGAACACTTGAAGGATGATAGCGGCGATCAGACCGAACACGGTGGTCAACAGAGCGACCTTCATACCGGAGGCAACGACCGTCGGGCTCATATCACCAGCAGCGGCGATGTCGTCGAAGGCCTGGATCATACCGACAACAGTACCCATAAATCCGAACATAGGAGCAAGGCTGATGCAGAGGCCAACCCAGCTCAGGCCGCTTTCGAGCTTGCCGCCAGCAACGGAACCGTAGGAAACGATGGATTTCTCAACCTCATCTAACGATTGGCCGTCCTGATAACGGATAAGACCTTGGGTGAAGATGCTGGCCACGGGGCCACGGGTGTCTTTGCAGAGCTTTTTGGCACCTTCAACGTCGCCACTCTTCATCTTGGCTTCGATGCCAGCCAAAAGTTTCTTTGAATTGGCGGAGGCCAAAGTCAGATAAATGATTCTCTCAATGGAGATGGCCATACCGATAAGGAGGATGACCAACACGATGCCCATGAAGCCAGGGCCGCCATCGATGAACTGTTTCTTGATGGATTCGCGGAAAGTGACAGGAGCGGCCTCGTTTTGGACAGGGGCTGCTTGTTCGACGGTCTCCACTGGAGCGGGAGTCTGTTCAGGAGCAACGGTCTGCTCCGTTTGCTCGGTTTGCGCTTGCTCTTCTTGAGCAACGACGAGATTGCTGACGCCAAAGGTGAAAAGGCCAGCAACCATGAGGAAAGCAATTAATTTTTTCATAGTTGAGTTTAAATGTTTGATTATTACTTTGTTGAATTACTTTGTTCTGATGAAACAATCATTACTTTTCTGCGGAGAGAGCGGGATTCGAACCCGCGGTACCCTTTTGGAGTACACACACTTTCCAGGCGTGCTCCTTAAACCACTCGGACATCTCTCCTGTGCTTGCCTAACCCCTCAACCTTATCTGAAATCGTTGCCAAAAGTACAACATTTTTTGATTGACAAAGCAAAAATATTTGATTTTTTATTGCATTAAATACTCAATTGCTTGAATCATAGCGTCAAACGGTCATTTCGCCACGGATGGAAATTTGCAGGATTTCGATAATTCGGGCCTTCGTAAGTCCTTCACCGATGAGATACATGAGTTTGGCAACGGCAGCCTCGGTGGTCATGTCGTAGCCGCTGATGACCCCGATGCGGGCCATGTCGAGGCTGGTTTCGTAACGTCCCATCTCCACCGAACCGGCTTTGCATTGGGTGATGTTGAGTATGATAAGTCCTCCCTCGATGGCCTCCTTGAGCGCATTGAGGAACCATCCTTCGGTGGTGGCGTTGCCCGACCCGAAGGTTTCCAACACCAACGCTTTCAGGTTGGGAGTCTTCATCACATGGCGCACGAAGTCCTCTGAAATGCCCGGGAAGAGTTTCAAAATGCCCACGTTGCGGTCCATCTTTGTGTGTACCTTCAGTTTCTTGAAGTTGGGCTTCAGAATCCGTTCCTTATTATATTTAATGTGTATGCCCACGTCGGCGAGGTTGGGATAGTTCGACGAGATGAAAGCATTGAAGTTTTCCGCATTGAACTTGGTGGCGCGGTTGCCGCGTAGCAGTTGGTTCTGGAAAAAAATGCTCACTTCTGGCACAATGGGCGTGTCGTCGTCCTTGGCGGCGGCAATCTCAACGGCTGCGAGGAAGTTTTCGCGACCGTCGCTGCGCACCATGCCCATTGGCAGTTGCGAGCCAGTCAAAACCACGGGCTTGTTGAGGTTTTCAAGCATGAAACTGAGGGCCGAGGCGGTGTAGGCCATCGTATCAGAGCCGTGAAGCACCACAAAACCATCGTAATGCTCATATTCTTCCCCGATTTTGGTCGCGAGGCGAATCCAGAAGTCGGGCGACATGTTCGACGAGTCAATTAGCGGGTCAAAACTATAGAAATCAATCTGATAGCCGAAATTCTTCAGCACGGGCAGATGGACATAGATGTTGTCGAAATCGAAAGGCACCAAGGCTCCCGTCTTGGAGTCTTGCATCATGCCGATGGTGCCGCCCGTATAAAGCACCAATATGGAAATCTCTTCGTTGCTTTGCATGACAAACGTTTTTTTGCGGCGGCAAAAGTAAGGCTTTTTTTGGCTTGCACTACAAAATGCGTTATTTTTGCGGCATGAAAACCATCGCCCGCATCCACACCGATTTCCCGACCAAGTTCGGCATTCCGCGCCAAAGCGGTATCATCCCCTCATTGATAGGCCGCATCGTGTTTGAACCCGACTACCGCAACGCCGAGGCGGTGCGTGGATTGGAGGATTTTTCGCACATTTGGCTGCTTTGGGAGTTTTCGCAGGCCATGCGCGACACTTGGTCGCCGACGGTGCGTCCGCCGCGTTTGGGGGGCAATGTGCGCAAGGGTGTTTTCGCCACGCGCTCACCCTTCCGGCCTAATCCCATCGGGCTTTCGTCGGTGCGTTTGGAAAGCATCGAAATTGACCCGAAACTTGGCCCCGTGATTTATGTTTCGGGCGCGGATTTGATGGACGGCACCCCGATTTACGACATCAAGCCCTACATCGCCTACACCGATAGTCATCCCGATGCCGTCAGCGGATTTGCCTCAAAACCAACAGAATATCTTTTGGAAGTGGATTTTTCGGAGGCTTTGCTCGAAAAAGTTGACCCTGAGCAGCGCGAAAGCCTCATCGAAGTGCTTGCCCACGACCCGCGTCCGCAATATCACGCCGACCCTGAAAGGGTTTACGGAATGGAATTTGGCGGGATGGAGGTGAAGTTCAAGGTGAATAATGATTTGCTTACCGTTTTGGAAATCAACTGATTCCTTCATCGATACGACTGTCCCTTCACTGCTGGCTTGAGATAGGCCGGACGGAAGGAAATGTCCAAACGCCTCACCTTTACGGAGGAAGTCGAGGGATTGTAAACGAAAATCTTGGTTTGCCCGGCCTCGCGGAAAGTGGAGTCAAGGGGCAAGGCGAAAGTGGCGAAATCCCACTGCCCAATGCTTTGAAGTTGCGGGGCAATATCATAATAAGTGCTGACTTTGCCTTGTTCCACGTTTTTCTCGATGACAAGTTGGGCATCGTTCAAAGTGTCGGGCTGGAACATCTCAATGGCGATGTTCACCATGCCCCAATCGGGTTGAAGACTATCAGCAGGCAAGATAAGCGTCTGACTGTAAGGCCTTTCAACATCCAATACATCTTCTGAATTTTCGAAGCAATAATGCCCTGCCTCATATTGCAGCAAACCAAAATCTTGATAATCATTCGGATAATTCTTGCGTAATGCTTGCGCGACATGTCGGGCAATGATGCCTCGACCCTCGCCATAGTAATGCTCCGTAGTCCAGTCTTGGTCGATGAAATTCACATCGCGAACCAAGTCCAAATTGTCAACAACCGTTACATCTTCCTGAGTGTCATAGCGTTGCATCAGATAGTCACGATTCCGTTTCATCAAGAACAACAAATCCTTGCCTACCAGTTCGTTGGCTTTGTCTACGTTTTCGGCCATCAGATTGAACACCAAATGCCAACCCCTTTCGCGGCACAAGTCGACAATGGCATCAAAGTCCTTGATGCGCGGGTTGTCGTCATGGATTTGGAAGGCGTAACTCTTGATGTAATGGCATGCCAATTCGGTGAGTTGCTGGTCGCGTTGGCCGTCGAAGCCATGCCAGCCGCCCCAAGCCATCGCCGAATCCCATTGATGGGCGTTGGTCCACTCGAAATCGTATGGGAAATTGAGCGGGTCTTTTTTCCAATGCTTCTGTGTAATCGCATCCCATTCCTCCTCGCTGCGAATCGGGTATGCCTTGAAAGCCAGCAAGAAACGGTTCACCAATGGAGGATAATCCTGCAACAGCACGATTTGTTTCCGAAGTGCCGTTTCGAGGCGAGAGTAAATCCATCCGGCATCGAAAGAACGGAGGTTCATGGTCACTATCACGGTCTCAACAGGGGCGTCCTCCGGCAACTGTTTCAGCATATAATAATAAGTTTGCGCATGTGATGCGCTTTTGGTCATGTCGCCCAAGCGCACGGTCGGGAAGTAGGCCGAAATCATTGCGCTGATTTTCCTGTGGTCGCTTTCAGCAAAGCCGTAAGTGTTGTTCGACGACTCGCCCAAATAAACCACTTGACAACTGTCGGCCACCACCTGACGAGGCAACTCAATAATGTCGGAATGTTCCAACAAGTCCTTCTCGAAGAACCATTTGGAATAGACCCAATTCATGGCCACAAGCAGCACTGCAACGATTCCTATGCGTATCAACAACTTCTTCATGGTCAGAACTGGAAATAGATGAACGGGAAACTATTGACACTCGAACACGCAATGATGAGGAAGATGAGCAAGGCATAAACCAACCATCTGACAATCATCGGCTTGCCTTCGCACCACGCATCGAAGCGGGTGTTGAACAACAGCAAGTCGGAGAGGATGAACAGGGCGAGATAGAGCCAAACTTCCTGCTTGACGGCCAAACTTTGTCCACCGCCGAAATTACTGACTGCCGCCGCAAAAATGTCGCGCATGTTGGCGAAATCGGTGGCACGGAACATCACCCAAAACAGCGTAACCAACACGAAAGTCTTGGCGATGCGAAGCGCGTCAAGACTGATACTCAGCCACTTGGAGTTTGGCTCCTTGTAAGGGAATCGGTTGCGCAAGGCCTTTTCAACGATGTGCAACAAACCATGTGCGAAGCCCCAAAACAGGAATGTCCATGCCGCGCCGTGCCAAATGCCGCTCAACACGAAGACAACCAAAATATTGAACGCCCATCGTCCAAACTTCACCCGACTGCCGCCCAACGGGAAATACACATAGTCGCGGAACCAAGTGGAAAGCGAGATGTGCCAACGGTGCCAAAACTCGGCAATGTTCTTGGCCAAATAGGGCGTGCGGAAGTTGTCGCTGATGTCGAAACCCATCAACTTCGCGCTACCCAATGCAATGGTGGAATAGCCGAAGAAGTCGCAGTAAATCTGGAAACTGTAGAATGCCATGGCCAGCATGACGCTCCACGAATTGTATTCCGCTGGATTCGCGTACACCTCATCGACATAGGCGCCCAAATGGTCGGCTACCACCATCTTGATGAACAAGCCGAACAGGATGAGCCTCATGCCTTTGGAGATGTTCTCGTAGCGGAAATCCTTGTGTTCGTGCAGTTGGCGCAAAAGGTTGCCCGGTCGTTCAATCGGGCCGGTGACCAATTGCGGGAAAAACATCACATAGAGCGAATAGTAACCGAAGTGCCGCTCCGCCTTTTGGTGGCCGCGATACACCTCGATCACATAACTCATGCTCTGGAACGTGTGGAACGACAAACCGATGGGGAGGATGATGTTCACCGAAGTGCGCACATCCAACCCCAACTTTTGACAAAGCCACACGAAATTGTCGTTAATGAAGCCTAAATATTTGAAAATGAACAGCACCAGCAAGGTTGAAACCACGCTGATGACGAGGAAAGTCTTCTTCTTTTTGGGTTCGTCGGCATGTTTTTCCATCAAAATGCCCGCCGAATAGTCGATGATGATGGTGACAAGCAAAATGAGGATGTACTTGGGCACAAACCACATGTAGAACACGCAACTTGCAGCCAGCAGCATCAGCCAACGCGCCTTTTGTGGCAGCAGGTAGAACAGCAGCACCACAATGGGCAGAAAGATGACGAACTCTATGGAGTTGAAGACCATAAAAACCTCAGTATCAGGTTACTTGATTTTCTTTACAGCGGTCTGCAAAATCTTGTCGTCTTGGTTCCTGTCGTAGACATAGACCACCAAGTAGCACTCATCGGCATTGTAATCGGCATTGATTTCAGTGTTATAGCTGAAAGAGAAAGTATCGTCGGAATCCACATGATGGTCTTCGAACGACTCGCCGTATGCACCATTGAGCGTACCACGGAACACATTATGGAACACATATTCCTTATCGGTGCCACCCGGAATGATTTGCCAGCCCACAATGTTGTCTTCTACCAAACATGCAGTGATGAAAAAATGTCCATCCCGGTCAGTCAATGACACGGCTTGAATATTCACTTGCAATTGACGAGAGGTTGGGTCAAACTGGCGACCTATCACAATCTCAAACGATTGTTCTTCGTCCAAAGCGGTCACCACTGGGGTGTCGATTTGCTCCACTTTGAGCGAGTTGCCATCAGTCAAGGCCACATGGTCAACGGTGAACAAAGGGTTGGAATCGTGGTTGTTGTACCACTCAGTGCCCTCATCAGTAAGGAAATTGGGGAACTGACCCATAGGTTGTGCCAAGAAACCAGCGTGAACGCTCATAATGAAGATGTGGTCTTCGTCCAATTGATGCTGAAGGTTGTGGGCATATTCGGCGGCGGCAGGGCAATTGACGCAACGCGCACCCGTGAAGTCCTTGATAAGCACCATCTTACCTGTAGGCTCCACTTCGCCGCCTTCCACGATGACCATCACCGTATAGGCTGCCGTCGTGCCATTTTGGGCCGTCACGGTATAGGTCACGGGGGTGGTGAAGTCTTGGGCCACACCGGAAGCAGGTTCCACCGTGGCACCTTCCGACACTTCAATGGTGGGCACCAATTGCGTGACATCGGTTTCGGCAGGAAGCACGAAAGAAATCCTACGAGCAACTTCGTCGATTAGGCCATCTTCATCCAACGCATCGAAGCGGAACGAAAGGATGCTTTTTTCGTTGTCGGCATCGTGAACTATTGCCTCCACCATATACTGCGCCGTTGCACCGCTCATGGCGGTGACGGTGTAATAAACAGGGTTGGTAAAGTCTTGAGTCACGCCCGATTTAGGCTCGATGGTGGCGTAGTTTGAAATGATAATGGTCGGCGTCAGATGGGTCACATCCGTTCCTGCAGGGAAATCCAACCTCACCATCTTGTTGTCCTCGTCAACAGTGCCGTAAACACTGTCCACTTTAAATTCCAAAATAAATCTCTCGTCTTCAGCACCTTGGATATAAGGTTCCTTCTCGACATCGCAGGCGTTCAGGAACAACATGGTGGCTATCAACGCCATACCTATTCTAAATAATCTTTTCATAGTTCCAATCGTTTAGGTTTAAACATCAATTAAAAACTCGTTGAAACGGTCAGCGAAACGCCGCTTGAGGCGGGTACCGTGCGGCACACACCGCCCACGCAAACCACACCCTCGCTTTGGCGACCGGCACTCAGCATGACGCGCGTGGCTTCATGGATATAGGTGATTGTACCCGTGAAGTAATGGTCGCGGTATTCCTCAACGGGGTTGCCGTAGTTCCACTTGTCGGCAATGGAGAACGACCAGTGAGGGGTGATGGAGTATTCCAGCAAAGCGAAAGCCCAATCGCCGCGCTTCTGGAAGTCCTTCTTCTCGCTTTCCTCCACCTCGTAGCCTTTGTGGACTTCGTTTTCCCAAAGTCCTTGAAGTTCAAGGCGAAGGCTCTGTTTCTTGTTGATTTTATAGGTCACGTCAAGGAAACCTATGTTGGCCTTCACCACAGGTGAGCCAGCGTGTCCTTCGATGGTTTCGATGTCGTAATACAAGTTGATGTATTGCGCTGTGACGTGCCAATCCTTGTTGATTTTCTTGTCAATTTCAAAGTTGATATCGCGGAAGAAACGATGGTCACTGATGGCGAAAAACTTGGAAGTGTAGCCCAAGGTGCCCGATTCGTTCAAGGCCATCGCATTGCCATACTTGACGGAATCGCGGACGATGTCGTTCACTTGGCTCATGTTGAAAGTGAGTTTTGTGCCATATTTTCCGCCAAGTGCAGTGCCTTTCGGGATGGTGTAGTTCACCTGCAACTGGGCTGCCATCTCGCCGTTGGGCTGCGTCGAATAGGTGTACATTGACGGCAGGCTATGCGTGTGTGTATAATTAATAGGTGGGATGAAGTTGATGTCGAGGTCGTTTTGCTTGCCCGTGTACATCGACTTAAAACTCATGTTGTCGATGCGTTTCACCTGCAAAACGGCACCGAAGCCCTTCTGGGAATAACTCAGCGAAGCCATCAAGGCTTGGCCTTCCTTGTAGATGAAATTGTTGATGGCCGACGGGTCGTTGATTTTGTAGGCATACTCGGTACTGAAGGCAAAATTGCCATAGCCCAAGTTGATGCGTGCAGCAGCGGCACCCACGTTTTCAGGGATGTTGTAGAACATGCTTTGGTTGACCTGCTTCTTGCTGACGAAACTTCCTCCGATGCTCATTTTGAACTTGGAATCGTTGAGTGCTGTGACGCTTTGGTTCAAGTCCCATTCTGCATCCACGCCACGCACGATGCCACGATAGTCGTCGGTGGCGAAATTGCGCTCCAAATAAGGTGCCCAAAAATAGCGCTGGCGGCCATACACGCCTTTTAAGGTTACGCCTTTTGCGGGACGCAGCACCACACGAGCGCCGCGCAGGGCATTATCCATGCCCAACGACCACTCCTCATAGGAGCGGAACACAAGGCCACTGCCAAATTGGTCGTAGATGTCGCCCACAGTCATGCCGATGAAACCGTTGTCGTAGGTGGCAAAGAAATTGGCCAATCCTACGCCGTTCAGTTCTTTTCGGAAACCGTTCATTTCAGGCAAAAATGCCTCAAAACGGATGCCTGCCGAAAAATTGCCGTTGGCATAATTCACTTTTCCGAAGCCGTTGATACCCAACTTCTTGCCATTGAGGTCGGTGATGCCGATACCCTCATCGAGCATGTAATATTGCGCATCGGTCTGGAAACTGCCGCTCACTTGGCTGCTTTCAAGCAACGACTGAGCACCCGCCTTGAAACTTGTCGTCAAAGCGAGTGCGAGTAGAACGAGTATATGTTTTCGCATAACTTCCTGATTTACTTTTTCTTCTTTGCGATTTTCAGAATCTCTTCGTAAAGTTCGTCTTCGGCACATTCGAAGTAGCCAGTGTGTTGATAGACGATTTTGCCGTTGCCATCAATCAGGAAAGTGTGGGGCGGATTGCTCACGTTCATTGCGCGTTTGAGGTCGCTGTTCACGTCCAAAAGCACCTCAAATTCCCAGCCCTTGCCTTCCACGGTGGGCTTCACCTTGGCGGTCGAGCGCGAGTCGTCGATGCTGACCGAGTAAATCTTCACGCCGGTTTCGTCCTGCCAATCTTGATACACGTCGTTCAGGGCGTTGTGTTCCTTGATGCAGGGACCGCACCAAGTGGCCCAAAACGTGATGACGATGGGTTTGCCGTTGTTCGACAGTTTTGAAATGTTCACATCTTTGCCGTTCAAGTCCTTCAAGGTGACATTCGGCAGATCCGATTTCGATTGCGCATGAAGACCCGTGAAAACCAAGGCCATCAGCACCAGTGTCATAAGTTTTTTCATTTTGCTTGTTGATTTAATGATTTAATATTCAATGATTTCAAAATTTCAAATTTCAAGATTTCATGATTTTCGGCTGCCACAATACTTCGACAAACTCAGCAACCTGCGACAGCCCTACACCTCCTACTTCATACCTCCTAACTCTCCTCAATCTGACAATACACCTCCAGCAACTTGCAATACCGCTCCGCCCTGATGCTCACCTTTTTGACGATGTTCGGAATCAGGACACATTCGCCCTGCTTTACAAAAACCGCGCCATTTTCCCAAACCAACGAAAAATTTCCTTCCGTGCAGAGCAAAATCACGAAAGAATCGAGGTTGCTATAGTCCTTTTCCATCTCGCCCTGAAGCTGGAGCAAGTTGGTCACAAAATACTGGCAATCAACGACGGGAACGGTCTTGTTCATCACATCTTGCACCTCGATTTTGTACTGGTCGGGGATGGCAAAATCAATGGCCTCAACGGATTGCGGAATGTGAAGTTCGCGGCTCATGCCCGCCTCATTGATGCGGTCCCAATCGTAGATGCGGTAGGTAGTGTCGGAAGTCTGTTGAATCTCCGCGACCATGATGTCAGGGCCAAGGGCGTGAACACGCCCCGCAGGGATGAAAAAGACATCGCCCGCTTCGACCTTCTCATAGTTCAATACTTCACGCAAAGTATTGTTCTTCATCACTTTGACATAATCCATCCGAGTCATTTCGCGATTGAAACCCATCACGAGTTCGGCATCCTTGTCGGCATGCATCACATACCACATTTCGGTTTTTCCATTGCCTATGCCACGTTTTTCGGCTAATTCGTCGTCAGGATGCACTTGCACCGAAAGCCAGTCATTGGCATCAATAATTTTCAACAGCAACGGGAACTGTTCGCCATATTTGTCGAACACGCTTTCCCCGACCAAGTCGCCCATGAAAGTTTCTACCAAGTCGTTGATTTCGTCGCCCTTAAAGTCGCCGTTGGCCACTTCGCTCTGCTCGTCCCAAAGGCCAGAAAGCAGCCACACCTCGCCGCAATTGGGCAGCGAACCAAAGTCCAGCCCAAGTTGCTCCTTGATTTTGCGCCCGCCCCAGATTTTGTCCTTGAAAATGGGCTTGAATTTAAGTGGATAAAGTACTGTTTGCATTTTTCCTAAAAATTCGGGGCAAAGATAAAACTTTTATTTCATCGACACCCAATCAGATTCGTCAAATCAATAAATTCCTGCACCAAAAGTTGCTCGGGCCGTTTGTTGAAGACCTCGTTTTCGATGATTTCAGGGCGGAGCAGCGGGCGTAGTGAGTTGCGCATCGTCTTGCGGCGTTGGTTGAAGGCCTGCTTCACAATGCTCACAAACAGTTTCTCGTCGCAGCCCAAATCGGTGACCGCATTGCGCCGCATTTTTATCACGGCAGATTTTACCTTCGGCGGTGGGTTGAAAACGTTTTCATGCACGGTGAAAAGATATTCAATGTCGTACCAAGCCTGCATCAGCACGCTCAAGATGCCGTAGGTTTTGCTGCCTTCCTTAGCGGCCATGCGTTCTGCCATTTCTTTCTGCACCATGCCGACCACTTCAACGACTTGTTCCTTGTATTTCAGCACTTGGAAGAAAATCTGACTGCTGATGTTGTAAGGAAAGTTGCCAATGACGGCCATGTTTTGTTTCCCGAACTGGCTGAGGTCGGTACGAAGGAAGTCGCCCTCAATCAGTCGCTCACCGAGCATGGGGAAATGTTTCTCCAAATAGGCGATGGACTCCTTATCGATTTCGATGACGTGGAACTTGTCGAGGACGTTTTGCACCAAATATTGAGTCAAAACGCCTGTGCCGGCACCTACCTCAATGACGCTTTCCACATCGGGCGACAACTGCTCCACAATGCGTTGGGCGATATTTTGGTCAATCAAAAAATGCTGGCCTAAGGCTTTCTTGGGTCTAACATCATACATTGTCGTTCATTTATTTAACTACAGATTTGACAGATTTTACCGATTCATTTCCGAAAATTGTGGGTCGCAAGCTCCTGATTTTTACAGATAGATTATTTGCTGATGGCAGGAATCTGTACCAATTGGCACTTGTGCCTCTGAATTTCATTGTCGGAAATCTGTTTCATCTGTGTAATCCGTAGTTTATTACAATTTTCTGTAGTTCTTTTTCGCTTGCGCGGTATAAATGCTCGTTGGGTATTCGTCAATCAGTTTTTCGTAATGTTGCTTGGCCAATTCCTTGTTTTTCAAATGGTTTTGCTCAATTAATGCGGCGTGCATCAGGGCGGCATCGGCCATGTAACTTTCGGGATATTGCTCCACGATTTGCAAATACAACTGTTCGGCGGTCTCAAATTCCTTTCGCTTTTCGGCAATCTCACCTTTGCGGAACAGCGCATGTGGCTTGCTGACCTCGTTTCCGTTAGCGATAATCACGTCAAGCAAGGTGATGGCTTCGTCTTCTCGCTGCTGGTAAATCCTATAATCAACACGAGCCAAGCGGTTGAGTTCCATGCCTGTAGAGTCCACTTCAAGATTGTCCTTTATGACCAACGAGAGCGTCATGGCATCATTGGCGATGAGTTTCGAAGTGGCGGCTTTCAGCACCTTCAACTGGCTCTCGGCCCACTCGTATTCACCAATGAAATAACGCAATTGGGCGTTCTTGAAACGGGCTTCGTGGCCAAGCGGCTCTTCTTTCATGCTCTTGTCGACCTGACTGTATAACAAGGTGGCTTCCCAAACCTCGTCTTCGTGCAGATAAATGTCGGCCAATTTCAGTTTGAGTTCGGCCTTGTCTTGCTTGCCCCCAACTTGTTCCACCGTTTTCGTCAGCAAAGAAACAGCCTCGTCCGTCTGGTCGAGTTGATAGGCCATGATGTCAGCCTGAATCAAGGTGAGTCTTGTCAAGTCGTTGGAATTGATGTCGTTATAGGCATCGTTAATGCGCTTCGACAAACGCTCGTATGCTTTTGCATCGGCGTTGTTCTCTGCCTTCAGTCTCAAATAGTCGGCCTTAATGGTTCCCGTCAATGCCTGCCCATAAAACGGACCGCTTTTGCCCTTGTCCAAAATATAGTCATAGCCTTGCTTGGCAATGTCGAATTGCTTGTTGTTCAAGCAAATGCCAGCCAAATTATTGATTTGTGCATCTTGGTCGTGGGTCTTGCGGTCGATGCTCTGGCATTGGGCGAGGGCAATGTCGTAATCCTCCTGTTGCAGGGCAAACCAAACTAAAAGTTGGGCATACTCCAAATTGTCAGGTTTGTCTTGGGTTTGCCGCAGCAGGGCAATGCGCAACTCGTCCGAAATGCTGTTGTTCACATCGTAGAACATCATGGTTTGCAGGCGGTTACGGATATTGTTGTATTGACCGGGATGGGCTTCCAACTCCAAAAAATAGTACCTGAACGCCTCCTGATAGTTGGCCGATGACTGGTTGAGGTAGGCTTGGTCCATGAAGAAGGTTTCCTTGCCGTCCAAGAGGGTGTTGCCTTTCTCCAAAACGCTCATAGCCATATCGTTAAGTCCACGATTTTGGAAAGCATAACTGATGCTGCGAATGATGCCGGCATTGGCAGGCAAGTCTTTCATGATTTCGTTGAACTGCCTTTTGGCCTTGTCGGACTTGCCTTGCAAAGTGTAGACATAAACGAGGTCGGCAACGGCCTTGTAATAAGTCGGGTTTTTCTTCGCCATCGACTTGAGTTCTTTCTCAGCCCTGTCGTAGTCCTTCAAATTAATCAGACATTCGATAAGTTGTTGGAAATAACCCGTTTGTCCCGATTTTTCATAGAGTTTTGCGTACAGGTCACGGGCTTTTTCGTAGTCTTGCTCGCGGTAATATTGTGTGGCCAATTGGTCATCAATCTGAATCTGCTCCTTCTGCCGCGCATCGAGTTTCTTCCCCTTGGGCGGCATGTCGACTTGCCCGCTCGCCGAAAGGACGAAGGCGACATTAATCAAAAGAACGAAAATCCAGCGGTGTTTCATGGCGGGTTATTTTTGTTTCTTCAAGGCTTTAAGGTTCTCTTGGCAAGTGCCGAAACGGTCTTGGAAATAGCGCACTTGGTTGCCCAACCTTTCCACATATTTCGCTTCATCGTCGATATAAACCGTTATTAATGAATCGGATGGATAATGGATTTCGGCATCGGCACGGAGGCGGTCGAGTTGGCGCAGGGTGGAGTCCATCTCGGCCTGCATCGCAGGTTTGGTGATGCGGAATTGTTCAATGTAGGCTTGCACAAGTCGCAAAGTCTCAAAAGAATTGTCCACTTGTTCGGGGCTTTGGAATTGCAACATCGAGTCGCAGGCCTTGAAATCCTTTTGAAGGGTAACAAACTCCTTGTTTTCAATGCTTTGCAAGGTTTTCATATCGGCTTGCACCTGCTTTTTCAGGTCATCGATCCTTTCGATATTGGTCTTGGGTGCATTGTGGCAGCCGCCCAAGGCCAAAACTATGGCCACCAAGCCGCCAACGAGCATCGTTTTTGTCATTAATCTCAGATTCATGGAATCGGTTGTTGTTGATTAGAGCGCAAAAATACAAAAATCCCGACTATCGCAATGATGGCCGGGATTAGTTTTATGTTGCGAAATGCTTATTCGGTGACTTGACCTTCGACGGGGAGGATGGAGACGAAAGACTTGCCTTCTCTCTTCTTCCTGAACTCGACGATGCCATCACATAAAGCATATAACGTGTGGTCTCTGCCCATGCCGACATTCTTGCCGGGATAGTGCTTCGTGCCGCGCTGACGCACGATGATGTTGCCAGCGATGGCGGCTTGTCCACCGAAAAGTTTCACTCCGAGTCGCTTACTCGCTGACTCACGACCGTTCTCAGAACTACCTACACCTTTTTTGTGTGCCATATCTCTTTAGTTTTTTCGGGTTTTTATTCAGTGATGTTCTCAATTTGAATCTGGCTCAGATACTGACGGTGACCGTTAGACTTCTGATAGCCTTTTCTTCTCTTCTTCTTGAAAACGATAATCTTGTTGCCCTTGCAATGCTGCAACACAGTGGCTTCGACATTGGCGCCGGCTACCGTCGGGGCTCCCACTTTCGTCGAACCTTCGTTTCCGATTAATAATACCTTGTCGAAAGAAACCTTGCTTCCTTCTTCTTCGTGCAGTCTGTTGACGAAAATCTGTTGTCCCTTCGTCACTTTGAACTGTTGTCCTGCGATTTCTACTATTGCGTACATTTCTCGATATCTTTTAATTAGATACTGACTCTCTATTTTTTCGGACTGCAAAAATACAACTTTTTTCAATCGGTCAAGATTTTCTTTTCGTTTTTCTCAACTTTTTTCTTCACTTTCTGGATTTTCAAACATATATTTTTCATTATCAGTATTTTACAATATCTTCAAAATCGTCCGAATTGGATTCTAAACACCTCTACCCCACCCGTTTTTCAATACTTTTGGACGGCGTTTTACAAAATTGCGTACCTTTGCCGTCGGTTTTGTCCGCCGCATTAATGACATTAATTGCAATGAACGAAAGCGAACTGAGCATTTTGGTCGAAAAGATGAAGGCTGGCGACAGGGAATCGTTCAACCAGATTTTCCGCCGCTACTACACGCCTTTGGTGCGCTTTTGCATCCGTTTTGTCGGCGACCAAGACGAAGCCGCCGAAATCGTTCAGGACCTGTTCGTCAAGTTGTGGACGGGCCGCCAAAAACTGTCCATTTCCTCCTCGCTCGATTCCTACCTGATGAGTGCGGTGCGCAATTCGGCGCTCACCTATATTAATAAAGAGCGCGCCCACGCCGAAGCCCACTTGCGGATTTACAGCAACGAAACAGACGAAGCCGACCCTTCGGAAACGCTGCAATCCAACAATTTGGAATCGTCCTACCAAAAAATCCTGTCCGACATGCCCCCGAAACGCCGCGAAGTATTCCTCGCCAGCCGTTTCGATGGACTAAAATACGCCGAAATCGCAATGAAATTGGGGCTTTCGCAAAAGACCGTTGAGGCCCACATGAGCGCGGCCATCAAGCAACTTAGGGAAGGGCTAAAGGATTATATTTGAGTGACTTAAGAAAAACTTCAAAATATTTCAAAAAAGACTAAGGGTAAAAGAGAAGTTGTTAGTCTTATTGATGTAAACGAAATAAGAATGAACTCGGTAAGCGAAAAATATGATGCATTAATCAAGAGTTACCTTGACGGGCAATGCTCGCAGGAGGAGGCTCTTGAACTGCTTTCGTGGATAGCCGAGTCGGACGAAAACCGGTCTTATTTCGAGTCGTTCAAGGAAGTTTGGCATCTCACCGATTTCGCCCTGCCTGAAGTTTTGGATGTGGACGCTGCACTTGATGCGGTCAACACCAAAATTGACGCCTTGGAGGAGGAAACCAAGGTGGTTCAGATGCCGTGGTTGCGCAGGAATTACAAGTATGTTTCGGGCATTGCGGCTTCTGTCGTGGTGGCTTTGTTCATGGGCTTCCTCGTATCTCGGTCGAACCCAACGGTCACGTTGGCCTCCAACGATTGGGATTCCGAGACGGCCTACACGCTCCCTGACGGCACTTCGGTAGCCTTCAACGGCGTTTCGGAAATCAGCCACCCGAAGCATTTCGCCAAGGGAGAGCGTGCCATTAATTTCGAAGGCAAGGCCTATTTCGATGTCGTGAAAGACGAGAGCAAGCCCTTCGTGATCCATTGCGGCAGCATGGATGTTGAGGTGTTGGGCACTTCATTCCTTTTGGACGCCGACAAAAACGACAATCATTACTTGCTCGACCTTTACACAGGCAAGGTGCGCATGACCGCTTTCGACCAGAAAGGCCGCGAGCTGTCGCAAATTGAAATCAATCCGGGCGAGCGCGGAGTGCTGAATGTTACCGAAGGCACATTGAAAGCGATGACTTACCCCGAAGTAAAGGAAGAAGAACTGTTGAACGACCGCGTTCTTGACTTCAACAACGTCAGCCTTTCAACGATTGTAGAGACCTTGGAATACATCTACCAAGTCAAGATTGACCTTGACGAATCATGCGCTTCCAAGAAACTCACTGCCCGTTTCACCGACGAAGATTCCGTTGATGAGGTGATTGAAACCATCGCTGCCGTGTTCGACTTCACAGTGACCAAGACGGACGGGGTTTATAGGATTCGCTGAGGGTTTCCATTTTCAAAATGTGATTTTATGACAAAAATGAGTGGACACTCAGTTTTTTGTCGTAAATTAGCCGCCTCTTTTGTACCCTAATGGAAATGAAGCGACTAACTCAAAATATACTCATCCTTTTGCTCTTGGTGTTCTCGCAACACGCTTTCTCACAGTCATTTAACCCACTGATTTCGTTCTCGGTCGAGTCGTGCGGCCTTGATGAGGCGTTGGAAAAACTCTTTGCCGAATACGAGTTGAACGTGGCTTTCAGCAAGGCTGAGATGAGCAAAATCCGCATTGAAAGTTATTCTTGTTCCTACAAGTCGGTTGAGGAAGTGCTGACCGACCTGCTGAAAGGCACCGACTATGGTTTCAAGAAAATCGGGAAACAATATGTGATTCGGAAAAAGCAGTTGCTTGAGCCGACAGTAGAAACGGTTGAAGAAGAAAAACCTGACAATCAAGTTGTTGTAGTTCCAAAAGAAAAAGAGAAAGAGGAACACAAGATAGACACGGTTGTGGTTTCGACCCGAACTTCCGATACCATCAAGATTTATGACACACTGCAAATCATCCGCTCAGTAATGCGCTACGACACAGTGGTCGAGGTGCGCCACGAGGTGCGGACAGATACGGTTTACACCGTGAAATACAAGGGTTTGGAAATCCATTGGCCCCAATTCCGCGACAACGGCTGGTTCATCGCGCCTTCGGTGGCATTGGGTTCGGCGCAGTTCAGGCACGAGGGCGGTTTACCTCAACTTGAAAACGGTTCAGTCGAAGTGCTACCAAGTCTTGCCTACAGTTTAGGGATTGATGGCGGCTACAAACACAATCGCCTGAGTGTGGGCATGAACCTGTCCTATCGTTCCATTCGCTATCGTTTCTTGTTGGAAAAGACTGATTTTCAAGGTGATTACTATGTAAACGACACCCTCGACACCTATTATGTGGTTCACGAAACCGACACGGCCTACCATTACATCCTCGATTCCACTTACATTCCGTTGACCACGACCCATTACGCCTATCGCGATGTCAATCGGATTGATTATCTGAATGTTGGCCTCTTCGCGACTTTCGATTTCATCAAGACGGAAGCGTTCAGGGCGTTTGTCAAGGCGGGGGTTTCGGTTGATGTTTTGGTCAACTATTCGGGTTCGCTCAATGCCCCTGAATCGCCTTATCATGCGCCGATTGTCAAGGAGCTGGTGGAGCCGATTCGGTTCTCTTATTATGGCGGTCTTGGTTTTGCGTTGAAGGTGTCCAATCGGTTTGAGTTAGTGCCTGAAGCGCATTACCGAATCACTAATGGTGCGTTGTATCGCGCTGATTTTCCGTTTGATATGAAAATGAGAATGTGGGATTTCCGCTTAGGTTTGATTTATTATTTCTAAACCATGAAACCGCTCAAATTCATAAGGCATCTTTTGGTTCTGTTGCTGTTGGCGCAAGGCGTTGTGGCCGAGGCGCAGCATTATGTCCCTTTGGGCGGCGAGTTGGATTCGCTTTTGGTTTTGCCGAAATTGGGCGGCGATTCGGCGTATTTGGTGAACGAATCGCTGAGCGTGGTGGAAGGCGGCACCTTGCAGATGGAGGCTGGAACGAGGATGTTTTTCGGCCAATCGGCCTATTTGCGCGTCGATGGCGGTCGGCTTTGGCTCGACGGCCAGCGCAACGACTCGATTTATCTGCTTTGCTACGAGTTTTCGCACGACTGGGCGGGCATCCAACTGAAAAACATCGCCGAGGAAGATGCGGTGAGGCTTTTATTCGTAGAAGTGGTGGGTGCCCTGACCGCCTTGAACGCTTCCACCAGCAGCCATGTCACGGTGAGGCATTGCTCGTTCAACAACTTTTACGCGGGCAAAGGCATGGAACTGATTGACTGCTGCAATTTCTTGATTGACAGTTGTTTGTTTTACCAATGCGTTTCGGGAATCGAGTTGAAATCGAGGGCAAAAGACAGCAAATTCAACCGTTTTTCGCACAACATTTTCGACCAAGGGCAAATCAACGTCGAATTTTCCAATGTCGGCTACGGCTTCAAGTGCAGCCAAAACCACATTTCAGGCAACTGTTTCCAAGGCGCGGCCACTGCCATCAGTTTTGAGACGGTGGGCGGCATTTCCGACAAGGACGCGAAGAATTTCATCGAGAACAACCTGATTTCGTCCGACTTGCCCGAGGGCAGTTCGGGCTACTCGTCCTACGGCATCAAGGCGGCGATGGACTCGCTCGTGATTCGCAACAATGTGTTTTGGAGCAACGACGAGGCCATCAGAATGATGCGCATCTGCCAACTTGAGATTGCACATAACACATTCTATGACAACGAGTTGACTATTACAAATCTGAAAGAAGCAGGCAGTGTCAATTTTTATGGCAACACCTTGAGTGAGATGAAGAAACGGGTAATTAGTTTTCCGTCCAACCTGTCACAGATGAACGGCAACAACTTTTTGCACTACAAGAAAAACGCGATTCTGTTCGCCAATGTTTCAACTGAAGACATTGACATGCGCGGCAATTTTTGGGATGCAGAAACTACGCAAGATATTGATATTGTAATACTTGACAAAAAAGATTCAGCTGCATTAGGCGAAATCATCTACGAGAATTATCTGCCCGAATGTGACACGACGGCTCCCATTTCGCCTCCGTTTGCGGTGAAAAAGCAGTTTGTGAACGGCTCTTGGCTGATTTCGTGGGACGAAAACCCCGAGCGCGACATCGACCATTATGTACTGTTTTACGGCAATTTCAATTATTACAAATATGCCCACCACATTGATTCCATTTTCGGCAATTCATACATTGTTTCTGCGCAACAAACTGACAACCTGTCTGTTATGGCTTGCGATAGAGCCTACAATCCAGATATTTACGCCTCGACGGGCCAAAGTGCCTACGCTTTCGCGACTTATTATCCCTACGCTGGTGCCGATGGCGAGTTGTGTGCGCCTGCAACGGGTTTTGCCATTGAAGATGCCAACATTCCCTACATTTACGGAGGTTTCGAGTGGCGCACTTCGGGAACGGGGCATTTCTCCGATTCTTTGTCGCTGCAACCAGTGTATTACCCTTCGGAGGCCGATTTTGACGCTGGCGAAGTGACTTTGACCTTGCGCGTGATCTACGATGGCACAACCAAGACGGATGAAATGAAGTTGCTCTTATACAAGGAATTAAGTGTATTTGCTGGCGAGGATTACTACAGTGGCTTGTCGCGGCCTTTGTCGCTCGACCAAGCCGAGGCTTACAATTATGATTCGCTGATGTGGCATTCATTGGGCGATGGGCGTTTTGAGGATTCGCTTTCGTTGCACACACTATATTTTCCGGGCGCGACAGACAAGACGCAAGGCCATGTAGACTTGGTTTTGGAGGCTTGGTCGCATTGTGGCTATGCGTCGGACACGGTGCATTTCGACCTTTACAAGGAGTTTTCGCTTGTAGGAAAAACTTGGTCAAATGATGGATTGCAACCTAATACTCAGGTGATTGCGGCATCATTACACAATGAAAACCAGTTCCTTTCGGGCTTTTATCGCACGGTTTCTGATTCGGCGGGTGTCTTCAAGTTCCACTCGCTGCTTCCCGACACCTATATTTTATATGCTTTCCCCGACACTTTGGAAATGAATTCGGGTGGGGCGTATTATTTGGGCGATTTGCAATGGGGCGAGTCGAACATGATTGAGGTGGATGGCAATGTCTATGATGTTGATATTGAATTGCCTGCGTTGCATCCGCTTGCGAGCGGCAATGGACGCATAGAGGGCGTTTTCGACTATCCCGAAACGACCTTCAAGGCACGCGATTTCTATTGTCAGCCTTGGTTGCGCGAAGGCGAAGATGTATCGTATTGCTCTGATGGCTTGTCGAATGTCGGCATTTTGCTGCTGAACGCGACCAAACAGCGGATTTTGGGCTTCACGCTGACCGATTTTGCCGGGCGTTTCCGTTTTGGAAATCTGCCTTTTGGCACTTATCAAGTAATGGCCGACTTGCCACGATACGGTCGTGGCATGTGCAAGGAAATCACTTTATCACCCGAACAACCTACTATTAGTGATTTGCATCTTTTTGTCAATCAAGATGGTAGGGTGATGATGCGACCACATCCATCGATTGTTGACGGGATGGAATTGAATGTATTTCCGAACCCTGCTGAGGACAGAATTACCATCAGCGGCTTGAAAGCCAATACATACGTTCAAATTTCCATCCAAAACAGTTTGGGCTTGACTTTGTGGACTGAAAACAAAGCAGTTACAAATCTCTTAGGCGAATTGAGCCTCACATTGCCCGATTTGCCTTCGGGCATTTATTTCATTCGTGTTGAAAGTTCGTCAGGGAGTGTGATGGCAAAGTTTGTGAAACAATGAAAGGGTTGGTTATGAAGAAGTTGCTTGCGTTTTTTGCCTTAATGTTATGGCTGGTTTCAACTATTTTTGCTCAAGCAACCATTGAAGGCAGTGTGTATGAGCAAGACGGCCTCACCCCGATTGAAAGCGCGGAAATCTCCTTTTCAGGCTATGGATTGGAAGGTGATACCCTTGTTTTTCAGTTTGTTACAGACTCCATAGGCCGTTATGAAGGCGAATTGGAAGCGGGCATTTATTGGGTTTGCGCCGTTGCCGAAGGCTATCAAACGGCAAGTCTTTCGGATTCGTTGATGGTCGAGGAGGGACAATCCTTGGCAGATTTCGATTTTATTTTGTTAGAGATTTGGCATCCAGTGCGTTATGTGGCAGCACGCAACTACTACAGCGATTTGGTGCGCGTCAGTTGGTCGATGCACGAGCCGCTGTTGTATGAGGATTTCGAGACGGGTGATTTCAGCCGTTTCAGTTGGAACAATTTGGTTTCCGGACACCCTTGGGTCATCGATTCAATTCATGCATACGAAGGGCGATATTGCATGAAATCGACTTGCGAGGGCATTGACAACGGCCTTTCGGAGATTGAAGTTTCGGTGTATGTGCCTTTGGCGGGGCAGATGGGATTTTTCAGCAAGATTTCCTCGGAATCGCCGTGGGATGTGGGGCGTTTTTATTTGGATGGCGCGAAATTGCTGGAATGTTCGGGTGAAGAGGAATGGACGGAGCATCGTTTTGACATCACGGCGGGCGAGCATCTGTTCCATTGGACATACGCGAAGGATGCCTCAACGAATGTGGGCGACGACGGCTTTTATGTCGATGCCATCCATTTCTATTTGGAAGACAGTGCTTTACTGAAGTCAAACGCCCGCTCATTCCAATATTTTGACCTGTTTCGCCGCCGTTTTGAGGAAGAGCCGGTGATGTTGGCTTCGCATTTGACCGACACCGTTTTCATGGAAACGAATTGGCGCGGCTTGTTGTGGGGTCGCTACCAATGGGGCGTGGCTTGTTTTTACGAAGGCAACCGTTTCGCTTCGGATACAATATGGTCGGAATACCTTGACAAAGACATGGCTACCACATTGGAAATCAATGCTATGACCAACGTTGGGGGGGTGCCTTCGGGTGCCCAAGTGCTGCTGATGTCGCACGAAGGTCAAGGGCTGACTTACCAAGCCACGTTGGATGCCAACGGGCAGGTGACGATGAATGACGTTTATCGAGATTCATACGACCTCCGCGTCCATCTTGACGGCTTTGTTGACTATGTTTCGGATGCTCCGATTTCCGTTTGGGAACCCACCCAAATCGAAATTGAGTTGCAGGAGTTGATTATAGGCATTGATAGCATTTATGTTTCGTCCACGGGTTGGGCAATATGGCAGTTTTCGGAAGTACAAAACCGTGATTTACAATATGTTGAGCTAATGCTTGATAGTGTTCCCATAGGCACCAGTCTGGCCTCGGGTTACCAAATCGATGTAAATGGCCTGACAGCAGGCGAAACCTATTGTATTCAGGCGCGGCCTGTCTATCTTTCAGACACTTGCGACTGGTATTCTTACGATTGGACTTACCGACCTTGCTCCGATTTTCATGGCAGCACCAACGGCTTGAATTGGACGGTGCAAAACGAGGCTGTCCGTTTGTCGTGGACTTATCCCGAAGACGACACTTTATTGGGGGCAATGCTCTATCGCGATGGTGCTTATCTTGCTTTTACCGAGGAAGATAACTTCGTGGATTTGGCTGTCGACATGCACAATGACATAAACTATTGCCTGCAATTGGTCTACGGTGGCCCAACCGACGGCACTTATTATTCCATGTCGTGCAAAGAATGTGCAACGTCCACATTCCCAGCCTATTGCGACCCTCCTATAAAGTTGGATGCAGAGAATTTCTTGGACGAAAACGGTGATTATGGTGCCTTGGTTTCGTGGGGCGAGCGTCCCGAGCCAATCAACCAATGGCTGCATTACGACAATGGCGCGTTTGAAACCTCCTTGGGCAGCGATGCGCTGATTTTTTGGAGCGTCCGTTTCGATGCTGAGGATTTGGCGGAGTTTGTGGGCACTTCGTTGAAGAAGATAGCCCTTTTCGATGTGCGGGCCGGCACTTACCAATTGTGGGTTTATGTGGGTGGCGACAATGCTCCGCAAACGCCCGTCCATTCGCAAAACATGACATTGACAGGTTCCCATGCTTGGCACGAAGAAGCCATATCACCTGCTTTGGAAATCCCTGAAAATGAGCCGATTTGGATTGTTATCGGGCAACAGGGACTGAACCGTCCGGCTGCCGCTTGCTCTGACATGGGCAATCCTAATGGGCGTTGGGTTTCGTTGGATGGCATCGAGTGGTTCGACATGCACCATTTCAACATGTACTATACTTGGATGCTACGGGCGTTTGTCACGAACCGCTCGGGTCGGATAATGCCTATAGATGAAGGTGACTTTGTCTTGCAGAACTTTAACCTTTATCGTTCATACGACAATATTGATTATCAACAGATTGCAACAGTTCCATTCGTTGAAGGGCAAGAGTTTTACCAATATAGGGATATGTTGGTGGGAACCTCGCACCATGAGTTTTACTATCGTTTGACGGCGGTATATCTCTCCGATGAAGGCGAAACCTGCGAATCAGATTTTGCCGCTTCCTTGAACCATCCCGAGGATAACTATGTCTGGGTTGACGACCATTGGAATTTGACTGAAAATCAAGAAACTAAATTGATTGTTTATCCCAATCCCGCAACCGACTTGCTCCACATTGAGGCGAAAGATGTTTGTCGCTTGAGTGTTTTCAATGCCTTGGGGCAATGTGTGATTTCGGAGAAAATGGCCAAGGATGAAACCCAACTCGACTTTTCCGATTTGCCCAACGGCCTTTATCTGCTCAAAGTGGAAACCAAGAATGGCGTGGCAAGCAGGCGATTTGTGGTGGCGCATTGAGGAATTTGCCTGAAATTCCGTATTTTTGCCGCGCAAACGCAAAACAAACGGTAAGCCATGATTTCCATCCAAAACCTGAGTATGCACTTCACGGGTGAAGACCTCTTCACCGACATTTCCTTCCTGATTCGCGAAAAAGACCGTATTGGCCTTGTGGGAAAAAACGGCGCGGGCAAGACCACGCTCTTGAAACTCATCTGTGGCATTGAGCAGCCTTCAAAAGGCGATGTGATTGTCCCACAGGGTGTTACCATCGGATATTTGCCACAGGAAAAGAACGTGAACAGTACCAAAACAGTTTTGGACGAGGCGCTTTCCGCTTTTGACGAATACCATCAGTTGGAGCGCAATGCGGAGAAGTTGCAACAAGAGTTGGCCGAGCGCACGGATTATGAAAGCCCTCAATATGAGAAACTTATTGTGAAGTTGAACAACCTCAATGACCGTTTGGCCTTGCTTGGCGGCAACTCCATCGAGGGCGAAGCGGAACGGATTTTGGTAGGCTTGGGTTTTGGCCATGAAGATATGCTTCGGCCCATGCGCGAGTTCAGCAACGGCTGGCAAATGCGCGTGGAATTGGCCAAAATCTTGCTGAAAAAGCCCAACCTGTTGCTTTTGGACGAGCCTACCAATCACCTTGACATTGAGTCCATTCAGTGGTTGGAAGGCTTCTTGAAGGCCTATTACGGCGCGATATTAATGGTGAGCCACGACCGCGCTTTTTTAGACAACATCACTATCCGCACGGTGGAAATCTCGAACGGCAAGATTTACGATTACAAAGTGCCGTATTCCGATTACGTCAGTCTGCGCGAGGAACGTGTGGACATGCAACGCTCGGCCTACGAGAACCAACAGCGCGAAATCAAGAACATTGAGGCGTTCATCGAGCGTTTCCGCTACAAGGCGACCAAAGCCAAGCAGGTGCAAAGCCGCGTGAAACTCCTTGAAAAAATGGACGAAATCGTCATCGACGACATCGACAGCACGGCCATCCACTTCAAGTTTCCGCCTGCGCCACACTCCGGCAAGGTGACGCTCGAATTGAACCATGTGGGCAAATCCTACGGCGACAAAGTCATCCTCAAAGACATCAACTTATTGATTCCGAGAGGGGAAAAGATCGCTTTCGTGGGGCGCAACGGCGAGGGTAAATCCACGCTTTCCAAAATCATCTGCGGCGTTCTCGACCACGAGGGCGAAGTGAAACTTGGTCACGAGGTCAAGATTGGGTATTACGCCCAAAACCAACAGGACATGCTCGACATGAACAAAACGGTTTTTGAGACTTTGGACGATGTGGCCGTTGGCGATATGCGTCTGAAAGTGAAGGCTTTGCTGGGTTCGTTCCTCTTCCGTGGCGACGACATCGACAAGAAGGTGAAAGTGCTCTCTGGTGGCGAAAAAGCCCGTTTGTCGTTGGCAAAAATGCTCCTTTTCCCAACCAATTTGTTGGTCTTGGACGAACCGACCAACCACTTGGACATGCTCTCGAAGGACATCCTGAAAAATGCCCTGATTCAATACGACGGCACATTAATCATCGTTTCCCACGACCGTGATTTCCTCCAAGGCCTGACCAACAAAGTCTATGAGTTCCGCAAGCCGAACATCAAGGAATACATCGGCGACATCTATGACTTCTTGGAACAGAAGAACCTCAACCACCTGAAAGAGTTGGAGATAGCCGCCAAGCAGCAACCTCAGAAAGTCGCCGCCGAACCCGTTTCGCAAAACAAAATCAATTACGAGCGCAAGAAACAAATCGATGCCAAACTCCGCAAGGTCGATAAGGAAATCCAACGCTTGGAGGAAGCCATCGGCAAACTCGAAGCCGAACTTGCCGAACAAGACAAAATCATGGCCAACCCAGAGCAACACCCTGAAACCAAGATAGATAACGATTGGTATTGGGCCTACGGCAAGAAGAAAGAGGAACTCCAAGCCCTCATGGACGACTGGGGCGAGAAGCAAATCGAGCGGGAAGAAGTGATGGCGGAGTATGGGAAATAGGCGTTAAAGTGTTCTTTTCCACAAAAAAATCCGATTATCTGCTGCTAACCCGATTTTTTAAGGACTTAGCAGCAGATAATCTGCAAAAAATGCACGATAACCTGCTGCTAAGTCGATTTTTTAGGGACTTAACAGCAGATTATCGGTATTCTTTGAACAAATCGTCCATTTTCACTTCGGATTGGATGTTGTTCCAATAGGCATTGTGGGCCACGCCGTAAGTGGTAATCATTGTGGTATGAATGGCCTTGCGGGTCTTTGTGACTTGCTGGAACACGGATTGGCGTCTTCTGAGGTTCTTATCTTCTTCGTTGTCAATTTGATAGGTGTCGTTTGAGAACTTCATTTCGCAAAGGTTGATGACACCATCGTTGCGGTCGATGAGGAGGTCGATTTGTGCACCGTCGTGTTCCTTGGTGGCTTCGGTGTGCCACGATTGCGCCGTGCTGACCACGCCACCAATGCCCAAAGCCTCTTTGATTTGCGGCAAATGCCATAGGCAGACACGCTCGAAAGCCAAGCCTGCCCAAGTGGAGTGGAGTTGCGAGGATAAGTTATTGGACCAGAAGTGGTTGTCTTTCTTTATGTTGCTTGTGAGGTAGCGGAAATAAAACAACGTGAAGTTGTCCATCAGTTGGTAAATCGCGTCGCGTTGCTTCTTGCCGAGGATTTGGTATTTTCTGATGAAGTTGCATTGCTCCAGTTCCTCAAGGGTGCGGATGAAGACGGCGTTGTCGTCGAGGCCGGTGCTTTCGAGGAGTTCCTTGCGGGTCATCCCGGCTTTTTTGGTCGCCAAGGCGGTGACAATGCTGATGTAGGGCGTGGGCTTTTTGAACAACGAGTCGTACAAAGCCTCAAATTCGTGGGAGAGGCGACCGTTTTCGCTGAAAAACAGGCGGTCGATGTTTTGGGCAAGGCTCTCGCCGCGCCGCAAGAGGCTCCAATAATACGGGATGCCGCCCAATATCATATAGGCTTCGGTGAGGTCTTTGCGCGTCAAGCTGATTTGCAGCGATTGGGCGTATTGCTCACATTCGCCGAGGCAGAAAGGCCGCAGGTAGATTTGGTCGGTCAGGCGGTTGTGCAGCCCGCCGTGGTCGCGGATGATTTTCTTGATGATCCACGAGGTGGCGCTGCCGCAAACGATGAGGACGATGTCGTTGCGCATATTGGCCCAGCCGTTCCAAAAATGCTCCAATGCACTGACAAACTGCGATTTGGGTGTGTCCATCCAAGGAAGTTCGTCCAAGAAAACCACTTTTTTCCTGTCGGGCGATTGCTCCAAAACCGCTTCAAGGAGGTGGAAAGCCTCAAACCAAGTGCGCGGCATCTTGCAGCGTTTCAGTCCGGCGCGCCGCAGCGACTCACGAAACTCGGTCAGTTGTTCCTTTTTGTCGGCGTTGGCCACGCCCGTGTGGTAAAACGCGAAATGGTTCTCGAAGGTCTCTTTGATGAGGTAGGTCTTGCCCACGCGCCGCCGCCCGTAAACGGCGCAGAATTGCGATTCGTCTTTCTCCAACAGTTCAAGGAGTTCTCTTCTTTCTTCTTTGCGTCCAATCAGCATAAGGATGTCGTTTTTTCGTTCAATGTTGCAAAGAAACGAAATTATTTCGGATTATCTGCTGCTAAGTCGATTTTTTTTTGCACTTAACAGCATATAATCTGCAAAAAATGTGAGATAACCTGCTGTTAAGTCAATTTTTTGAGGACTTAGCAGCAGATTATCTTTGTTTTTTTGCGAAAAATAGGAAGATTTGTCTATTTTTGCCGTCAAAACAAAGCCGATGTTCTTCCAACCACGCATAGGGCTGCATTATCAAGAGGGCTTCAAGGGCTACCGAACCCTCGTCTTGGGCGTGAAGCACCATTGTACGCACAAGCGATGCCCACACTACGACGATTGTGTAATACACAGGAATTGTGCGAGTTATAACGAGGTTTGTCCAGCCTATGGCGACCGTCACGACTTGCGCCTTTCGCAAAGTAACCAAATTGAAATCGACGCTTTTTTGGAGGAATACGACCGCTATCCGACTTATTCCTACTTCACCAAATTGATGTTGGGTAAGACCGACGACTGCACCGAAGCCGAAAAAACAGCCTTTTGGGAACAGGTGGCTTTTGCCAACTATTTGCAGTATTTTCGTCCATCGCCACAAGTGCCTGAATACGAGGAGGAAGAGTTGACCTATCGCGCCGAGGATTGGGAGGCGTTCCAAGAATTATTGGAGAACGTGAAACCTGAAGTGCTGTTGGTGTGGAATGCAGCCTTGAAAACGTTGTTGGAAAAGAAAATAGCCGATGGCGCAATCAAAGGTTTGACCCATTTCGATGATTTCCGTTCCGAAACTTTGACCGTCAACCGCTATTTATATAAGGTGCAGCCAAAGAAATCGCCGAATGAATTGTTTGACGACTTCCGATTGGCTTTTTGCCCTGATGATGAGGCCAAGGCCGCCCGACTTATGCTCAATGCCTTGCAGAAGGCGCGATTCCGCCAGTTTGTTCCGTCCGAAGACTTGAAGCTGACATCCGAAATGGTGGAAGCTGCCCAACCTAACATTTGGGATAACGAATTAATGTCATTCCTAATAGGAAAGCTGCCTGCAAAACAGGATTTAAACAAGTTGGTAGGTGCTTTTGAACCCCAACTGAAAGAACTGGCCAAGGACTTCCGGTGCGCATCTTCATTCCCTCTGGAAATTGCTGACACCAAGGCCATTGATGTGGGTGGTGAACTATCAGAATTGTCGTGGTTCGATTTGGGCAAAGTTGGCTCTTTTGATGACACCGATGTTGCCATTCTTTATCTTACTGATGCCAATGATACTTTGAAAACGAGCCATAAGGCTTTGGCTGACAATAAACTATGTCGCGTTTTGCTGTTGCTGGATGTAAAAGACAGTGATAAACTCCTGTTGGATGTGGTTGGCTGCCCGAATTTAAGTTCCATTGTAGAAAAAGGGCAGGCTTTGCTGGTTGAGTTTGATGGTGAGGTCCACGAAAAGGTTGGCCTTGAACACGGGAAAGAAAAGACCTACCTTCGTTGCAAGAATCTCGCGAAAGGACAGTCGCTGCGTCCATCGGAATATTTATCGGCAAAGATGTCGAAAACGGAACTGAACAATTTGGTTTACAGTGTTTTCAAAGATTCAACTTGTGTGATTGCCACTGCCAAGGGCGAGCGTGATTTGGTGCAGTTATTGGAGGGACTGTTAGATAGGGATTTTGTCTGTAGGCAAGGCAAGCGTTTGAAGGCTGTCAAAGGCAAGGCGGGTCAACTGCTTTTCTATGGCTTGCATCGTTCTGGGCTTTCGTGGAATGATTTGGGACGACTTTTTGCCGATGATAATTTGGCCAAAAACGCCAACCGTAAAAAGGTTGCCCAACAGCTTGAATCCCCATTGCCAGCGGCCAGATATTACCGCGATTTGTTTGGCTTTTGAGGCTTCTTTACGATTATTTACGATTTCAAACTGTTGTATACCAGTGGTTTTTGTGTCCTTTTCTATTCCAAATGAGATGAATGGAAACAATTGTTTACTTTTGCAGGAAAGTAAATCAAAGTTCAATCAAAACGGTAAAAAGATGAAGAAACTTGGCAAAATTTTGATGCTTGCAATGGCTTTAGTGTTAATTGCATCCTGTGGACAGGGTGCTGGCAAATCTGGGGAGCAAACCACTCCTGACCCCGACAAACTGATGGACGAATTGTTGGTCGCTGGAAGAGCTGGCGATTGGCAAAAGGTTCTTGAGCTTGACGAGAAGATCAATGAACAAAAGATGACCACGAAACAGGCTTTTCGCTTTTTCAACGAAATACAGCCAAAGTACACTGCTTTGGGTTATGAAGGCGGGGAGCAGGGAGATTGGTGGGATGAAAACGGCACTATGTATGAGGAACAGGATGTCGTTGTGGAGCAACCACAGCCGACCTATTCCCAACCTCAAAAAACTTACCATGAACCTGAATATCTATACTATTGCAAGTTCTGCCGTACTTTGGTGAGAGCCACGGAATGGACCAAACCTGGCCCCAATTCAGGCCGTTGCACACAAGGCTACCATGGATGGATGAAGGTATGTGAATACGGCACCCAACATGGATTCCGATGCTCGAAATGTGGTCTTGAGGTGACTACCAATTCCAGACCTTATCAGGGCAACAGTTGCACTCAGGGTGAGCACCAATGGAAACAACTCTATTAAATCGGTTAAATTGGTGATAGAAAAAGCAGTCCACAAAAAATGTCTGAGCGTTGTGCGTATTTGATAAATCCATATATTTGCAGCGTTGCTTTTGCGACAGACATAGAGAAGATCGTTTTTCTGACGTTCTTGCTGATTCGGCGAATCTGGTAAATTTCAAGAATCAGGGCATGAGTTTCAGGAAGGCGGTTCAACCCATAGGGCGTGGACTGCTTTTCTCTTATCCTCTGATTAAGGTTTACCAGAGCCTGCCGAACGGGATGAAAGATGATGGGACACGCTCTTTTATGTTGGGTCGCTGGTGCGATAGGGGATGCCGAAAAACTTGGAGAGTAGGCAAATGAAAACACAATCAATATGGATATGATAATAAAGATTACTAAATTTGTGATAGCCATCTTTCTTGTTTCTTTGTTTCAAGATACATATTCTCAAACGATTACCTCTGAAAAGCGGATTTATTTGTTGGATGTTACAAAATCAATGATTGGGCGAGGTTCTGTAAATACACCTAATATTTTTGAAGATGTAAAACACAGCCTTCAAGAAGCGATTGATGAGATTGCTGATTCCAAAACTGAGATTGTGATTGTTCCGTTTACAGACAAGCCTTTTCAAGATGTAATACAAGGTACTATCGCCAATAAAGATTCGTTGATTTATCAAATAGGCAGATTGGATGTGAGATCGGGCAACACTAATGTTGCGGATGCTTGGTCGAGAGGAATGGATTATTTGGATTCAACAAAAGTGAATTACATGTTCCTTCTTACGGACGGGTTGCATAATACGGGCCCTAATAAAGAGGTGCTTTATGAAAGATTACGGGATTGGGATACTATCTGCAAAGGAAAATATTTCTTCTCGTTTTATGTGATGCTGACGAGTAATGCCGTGGAACAGGAAATTAGGCAGATTACAAAAGATACCAGACAAATGTGGAGTATTGAATCTTTGAATATTAATGCAGCGCTCATAAAAACCAACTTTGTGCAGCGATTCAATATTTTCGAGGATAAAACTATTGGGGTGACCTTCTCTTCAAATAATCCTAAGGTGTTTTTGGACGATTTGGATGTGCAATTTGTTTTGGAGGATAATCCGTTCTATACGATTTCACCAACGAGACAAAACAAGGAAAACGCAAAAGTTTATGAGTTTGATGTAACCGAACAGATAAAAAAGATAGATATTCCTGTTGACGTGATGTTGAAAATCAAGGTGAATCATAATGAAGAAAAATATCCGCTTGTTTTCTTTACTCCCAATGAGTTGGAATTTAAAATTATTAATCGAGGAGTCCGTAGGATGACTTTAAAAGTTGTTGATGATGAAAAGTAAACTATTGATTGTTTTATTTGGTGTCATTTTGCTGATGCCCTGTGTCTCCTGTAAGAAAGAAGAACCAACAATTATTTCAGTCGATTTTGGCGAGGGTAAATACAAGGAACCTTTTAGAGGTTTTTTGTCTTCCCATCCCCAATGGCTTGTTGCTACTTTGGATTGGCCGGTTCTTAGGAGTCTTAGGCCTGATACCTTGGTGCTGACAAAAACAATAGAACTTGAATTCAACGAGGACGCTGTTAGGTCAAATTCGGAGGCTGTTATCCAATTTGTTGATGATTCATGCAACAGATTAGAAGGCGTGAAAGTGTTTTGCAATGGTTTACCTATAGGGAAAGAAGGATTCAGAATAAAGGCATCCTTGGAACCACAACAGGTAAAGATTTCCTATAAAATCGACCCATTGAAGAAAACATGCTCTGAAACGGGCCTGTTTATTGTATCAGGCGTTGAGTTGGATGAAGTGAATAAAGTGAAATTGTATTCCGAGGCTCCCCAAAGCGTCGCCGATTGGACATTTTCTCAAAATATAGGTTGCCCTTGGCTGTTATGGTTAGTTTGGCTGATTATGGCTTTGATTATAATTGCGATTATAGTTTTAATTATAGTATTTTTAGTCAAAGGAATAGGAGCGATTATAAAAAATGTTTCTATGCCTAATCCTGCTCCAACTTCATTTGGCTCTAGAAATGGCAGTGGTTTACCTCTAAATAGACGAATTCCTAAGAATGAAGGACATTGGACTGGTGAACCAGGTAATTCAAAATGGATTCCCAACCCAAACCATCATCCTCATAAAGGTATTTATAGTAATATGAATGATAAAACATGGGAACAGATTCTTAAAGAGAACAATATTGATGGAATTAATTTTAAAAATGGAGAACCTAATTTTGATAATTTAGCCAAATATGAAACGAATGTCGATTATAATAGCCTTTCTGATAAGATAAAAGAGCAATTGTTAAGCGAAAAGAGAGAGAGGTCAGGATTGCATGATTATGTGTATGATAAAATAGCGAGAGAACAAGGAATTACACGAGAGAGATTGATCGAAATCAAAGAAAAACTCAATTTGGTGCCACATGAAACTTCAGATGGTAGAGTTTTATTGGTTCCTAGAGAGATTCATGATAATATTATTCATGAAGGAGGAGTTGCATTGTTTCGAGCTTTGTTTTCATGAAATTGTTATATACAAGACATTTTGACATGATGCACAATTGGCATAAGAATTGTAAAATAGAACATAACTAAAGTTGTTATTATAAACATTAAAACTATGAATAATTGTAAACATGCAGGAGAATTTGATTTGACTCTGAAAGTTTGCCGTTGTGATATTAATCATGTAACAGATTTGGATGCTGAAGCGATTCGGACTTCATATATGAAACAGTTTGATGGAAGTCTTATATTTCATAGTCCGATATGTCTTTTCGAGTTAGAAAATAGCATAGAAATGTGTCCTCGTTATGAGACACAGTCCTGAGATTTAAATGCATCCATTCTACAAGGGCGCGGTGGAAATCAAAGAGGCGTACATTCGCATCTACGGCTTCGACTACAAGAAGGCGTGTTGCAGAAAAGACTATTTCACTCTTGAAGTCTTGGGATAATGGGAAGCTTACACACCAAACCTTGCCCACGCTGCCAAACTGAAGTCAGCCTCTTCACCCTGCCCGAGGGCGCAATGACAGACCCCGCACCAACCAAAACGCGACTGTTTGTCGTCAAGCGTTGCCCCAAATGCGGCAAGAGGGTGTTGTTTTGGGTGGGAGGGAGAAAAATCGCAGAATGATTTTGAAAGATAGGCTTGAAAAGAATTGCCGAAGATTTGTCATATCATCAAAAAGCTGTATTTTTGCACAAAACTTTGAACAAAAAAGGTGTTTTTTGCGAATATGGCAACAAAAATAAAGCAAATAATGGATTTGGAGGGTATGGATGGGCTGCTTTTTGGAAGTTGGATGAGCACCCAAGGATTGGACAGCAAGCAGCAACACGCCTACGTCAAAAGCGGCTGGTTGGAGCGCATGGCGCATGGCGTGTACAAACTGGCAGGTAGCAAGCCAACCCTGCTAACCGCAGTGTCGTGCTATAACACACAGCTTGGCAAACACTGTATTGTGGGTGCATCGACGGCCCTTGAACTTCGAGGACTGTCGCACTATGTGCCCATGGGAAAGCCTCTTGCCTTCCTCTTCACTAACAACAAGCAACGACTGCCAAGATGGCTACTCGCTTACGAGTGGGACCGCACCGTGCGCTATCAAACCACATCATTCCTTGGCGGCGACCTCATAGGCGTGGAAACGATGACCGTCGAAGGGCGTCAGCTGCTGGTATCGTCGCCCGAAAGGGCCATGCTGGAATGGCTCAATATGCCCAATGCGGCTGACTCTCTGCTCGACATTTACTATGTAATGGAGATGCTAACCACCCTGCGCCCAAGACTGCTGCAGCAATTGTTGGAACGCTGTGGCTCGGCCAAAGTGAATCGGCTGTTTGTGTATATGGCCGAGAAAGCCAACCACCAGTGGCTTCGCGCTTTGAGACCTGAACAAATTGACTTCGGCAAAGGGCGCAAGATGATTACTCCAACTGGCAAATACATCAACAAGTACAACATGACAATCCCCACAGAACTGGCAGAGTATGAATAGTGTTTACTTTCGCCAAAACCGATAGACCAACGTATGGCTATGGCAAACCAATTTGAGGGAATGAGCGATGTGCCTTTCTCCTATACCGAGTTTGAAGAGACACGCGAGCGATTGATACGGGATGTAAGAGAATTGCTGACCGAAGAAGACAAACAATTCCTGATTGGATTTGAGAGGGCCGAACCTGTATGGTGTGGTTATGAGTTCGCGAATCTCAAGGACTATCCTTCGGTGAAATGGAAATCCATGAATCTTGCAAAGTTGAAAACGAAAAACCCAGACAAGCTTAAAGCGGAAGCGGAGAAATTGGAGCGTTGTCTATATTTGGACTAACACTGTTATGATGAATACTCTCGAAAACAAAACCTTCACCAAGGCGGAGTCGAGGAAATTCTATGGTAAATGAATGATAATATGACACATTCTCGCCTCTGCCCCTGCTGCCAAGCCGAAATCACCCTCATCACCTGCCCGAGGGCGCAATGACAGACCCTGCGCCAGCTAAAGCGCGGCTGTTTGTCGTAAAACGTTGCCCCAAATGCGGCAAGAGGGTGCTGTTTTGGGTGGGAGGGAAGCAGGTGGTGGAATAGTCAAAAATTAGTTCACAAACTTGTGGTCCACATTTTTGTGGACCACAAACTTGTGTATCGCAAAAACCCAAATAAAAATGCGGAACGATACATGTCGCTCCGCATTTTTGTAGTCAATTCTTCGGTGGTTATTCAATCACCAAATCAAACGGCATCCGTGCCTGAATGCCCGTATTGTTGTTCAGGTTCTCCAAGCCTTTGTAGTAGTTGTAATACACGCCCAACTTCTGTTTCATGGCTGCATCAAGTTCGTCGGTCTTGTTCATCGATTCCATCAAGCGGGTGAAAAAGTCCTTTTGTTTCGGCCATTCGGTCACCTTGTAGTCGTTGCCGAGGTTGGCTTTCTCGACGAAAGTGTCTTTTACCCCTTAGCGAGCTAATTGGATACGCAAAGTGATGTATGTGCCTGTGAAGATTGTGAATATTTTAGTGAGAAAAACTGAAAATATAGACTATAATCCAAAAAATCAGTATTATTTTTGGATTATAGTCTATAAAATTAGTATTTTTGCAGTATCAAAGCATTGGGTATGATACTAAGAAAATTGAAGGAAGTTATTGAAAGCCAGTTTTATAATGGTAAGGCCATTGTGCTGGTTGGAGCCCGTCAGGTGGGCAAGACCACTTTGCTGAACCAATTGGCTCAAAAGAATGAACCATCTGTCTTATGGCTGAATTGTGATGAACCAGAAACTCGCGCATTGTTGGGCGAGACAAATGTAGCCAAACTTCAACTTCTGATTGGCGGTGCCAAATTAGTCGTTATCGATGAGGCCCAAAAGGTGAATGACATTGGAATGACGCTGAAACTCATTGTGGACAATTTCAAGGAGGTTCAGGTGGTGGCAACTGGCTCGTCGGCATTTGAGTTGCACAATCGGCTGAACGAACCTTTGACAGGGCGCAAATTGGAGTACCGACTGTTTCCCATTTCAAGTGCCGAGATGATTCAGACTTACGGATTGCTTGAGGAGAAACGGACTTTGGAAAACAGGTTGATATACGGAAGTTACCCCGATATTGTCACTCATCCTGAAAAGGCACGTTTGTATCTTACCGAACTGACACAAAGTTACTTGTATAAAGACATCTTCTCGTTGAACGATATTCGCAAGCCCGATTTGATTGAGAAATTGGTACAGGCGTTGGCATTTCAAATCGGGAGTGAAGTTTCCACCAATGAGTTGGCGAATATGCTTCAAACCGACAACAAAACCATTGACAAGTACATTGATTTGCTTGAAAAATGTTTTGTGGTCTTCCGTTTGGGTGGCTTGAATCGGAATTTGAGGAACGAACTCAAGAAGAGCAAGAAAATCTATTTTTACGATACGGGTGTGCGGAATGCTGTTATTCAGCAGTTTGCGCCTGTCGCTTTGCGTGGTGACATGGGAGCACTATGGGAGAACTTTTTCATCGTAGAGCGGATGAAGCGCAACCATTACGGGCAACATTTCTGCAACACTTATTTTTGGCGCACCAACCAGCAACAGGAAATTGACTTGGTCGAGGAAACGGACGGGCAAATGACCGCCTTTGAGATGAAATGGAATCCGGCGAAAAAAGCCCATTTCCCCAAGGCTTTCTTGGAGGCTTATCCCGTGAAGGAAACTGTGGTTGTCACGCCGGAAAATTATTTGGAGTATTTGGTTTGAGGTTTTTCTATGCATAAAACCTGCAAAGTTAGTCCGTTATTTGAAGGCAAGATTTACACATTGTCGAAAAATGCCAAAGTGGGATAATGTCCTTATAGTGTTGTGAATATCGTAATGGGATGATAGATTCAATAACAGTCCACAAACTTGTGTATCGCAAAAGCCCAAATAAAAATGCGGAACGACACATATCGCTCCGCATTTTTGTTGTCATTTTTTTTGTGGTTATTCAATCACCATATCAAACGGCATCCGTGCCTGAATGCCTGTGTTGTTGTTCAGGTTCTCCAAGCCTTTGTAGTAGTTGTAATACACGCCCAACTTCTGTTTCATGGCTGCATCAAGTTCGTCGGTCTTGTTCATCGATTCCATCAAGCGGGTGAAAAAGTCCTTTTGTTTCGGCCATTCGGTCACCTTGTAGTCGTTGCCGAGGTTGGCTTTCTCGACGGCGTAGGCGATGGCATCTTCCATGTCGCCTAATTTGTCGACAAGGCCGAGTCCTATGGCATCGGCACCCGCCCACACGCGGCCTTGTCCGATGCTGTCAACGAAAGTCTGGCGCAAGCCGCGACCTTCAGCCACACGCCGGGTAAAGTCGTTGTAGGTCTTGCCCACCATCTCTTGCAATTTGTTGTATTGGAACTCGGTGAGCGGTTGGGTGAAGTTGGGGAAGTCGGCGTTCTCGTTGGTCTTGGCCACATCGAAAGTCAAGCCAATCTTGTCGTTCAGGAAACCTTGTGCATTGGGGAAGGTGCCAAACACGCCGATGGAACCCGTGAGCGTGGTGGGGTCGGCAAAGATGTAGTCGGCCTTGGCCGAAATCCAGTAACCGCCCGAAGCGGCATAGTTGCCCATCGAAACGATGACGGGCTTCACTTCCTTGGTCAGGTCAAGTTCGCGACCGATGATGGCAGAGGCCAAGGCACTGCCGCCGGGGGAATTGACGCGCAACACAATGGCTTTCACATTCTTGTCTTCGCGAGCCTTGCGGATGGTCTTGCTGAGGTTTTCGGAATAGATGGCTTGCTCCTCGTTGCCCTTGCCGTCAAAAATTTGCCCCGAAGCGTAAATGACGGCCACCTCATTCTTGCTGACATTCTTGTCTTTATAGGATTTGGCGTAGTTGGCATTGCCCACGGCATTGATGCTCTTGTTGCTGCCCGTCAGGCCTTTCAGTTCGTCCAAAACCTGGTCTTTGAAATAGAGGTTGTCGACCAAGCCGTATTCAAGTGCCTTTTGCGCATTGAACAGAACGTCAAGATTGTCAGCGATTTGGTTGAGTTGCTCCACGCTGATGTTACGGCTTTGGCTGATGCTTGCAAGGATTTGTCCCCAAACGGTGCCAAGCAACTTGTCCATCTGTTCGCGGTTGGCTTCGCTCATCTTGTCGAGGAAGTAAGGCTCCACGGCGCTCTTGAAGCGGTTGTTCGGGCCGCGCACAATCTGCATTTCGATGTCGAGTTTCTCCAAAAGGTGCTTGTAGAACATGATTTGCGAGGCCATGCCATGCAGGTCCATGGCACCTTCGGGATTCAGGAAAATCTTGTCGGCGATGGAGGCCAAATAGTAGGCACTTTGGCCGTAGCTTTCGCCGTAAGCCACGATGAACTTGCCCGACTCCTTGAACTCGATGAGTTTGTTGCGGATCTCCTGAATGGTGGCCATAGAGGTCGGGATACTGCTCAGTTCCAAGTAGATACCCTTGATGTTGGCATCTGTCTTGGCATTCTCAATGTTGCGCAAAATCTCGTTCAAACCCGTAGCGTCGCTCGTTTCCATTGTCTGGAAATTGATGTTGCCAAACGGGTTGTCGGTGGTGCGGTCGGGGATTTCGTAATCGAGTTTCATGTAAAGCACGGAGTTGGGCTTTACGGTGGCGGAAGTTTCCGACTCGGATTTCGACAGATTAGAAATCATGGATGAAACCACACCAACCTTGATGAAAAAGTTGATTACCAATGCAATCAGAGTGCCAATGAAGGCAGCCAATACGACTTTGTAGAATTTCATGATGCTATGTTTTTGTTCGTTTAGACCGCAAAAGTACATAAAAAAAACTTACCTTTGCCGAAAATCTCCATGAGGATTAATGAGCATGTCGAAGTATGGAAAAATGTTACATTCTCTTTGGGTCGAACATGGGCGACAAAGACCAAATCTTTGCGCAGGCTTGCCTATTAATTAATAATAGGTGTGGCCGCATTGCGGAGGTTTCGTCGGCCTACGAGTCGGAGCCGTGGGGGTTCAAGGCGGAGGAATGGTTCCTGAATCGGGTCATCGTTTTGGAAACGGAAATGAAGCCGGAGCCTTTATTGGAAGCGTTGCTTGAGATTGAGCGGGAATTGGGTCGCGTCAGGCATCCTGAAATCCAGGGATATACCTCGCGCACCGCCGATTTGGACATCCTTTATTACGGCAACCGCATCGTTTTGACCGACAGCCTCACCATTCCCCATCCGCGACTGCACCAACGCCGTTTCGCCCTATTGCCTTTATGCGAAGTGGCACCGCAACTCGTGCATCCCGCGTTTAATTTTACCCAAACCGAACTGTTGAGGCGTTGCCACGACTTTTCGGAAGTCAGAAAAATCGAAAACGTATGCAATACAACTACATAGCCATCGAAGGCACCATCGGGGCGGGCAAGACGACCTTGGCCTCGCGCATCGCCAACGACTTCAACGGGAAACTTGTGCTTGAGGAATTTGAGGGCGACAAGAACCCGTTTTTGCCCAAGTTCTACAAGGAGCCTGAAAAGTATTCCTTCCAATTGGAAATGACCTTTTTGGCCTTGCGATTCCAGCAGTTGAAGGACAAGTTGAGCGTGCTCGACCTGTTCCACGACTTCATTATCTCGGACTATTATGTGGCAAAGTCGTTGATTTTCTCGAAAAACAACTTGCAAGACGATGAATACCAGTTGTTTTCGCGTTTCTTCAACATCATTTTCTCGGACATGCCCAAGCCTGAACTGTTGGTCTATCTGTATTCCGATGTGGAGCGTCTGCAAGCCAATATCCGTAAGCGCGGGCGCAGCTACGAGCAGGAAATCAGCGATGCTTACTTGGAGAACATCCAGCAGGGCTATTTCGACTTCCTTCGCCAGCAGCAGAACAACATGCGCATCTTGCTACTCGACACCAACGACCTTGATTTTGTGGCCAACGAAAAAGATTACCAGCGTATCATTGAGGCCATCAACCAGCCTTACGAAATTGGCCTGCATCGGATTTCGTTGTGATTTTGTCATCTACTAAACACAAAAAAAGCCGCTCGATTGAGCGGCTTTTCTGTTCATCAGTGAATCGGATTATTTCTTTTCCACTTTCACTTTGATGGTTCTGCTGACGACTTCCTTGTAGGGTTCGTTCACATAAATCTCAGCGCGACGGAGTTGCGGCAGAATATCCTTTTCAAGTTGAGGATAGATGGCGCACATTTCCTTGATGGTTCTTTCTCTGTTGCTGGAGTTGTTGATGTTGTTGATGATGGCATCCTTGTCCTTCAGGTCGGAGGCACGGACGAGTTCAACGAAGGTGTTCCAGTCGGGACCGTAACCCTTGCCGCTGATTTGGACTTCCGTCTTCTTGGCCACTTTCTTGATCTGCTTGTCGGCAGCGTTGGCGCGGTTGTTCGAAAGTTCGTTGTTGTGTCCTTCTTCGCCTTCAGGTGAAGCCCAAGCTCTGATTTCGAACTCGGTCTCACCAGCATTAATCAGTTCGGCAAAGGCAGCATCAGCATCCTTGTTGAGTTTTCTTCTGGCGTTGATGTCGTAAGAATCCTTGTTGTAGAAATAGGAGAGCTTCTTCACGGCTTTCACCTTGTCGATGGTGTCGTAAACAATTTGGTCAATGTATTCGTCCTTCACGATGACGCCGTCAGCCAGTTTCACGGTCGAACCTTGAGTGAAGTAAGTGTTCTTCGCGATTTCGTCTTGGTTGGCATAGATGGTGCCGTCATAGATATAGAACATCGGGTCGGCCTTAAGCTCGCTGTTTTCCATCTCAGGCACATAGTCCTTGCAGTAGTGCTTGGTGAATTCGCCGCCTTCCTTGTAGTTGACACGGAAGTCGCCTTCGCCCTTCACTTTTTCACCCACGAAGGTGATGGGGTCGAGGTCGATTTGGCCACCGTTGTAGGAGAGATAAGGAGTCAGGTTCATGACAGCCTGCTTCTCGAAATATTCGGCGGGGATGGTGACGATGACATCGAAGCAAACCTTGCCGTCTTCGCCCTGCACCAGCGGGTCAGGATTCACGCGGTAGCTGATCTTCTTCGACTCGCGGGCCATCTTCTCAATGTCGCAAGGATTGTTGAACTTCACGCGCAAGCCAAGGTTCAGTTGGCTGTACATGTCCTTGTCGTTGGCAATACGACCCACTTCGCTTGATTTGGCCATTTGGTCGAGGTTGTCCTTACCCGTGAAGAGGTAGGTGTAGTCGATGAAGAGGTCAAACTTGGGGGCGATGTTGAAGGTGAATTCACCACCAACAGGAACGGTGAAGGTGAGGTCGCGTTTGCTCTTGGCAGGAGCAAGTTCAGCACCCTCGGTTTCGGTTTCGCCATCAACATTCATTTGGGTGATGGCTCCAGCCTTGTAATAGGTGCCACCGATACCGATATGAGGCACAAAGTTGATGACTCTCCTCGGGTTGTAGTTGAACATGTTGAAGAGGTTGAAAGTCAAGTTCAAGTTGCCTTCAATGTAGTTGGTCTTGGTGAGTGCAAGGTCTTGATAGACACCAGCAGGCGTGCCTTCGATGAAAATAAGGGCTTGGCCGTGCTTGTGACCCGAAAGGAGACCGTAGCCGCCCTTGAGGTTCATGCCAATGACTTTACCGAACTGGTAGCCAATGCCGAAGTGGGCGTTCCAGTTCTGGAAGGCTTGACTCTTGAAGTGGTTGAAGTCGTCCCAAATACCGCCATTGTAGTTGGCCAAGTCGCCGTGGTTGATGGATAGACCTCCATCGGCCTGAATGTACCAATACTTCTCAGCGGGTTTACCTTTCTTTTTGCCTTCCTGAGCGTTCATGCTGAACGGAAGAACAGCCATGATGACGAGCATCAGAAGCTTCGAAATTGTCAAATTTTTCTTCATAACGAAATTGTGTTAAGTTTGTAATTAATTAATTGTTAATTGATTATTCTTTATCTAACTATTCCAATTAGCCTACAAAAATAGGAAATATTTCTTTTGTCAACATCAAATTGTTGATTTTTTTGCCAATTTTTCAACTTTATTGCACAAAAAGACCGTAAAACTGCACTATTTCCGCATTAATTTCATCTGTTCAAAAGCTTTCCACATGACGATTCCGGCGCAAACCGAAACGTTCAATGAGTGTTTTGTACCCTCTTGCGGCAGCTCAATGGCTCCGTCGCAATAAGGCAAAGCCTCCTCGCTGACGCCCTCCACCTCGTTGCCGAAGATGTAGGCCGTTTGAGGTTCAAACTTGAAATCCTGCAACGGAACGCTGCCTTCAACTTGCTCAACGGCGAAAATCCGATAGCCTTCATTAATTAATGCTTGGCAGGCCTCTTCGGTGGTCTCGAAATAACGCCAACTGACGGTTTCGTCCGCACCGAGGGCGGTCTTGTGGATTTCTCTGTGGGGCGGACAAGCAGTTATCCCACACAAAACCAATTCCTTGATGCGGAAAGCGTCGGCGGTGCGGAAAAACGCGCCCACATTGCTCAACGAGCGGATGTTGTCGAGTATTAATATAATAGGTAGTTTCTCGGCCTTCTGGAAGTCTTCCTTGCTGAGGCGGTTCATTTCATCGGTGTTGAGTTTTCGCATATTTTTCTCTTTTGGGGCGCAAAGTAAGTGAAAAAACGCTAATTTTGTACCCTTAATTTGAGATTTTATGGCAGGAAAGGCAGTCGAAACCCCATTAATGAAGCAGTATTACTCGTTCAAGGCGAAATATCCCGATGCCATGCTGCTGTTTCGCGTGGGCGATTTTTACGAGACTTACGGCGAGGACGCGGTGAAGTCGTCGAAGATTTTGGGCATTGTGCTCACTAAACGCTCCAACGGTGCTTCCGCCGATGTGGAGTTGGCCGGTTTCCCTTACCATTCCTTGGATTCCTACCTGCCGAAGTTGGTTCGCGCCGGACTGAAAGTGGCTGTGTGCGAGCAACTTGAAGACCCGAAATTGGCCAAGAAGTTGGTGAAACGCGGTGTGGTGGAATTGGTCACGCCGGGTGTTACCTATAATGACAATGTGTTGGAGCAAAAGGAGAACAATTTCTTGGCTTCGGTACACCTCGAAAAAGAGGTTTCGGGCGTTTCTTTCCTCGATGTCTCGACGGGCGAGTTTTTCCTCACGCAAGGCTCTAACGAATACATTGACAAACTGTTGCAGAGTTTTAACCCGTCGGAGGTTTTGGTACAGCGCAACAAACGCAAGGACTTCATCGACTTGTTCGGGGGCAAGTATTACCTCACCGTTTTCGACGACTGGGTCTTCACCGACGACTACGCCAACGAGACCTTGAACAAGCATTTCCAAACGGTTTCGCTGAAAGGTTTCGGCGTTGACGACTTCCCAAAAGGCATCATTGCGGCGGGTGCGGCAATTCATTATCTAATTGAAACACAACACGATAAATTAGGTCATATCACTTCCTTGTCGCGCATTGACCAAGGACAGTATGTGTGGTTGGACAAATTCACGATTCGCAACTTGGAACTGCTGCACACCACCAACGTGAACGCCAAAACGCTGATTGATGTCATCGACAAGACCGTTTCGCCGATGGGCGGACGACTGATGCGCCGTTGGTTGAGTCTGCCGCTGAAAAACAAGGAGCAGATTGAGGCACGGTATGAGGTGGTGCGCTATTTCTTCGAGAACCGCGACCAGATTCAACGTTTTCAGGATGCCGTGCGGCAAGTCGGTGATTTGGAGCGACTTATCTCGAAGGTTTCGCTCTCAAGGGTGAATCCTCGTGAACTCTTGCAAGTGGGTCGCGCCTTGGACCAAATCGAGGTGCTGAAGAAGTCTTGTGAAGAAAGTCAACACCCTGCTTTACAGCGTTTTGCAGAGCAGTTCAATCCTTGTGCGAGCATTCGTGAACGCATCAAAAAAGACCTCAATCCCGATGCGCCGGCGGTCATCTCTAAAGGCAACTACATCGCCGACGGCGTGGATGCCGAATTGGACGACCTGCGCAACCTTTCGCGATCGGGCAAGGAATATCTGATGAACATCCAACGCCGCGAAACGGAACGCACGGGCATTTCTTCCTTGAAAGTGGGCTACAACAACGTGTTCGGCTATTATCTCGAAGTCACCAATTCGCATAAGGACAAGGTGCCGCAAGAGTGGATCCGCAAGCAAACCTTGACCAACGCCGAACGTTACATCACCGAGGAACTGAAGCAATACGAGCAGAAAATCCTCGGCGCAGAGGAGAAAATCAGCATCATCGAGCAAAGGGTTTACAATGAGTTGGTCACCGCCGTGACAGAGTTTGTGGAACCGATTCAGGTGGATGCGTCGTTGGTTGCCCGCATTGACTGCTTGGTGAGTTTCGCCGATATTTCGCTGAAAAACAACTATGTGCAGCCCGTCATTGATGATTCGTTTGTCTTGGACATCAAGGAAGGCCGCCATCCCGTCATTGAGCAGATGATGCCTGTGGGCGAGAGCTACATCGCCAACGACGTTTACCTCGACACCGACAAGCAGCAAATCATCATCATCACCGGCCCGAATATGTCGGGTAAGTCGGCCTTGCTGCGCCAAACCGCCTTGATTGTGCTGATGGCCCAGATGGGTTGTTTCGTTCCGGCGGCTTCAGCGCGTATCGGTCTGGTGGACAAGATTTTCACCCGTGTGGGTGCCTCCGACAACATCTCGTCGGGCGAATCAACTTTCATGGTGGAGATGAACGAAACGGCGAGCATTTTGAATAATGTGTCGTCGCGGAGCCTCGTGCTGCTTGACGAAATCGGGCGCGGCACCAGCACCTACGACGGCATCAGCATCGCTTGGGCCATCACCGAGTTTTTGCACGATCATCCCGTGAGTCGCGCCAAGGTGATGTTTGCCACGCACTACCACGAGCTGAACGAGATGGAGGACTCGTTTGCCCGCATCAAGAACTACCATGTGTCTGTGAAGGAAGTCGGCAACAAGGTGGTGTTTTTGCGCAAGCTGAAGAAAGGCGGTAGTGCCCACAGCTTCGGTATCCACGTGGCTGAGATGGCCGGAATGCCGCGCAAGGTCATCGAACGCGCCACGGCTCTGCTCAGTGTTTTGGAGAAGTCGCACACCAGCAAAGATGTTGAGAAGGCCGCCGCGAAGAAAGCCGACGATGGTATGCAGCTGAGTTTCATCCAATTGGACGACCCGTTGTTGCTCCAAATCAAAGAGGACATTCTCAATACCAATATCGATACTTTGACTCCTGTTGAAGCCTTGATGAAATTGAATGAGATCAAGAAGTTGCTGAATCGTTGATTGACTTTTTCCAAAACCACCAGACCCCGTATGCCAACGAAGAGAGGCAGACCACAAGGATGACCCACCAAATGGCAAGGGATTCAATACTCAAATCTATGAAAGCAAAGACGATACAAAGAGAGTTGTTGACGATGTGGATAATGATGCCAGGGATGATGCTACCTGTGCGCCAATAGAGCCAACCTATGATGATACCCAATCCTAAGGTGCTGATAATCTTCACAAAAGACATGTGAAACAAAGCGAAAACAATAGCAGTAATGAGGATAGCCAGCCAAGGACGGCACCTCGACTTGAGCAGACCTGCAAGAAAAATACCACGAAATCCAATTTCTTCTACAATGGGGACGATAATGCAGCTATGTAATATTCCTGCAATACCTGAAAATAGATTTGGGTCTGATTTGTTCAAAGATTCACTTTCTTCCATAAAAAGATAACTATCAAGCATGGATACAACAAAAAACGTCACAAACAAATTAGCTACGGCGACCAAAACGGACATGCCAACCGCAGGCCAGAGCATACGCCGCTCAATGCATCCAAAGGACAAATCAACATAGTGTTTGCCCAAATACACAATGGAGATTAGCAAATATCCCAACGCCAACGTCCATTTCATGATTTCCTCGCTCTTACAGATATGCCCTAAAAAAACGCCGATAATTCCAACCGCAAAATACAAAAAGCTCCAAAGCAGAAATAGCTTTATCGTTTTACCTATTCCATCGTCCATATTTCTATTGTTTTAATTTGCAAAATTACAACTTTTCAATGAAAACCAAGTATTTGGATTTGAAATGAAACTTCGTTTGTTAGGCACCCTGATTGTCCTTCTCCAAATCCTCCAAAACCTGCTCCAACTTCAGTTCGACATCAGGGGTAACATACACTTTGCTGATAACATAGGTTGCCAACAAAACGAGGACAATTAAGAAACACGCCAAGATAGCTCCGAGTGCTCCTTCTATTCCTCTTGATGACCAACTGTCGATAGACATGGAGGTTGCAATAAGGATTGAAAACAATGATACGAAAGAGATGGAGAAAATCCACATGAATTTGTTGGCTTTTTTGTAGGTTTTCAAGGCCTTACGGATTTGTTGCGCATATTCCGTCACCGAAACCGAGGCGGTCTCTTCTTTGCGGACTACTCGAAACACATATATGTTTAGGATGATGCCTCCCAAGCACCACAATCCGAAATATAGTCCAACATATATTGAAATAAAAGGCAACAACACACTGAATATGACGATTCTGCCAATCAGTTTCCGCTGCAATTCGGAAATGTGTTTTTTTGTGGCTTCACTGACAAGCCTTTCGTCAACGATGCTTTCGTTTTCCAGCTTTTCGTTTAAGGTGGCCAATTGCGCCCGCATTTCTTCCAATTCTTTGTTTTCCATTGCTTTGCGTTTTATTCGTTTGACATTTTCTTGAGTTGCTCCTTGATTCTGACCAATTTGACGGAGACGTTCTTCGTGGAGACGCCAATGATTTGCCCGATTTCATCGTAGCTCATGTTTTCGAGCCAAAGCAAGATGATGGCCCTATCGACTACGCCGAGTTTGTTGATGCGGCGATAGAGTTGCTGGATTTGCCGGGTGTCTTCATCGGTGTCGGTGAAGAGGTTGATGTCCATCGAGAGCGGCACGGTTTCCACGCTGCGTTTCTTCTTGCGCTCGGCGGTGAGGCAGGTGTTGAGGCTGACACGCCAAATCCAAGTCTTCACGTCGCATTGCCCCTTGAACGAGTCGAAGCCTCGCCAAAGGTTGATGAGCGTCTCTTGGAACAGGTCGTTCACCTCGTCCTGGTTCTTCGAGAAGAGGTAGCACACGGTGAAGATGGTGTTTTTGTGTGCCTTCACGATGTCGGTAAACTCTTTTTCTTTCTCTTTCATGACTGTTGAGCTTGTCGAAATAAGGTCTGAATCGTTTGCCAATTAGACGCAAAATCAGCGAAAAAACTACAAAGAAAGAAAATTTTTCTCAAAAATGTTTGCAGTATTGAAAAAAGTTGTACTTTTGCACCGCAATTCGCAAGCGGAAACCTTGAGCGAAAGTGATAAGGTTCCCGATTTGCAAGCAAAGCGGAAATAGCTCAGTTGGTAGAGCACGACCTTGCCAAGGTCGGGGTCGCGAGTTCGAGTCTCGTTTTCCGCTCCAAGGCGGAATTCTTGGAACAGCGAGAGCAGAAGCAAAGTTTACTTTGATTATGCCGAGTCGTGAACAAGAATGCCGACTGCTGAAAGCAGGCGGAAATAGCTCAGTTGGTAGAGCACGACCTTGCCAAGGTCGGGGTCGCGAGTTCGAGTCTCGTTTTCCGCTCCAGAAGGTCCCGATGGAAGTCGGGATTTTTTGTGTAAGTGCCTGAGTGGTGGAATTGGTAGACACGAGGGACTTAAAATCCCTTGGCCTTTAAAGCCGTGCCGGTTCGAGCCCGGCCTCGGGTACGACAAGAAAATCCTCTGTAAATCAAATGTTTACAGAGGATTTTTGTTTGTTTCGCAACCCTACTTTTGGATTTCCCTGATTACTTCGTCAACGATATACAAGTCACCGAATGTGTAAAGCAGCGTTGATGGGTCGTGAAGCCGCTCATTGGTTTTTGAGGTGTAGAAAATGTCCAAGGCCCGCTCGCCGGAAATGTCGAGGCGTTCCGCCAGAAGCGTAACTATACGGCCAATCTTGTTCCACAATAACAAATCGCTCAACATTTCATTTCCCTTCCATTTTGACTGCTTTCTCGAATTTCAAGCAAGTATCGATTATCTTTTGGTTCAAGATGCAAAACTGGTTGTTTGGCCTATGTTGTGACAGCAAACCCAAGGCTTTTTCCTCTTCAATCAAGCCTGCTATGAAATTTTCGACAGTATCAATTACACTGTCATTGGCCACGCCGCCCTCGATGAGGTCGAAGTCTTTCCAAACCGATTTACCGCTCCGACTATCCACTATGAAATGCAGCCATTCGGCATCGTAGTGTTCAAATTTCTTATAGCGGAACTCAGCGATAGCCTTGTCGAAATCAAAAAGATAGTGGTTGATTACGCCCACTGCGTCCATATAATATCGACTCTTTGTCGTTGCCCAAGTCTTGGCCTGCTTCAAGACATCGGTGACATAGAAACCTTTGCCAAAATCGAGGTTGTCGCGGCCAATATGTACCAAGGGCTGCTCGATGGTTTTAATACCGCCATGGTAAACTCTTTTCATTAGGCAACCACTCCTTTCTTGGCTTCCCAAATGGCGAGAGCACCCAAAACATCTTCTGTGACATGCTGTCGGCTTTGAGTGTGGAGGCCTTCGTAGCATTTCATAATGAAACCCTCAATCAGCCCCACCCGCTTCATCCTTTTATACATTTCGGAAGAGGAAACATTTTCTGCTCTTGCAGCCGATTCTACACACGATGATACAAAAATCATCAGTTGCTCCGTCTTTCTTTTGCTCGCTCTCTTTGGCATATTATTTCTTTTTCTCACCGCAAAAATAATAAAAATAGATGAGTAGAATCAAAATCTTTGAAATATCTGTATTTGCGGATAATTGAGGACTTGTAAATGGCTGCTTTATCTCACTCCGCCCTAAACCTCACCAACCTCAACGGCATCCCATCGCAATCCTTCAGCACTTGAACGCCATAATAGTACCCGCCGTGGCATACGAAGCGTTTTCTCGTTGCTCATCGCGAAATAATACGCCGTGAACACGTCTTGCAGGACATCCTTTGCGCCCTCCCTGTCTTGCAGCATCTTGGCCGCAATCCTGAACAGTTTCGGGTAGTGGTCGCGATATGTCTTTTCAAATTCGGGGTCCATCTTGGGAACTTTTACAATCACAAGACGAATGAGGAGGCCGTTTTGTGACATAAGTGGTACAAAAATAGGGAAAGAAATTATTGGGGCAATAAAATCCACCAAAAACTGTCCAAAACACGACTTTAACTCCTGATTTGGACAGAATAATTATATTTATTTCATAATTATGCAGTTATATTTTCTAAATTTATTAAATTTAGCCTATTTTGCCATTATTTTCGAAATGAATAACTGTTATTTGCGATATATTTCCTATTTTTGCGGACAAATCTGTAGTTTAACTCCAAAATTGTCCATATTATGTATAAAAGGGTGTTAGAGAACCATTTGCATTTTCTGTCAAAGAGTTTCCCCATCTTGTCGGTGACGGGGCCGAGGCAATCGGGCAAGACCACGCTCTGCCGTATGGCGTTTGACGGATACGATTATGTCAACCTTGAGGATGAAGAAAGTCGTTCCATCGTGCAGCAAGACATCAAAGGCTACCTTCGCAGCCACCCCAACGGCTTGATTATCGACGAAGCGCATTATCTGCCCGAATTGTTCTCCGCCTTGCAAGTCGTTTCCGACGAGGACGACAGCAGGAAATTCATCCTTTCGGGTAGCAGCAACTGGCTTATGCTGCAAAATATCAGCCAGTCGCTTGCCGGGCGTGTGGCTCTGACGCGCCTTTTGCCTTTGTCAATCGAGGAGATTGGCTCAGCTGATGCCATTAGTACCGATGACCTGATTTACAAGGGATTCTATCCCGCCATTTGGGGCAAAGGTCGGCCTGTAATGGCCGTTTATGACAGCTATTTCAGCACCTATATCCAACGCGACGTGCGCCAAATCATCAACATCAAGGATATGGACCTGTTCCGCAAGTTTGTTCGACTTTGCGCCACACGCATCGGCAACGAGTTTGTTGCCAGCAGTTTGGCCAATGAGGTAGGCGTTTCTGCCAAGACCATTCAAGGCTGGACGAGTGTGCTTGAGGCTTCCTACATCGTCTTTATGCTTCAACCTTATCACAGCAACCTTAACAAACGCCTTACAAAGACTCCCAAACTCTATTTCTATGACACTGGCCTGGCTTGTTATCTTTTGGGCGTCAGAGATGCCCGTGATGTGGCCAATTCGCCCTTGCGAGGCGCTTTGTTCGAGAATATGGTGGTGGCCGACCGCCTTAAGGCCTGTTACAATGCCGGCCTCGACAGCAACTTGTATTTCTATCGCGACAAATCGCAACACGAGGTTGACCTGCTGATGGACGAAGGTGCTTCGGTCAAGGCTTACGAAATCAAGTCAGCCACGGCTTTCCACCCGGGTTTTTTCAACAATCTTGATTATCTGAGGAAACTTTTGGGTGGCAACCTCAGCCTCACCCAAGTCGTTTACGACGGGCAACAAGAATGGGACAAGCCCGACAACGGATTCCTGAATTTCAGACATCTGTAATGCAAGCCCCGCTGACTTTCCGTGGATTTTTCTCTCACATTCCCAAATTATCCCTACTTTTGCCCCATCAAATCATTTGCTTATGAAAACATCCAAAAAACAAGTTCTGACCGAGGTGAAGCGTTACGTCGTCATCACTTTTGCATTGTTTACCATGTGTTTGGGCTGGACAGCCTTCCTCATCCCTAACCACCTGATGGGCGGCGGCGTGAGCGGCATCGCGGCCTTGGTGTATTGGGGCACGGGCATCTCCACGGGTATCACCGTGTTCGTCATCAATGCCATCTTGTTGCTCATCGCGCTGAAAATCATCGGCGTGGGCTTTGGCATCAAGACGGGTTATTCCATCATCATGGCCTCGGTGTTCATGTCGCTCTTGCAGCATTTCATCACCGACCCGATGATGGCGGGCGAGATGCAGCCTTTCGTGAGCGACCATTTCCTGGCGGCCATCCTCGGTGGCGGCTTGGCCGGCCTGAGTATCGGCGTGGCTTTTACCCAGGGGGGGAGCACGGGCGGCACCGACATCATTGCCATGATCGTGTGCAAGTATCGCAACATCTCGCAAGGGCGTGTCATCCTCATCCTCGACATTGTCATCATCGCATGCAGCTTCATCGTGGGCAACACGATTGAGGATTTCATCTACAGCTGTGTCGTGCTCGGCGTGTGCAGCTATTGCATCGACCTCGTCTTAACGGGCAACAAACAGACCGTGCAAGCCTTCATCTTCACTGCCGAGCCCGACAAGGTGGCCGAGCGCATCTCCACCGAAATGATGCGCGGCGTGACAATGATTAACGGCACGGGCTGGTACACCAAGCACGAAGGCCCCATCTTGATGGTGGTGGCCCACAAGCGCGAGTCGCAACAGATTCTTCGTATCGTGAAGGACGAAGACCCCAAGGCTTTCATGACGATGAACACCGTGATGGGGGCTTACGGCAAGGGTTTCGAGGAGATTAAGAGATAGTTAGGTCGTTGAGCTTGTCGAAACGCCGGTTTATTACTGAACGGCCCTTCGACAGGCTCAGGGACCTTAACTTTCAAACAAAAAAGGGAAAGCCTATGAAAAGCTCTCCCTTTTTTCGTTTTTGGAAACCAATGATTTACTTGATACCCAATTTCTTGGCGATGTCCTTCGGCAGGGCGTCCTTGTGGACCACGATGTTCATGGTCTTGTAGCGGACGAAGGCCTTCGAGACGTACCAAATGCCTTTGTATTGGCCGGCGTCGCCCCAGCTGTTCTTCACCATGAAGTATTCGTTGCCGATTTGGTCCTTGGCGGTGCCGTAGATGAGCATGCCGTGGTCGTCGCCCGTCTCATAGTTGTCGTAGGCGATTTGGCGTTCCTTCTGGGTGACCCACTTCTGCGGGGTGGGGCTGTTTTGGGCTTCCTTCTTGCGGTCGGCGGCGCTCATGCCGAGCCAGTGGGCCATGTCGCTACCTTGCAGGTCGCGGCTCTTGGCTTCGAGGTCGGGGAGGACGGCCACACCAGCCATCTTGCCACGGAGCCAGCCAGCCTCGCTGACGTCGCTGCCCCATGCAATCGGATAGCCTTTGTCGATGGCGTTGTCCATCACCTGCATCAGTTCGTCGATGGGAAGGTTCCAGGCCTGGCCCCAGCGCCAGTTGTCCTGCACTTCGATGACGAATTGCTCATAGAAGGGATGGTGCGTGAACGAGGTCAGGTTGACGTAGTCGTTCATGTTGAGGCCCGTCGATTCGGCAAAGCTCATGGGCGTGTACTTCTTGCCATTGTAGGTGAACTCGGTGGGAGGCACGCCAAGGTAGGCATCGTAAATGCCAGCCAAGCCCTTCTTCCACAGCGGATTGCCGTCCTTGTCCATCTGGATCTTGCGGCTCTTGATGACACCGGCAACATACGGGTCGGTGACGGCTGAGAGTTCGCTGAAGTTCGACAGTGAGTCGCCGTGCATGGCACCGGCAGGCATCTCGCTGTCGGGCACGAGGCCGTAGTGCTTGATGGCATAGAGCACATCACCGAAGGAACCGCCTTGCGAGAAGGACACGTCGCCGTGGGTGCGGACGGCGGCTTCGGCGCGGTCCAAGTAAGTCTTGTAAACGATGTACATTTCCGAGAAGTCATACTCGGGCTTGCCCATGCGGAGCAGTTCGGCCTCGAAGAAAGCCAACGAACTGTAGCACCAGCAAGTGCCGGCTTGGTTCTGGTCTTTCACGGAGGTGACGGGCAATTCCTTAATGGTGGTGAACTTGAAGCCTTCTTCTTCCTTGGCTTCGTCTTTTTTTGCCTCCGGCTGAGCAACGGCGCTAATGCTGAGCATCAAAGCGGTTGCGGTAAGTAAATGCTTGAATTTCATTTTTTTGTTATTTAATGATTTAAGATTTAAGATTCAAAATCGTTTGCAAAGGTAAGCATTTTTGTTTGTCAAAACCCCAAATCTTTGCGCATGGCTTTTGAAAGGCCGTCTTTGTGGAGCGTGAAGAAAATGGTGTATTGGCGCAAGTATTGCTCCGAGCAGTACCAATAGCCTTTGTACGGGCCGGCATCGCCCCACGAGTTCTTGATTTTGTAATATTTGTTGCCGTTTTGGTCTTTGGCGATACCCACCACCAACATACTGTGGTCGTCGCCGGCATCCCAATTGTCGTAGGCCGTCTGATGAATTTCATCAGTCACTTTCTTTTCGGCAACGATTTCTTTCCAAAGGTTCTCGTCCTTCGGGTCTTCGGGCACAATGCCGACACCTTCCTTGCGCGAGAAGCCGGGATTGCTCACATCTTGCGCCCAGCCGAGGGTAAAGCCATGCTCAAGGGCATAGTCGACAGCTTCCATCAGCTTGTCCAAGGGCAGGTTGTAGGCAGGGGTCCAAGTCCAGTTGTCGGGGATTTCCACCATGCAGGGTTTGTTGTATTCTTCAGTAGTGAAGGAGCAGATTTCGATGTAGTTGGCGGGGTCAATGCGATAGGCCTCGGCAAACGACTTGGGTGTGTATTTCTTGCCATCCACGGTAAACTCTTCGGGGGCTACGCCGAGGTAGGCATCCAAAACGCCTTGCACCGCCTTGGGGCCAGCAGGGGAGATTTTCTTGTTGCCGTTTTTGATGATGGCGCGAGCCACCGACGAAACGACTTCGTTCATTTCGGCGTGCATGTGGCGTTCCTCGCCAATGACCTTGCCGCTGTAGTCGGCTTCGGGCATCATGCCGTATTTGTCGATCATGTAAAGCACATCGCACACCTCACCGCCTTGGCTGAGGGTGTTGTTGCCATGCATACGCACAAACTTGGCCACCTTTTCGGTCCAAGCGTTGCGGACAATAAACATCTCGGAGAGGTTGAATTCCTTGCCATAAATGCGCTGGATTTCGGCCTCGACGAGACCCACACCAGCAAAGCACCAGCATGTGCCAGAACTGCCTTGGTTGTCGACGGGCGTGTGCTTCACGTTGACGGTCTCGCTGATTTTGTAAACGGGTTCTTTCTCATCGGCTTCTTGGGCGACAAGCGTAGTGCCCATGCTGAACAGCAGCGCGACGGCTGCCCATTTTGTGAATCTGTTCATACTATCTATTTATTTGGTTTTCAATATTTTTGTTGTCTTGCAGCCTTGGTCGGTCACGGTTTCGATAAAATAACAGCCTTGAGGTTGGGCTGAGAGGTCGATGGTGACTTGGCCGACACTCACGGTTTGGTTCAGAATCTCCTGACCCGTCAGGTTGAAGACCTTGACTTGGCGCAGACCATTGGCTTCGACGTAAACCTTATCCTCAGTCGGATTAGGATAAACGCTGACTTCTTGATAATCAGTGTTTTCGTTGACATCTGTTGTCCAATCCACATAAACCTCATTGGAAGGACTTGACTCAAGGGAGGCGGTACAACCTGTCACAGTGTAGCGATAGGTTTGTTGCATTGAAGCCTCATAATCAAAGAAATAAGTCTCGGTAACGCCTTGAGCGATACGCTCACCGTTGCGGTAGATGTTGTAGCCTTCGGCCAAAGTCGCTTGTTGCCAAGTCAAGAAAACATTGCCTTGATGGATTTGGAAATCAAGGTATTGCGGGATGATGGTCTTGTTGACTTCAACAAAATGCAATTCGGGATTGCTTTCCGTGGGTGCATAGCCCGATTCGCAATCGTTAGCGTTATAGTAGGCAGTCACGGCATATTCAAAACGCTGGTCTTCTTGGGTGCCGATGTTGTCGGTGTGGAAAGTCTTGGTCAACAACTTGATACGCTTGAATTCCTGACCCTTCACACGACGGTAGAGGATATACCCGGTAATGCTCTCGTCTTGCGGCTCGTCCCACATCAGTTTCACTTTGGTGTTGGTGGTCATCTCAAAGCGAAGGTTGGTCGGTGTTTCGCAAAGGCCGTTTTCTTGATAAACCGAGCAGAAATTGGATGGGTCGGATTCGCCCTGTTCGTTGACGGCAGTGACATGATAATTGTGCAAAGCATCACTAACATTAGTGTCGGTGAAATTGGTGCCTTCCGCGACGGCGAAAAGTAGCTGGTCGCGATAAACATAATAATGATCTACCTGACCCTCGTTGGGTGCATCCCACGTGAGGTTGACATCGTTTCCGCTGCGCACGGCAATCAGATTCATGGGCGCATTGTGGTTGGCATCGCTGCCGCAATGGTTGTTGGCAATGAAGAACAAGCCCTTGTTAAGGTCGGACGACGCCCCTTCGAAGTCAAGCACAGTGTTATCGTTGCCGTCCTTGATTTCAAACTGCACTTTTTCAATGGCTTGAGTGGGCGAATTCCAAATGATGTCGACATGCCCCATAGGCATCATAAAATCAGTGCTTGTGGAAGCGGTAAGGGTGGTCAGTTGGCAGATTTCCACCCCAGCCGAGTTGACCAAGGTAAGATGGCCGCCTTTCCAGCCCTCATCGTTGTCCGAAACCATGTCAATATGCCAGACGCAGGAAGGGCCGAGAATGACTTGTTCGTCGATGGCTTCAATGCCTTTCGCATTGTGGACGACAGCATAGACCGCGTATTTCACCATTGTGGGCAAATAATGGTCGGTGAAGGTCATGTTGGCACCGGGAGCCACATTGTCTTCGGTATAGATGATTTCGCCATCGCGAGTGACCACGATTTGGTCGATGTTAGTCAGGTCTTCGAGATGAATGTTTTGGGTAGGGTTGGTCCAAGTCAGCGTGGCGGAATAGTCGAAGTCGCCGTGCGAGTTCACCTCAAAGTTCTCAGGTTGCATGGGCATATAGTCATAGACATCGGTAGGCACATAGTTGAATATGGCCTGTGCCCAACCTGCATAGTCGATTTCGTCAATCACAAACCAACCGTCGCTGCTGCCGCCCCAACCCCAGTTGAAGTGGAAGAGGTCGTTGTCGTCGTAGCCATCGCAAACGAAAGCGTGTCCGCCATCGTTGCTGAAGCCCGAATAATAGACCGGCCAGCCAATGTCGAACTGGTCTTTGAGCATGTTTTGCCAATTGGTGAGCGAGTATTCGTCGCGGCTCTTGAGGCTGCATTGGTTGGTGTAGGAGAAATATTGCCTGATGGCGTAAGGCACATCCCACGAATTGGCACCACTGCCGCTGGGCGAGAAGTTCATGTCGACAGACACGCCGCAATGGTACATGAACAAAGCCACGGCCTCGATTTCCTCTTGGGAGGCGCCAGCGAGTCGGTCGGGCATCAAATCCCATTGGTAAGTGGTGGCACCAAAGTTGGCCGATTGGTTTCCGTAGCCGTAGCAATAGTAAGAATGGCTGCCCGTGCCTTGCAGGGGGTGGTTCCAGCGTTTCATCACTTGGCTCATGGCCGTGGCCACGCAACCCGCATAGCAGCGACCGCCCGAGCCACCGCTGGCCTCGGGAGCATAAAGGTTATAAGGCGAATCTTGGTTCCACTTGGTGGTGCAGATGTAGTCCACGCCACGACCACCATTGCGCGAGAGCAGTTTGCCCGTGGTGGCCACACTCTGCCATTCCTCGGCAGTGCGGTCGATGGAAACGGCATTGCGGCTCGTGCGCGCCTCGATGATTTTGTCGAGGTAGAACATCAGTTCGGGCGAGGGGTTTTCGGTCGCAAACGGGCCTTCGTCCGAATAGCCCACGATGGGACGGAAACGGTCGTCAGCCGACACGATGACGAAGCCACTTTCGCCCTTGTTGAAAGTGTAGAAACAGGCTTCGCCTCGGGTCGAAACACCCGTGTAGACTAATTCCAATGCACTGTTTTCCTGAATGTTGCTGAAATTGGCACTAACGAATTGTTGTGCGATTTGTTTGGCTTGTGCCACGTCAACCGGACGGGCGTTCAATGAGGTCATGCCAAGCAACATGACAACGAGAAATGTGAGATGTTTTTTCATAGAGTTGAAAATTTCTGAATTAAGGCCTCAAAAATAGGTAAATAATCGAAATGAACGGCAATTATGGTAAATATTTCTATAAATTTCTTCAAAATGAAATCACTTCGTCCATTTTGATGTCGAAAGGCTCGGTTGGCACTTCGTCAACCAATTGGAAATCAAAGCAGATGCCAATGCGCTTCACGCCCAAATGCTGGTTGAGGAATCGGTCGTAGTAGCCTCGTCCGCGCCCAATGCGGTTGCCTTTGCGGTCGAAGGCCACACCGGGGACAACAATCAAGTCGAAATCGCCCGTATAAGGCTCATTTTGAGGCTCCAAGATGTTGAAATCTCCCACGGCAAAAGTCGTTTCTTGGGCATATTCCACGGGGATGATGTCGTCGCCGACCACCGTTGGGAGGATGATTTTCTTTTGCAAATGCCACTTGTCGAGGAAACTTTGCGTTTGCACCTCATCGGGCAAGGCACTGTAAAGCATGATTTTTTCGGCCTTCACAAAATCGGGGTGCTGCTCCAATCGGGCCAAAATCTTCTCCGATTGTTCTAAAAGCTGCTCCTTGGTATGCTGTTTTTTCAATGCCTTGATTTGTGTACGCAATTCTTTCTTATTCATGTTGCAATTTGTTGTTAATCAAATGTTTTTGTCATATAAAAATTATAGTCATATCCCCTGCTCGTGAAACATTCTAAAAAGTGGCGCATGAGTGGTAGATTTTAGCGGCAAAATTAGCAAACAAAACGAAATTGTTTCAACCAAACCGTAAAATCTGTATTTTTACCTCCCAAAAAAAAGATGCTTATGAGACGTTTTTTGCTGGTTTTCTTGGTTTTTTCGGGATTTTTGAAAGGGGGAACAGCCCAAGTCACAACAACGGCTGTCATCCCAGAACCGAAAGAGTTTCAACAACTTGGAGATGAAAAATTTGAGTTGACAGGGATTGAAACGGACACTACTACCCGCTTCGACCATCCCGACGAGTACCGTTTGACGGTGAAATGCGGCATGGCCACCATTGCGGGCAACCGACATTGGGCAGAGTGTACTTTGACGCAATTAGTGGACGAAAACGGCTACATCGCAAATGTGGAAGTCCACGATTGGGCGGCATACCCTTTCCGGGGATTCATGCACGACACGGGGCGCAACTATCAGCCTGTCAGTATGTTGAAGGAAACGATAGACCTGATGAGTTTCTACAAATTGAATTATTTCCATTGGCATTTGACCGACTATCCTGCTTGGCGCATCGAGTGTAGGGTTTATCCGCAACTCAATGATCCTCAGTTTCAAAGGCCGGGTCGCGACGAGGGCAAGTTCTACACATACGCCGAAATTCGCGAGGTGATTGCCTACGCCAAGAAACGCGGCATTACGGTCGTTCCCGAAATCGATATGCCCGGACATTCCACCTATTTCAAGGCTACTTTCGGCTTCACGATGGACTCGAAGGAAGGCAGAATGGTGCTCGAAAAATGCCTCGAAGAGTTCTTCTCGGAAATTCCTAAAAGCGACTGCCCCTATTTCCACATCGGCTCCGATGAAGTTTGGATTGAAGACCCGAATGGATTTATGCAATGGATTGAAAACCTGATGGTTAAATACGACCGCCAACCCATCGCTTGGGATCCGGGTCTGCCCGCCTCCGACAAGGTCATTCGGCAGATTTGGAACGAAGCCGCAGGCTCTAACGCCGCCGCTTCCGAAAAGGCGGGGAAGTATTTGGATTCCTTTGTCGGCTACCTGAATTATTATGACCCGATGTTGTTCACGAGCCGCTGTTTCCTGCATACGGCAGCCGCGCAAGCCACGCCCGACACGACCAAGGCTTTGGGCGGCATCCTCTGCCTTTGGAACGATGTCCGCGTCGACAAGAAGGAGAACATTGCGCTGCACAATGGCATGATTAACGGCATGATGGCCTTCGCCGAGCGTTTTTGGAACGGCGGCAACGCAGGCAAAGTGGAGAACGAAAACCTTCCCACCGGCCCGTTGACCACGGCAGGATCGCGTTTGGCTCATTTCGAGGAAAAAATCTCCCTCCACCGCGACCGTTTCCACATGGGCAAGATGCGCTGGGTGGCCAACTCACAAATGGAATGGCAAGTAAAAATCGATGAAAACGAGGCTTTTACGGCCTACGGAGGTGTCATCGATTTGGATGCTTTCTGTCAGACGCACGCTATTAATATAGGTGACACTGCCTTGGCCGTGGCGCAAACCACCCTCATCGCCGAACGCGACACGATTATTGAGGCGTGGATAGGTTTCTGTACGCCCGCCCGTTCCAACCGCAACGGTTACGGCATTGGGCAGGGTGCGGGGTGGGAAGGTGGCTGCCAGTGCTTTGTGAACGGAAAGGAGATTCTGCCACCAAAACCGTGGAATGAACCTGGAGAATACGACTATCATTTCAACACTTGGGGCAAGCCAGAAGAGGAACAACCCTTCACCGACGAGCAACTCTATTGGATGCGACAAACTGCTCAGATTCAACTGAATAAAGGTGAAAACCGAGTGGAAATAAAAACACCGAAGACCTACAACGGCCTTCGGTGGAGTTTTGCTTTTATTCCCGTCCACACTTGCCCTGACGGAACGGTGACAGAGATGGAGGGAGTGAGGTATAAATGGTGATTATCTCCCGCTGTAATTCCCGCTCAAAGTTTCGATGAAACCGTTGGCTGCGGTCTTCATGTTGGTGAAGTCGTTGCCAAGCGAGCTGGAGCAGTCAAGCACGAGCATGATCATTGCACTCTTGTATTCGTTGACGACTTCGGTGTTGCCCGACGGAGTGAACTCGCTGTTGTATTGCCATTGCGCCGACGACTCAAGCCAGTTCCATTCCTTCACAAAGTCAGTGCTCATTTGGTTGCCCTCCATGTCGGTGAGGTTTTGGAAAGAGAACACATCAAAGATGCCTTCCGAGGAAGCGGTGACAGTGATGCCAGTCATACTCTCCAGTCCAACATATTGGATGTCTTTCAGTTGGCCCTTGCCGTTGTTGCGGATGTAGATGCCTTCAATATAGCATTGGGAGTCGTCGGCATTATTCACATTGTCGAAAGTGAAACGGATTTTGGTGTTGGGTTCCTGTGCCGGCAGCTTGAGCGTGACATTGTAGAATGTGCTTTGGTTGTAAAGCTGTTGGGCGATTTGGGCGAATTTCTCGGAGGCTTCGCTCATATTGCTCACCTCAAAGACATTATGCGCGGGGTCGCTCGAAAGCTTGTTAAGGTTGTTGCGGAAACTCTCGATGTCGTTCACATCCGAGCCACGCACGCCGATGGAATAGGCAGAGATGTTGGTGCCGCCTATGATTTCGTTGTTGATTCTGTTGTTGACGGCGGTAAGGTATTCTGCGCCAGTGTTGTAGTTGTTTTCCGACAAAACATAGGAGCCTTGGTCGAGGCCGTCGGTGAAAGTCACCACTGAAACATTGATGAGGTTCTCCGGAATCTTGGCCTTGGCCAAGCTGTTGATACCCGTGTTGACGGCATGATAAAGGATGGTGCCGTTTTGCATGGTGAGGCCTGTAACGAAGTCATTGAAATTATGCTTCGTGTCTTGGTTGAGCAGGCCAAGCGGCATGGTGTAAAGCTCGGAGTTGAAGCCGACAATGCCCAAATAAAGGCCTTCCTTGGCGGGAGTATTGTCCTCGGCCTTGGGTTTTCTGCAACTGGTGAAAGTGGTGAGCACGACGGCAAGCGTCAGGGCTGCCACGGTTAAGATGTGTTTTTTCATTTTCGTTAGATTTTGTTGTTTATTTGTCATTAACGAGATTCGTGTTGAAAAATTGTAGACGAGGGAATTTATTCCTTCATGGTCTGTCGGATGGCCTTGCAAAGCTGGTCTGGGCAAGAAGTGTTCTTGAAGCCGCAGCGGATGCCTTCCAAACGCTGGAGCACCTCATCAATTTTCATGCCATTCACCAATGCGCTGATGCCTTGCGTGTTGCCGTTGCAGCCGCCGTAAAACTGCACATTCTTCAAAATGCCATCCTCGATTTCAAACTCGATGGCTTGGCTGCAAGTGCCTTGGGTTCTGTAGGTGTATTTCATTGTATTTCAGTTTTTTAACTACGAATTTTACGAATAAGACGAATTGTTACGAATAGAATTTTGCAACTTCGTTGCTGATTGGCACGAATAACCAAGAGTATAACTAATTTGTGTAATTCGCAGCCTTGGCTGCAAAATTCACATAACAGTATTCGTTAAATTCGTGTAATTCGTAGTTTGTTTTCATTGTTCTATAATTTACTCATAAACTTCTCGCTATCAACCACAAACCTCTCATGGATGCCTTCGCCAACGAGGGTTTCATCCTCGAAGCATTTCACTTCAAAGACCAAGCGGCGGCGGTCCACTTCGGTGAGTTCTGCTTCACAGCGGATGGTGGCTCCAACGGGACTGGCTTTTAGATGTTTAATATTGACCGCGATGCCAACGGTAGTGTTGCCTTCACCGATTTTGTCGGCAACGGTTTCCAAACAGGTTTTCTCCATCAGGGCAATCATGGCGGGAGTGGCAAAAACCTCCAATGCGCCCGAGCCGTAAACGGCGGCTGTGTCCTTATGCTCCACCACAAGCTTTTCGCTGTGGCGGAGTCCTTTCAGCAAGTCGTATTCCATCAGCCTTGGAAATTCATGGTGATGTTCACGATGACGTCGGGATGCAGCGAGCGGCCCACGGGACAGCTTTCGGCGGCGGCCCAAAGCAGGGCTTTCTGCTTCTCGGTGTACTCCTTTTCGGGGAAATTGAACACAATGTCGATCTGCCCGATGCGGCGCGGGTCGGCGTTCATGGTCTTGGTCACCTCGTAGGTCGTGCCTTCGATGTCGAATTTGTGACCTTGCGCGCTGATGCCCATGATGGTCATCATGCAGGCGGCGAGAGCGCCGCAGGCGAGGTCGGTGGGCGAGAAGGCTTCGCCTTTGCCGTGGTTGTCGGTGGGTGCGTCGGTGAGGATGGTCGCGCCCGATTGCACGTGGGTCATCTCATTGCGGAGATTGCCCTTGTAAGTTCCTTTGATTGTTGCCATATTTGTCTGTTTTTTATTTCACAAAACCTGCAAAACCCTCAAAACCATTTTTGTAGGTTGTGGGAAGCACGCCAACCGGCTGCTTCCCGGCGGCGACACGGTTGTGGAGCCGCCCACGTTTTCTTTGGAGTTTTGCCAAGTTTTGTGAGTTTTGTGATTAATAAATTTGTTCCAAAATGAGTCCAGCGAGGCGGCTCGTGCCCACGCGGAAGAGGTTCGGGTTGAGCCACTGTTCGCCGAGGATGTTCTTCACTAAATAATAATAGGTGAGCGCGTCGTCGGGCGTTTTCATGCCGCCGGCGGGCTTGAAGCCGACCTTCTTGCCCGTGGCTTCATAGTATTCCTTGATGGTGTCGATCATAACGATGGCGGCCAAAGGCGTGGCGGCCACCGGCACCTTGCCCGTCGAGGTCTTGATGAAGTCGGCGCCGGCAAGGATGGCCAATTCGCTGGCTTTGCGAATGTTTTGCACGGTCTTCAGTTCGCCCGTCTCAAGGATGACTTTTAGTTTGGCCTTGTCGCCGCAGGTTTCCTTGATGGTTTTGATTTCGTTGAAGACCTCATCATATTTTCCGGCAAGGAAAGTGCCGCGCGAAATGACCATATCGACCTCATCCGCCCCTTCATTGACGCAATACTCCACCTCCTTGATTTTCAGGTCGAAAGGCATTTGTCCCGAAGGGAAACAGCAGGCGACGGTTGCCACACGGATGCCGCTGCCAGCCAACAGCTGCTTGGCTTGCCGCACAAACGGGCTGTAGATGCAGATGGCGGGCACGCTGAGGTGAGGCTTCTGTTTCGGGAAAGCCAGTGCCTTTTCGCAGAAATCCTTGATTTTGGCCTCGTTGTCGAAGGCTTCAAGGGTAGTAAAGTCGATGCTTTGGAAGATGGCTTTTAAGGCTTCCTTTTCGTGGCCTTTTTTCTTTTCTTCGTTGATAATGAGCTTGATACGCTCATTGAGTGCAGCTTCGGTGTGGTTGTAGGGGGTGAATTTCATGATGGTATTTAATTTGGTCATTCTTCTTTCAATAGTTTTTCAAGCAATTCCCGGCCTTTTTGTGTCAGATAGTATGACTGCATCGGGTGGTTGGGCTTTTCGGGGTAAAGCATGGCGATATTGCCTTCCTCAACATTTGGATTGATATAGGTGTTCAAAAAGTTCTGTCTATGTTTGAGTTTCATCTTATCCATCAAAGTCTTCAGATTTGCTCCTTTGTCTCCAATGAGAGAAAACAGTATTATCAAACGTTTTTTCTTTTTGGAGGAGGTTGTACGGTTTTGAGGTTGTACGGTTTTGAGGTTGTACGGTTTTGAGGTTTTGAGGTTGTGGGGTTGTGGGGTTGTGGGCTCGTATGTTCTTGAAGTTGTGCGTTTTCGAGGTTATGTGTTTTCGAGGTTGTATGTTTTCGAGGTTGTACGGTTTCTGAAGTTGTACGGTTTTCGAGGTTGTACGGTTTTGAGGTTGTACGATAAAATGTAATCCAAACGAACAATCCGTTTGTTCCGTATCTGGGCTCGGGCAAACCAGCTTCCACGCAGGCTTCCATCATGCGGCTCACACCACTGCCCCAATTTTCCAGGAAAGTGGTCTTGAACAAAATATCAGCTATGAGTGGGTTCTGTGCAAATGATTGATGGTTGGTTTTTATGGTTTCCACCGTCAGTTCTTCAGGTAGATGGCCGGTGTTCTCAATCTCTACACGGTCGTCATAGATGGCAATGTCGCGAGGCATGACAATCGTTGTGCTTTCCACGCGCAAATAGGGTTTCCCGTCGTAGGTATAGGGCATCTCACCAAAAGAGGCTCCGTCCAAACGTATGGCAATGACTTGAAACCCTTCGCGGCCAGGAATATCGACATATTCAACGGGCAGGTCGATGGATGGCTCAAGTTTGGTGAGTTCGTGGGCGATTTCCCTGCGTGTGCTTTCCGTAACTTGTTGGCCTAAAATCTGTAAAGTGGTTGGTGCAATCCCAAACAACAGCCAGCCGCCTGCCGTGTTGAGAAAAGCACAGGCAGAACGCATACCGTCTTTCAACTCGCCTGTGGTCTTTTTCAGTTCCAAGGTGCGGGTCTCGTCGTTTTGTATCAGCCGTTGGATGTCGTCGATGGTCATGTTTGGATGATTTGCCACAATATGCTGCAAAATTAGACAATTTTCTATAATATTGAGCGAATTTTTCGCGCCAACATTTTCGCTGCAAAAACATGTGTTTTTCCACAAACAAGAACCAAAAACACAATAAAAAACACATTCCAATGTTTAACGGAAAGGCATAAAACTTTACTTTTGCACCAATTTTCAATCAACCAATCAAAAACCGATGCCCGATGGTATATAACAGCGGCCAAGTCAAAATGAAAAAGTGTTTGTTTGTCCTTTCAGCCTTGATTTTGTTTGCTTTCAGCGGCTGCCAAAAGTTTGCCGGCGACCCTATTACCAAGGATTTCAACGTTCCGGGAGCCTATACTGAACTTGAAGTTCACAATGCGTTTGACGTCACCGTCAGCGATGCTGTTGATGTGATTACCATCACGGCAGGCGAGAATGTCATGCCAAATGTTGTGGTGGAAGTTGTCGAAAACACGCTGAAAATCCGTCTCAAGCCTATGGCCAGCGTTTATGGCGGCGAATTGAAGGCCACCATTCCTCACAATGCCAATTTGACGAGCGTCGATTTGTCGGGTGCTTCTGAATTTCGTTCAGAGTATGGCCTTGAAGGTCAAAAGGTTGATGTGGAATTGTCGGGTGCTTCCAATTTCTATTGCGACATTGATGCCGATGAGGTGGATATTAGTATTTCGGGGGCTTCTAATTTCTTTGGTGACATTTGGGCAGACCAAATTGACATGGACTTGTCAGGTGGTTCCAACATCAATGGTAATGTGGCTGCCAATGACCTCGACCTTGAATTGAGTGGTGCCTCGAATGCCAAACTTTTAGGTCAAGTCGGCATGCTCAAGGTTGACTTGACTGGTGCCAGCAATATTGTAAAACAAATCGTGGAGAACCGTTACGGCCTTGTTTGCGACCAGTGCGAAGGCTCGATAACAGGTGCCAGCAATGCATATATCCACTGCGACGGCAACATCCGCGTCAGCCTTTCGGGTGCCAGCGACCTGCACTATACGGGCGATGCCAACACCACGGGAAGCACCACCTCGGGTGCTTCAAACATCATTAAAGACACACTTTAATTTATTGTAACACAAACAATACCACAAGTCAGGCTTGGCAAACCCGACTTGTGGTATTGTCTATTTTTTCCACAAGAATCTTGACGGGGATACGCTCACGCAAAGCCTCCACATGACTGATGACCCCCACGCGGCGGTCGCCCAAAGCTTGCAGCCTGCCCAAGGTGTTCATCACCACTTCCAAAACCGTCGGGTCCAAAGTGCCAAAGCCCTCGTCGATGAAGAGGATGTCGGCGGAGAGACTGTTGCGGTTGAGCGAGGAAAGGCCCAAAGCCAAGGCCAACGAAACGATGAAACTCTCGCCGCCCGAAACCAAGTCGACAGGACGCGCCATGCCGCCATAATACAAGTCGCGGACAAGGATGGTGAGGCTGTTTTGGCACACCAACTCGTATCGGTCTGAAAAATTGCGCAAGAAGGTATTGGCATGTGCCAGCAACTCGCGAAGCACATAACTCTGTGCAATGACGCGGAACGTCTTGCCCTCCTTGTCGCCGAAAATCTTGCAAAGACTGTCCCATTTCAGCCATTCCTTTTCCGCCTGCTCAAAAGCGGCTTTCTGTCGATTGTAATCCTCGCGGCGGCTGTCGTTGGCCTTGATTTGGCTATCCACTTCACCCATTTGACGCGCAAGCACCATTAGGGTTTCTTTGATTGCATCTATCTGGATAACAATATTTTCCAATGTATCCTCCTCCCCTATTTCAGGCTTGTCAGACCTATGGCTTTCGTGGTTTTGCTTCACTTGCGCCAAAGCCCCTTTTGCCGTTTGCAAACCTTTCTCGATGCCATTCAAGACATCTTCCTTGTCCTTGATTTGCGAATGTGATAAGTCCGATAACGCGGACAAGTGCGAAATGTCTAACTCTGTTTCCGAAGTCAAAAACGAATCGATAATTTGCTTGTTTTCAGTGATTTGATTCTGCACGTTTGTGCTATTCCCATGCAATTGTGTGGCTTCCTCAAGCAACTTGCCCCAAGCACTATCCAAATCGGTGATTGGGCACGCCTCGCGACTAATTTCCCATTCGGGAAATAGGTTTTTCACGCGACCACAAGTCTTCCGGGCCAAATTCTGGGCCATTTTCGCCTTTTCGTTCTGCGACTCCAGTTGCTCTTTTTGCTTTTGCCATTGGCCAAAACGCTCTGAATCAGCCTTTAAACGAAGCATAGTTTGCTTTATATCCCCCTGCCAATCGGGATAGGAAATCTTATCGTTCACCTCCTTCAACACTTGTTCCGACTCCGTTTGTTTTTGGGAAGCCAACCCTTTGAAATGCTTGATGTTAGCCTTCAATTCCGAAAGCGATTTCTCGGCTTCCGAAACGGCATCTTTGGCTCGTTTCTCTTGTGCCGACAACTCGTCCTTCTCCTTGTTCAAGTCGTTGATTTCCTGCTGTTTGAGTTGAACTATCTCCAAATCCTTCGTCAAAGATTCAAGGCGGAATGTTTTATCGCCTTTCATTTCAATCAAAATGGACTCCAACTTGTTGAAATCCAATTCAATATTCAGCGTTTCACATGATTTTTCAACCTCTGCTCTCGCTGCTTGCAAGACCTCGGATTTCTTCTGCTCCTCTTTTTTTGCCGTCACCACATTGTTCTGCTGCGACTTGATGTCAGCTTCAACGGATTTCTTATTGTCATTCAACTCATTAAGTCGACTTTCCTTATTCTTGAAATCCTCAAATAGAGGCTTCAAGGCCTGTTCAAGAGCCTCATCGTGTTCAAGGCTGGCAATCGTATTTCCACACACGGGACAAACATCGCCCGCCTGCAATTCATGCCGCAAAGCCTTGGCATAGTCGCCCACGCTGAGCTTGGTCTTTTCGTAAAGGTTTTTGGCCGTGTCATAAACCAGCTGTGCTTCAACAATTTGCGGCTTCAACGATTCAAGTTCCGTGTTTTTTTCTTGAATCGTTTTTTCAATCTCGGCAACGCGAATCTTCGACTCCTCTAAATCCTTTGCCGCCTGAGCGTGGTTTCTCAACTTGTTTTCGGCATCCTCAACCAGCCTCAACTCCTCACTTATTTTCAGGTAATCATGGTTCAATTGCCTGGGATTCAACTGGTTCAATTCCTCTTGCTTGGACTTCACGAGGGACTCCTTCTCTGTCAATGCTTTGCCAACTTCCTCCAAATGCGTCCTCCTCTGCTGCCAAGTCTTTTCCAATTTGAGCTGTTTGGCCTCTTCCTCCTTGGTTTTGGCCAAATACTGTTTTGCTTTGGCTGCATCGTCGAGTTGCTGCCCTAACTTTGCGATAATCAACTGACTTTCAGCATACATTGCTGCATATTGCTGTTCCGCTTCCAATTGCGCCGAAAGATTGCTTATCTCCTTTTGCTTCGCCTCGATTTCATTGTTTCGGAACAATTCACCCGAAATGAGTCGCTTGAAATCTCTTTCAAGTCGTTGGTTTTCAGCACGATTCATTGAATCCTGTTGCTTCAGTCTGCGCAAAGCGGCCACGGCCTGACGCTCTTTTTCGGTGCGATGCCATTGCGCCACGATTTTTCTGTCTTCAACAACCTGATTATCAATGTTTTTACTTTCCCAATCACCAACCTCTTGGATAGCTTTTTGCTCCGCAGCAACCAGTTCGTTTTCCTTCTCTAACCATTGCTTTTTCTTCTCCAAACCCTTCCTTTCGGCCTCCTTTTCCTTGCTTTGGGCTTCGGCCTGTAACCGTTGCTCGCGTAGTCCGTTAAGGGCTTCATCATCAAGCAAATTGATGGTTTCCAGCGCAATACCAGCATTTTTCTTTTGGATTTCCTTCTCTTTCGTCTGTTCATAGATCCGCTTCCCGATTTCGGAATAAATCTCGGTACCGGTCAGTTTTTCGAGGATGTCCGACTTCTCCTTTTCGTCGCTTTTCAAAAAACGGGTGAACTCGCCCTGCGCCAGCATCGTGGTACGGCAAAACTGCTCAAAATCAAAGCCTACCGTGTCCACAATCTTGGCCTTGATGTCCTTGTCTTTGGTGATTGTGACGCGATCCACTTCGAGCGTCCACTCGGCGGGCTTCAGGTTTTGGCTGCGCCCAACGATACCAAACCCAATGCGTGCCGTGCAGTTTTCGCCATTATTACTTGTAAACGAAAGACTTACAAAACCCTCTCGTGTTCCGCGACGCAAGTATTGTCGCGGGTCGCTCACCTGAATGCCCTCGTTTTCTCCGTTCTTGATGATTTGCAGGCTTTCGTCGACATACTTTTCGCTTTTCGACTGTCTGATGCGCGGCGTGGTCTTGTAGAGCGCAAGGCAAATGGCATCGAGGATGGTGGATTTGCCTGAACCCGTCTCGCCGCAAATCAGGAAAAGCGATTCGTCGGCCAAGGGTTTTTGGTCGAAATGGATGGTGGCGTCGGCGATGGAGGCGATATTATGTATGGTTAATTGCTTGAATTTCATATTGTTGGTTTTATCTCGGCAGGGGATTACACCGCCTGCCTATTGTGCTGTCGCCCCTACGGGGCTAATCGTTTCGTTTATTATTGTTCTCAACATTTCTTGTTTTTTCGAGTCCATTTCTTGGCCGAAACGCTCGCGATAGGCGGTCAAGGCGATGTCCAAAGGATTGATTTCCTTGATTTGCCCGATGTCGAAATGGGCCTTCTCGGTCGCTGAAGGTTGCCTTTCGTATTCCGTCCTGATGTAGCAGAATTTCAGTTCAGGCTTTCCAGCCAAAGCCTCGCGGATGCGTGTTTCGGCATTAGTCGGGGCATAGTCTTTCACCTTGATATTGAGGCGCACATAACCCGACCCATCAGGCTGGAAATGAAGCAGTTCGTCCAAGGCTTCCTCAAAAGGTAGGGTTTCCTTCGGCACGGTGAAAGTGTGCATTAGTTGACGAATACGTTCCTCTCGAACAATCGGCGTCGCGCCATGCTTTTCCAACTCCACGATGCTGACCGTGTGAGGATAGTTCTCGTCGAAACTGACATGGAGAGGGCTGCCGCTATAGCGTACCCGACCATGCGAATCGGCCAAAGTTTGCGGACGGTGGATGTGACCCAAGGCAAAGTAATCGTAATCATCGCCCAACTTATTGACTGACAGGTTTTCCATCCCGCCAACCAAACGTGGGTCGTGGCCCGAAAGGTCGCAGCCCGAAACAGCCAAATGGCCCATCACAACGACGGGAAGTCCATCGGCATTGCGTTGGGCCACCACATTTTGCAATTGGGCGAAAATGGCATGATGACGCTCATTAATATTAATATAAGGTATAGCGACAATGAACCCCTTGCTGGGAATCTCGATGATGTTGCGATTAGGGTCGTAAAGGTCGTTTTCGGCATCGTAGGCAATGCTCCCCACCACATCCACGTTGGCCATTTTCCAAAGTTCGCCGGTGGATTCGAGGCGTGAGGGGCTGTCGTGGTTGCCCGCCGTAACAACGATGCGCATAGTGGGACAGCACTGGTGCAGGCGCACCATGTTTTCCGTATAGAGCCGCACCGAAGCATTGGACGGCATGGAAGTGTGGTAAATGTCGCCACTGACCAACAAAGCGTCGGGTTGCTCGCGGGCGACAAGTTCGGCCAATTGCCGGAAGAAATGCTGATGCTCATCTTTTCGGTCGTAATGGTAGAAGTCCTGCCCTATGTGCCAGTCGGCGGTGTGGATGAATTTCATGTCTACATTCTTGGTTTGCAGGCGCAAAAATATAAAATATCCAGCAAGATACACATGTCCATTGTATATAGATCTTTTCTTTTTATTCTGATTACCAATTTTTTACACTGTATTTCAAAAAAATTCCGAATTTTACTAAGGGTAAATTTGCAGTTATCAGTCATATAGGTGTCGACATTTAAAATAAACGCGTTTACTATGCATTCGAAGGAACATTCCATGCTTAGGAAAAAAGTTGCCACCGTTGCCAAAGGTAGCGGGGCTAAAGCCGTTTTTACCCCAAGAAACTTTATAATTCACCTATTTATTAACCAAATCTATTCATTATGAAAAAGAAAGTTTTTTCTTTGATGATGACGCTTTTGCTCGCCTTCGTAGGTGTGGCAAAGGCGGATCTTGTTGAAGTAGGAGTAGATGGGTCAACTACGACAAACTCGTATTTGCCTTGCTATTCGCTCTACAACAACACGCTCTCACAGCAGCTTTACACTGCTGATGAGATTGGCACTGCTGGCACTATCAACAGCATTGCCTTCTACAATGGAGGAACAGAAAAGTCTCCTCTGATCAAGATTTACATGGTGAACACCAGTAAGTCTGAATTTGCCAGCACCACCGACTGGATCACTGCCGTGTCGGAAGACAAGGTGTTTGAAGGTACTGTCACCTTCACTGCTGGCGACTGGACGACCATCACGCTCGACACTCCGTTTGCGTATGATGGCACCAGCAATCTTGGCCTCATCGTCGATGCCAACCTCGCTTGGAGCAGCGGTCTTGCTTGCCGTGTCTTTACCGGCACCAGCAACTGCTCGATGTACGTGTACAGCGACCCCACCGACTATGACGCCCTTAATCCCTCGTCCTACACGGCTAACAACCGTTTGAACGTGAAGAACCAACTCCAACTCGAAATGACCATCTCTGGTGGTGGCGGACAAGCCGGCCTTGTCGCCCTTCAGGACGGTGAAGTTGTCGAGACCATCACTGTTGGCGCACGCCCGAACGGCTGCTGGATGGAGCCTTTCCGCTTCAGCCTGCGTAACGACGGCCCCGCCATCAATGTGACCGACCTCGACTTCACTCCCCATGTGTACTTCACCATCGAGGAGCCTGAGACGCCTTTCCACATGGCTCGTCATCAGGAAGTTGAAGTGACCCTCACCACTGGCAGCACCGACATCACCACTTGGCAGATGGTGGCCATCTACGGTGGCCGCGCCGCCCGCGTTTGGGATGTTGTGGCCGAACCTTACACCCCCGCCACTCCCGACGTTTGGGAATTGGCTGCCAACGTGACCAGCTATCCTTACGTCAATGTGCCTGCCACGATGACCAACCTTCACAACGACTACACCTTGCCTTTCCCCGAAATTCCGGAAGGCAACGATGCCGTCTACAAACTCGTCATCGATCAAGACCAAATGATCAGCGCCTCTGTCACCTATGGTGAAAACGGCAAGGTCGCTCTCTACACCAGCGACTTCAACGGTCAAGGTGGTCCTATGGCCGACAACAACTACACTGGCATTGTTGCTGGCGGCGCAAGCGGCCAGCCCTTCGAAGCCCAGATTGGTGAAGGCACCAACACTACTGGTTACTTCCCCTTCTACTCTCTGTATAACTACAGCATCGCCACTGCGCTCTACACCGCCGCCGAACTTGAAGAGGCCGGTGCCACCACAGCCCCGATGAGCAGCCTGAGCTTCTATGCTACCAACAGCATCAGCCAAGACCAGAACAACATCAAGATCTGGATGGCCAATGTGACCGACACCGAAGTGAACGCCGCTTCTCCTTTGGCTACTGGCATGACCCTCGTCTATGAAGGCAACGTTCTCAATCCTACCCCCACGGAGTGGATCGAGTTCGCTTTCAACCAAGGCACCTTCGCATGGGACGGCACGAGCAACGTGCTCATCCTCTGCCAGCGCAACAACGGTTCATGGACCAGCTCAATCCAATGGCAAGCCCACAACCCGGGCTTCTATGGCATGGGCTACCTCTACACGGACAGTGCTCCGTATGATGTGGAAACCACGAGCTACAACCTGACCCGCAGCCAGACTGCCCGCCCGAACATCATTATGAAGGCCGACCGCAGCCGCGACGTCACCATGCTTGAATACAGCGCCGGCCCCGTCATCGAGGACCTGCCCGTGGTTCCTGGCACCTACTACTTGGTTGCTTCTTCGACGACCCCCGACTTCGAGGTCACGATCAACGCCGAGAACATGCCTTGCCCGGAAGTGGCCACCAACCCGGTGCCTGCCGATGGCGAGTATGAAGTGGAGCCTGCCCGCGTCACCTTGCGTTGGCAGCTTGACCCCTATGCCACTGAGTATCGTGTGCGTTATGGCCGCACCTACTATTGCGAAGACGTCCTCGTCGACTGGACGAGCGACCTTGCCAATAGCTACACTGTGTCCAACCTGTTCAACAACACGCACTACTTCTGGTGTGTCGACCAGCGCAATGCAAGCTGCGAAACCACTGGCGAAATCTGGGGCTTCACCACTCACCTGAACATCCCTCAGAACCTCTATGCTGAAGACGAAACCATCTTCAACGATGAAAGCGTCGTTCTGCACTGGACTGCTGTTGCCGACCGTACCTATCGTACCTACAACATCTACCGTTCCGCCGACGGCGTGAACTTCGAGATGATTGGCAGCACCCAAATGAACAACATCAACGCCACCACCTACACCGATGGACCTTTGGCCTACAACATCGATGGTTACACCTACTATGTGACCGCTTTCTATGACGAAGGTGAAAGCGCTCCCTCGAACATGGTGAACGTGAAAGTTTCGGGCCGTGGCAACGTGGAAGGTCACGTCTACGAGCAAGACGGTGCCACTGGTATCGCTGGCGCCACCGTTACGATGCAAGGTCAAGACGAGTATGGTGTCAGCCACACCTACACCTTCACGACCAATGCACAAGGTGCCTACAGCGGCGCTGTGTATGCCGGTAACTACAATGGCCAGGCCGCCAAGGATGGTTACCAAACCATTACCGCTCCTGTCCAAGGCAACCCGATTGCCATCACCTACAACACCACCACAAGCCCTGTCGACTATGTGCTTGACGAGAACTTCGATCCCGTCTGCGCCGTCATCGCTCAGTATTATCCCGACTCAACGGACATCAATGCTCCGTATGTGAAGGTTTACTGGGGCTGTGGCCTGCCTGGCAGCGAAATCGTCGAGCCTTTCGAGACTGGCGACTTCAGCCTGTTCGATTGGCAGATCGATCCCACCTATCCTTGGACCATTACCACCAACAACCCGTATGAAGGCACCTACTGCATGAAGAGCGGCGGCGCTGGCGTGGCCAACGTGGTGAGCAACATGACCGTGACGGTCGACATCCCCGCCGACGGTTTGATGAGCTTCTTCGGCAAAATCTCTTGCGAGAACAACTGGGACTACGGTTACTTCTACATCGACGGTGTCCAAAAGGGTAGCTTCACTGGCGCTGGCAACTGGGTTGAAAAGACCTATGATATCACCGCTGGTACACACACCTTCCAGTGGCAATACACGAAGGACGGTAGCGTCAACAGCAATGACGACTGCTTCTATGTCGACTACATCACCTTCTACAAGCAACCCGCCCCTGCCGTTCCTGGCATGACCTACGACTTTGAAGACCACACCATGCAGGGCTGGACTTCTGTCGATGCCGACGGCGACGGTTACGGCTGGATGGTCGGTAGCGAACTGATGAGCGGTGTCGCTGGCCACAATGGTTCGGCTGACTTCGTCTTCTCACAGAGCTACAACAACAGCATTGGTGTCCTTTATCCGGACAACTACCTCGTTTCGCCTCAAGTGCAACTCGGTGGTATCGTGCAATTCTATGCTTGCGCACAAGATGCCAACTACGCTGCTGAGCACTTCGGCGTTGCCGTTTCCACGACCAACACCAACCCGAGCTCCTTCACCACCGTCCAAGAGTGGACGATGAGCGCCAAGAGCGTTGCTGCTCCTGCCGGCAAGCCCGTCAAGGAAAGCCGCAGCGGTCGCGCACAAGGCAACTGGTATGAATATACCGTCGACCTGAGTGCCTACAGTGGCATGGGTTATGTGGCCATCCGTCACTTCAATTGCAGCGATATGTTCTACCTCGATGTTGACGACATCACCATCGGCGAACCCGGTGCCAAGGCTGGCAACGACCGTGCCTTTGCATACTATCGCATCTATCGTACCAACTGCTACAACGATGGTCCTTACACTGAGGAAAACACCGTTCTCCTTGCCAGCGAAGTGACCGATACCGTTTACATTGATACTTATTGGCCGGATGTTCCCGCTGGTGTCTACAAGTGGGGCGTTGGCTGCGTCTACATGGGCAACCGTGGCGAAGAAATCGAAGGCCCCATCACTTGGGCTGCTCCTATGGCTGTCAGAGACCTGACCGCTGACAACACCACCAACCCCGTTGCTGGCGAAACCAATGGCATCCGTGCTCCTTGGGATCTGATGAATACGTTCTATGCCGCCGAAGCCGCCCAATATGGCGTGGTCACCGATGGCCAATACATCTACACCTCCAACTGGGGCTATGCTTCTGCTGCTCACAACTTCTACAAGTATGACATGCAAGGCAACATGATTGAAGGCTTCGAAATTCCTGGCTGCGGCACGCTCCGTGGCATGACCTTCGACGGCCAGTATGTCTATGGTGTTGCCAATACCAACACTGTCTACTGCGTTGACTTGAACAACCACACCTTGATTGGCTCCTTCACCACTCCTTATGGTGCCATGCGTTGCATCTCCTACGATCCTGTGCGCGACGGCTTCTGGGTTGTTGGTAACTGGAGCGGCAACTTGACGCTCATCGACCGTACTGGTGCCATCGTGACTGCCGGTCCTGCTCCGAGCAGTGCTTCCGATGTTGCCTACTACAAGGATGAAAACAATGTTGAGCATGTTTACTGCTTCGATAACAGCAACAACATGGTTTGGGATTATGACATTGCTTCCAACGCTATTGTTGGTACTGTGTTCGACTTCTCAGTCACTCCTGGCTTCGATGCCGGTACCAGTGGCGGTTGCCATGTTGGCGAATACAACGGCAAGGTGGCCTTCTTCGGCAACCTCCAGCAAAGCCCGAACCTCATCGGTATCTACGAACTGAGAGATGGTGGCAGCAGCCCGACTCCTGGTCCTGGCGGCAACAACCCGATCCAAGAGCCTCGCGAGAGCGAAATCGTGTGGTCGAACTGCTTGGATAAGGACATGTACCTGACCAATGCTGACGTCACCGTGTTGCTCAACAGCGCCGACAGCCCAGAAGGTACTGTGGTGACCTTCACCAACTACAATGAGGCTGAACAAGCTGCCTACCCGATTGCTCCTATCGTTTTGGACGGCACTGGCTACTATGCTTTCGACAGCTTCCGCCGTGGTGTCTACCAAGTGACTGTTGAACACGAAGGTTACGAAACCATCGTCGACAGCATCAACTTCCTCGACTACCCGAACAACCTGCTGACCGAAATGCACCTCCGTTATGTGATGATCGAAATCCTCAACGGTGTGAGCAACGTTTACGTCTCCCGCACTGGCTGGGCCATGTGGGATGGTGCCGATGTGCCTGTCAACCCGACTCCTGGTCCTGGCGGCAATGGCGACACCTTCAGCGAGAACTTCGACAACGGTATGCCTGCTGGCTGGACCACTGTCGATGCCGATGGCGATGGCTACACTTGGGTTTCGAGCATGACTCCTGGCAACTACCACAACGCTGGTGTTGACCTGACCGGTACTGGCCACAATGCCTCTGCACACTATGTGATTTCCGGTTCTTGGGCCAACGGTACTGGTCAAGTGCTGTATCCCGACAACTACCTCGTTTCGCCTCAAGTGACCCTCGCCGCCGGTAGCACCTTCAGCTTCTGGGCTTGCGCTCAGGATGCCAGCTATCCTGCCGACCACTTCGGCGTGGCTATCTCCGACAACGGTACGAGCGACTGGACGATGGTGAACGAATGGACCATGACCGCCAAGGGCAATGGTGCCATGAGCTATGGCCGCGACGGTAACAACCGCGCCCAAGGCAATTGGTACAACTACACTGTTGACCTGAGCGCCTACGCTGGCCAAAAGTACATCGCCATCCGTCACTTCAACTGCAGCGACCAGTTCATCCTGAATGTCGACGACATCGAACTGACCGCTGGCGCCAAGGATGGTGGAGACCGTCACCTTGAATACTACAAGGTGTTGTGTACCAGCATCGACGGTGTGCCGATCTACAACCACAACACTGTGCATCCGTTCTGCCAGTTGACCACCGACGGAGCTTATGTTGCTGCTCTCGTTGAGGGCGACCACTACCTCTGCAAGGTTGCCGCTGTCTACTCGACCGGCACAAGCGCATGGAGCACTCCTGTTGAATGGGTGTATGAGCCTTGCGATCACTGGGGACCTGTCGACGAAGTCACTGTCGGCGTCAACAACCAAGGCAACCACATCGAGTGGGTGTTTGAACACGGCTTCAACCCCTACGGTGGTGACACTCCTGGCCCCGGCCCGGGCCAAGGCGATGCCTTCAGCGAGAACTTCGACAACGGTATGCCTGCTGGCTGGACCACTGTCGATGCCGATGGCGATGGCTACACTTGGGTTTCGAGCATGACTCCTGGCAACTACCACAACGCTGGTGTTGACCTGACCGGTACTGGCCACAATGCCTCTGCACACTATGTGATTTCCGGTTCTTGGGCCAACGGTACTGGTCAAGTGCTGTATCCCGACAACTACCTCGTTTCGCCTCAAGTGACCCTCGCCGCCGGTAGCACCTTCAGCTTCTGGGCTTGCGCTCAGGATGCCAGCTATCCTGCCGACCACTTCGGCGTGGCTATCTCCGACAACGGTACGAGCGACTGGACGATGGTGAACGAATGGACCATGACCGCCAAGGGCAATGGTGCCATGAGCTATGGCCGCGACGGTAACAACCGCGCCCAAGGCAATTGGTACAACTACACTGTTGACCTGAGCGCCTACGCTGGCCAAAAGTACATCGCCATCCGTCACTTCAACTGCAGCGACCAGTTCATCCTGAATGTCGACGACATCGAACTGACCAGCGGTGCCAAGAGCTACGAAGCCTTCGAAAGCGGCATGTTGAGCAACGGCACTTACGCCTTCAACATCACCGACATCGCCAACTTCGACGAGCGTGTGTACTTCCTCTACAACCTGAACAACAACGCCCAGTTTGATGTCATCAACGGCGAAGCCGCCGGCATGTTCATCATCAGCGCTGCTGCCGGTTACGAAGACATCGACCTCGAAGAGGCCGTGAAGGAATTCAGCTTCAACACTGCCAACCAATTCAACATGATGGATAAGGTTCAAGCCGCCGAGGTAGCCCGCGCCTACAAGGCCCAATTGCCCGCCAGCTTCACCAACTCCATGATGATGGACATCTACGCCATGTCGCGTGACAACGCCCTCTGCGCCGATGCTTATCCGTTCTGTACCGATGAAGGCATGTACGAGTTCCCGGCTGGTGTCAATGCTGGTAGCGGCGAACCTGGTCCTGACTACGACTGCCTCTACACCACGCCTAACCCGGCTTGGTACTACATGAAGATTTCGGATCCGGGCGACATGGACATCTACATGTACAGCACGCCGAGCGTCGACATCGACTTCTGCTGCTGGGGTCCGTTTGCCGACCCGATTTCGCCTTGCCCGAATGGCTTGACCTCCGACAAGGTTGTCAGCTGCAGCTACTCTGCACAACCCACCGAGCACTGCATGATTCCTGCTTCGGCTCAGACTGGTGAATACTACATCTTGGTCATCACCAACTACTCGAACCAAACCTGCAACATCAACTTCAGCAAGGTCGCTGGTTCTGGCAGCACCGACTGCAGCATCATTCCTCCTGCGGTTGTTGATATCATCGGCTTCTTGATCACTCAAGATGGTGAATTCCTCGCCTTCGCTGGTCCTAACGATCGCGAATACACCGACATCGACGAGTTTGGCCAGCACGAGTACTGCGTCCGCCCGATCTATCCTGGTGAAATGACGCTGCCCGACCACAACTATGGTTGGTCAATGGGTTGCCCGGTCTGCGAATTCGGTCCTGAAGGTCCTGGCTGCGCCCCCGGTGCTCCTATCTATGGCGAAGCTCTTACCGAAACCGACCAAGTGAAGGTGTGGTGGGGCGATCAGCCTGCCGCTCCTATCGAGGATTGGCTGTACTACGACGATGGTGCCAATGTTGACGCTATCGG